>FNBQ01000044.1 GCA_900102385.1 Bacteroidales bacterium KHT7 | reverse complement strand
AAATGATTGAGGCTATCATGAAGATGGAATAATAACAATTCTAAAAAATAAATTCGGCGGTAATTTTAGTTTACTGCCGAATTTATAATTCTCAAATATAGAACACACTAACGATCTGTGGATATTCCACACATGTCAAGACATCAACATATTGAATAAACTATTGTCACAAAGATCTGCAGCATCAACCTTATGAATTCTTTTTATAGCTCTGCACCGCCCAACAACCCATCAGCGTACCGATGCCAGCAAGGGCTAAGACCTGATGGGCAGTTTCGTGCAGCCCACCACCACGGATGAAGACGGTGCGGATGGCATCAATGAAGTAGTGCATGGGGTTGATATAGGTGGTAAGATACGCCCACTGGGGCATGGATCGCGTAGGGGTGAAAAGTCCCGACAGCAACATGATGCTCACCACAAAGAACCACATCACGAACATGGCCTGCTGCATGGTGTCGGAGTAGTTGGACACGATGAGTCCGAAAGAAGAGAAGAATAGCGCCAGCAGCATAGCAAGCAAGTAGATGAGCCACACGGGACCAGCAGGTGTGATGCCATAAACGAACCACGCCAACAACAGGCACACGGTGATGACAAACAGCGCGATGAGCCAGTAAGGGATGAGTTTGGCGAGGATGAACGACCACTTGGAAACGGGCGTAACGTTGATCTGTTCGATGGTGCCTGCCTCTTTCTCGCCAACGATGTTGAGTGTGGGCAGAAAGCCCGTCATCAGCATCATCACAATGGCAAAGAGGGCGGGAATCATGTAGAGTTTGTAGTTCTGACCTTTGTTGTATAAGGTGAGAGGCGTGATGTTTGATGTATGATGTGTGACGTTTGAGGTGACTATCTGGCTCAGATAGGCGCTACCCATTGAGCCCTTGGTGCCGTTGACGGCATTGGCTGCAATGAGATACTTGCCACCGCGAATCTCGAGGATGACATCGACCCTACCCTTCTCAATGTCCTTCATCGCTTCAGCGTAGGTGGCCTTCTGTCCACCGAAGATGAAATAATTAGAGGCAGCAATCTGCTGTACCAACCGCTGCGACTCCACGGTGTGGTCTATGTCAACCACATCTACCACGATGTTCTTCACTTCCATCTGCATCACCCACGGCATGACGCACATGATGACGATGGGGAACATGATGATGAGCTTGGGAAGGAACGCATTGCGGCGTATCTGCAGGAACTCTTTCTGTATGAGATATTTTATCATAATTGAGAATTCTTATCACCTAAGTCTTACATCAAACTTCTTCAGGGCGATGGCGAGCAACACTACCGTCATACCAGCCAGCACAGCTACCTCGCGAGCCACTTCGCCAATGCCCACACCCATAATCATCAGCTTGCGCATGGCCTCGATATAGTAGCGTGGCGGAACCACAGCAGCCAGCCATTGCAGCACTTGCGGCATCGACTCTACCGGAAACAGCATGCCCGACAGCATCACCACAGGCATGAGCAGTACCATAGCCAACATCAACAGAGCCACGAGTTGCGTCTGTGCCACGTTGGAGATGAGCAGTCCTAACGAGAGCGCCAGCAGAATATAGAGAGTGCTCACAGCCAGAATCCAGAACAGCGAACCTGCAAGGGGCACACCCAGCACGAAACGCGCCATCAGCAGGATGGTGATGAGAATGGCGAAGGCCAGCACCAGATAAGGCACTGCCTTAGCGATAATCACCATCAAGGGGCGCACGGGCGATACTAACAGTATCTCCATCGTACCTTTCTCTTTCTCGCGGACAATCGATATCGAGGTCATCATGGCACAGATGAGCATCAGCAGCATACCCATGATGGCAGGCACGAAGTTATAGGCAGAACGCATCTGGGGATTATAAAGCATCTTGGAGTTTATCATACTACCCTGCATGTTTGCCAGCACGCCCTGCGCATAGTTCGTCCACTGCGTTGCCATATTGGGGTCGCTGCCGTCAACCATCATCTGCATAACACGATTCTGTGTGAACACCAGCGCCATATCGGCCTGCTGACTGCGGATGAGCCGTTCGGCCTCCTGTGGGGTGTTCACCGTCTGCGTGATAATGAAATATTCCGATTGTGCCAGTCGTTCTACGGCCTGCTGCGTACGGGGCGACATCTCAGAGGTGACCAACACCGTGCGCACATTCTTCACATCGGTGGTGATGGCGAAGCCGAAGAGCAGCATCATCACCACGGGCATGCCGAAGAGGATGAGCATCGTACGCTTGTCGCGCAGAATATGCTTGGCTTCCTTGATTACAAATGCTATAAACTGTTTCATTTCTCTAAACACTAAACTCTAAACGCTCAACTGTCACTACGGGTGGCCTGACGGGCCAGATAGGTAAACACATGGTCCATGTCGGGTTGGTGGAAACGCTGTTTCAGTTCATCGGGTGTGCCGAGTGCGCTGATTTTGCCGTCCACCATGATAGAGATGCGGTCGCAATATTCTGCTTCGTCCATATAGTGGGTAGTCACGAAGACGGTGATGCCGCGACGGGCAGCGTCGTAGATGAGTTCCCAGAACTGGCGGCGTGTGGCGGGATCGACACCACCCGTGGGTTCATCGAGGAACACCACGCCCGGCTCGTGGAAGATAGAGACGGAGAAGGCCAGCTTCTGTTTCCAACCCAATGGCAGCGAGCCAACGAGGTCGTTCTTGTGCTCCGTGAACTGCAGGCGTTCCATGAGTTCATCGGTCTTGCGGCGAATCTCATCGTCCTTCATGCCATAGATGCCGGCAAAGAGACGGATATTCTCGGCAACGGTGAGGTCTTCATAAAGCGAGAACCTTTGTGACATATAGCCTATGTGGCGCTTAATCTGCTCATACTCCGTGCGGATGTCGAAACCTACCACCCTACCCGTTCCACTGGTGGGTTGGTTCAGTCCTGTCAGCATGTGCATCGCCGTCGTCTTGCCAGCACCGTTGGCTCCCAGGAATCCGAATATCTCGCCTCGCTTAACGCTGAACGAGATGTCGTCAACTGCATGGAAATCGCCAAAGGCTTTTACCAGATGTTCTACTTCAATGACATTCTCCGACTCTTCACTCTTATCTTTTAACTCTTCACTCTTATCTTTTAACTCTTCACTCTTATCTATGCCTGGCGGGTTAAAGATGCTGGCAAACTGAGAGAGAATATCATCGGGAGTGCCAATGCCGCGCACCTGCCCCTGATCCAGAAAAGCGACGCGCTCGCAACAACGCACCTCGTCAAGATAAGGCGTTGAAGCCAAGATCGTTATTCCTTGTTCCTTCAACATAAGCAACATCTCCCACAACTCCTTACGACTCACGGGATCAACACCCGTGGTGGGCTCGTCGAGGAAGAGCACACGGGGTTGGTGTACCAATGCACACGAGAGGGCCAGTTTCTGCTTCATACCACCCGAGAGTGCTCCTGCCTTGCGGTCTTTGAAGCGTTCTATCTGCGAGTAGATGGCTTTGATACTATCGTAACCTTCATCAACAGTCGTTCCGAAAAGCGTGGCAAAGAAGTTCAGGTTCTCCTCGATAGTGAGATCTTGGTATAGCGAGAACTTGCCTGGCATATAGCCCACTCGGGAGCGCACCTCGCGCATCTGTTTCACCACATCGTAGCCATCTACTACCGCCGTGCCTGCATCGGGCAGCAACAGCGAACAGAGGATGCGAAACATCGATGTCTTTCCGGCACCATCAGGGCCAATCAGTCCAAAGACCTCACCCTTGCCGACAGCAAACGACACATCGCAAAGTGCCTGCACCCGTCCGTACGACTTCGACACGTTATTAACAACAATAGCATCCATAGCAGTAGCAAATTATTCACTTTTCACTTAATTTCACTTCCCCATACATACCAATCTTCACAAATCCATCATTTTTGATAGCTACCTTGATGGCATACACCAGGTCGGCACGCTCATCGTCTGTGAGAATAGTCTTGGGTGTAAACTCCGAACGAGACGATATCCAGATGATCGTACCTGCATACTCCTTGCGCTGGTTGTCGCCATAGTCGGCAAACACCTTCACCTGCTGACCTATCTTGATGTGCTGCAGCTGGGCTGAAGTGACGTAGGCACGCAGGTGCATCGACTCGGTATCAGCTATCTTGAACAACGGCTTGCCCACACTTACAAACTCGCCACGCTCCACATATTTCTCGAGCACCGTACCCTTGATGGGAGTCATGATGTGACACTTTCGGAGCATATCCTGCAACTGTGCTTTCTGAACCTCAGCAGTCGAAAGTTGAGAGTTGAGTGTTGAGAGTTGAGTGTTGAGCGATGATATCTGCGCATCCAACTGCTTCTGCAACACTTTTACCTGGCTCGTAGCGTCGTCGAGCATCTTCGAGGGGGCAGCCCCGTCGGCAACCAGTTCGCGGTAGCGCTGCTCGTCCTGCTGGGCCTTAGCCAACTGCTGGCGTGTGGCAGCTATCTGGAGTTCCATATCGGGTTTCTGACTCTGATACACCGCTTTGGTAGCGTCCATCTGCTGAATCTTCAGCCACGTCTGCGTGGTGTCAATAAGTCCCACCTCTCGGGCTGCCTCCATCTTGTCGCCCTCGTTCACGTCAAACGACAGCAATGCCCCACTCTGTTCGGCAAACACGGTCGTCTCGGTAGCCTCGAACGTGCCCGTTGCATCGTATTCTTTCTCGTTGTTTCCGCAGGCTGTCATCATCAGCGCCACACCTGCCAATACATATATCTTTTTCATATGCTTAATTATTTGTCGTGTATTTGTTGTCGTATATCTCTTTCAGCATTTCAATCTCGTGTACTGACTGTTGCACACAGGCAGCATGCTCCTGATTAATTTCGCGCACCAGGTCGTTCGCGTCGATGATGCCATGTGCCAGCTTCGACTCTGCCGCTTTTCTCACAGCCTGTCGCAATGTGATAATCTCTCCGTCTTGAGCCATCAGCTTCTGATAGCGTGCAATGTTCTCGTGCTGCTGAGTCTGTTCCAGGTTGTTATTGAAGAGGAATACCTCCCGGTTGTTTTCTGTCATATCACGCTGCAACTGCAGTTTTGCCTTGTCGTTCTTGCGAGTATAGAGGGCACCGATGTTCCACGTTACCCGTGCACCGACGATGCCGTTCAAGCTCCATTTGTGGCGCATCATATCCTCAAACATATTCAGGCCCGGATAACCATAGTAACCCTGTGCAAACACGCCAACCTTCGGCATCAGCGCTGCGTTGAGTGCTTTCTCCTGAGCATTCAGCACGCCTATCTGTGCATCCAGCGCCTTCAGTTCCGGACGACGGTTTTCTGCTGTCAGCCCTCCATCTTCTGCCTTCACTTGCGGTTTTTGTATGTTATTTATCTCTATGCCGCAGAATGTACTCAGCATTCTCAGCAGCATTTGCTTCTGCGATGCCAGTTCGGTGGCTTTCTGTATCGCGTTAAGACGCTCTGCCTTCACATTCTGCAGGTCGCTCTCGGCAGCTGTGCCCCGTTTGGTCATCAACTCCAGTTTGCGTTCGTTGCCTGCCAGCAGTGTCTGCAAGTCGGTGTTCAACTTAATCTGTTCGTCAATCAGCAACAGCCCGAAAAACAACTCGTTCACGCGCCTGCGAACATTATAAATATTGACTTCGTTCCGTGCCGCCTGTACCTTGCCTTGTTCACGGGCTATGCGTTTCTGACTGCCAATGACGCCTCCGTCATAGATGGTCTGCTGCACATCGATGCCCACACGGAACTGATCCTTCGTCAGTCCCTTCATGTCAATGCCCATACCGCCCATCATCGTCTTCATCTCGTCAGGCCAAGCCGTCACATCACTCTGATACGTGGCTTGTGCCGATGCCGACACTTGCGGCAGCCAACCCTTCTGGATATTGGCAACAGTCAGCTGTGTGGTCTTCTCGATGAGTCCATACTGTTGTATCAGCGGATAATTCTTCTCTGCTGCCTGCTGACACTCTTCCAGCGTCTGCCCCTGTACCAGCATGGGCAACATAGTCAAAGCTAAAAACAATTTCTTCATATCTGTTTTGTCATTGAATTCCAGATTCAAAAGTACGATGTTTTTTTCATCGTGGTGTTATCTGTAAGAATGGGGAAATGTTCTTTTTGTTCGATTTATACATAAACAGAGCATTGTTTCGCGGAAAATGATTATCTTTACCAATAAAAAAGGACGTATTATGAACAGACAACCGCAACTGATGGATGCCACACGAATGCGCGACATTCTCACACCACACCTCTCGCAAATGCGCGAGCATATATTCATGAATAGCGAACTGGCAATGGTTCGCGGCAACAGCACGGTGTTCAGTCTGCTGATGCGCCAAAAGCCACCTTTTACCATCAATGATCACCGTTTGGGCATCATCATGAACGGCGAGGCTGAAATTACCATCAACCTGCAAGACCGCCACCTTACGAGCGGCACACTCGTCTATATCGGTCCTGGTACCATCATCCATCCCAAGCGTCTGTCGCCAGACCTCCGCATCTTCGGAATGGGACTTTTCTCTAACTTCCCCATGCCTTTTGCACAGGGACAGATGCCGTCGGCCTTCAACTGGCAGGTGCGCGACTTCCAGTTGTCCGCCACCGAAGAGGATATCGCTACCGCCACACATATTATGGACGCCATCTGGCAAACGGTTCATGCCACGGACGACTATCATCGTCCCACCGTCATAGCCCTCGTAGCAGCCCAGATGCACCACTACAACCAGCTGTTCCAGCAGCAGATCGACCAACAGGCCAGCAGTCGTTCGCGCGAGCAGACCATCTTCGATCGTTTCCTCCAACTGGTTACCCAACACTGTGCCGAACATCATCAGATAGGATACTACGCCGACCGCATGTGCCTCACTGAACGATACCTGAGCACCGTCATCCGACAAACCAGCGGCACCACCGCCAAAGACTGGATAGACCGTGCCCTCATCACACGCATCAAAATAGAACTGCGCCACACGGACAAGCCGGCAGCGCAGATTGCCGATGAGATGCATTTTGCCAATCCCTCATTCTTTTCAAAATACTTCCGTCGCCTCACCGGCATGACTCCCGGCGAGTATAAATCTATCAGTTGAGTAACTTTTGTATTGAAAAGTAAATGTGACTCGCTTGCGTCGGAAAAGGCATAAATGAAGATTTCAATAAAGGAGCCTACTCTACTATTAAAGAAACTTTGCAAGGATAAAGACAAAATATCCATCGCCAATTGTCAAATATAAGACAAAAATAGCTTTATTATGCACTTTTTTTTGATAAATGTTTGGAGCATTAGGATATTATTGTACCTGGGAAAATGGTTTTCATCCCAAGTATGCTAATCGTATTGCGTGAGCTGAAGAACACGGTCAAGGAAATGCCTGAGATGATGCCACCTGTAGCCCAGTTGCTGATGCTCTATCACCTTGAAACAAGAATAATTGACGGTCTTACCGCTTCGGAGATAGCCGAACTTACAGGCTTGGCATACCCGACTATTAACGTCGCTCTTCGGATGTACACATCATACTGCCCCATCTTTCTGTGAACTACAGAACAAAGACGGATTACTGCAATGGGCAATATATGACAACAGTCTGTTAGATGATGTACAGAAGGAACGTGAGACAATGGATGATTACCCCTTGACTAAATCAAGTTTTATAACGCCATTCTGTACAAATATACTACTATTAGACAGAAGTGTAGTAGTTTTGTACGATTATATAAATTCGGCAATAAATAGCGTTTGTTGCCGAATTTATATTTTTAACCCGATGTACTGCAGTTTAAAATCATCAGTGTTACAACAGTTTTTGCTGTCCAAAAGAAAGAGAGTCCAAATTCCAGAAGCGGGAAATGGAGTCTTTTAACTCTAAATGATGAAAAACTCTTCCTTATAAATCACCCTCATCTCTAACTATATTCTCGAAGTTTTGGGTAGCCCATTCCATCAAACCGATGACATGGGGCATGAGGCTTTTGCCCAATTCAGTGATGGAGTATTCAACCCGTGGAGGAACCTCTGGATAGACTTGACGAGCTACAAGACCTATTTGCTCCAGACGCTTCAGAGTTTGTGACAACATTTTCTGCGAACAGTCAGACATGTCACGCCCCAGATCGTTGAAACGCATGGTGCCTCGCTCGTTGAGGTGATATAGCACCAACAAAGACCACTTGTCGCCGAACTTTTCTATTACGTTGCGTATGGGGCACGCTTTGTACTTCTCATCTATCGTTCTATTTATCTTACGCATATGTTTGACTATTTTAAAATCCGAGTGCAAAGGTACAAAACTTTCCGAAAGTAAGCAAATTTCCGAAGTAGCAAATTACACATAGACAACAATTTAATTTTTTAACATTTTTTAAGATTAAAGAAAATGCCTGTATTTCAGCAATTCTAACAAAAAAGTAAGTAAGCCACTTTTTGGTGCCTTCTTGCAGCAGTTACCGAAAGTTAGTACCTTTGCACCGTCGAAACAAAAGTATTAACAATAAAAACAAGAAGAATTATGGCAAAGAATGTAGTTTTAATCGGTGCAACGGGTTTCGTAGGCAATGCTATCCTGAACGAGTTGGTTTCCAGAGGTCACAAAGTTACGGCTATCGTACGCAACATGGACAGTGTGAAGGTGAAGAATGACCTGATAGAGTATGTGGTGGCCGATGCTACCAATCCTGCCGAACTGGCTGCTTTGGCTAAAGGCAATGATGCTGTCATCAGTGCCTACAATCACGGCTGGGCGAATCCCCGTCAGTATGAGGAAACCTTGGAGAACTATCCGAAGATTGTCGAGGGTGCAAAGCAATCCGGTGTGCGCCGACTGCTGATTGTCGGTGGTGCCGGTACGCTGTTCGTAAAGCCCGGTGTACGCCTTGTTGACACGGGTACACTGCCCGAGTCGTGGCTGCCCGGCGTGAAGAGCCTTGGCGAGTTCTACCTGAATACGCTCATGAAGGAGCAGGATATAGACTGGATATTCTTCTCGCCCGCCGGAAACCTCGGCAACCTGCAGCCCGGCACTCGCACCGGCAAATACCGTCTCGGCAAGGATGACTTGCTTGTTGATGAGAAGGGCGAGAGTTTCATCTCTGTGGAGGACTACGCCGTAGCAATGGTTGACGAACTGGAGCAGGAGAACCACCACAAGGAGCGTTTCACGGCTGCATATTAAGCGTATGTTACAGACAGCACTCAGATTCCTGGACGGGCATAAGGAGATTACCCTTGCTACGTGTGAGGGTAATCTGCCAAAGCTTCGTGTTTTCCAGGTGATGAAGCGTGAGGGCAATATGCTCTACTTCGCCACTTCTCCCGAAAAGGCTGTATGGCGCGAACTTCAGCAAAATGCCAATGTGGAGTTGTTGGCCTACGCAGACAACGTCTCTGTCCGTTGCAGCGGCATGGTGAACTTCGATGTGGAGGATGAAGTAAAACGATGGATTTACGACAACAATCCCGTCTTACCCCGTCTCTACACCAGTTGGGACAAGCTGGCTTACTTCTGCCTGCCAATTGCCGAGATGGACTACTATGACCTGTCACCAACACCTCCTGTATTCAAGCATTTCAACCTGATGACGGGTGAAGTCAGTAACGGCTTTGTCGGTGAGCGATTCAAAAACAAATAACTTAGTATAAATTCAAAAAAAAAAGTAAGAACCATGAAAAAAGTATTTTTCGCAATGATGGCAGCTGCCATGATGATAAGCTGCGGTAACAAGACACAGCAGACGGCTCAGAACGATGCCGCCGAGGTAGAGGACTCTCTGACGGGGGCATTCACCGCCTATGACATGGAGGGCTACAAGCTGCATGTGTACAACACGAACGACGTGATGGGCGATGCCAGTTACATCATCGAGGGCAAGGACTCGCTCATCGTGATGGAATATCCGCTTTTCAAGGTGAATGCCAAGGAGTTTGCCGACTACATCGAGAAGCTGGGCAAGCCCGTGGAGATTGACGTGACCGACTATCATCTGGGTGGCTCTGACAAGCTCCCCCTGACGATGCCCGAGGGTATGCCTGCCTTTATCGAAGGTCCCGTCTATGGAGGTATGATGAAGCAGTTTGCCGAGCAGTTTGGCGAAACGATGGTAGAACTGCCCACGCAGAAGGCTGCTGAGGTGCCCTTCGGACAGACTCAGATGTGGAACGGCATAGACTTCCGTTTCGAGCATGGCGCAACGAGCGACTTCCCTGGTGCCTCAATCATCATCGGCGGTCAAGTGTACTACACCCACTGGACTCCTGCCGAGGCTCATATCAGTCCGCTGCAGATTGGCAACGCTGCTGCTGTTGACGCAGAGTTGGCAGAGGCTAAGAAGGCTCTCGCTTCTGGTGCCAAGTACTTCATCGGCGGTCATGGCGGTCTGGCTGAGAAAGCTCAGGTGGAGTTCAAGATTGCCTATCTGGAGAAGGTGAAGGAGCTGATGGCAGCCAAGAAGGATGCCGCTGCATTCACCGAGGCGCTGAAGGCTGCATATCCCGAACTGCCCGGTGATGTCGATGCACTGGCTCAGGCACTCTATAAGAAGTAAGGACAAATGGATAGGCTGGAAAATCTGAAAAACATCATCATGTATCTGATGGCTGACGAGCATGTCAGTCATCAGATTCCTTCTTCACTCGAAGAGCGGCAAAGGATGATGCGGGCACTGATGAACGTGTGGGAGCCTCGCCCGATAGCAGAAGACTTTCTGACGATGCAGGATGCCGAACTTCAGATGCAGTGCGAGGATAAAGGCGTTGTGGAAATCTCAGACATCACACCTCAGACCTCAGACATCCTTCTCTGGCAAGGTGACATCACCCGTCTGAAGTTGGATGCCATCGTCAATGCTGCCAATGCACAGGCATTGGGCTGCTGGGCACCCCTCCACAACTGCATAGACAACTGCATCCACTCAGCCGCCGGCATCCAACTGCGCAAGGAGTGTGCCGACAAAATGCAGGGACGGCTGCTGGCTACTGGCGATGCCTTCATCACACAAGGCTACAACCTGCCTGCCCGTCATGTCATCCACACTGTCGGCCCGATTATTCCCGATGGTGTTCCCACGAAGGAGCAGGAAGAGCAGTTGGCTCAGTGCTACCGTTCCTGCCTTGATCTGGCAGAAGAGGACGGATTGGAGAGCATCGCCTTCTGCTGCATTTCCACGGGCGTGTTTCATTTCCCCAACGAACTGGCTGCAAGGATTGCCATCGAGACCGTCAAATCATATCCACGACATGAACTTAAAACGATTGTATTCAATGTTTTCCTCGACAAAGGCCACGACATCTACCGGCAACTTCTCTGAACGGCTTGCAGACCTTCGGCGATTGATTGCCGAAGCCGACTACGTGCTGATTGGTGCAGGAGCAGGGCTGACCACTGCCGCTGGCATCGACTATGCCGGTGAGGATTTCCGCACAGAATTCCGTGAGTGGATTGTCCGTTACGGGTTCACCGACCTTTATAGCGCAGGGTTCTATCCTTTTCAGACCGATGAGGAACGCTGGGCATATTGGGCGATGCATATATGGTTTGGCCGTTACCGCACAGGGGCATTGCCGCTATACAAGAACCTGTTGAAGATGGTTGGCGGGAAAGATTACTTCGTCATCACCACCAATGTTGACGGACAGTTTGAGATGGCAGGTTTCGATGCCGATCGCATCTTTGCCACGCAGGGCGACTACTGCTATTTTCAACCGGCTTCGGGTTCGCCCAAGGAACTATATCATAATCAGGAGTGGGTGGAACGTGCGCTGCCAGCCATTCGCGACTGCCGCATACCTACGGAAATGATTCCGTACACTCCCGACGGTCAGCCCGTCAGCATGAATCTCCGTTGTGACAATACTTTCGTGGAGGATAGCCACTGGCATCAGCAAGCCCAACGATACAGCGACTTCGTGCGCACGGCATCCGACAAGCGGCTCCTGCTTCTGGAGTTCGGTGTGGGCTTCAACACGCCCGTCATCATCCGCTTCCCATTCGAGCAGATGGCATCTCAATTTCCAGATGTTACTCTCGTCCGCTTTAACCGAGACTACCCACAGCCGTCTTTACAAGGAGTCAAGAGTTTAATAGCATTCACAGAAGATATTAACAGAATAATTTGGTAGTTTGGTATGGCATGTAAATTCTGCAATGAATCTCATTTGTTGCCGAATTTATATGCGAGGGTACAGCATTTTAGTGCTATAAGAGGTGTTTCAGTAAAAAAGAAAGAAGTCCAAATCCCATAAGCGAAAAATAGACTTCTCTGACTCTAAATGATGAAAACCTCGTCCTTATAAGCAGTAACTTCTCTGCCATTCGTCAACTGAACGAGCCATTCATTGCCATAGTCATCAACGATGATGCCGTTGCTGTAACCTTTCCTTGGGAATAGGAGTTCACAAAACGCTCCAATCAAATCGGTGCTGTTATCTTCGTCTGTGTACATAGTTGTACGTATTATGCGATGGTATGCCATCCGTAACGACCGCATACCACCGCAGGTTAGTTATTCAAAGGTAAATTGACGGATGTAGAAGTAGGTGTCATCATCGTCATACTCATACTCATTGATGACGTTCATCATTTCCTCGGAGTAAGGTTTTTCGTCATCATGATGCTGGCCGCGAATATATACTGCCCATCTTGTTGCAGGCTATGCAAGAAGCAGGCAGCGCCTATGCCGTCATTGACGGTTTCCACATTCCACTTGACAAGGTCAAGACCTATAACGCTGCCGATGCCGATACACTTATCCTTGCCACCGACGGCTATCCTCAGCTTTTCCCCACCCTTGCCGCCACCGAGGCACATCTACAGGAGTGTCTGCATGAAGACCCACTGATGCACTGGCTCAGGCACTCTATAAGAAGTAAGGACAAATGGATAGGCTGGAAAATCTGAAAAACATCATCATGTATCTGATGGCTGGCAGCGCAAAGCCGCTTAAGCTGATATGTTAATTTTTAACGAACTATTGATTATGAATTATGCATTAATTAAAATCTTACGTTTACTCCGCCCATGAAGGTAGCCCTTGGCATAGGGTAGCCCTGGTTTATCTCGTAGCTTTGAGCCAGGAGGTTCTCACCGCGTGCCCACAGTTGCAGCCACTTTGTAAGACGATATGCTACAGAAGCATTGACAAGGCAGAAATTCTCCTTCTCGGTTGCACTGGTGTAGAGACCGTTGATGTACATCACACCAGCATTGGCAGTCCATTTGCCGCAAGTATAGTCGGCACCTATGAAACCCTTGTATTCAGGAGCAGCAATAACCTTCTTCTCCATACCGAGGAAAGAATGGTTGGTGTTGACGCTGAAGTGCTCAGAGAAACGGTATGCCGCATCAAACTCAAAGCCCCAGTTCTTCAATTCGCCGGTGTTGATATTCTTGCCTGCTACAGTCTGTATCAGGTTGTCGGCATTGATGTAGAACACGTTGGCACCATAGTTGAGGCTGCCCAGACGTTGACGCCATGACAACTCGTAGTTCCACATACGCTCTGCACGCAGTGTCTCATGGTTAGCAGTGCCATACAGATACATCTCTTTATTGGTAGGGTTGCGGAAACCTTTGCTTACCAAAGCCTTCAGTTCGCCGGTAGCTACCGGACGGATGATGATGCCGCCCTGTGGTATCCACTCGCCTCCAACCACAGTGTGGTAGTCATAGCGCACGCCAGCGTCAATGGTGAGCCACTGTGCCAGGTCCTGACGGAAGTCCACATATCCGGCATACTCATCCTCGTGGTTGCGTGTGCTCTGCATCTTGCGCTTTTGGGTTGTCACGCGCTCGCCGGTCTCGCGGTCGGTATAGTAGGCATTGCCGTATATGTTCTGATAGTCAAAGCCTATGGTAACATTGTTGCCCCTGAAGAGACTTGTGCTCTCCCATATCGAGAAACCAGCCACGGCATCCTTGGAGCGGAAGAGGTCGGTCTGCGGTGTTCCGCCGTTGACGTTGTATCCATCGTTAATCTTGTGTATGCCGAAATTATCGTATATGCTTATGGCACCGTTGGTCTTGCCATAGTGGTTCTCCACTACGAAGCTTGCCGCACCGCGTGTGATGTATTGGTCGTTCTCAGCCTTAGGTACACTTACGGTGCCGGGGTTGCTTGCGTTGAAGTGCGTGAGGTCGAGGTCAACGTATGCGCTCCAGTATTCAGAAAAATCGTAACCTATCTTTATATAGCCTCCATACTGCTCGAATCCCATGTTAGGACGATGGTTGTCAGTGCGGCTGTACTGTGCTGCCACGGTAGAGAAGAAACCGCCCTTCCTTATCTGGTTGCTCACCTCTGCCTGTGCTGTTCCGTAGCTGCCGGCACCGAGGCTTACGTCGGTGAATACTCCGTCTTTCTTTGTCTTGCGTGTGATGATATTCATTACACCACCCATGGCGTTAGTGCCATACAGCACGGAGGCTGGTCCGCGCACCACCTCTACGCGCTCGGCCATAAGTGTCTGGTAACTGTCGGATATGGGGTGACCAAACAATCCTTGGTACTGCGGATGACCGTCAATGAGCACCATGGCCTGACCGGCACCGCCAGATAGTCCGCGTATGCTGATGCCGCCCGAGCCGCCGGTGGAAACACCGTAGCCCATGACGCCACGGCTCGTGACAAACATGCCCGGTACCTGCTGAATCACCGTAGGCAGTACGTTCATCTGCTGTCCTATGGTCAACCTGTCGCGATTTACCACGCTTACCATCATCGGCAGGTGGCGAACGTCGGCAACGTTGCGTGTTCCTGTAACTACAACCTCGTTCAATGTGTCTTTAGAGTTCATCTCAGCCATGGCATCAGTGGTGCCTATGGCGGCGAGCATTAATAATAGAGAGATGTTTTTCTTAATCCTGTGTTTTGTGTTTTTATTTAATATGTTCATTTAATCTTCTGTTTACAAAGTTACTATTTTTTTTCAGAAAAGCATTTTTTCAGAAAAGCAGTTGTTTCATCCATGTTTTTTTTGCCAAAATCCATGTTATTGATTGATTTCTGTACGTTATTGGTATTATACTGCACTATCCATTATTTACGCATTAATATTTATTATTCTGCCTTCTCAAAAATCTCATCACGATTCCACTGACTCCAGTACTTCAATGCGAGTTGCCGCACATAGCTCCAGTATCGTGGCGAATGACCGTATGCCTCTACGCCATGCCTGATGTCATTTTGTATAGTCTGGGCATACTCGCTTCGCAGTCGGAGGAGCATGGTCTCATCATTCCAGGCAAAATGCGCCTCTATACGTTTCTCGTCTTCGTCTGCCAGAAAGAACAGTCCGTGTCCCATCGTAGCACCCGTGCTAACCTGAAGACCGTCATTGAAGCAACTTACCGGCGGCTGGCTTCCTGCATACGACAACACCTTCGGTTCATCATCACCCTCATGCAGCGACATGGCATAACACCCCATCTTGGCTCCCAGGGTAGAGTATATGCCGAGGTGCCCGTGAATCTCATTTGTCAGGACTACCTTATACCACTCTTCTTTTCCGAAACGCTCTATGGTGTCGCTCATTATCTCACGCACGTCAGGTGCGTAGCAGTCGCATGGTAATTCCATGCCATTAAACACGCAGGACATCATTCTGATATTCTTTTTATAACAAAATAGCCGAGCAACACCTGCATAAGCAGTCCCGGTATGCCGAGACGCACATCTTGCAGTGCCGCACTAAGACTATTTGTATAGATATATTCAAACACCATGCCGATGGCTTGATACGCAACTACCACCAGAGCCAGCAGTCCTATACTGACACGCTGGGTACGATGAGCTACGTAGCTTGCTGCTATCGCCAACGACACCGACTTCACCAATATAGCCGGCAAGGCAGTTGTTGGTGGCATACCGAAAAGCAAGTTGTTGACTACTGGAGACAAGAGTGCCGTAAGCAGTCCTAAGTTAATGCCGTAGCAATATGCACCGACAAGGGTGAAGAAATATATAGGGAGCAACATTAGCCCGCCCTGTGGAACAAGGTGGCATAACTGTGGCAGCAAGATGTTGCCTATTATGAACATTGCACTGAAGATGTATGTTTTCTTCTGCAGGATATGCAGTGTAGGATATGATGTATATTGCATTTTTGTCAATTTTTTAAATATAATATTCGATGTTACTTTCTTTTATTGAGAAGAGTTTGTTATATATGTCCTTACGATAGAGGCCGAAGCCGCTGGAGTTGCGGTCGCGCGGACGCTGTATCTTCACATCGTAGATCTTGCCTATACGTCCTGGCCCCGACTGCATCACGATGACACGGTCTGCCAGATAGACCGCTTCCTCTATATCGTGGGTTACGAACACCACTGTCTTCTGCTGTTCCCTCACTATGCTGAGCAGATCGTCTTGCAACTTGTTGCGCGTGATGGGGTCGAGAGCACCGAAGGGCTCGTCCATAAACAGCACGTCGGGGTTCACCGCCAGTCCGCGTGCGATCGCCACACGCTGCTGCTGACCGCCAGACAACTGCGTAGGAAACTGATGCTCCAGTCCGTTCAGTCCGACGAGGTCTATATACTGCTGCGATATAACGGCACGCTCAGCCTTTGAGAAGGCATTGTTCTCCAAGCCCAGTTCTACGTTGCGCTTTACGCTGCGCCACGGCAGCAGGCCGTAATGCTGGAAGATGGTGACGTATCGTGGCGAAGGCTTGGTCATTACCGCACCGTCAATGCTGACGTTGCCCGCAGTGGGCTGCTCAAAGCCTGCCATGATGTTGAGCAGGGTAGATTTGCCACAGCCGGAAAATCCCAGCAAGCATACAAACTCACCCTTGTTAATCTCAAAGCTTATATTATCAAGCACATGTATGGTTTCCTGCCTGCCGTCGCGGCTCTTCCGCTGGAAATCCTTTGATATGTTGTTTACTTCAATGTATGCCATAATATGAAAGCACTTTCTTTTCAAATTTACCGATTAAATAGTCAAGGATGAAGCCTATTACACCTATCACTATCATGGTGGCGAGCAGTATGTCGGTGCGCAGGTTGTTGCGCGCGTCTATTATCATGTAGCCCAGACCAGACTGCGTACCTACCATCTCACCCGACACAAGGAATATCCATGATGTGCCAAGAGCAATGTGCAGCGAGTTGGCTATCTGTGGGAACACCGCCGGCAGTATAATGCTGAACACCGTCTTCAAGCGTGATATGCCGTAGTTGCTCGCCACCTTCAGATAAGTCTCATCCACCGTATGCACTCCCCTTGTAGTAGTGAGCAGCACGGGGAAGAAGCCCGCAAGGAAGATGATGACGATAGCAGGAGTGTCACCTATGCCTATCAGAAGCACGATGAACGGCATCCATGCCACGGGGGCTATGGGGCGTATCATCTGTATCACGGGATTGGTAAGCCGGAACAGTATGTTGACGTTGCCAATAAGCAGTCCCAGACCTATGCCTGCCACCACAGACAACAGATAGCCTATGACGAAGCGAAACATACTTGCCGCCACTCCGTCGGCGAGCGTGCCGTCACCAGTAATCTCGGCAAAAGCCTTCGCCACATCAAGCGGAGCGGGGAAGAGCGCACTGCCGAAGTCGCCCAAGACTACCGCCAACTGCCACAATGCCGTAGCGATGGCGAATGATGCTATTGTGTATAGTGTTGCTTTCATTTCACGAACTCCTCAAATGTAGGTGGATTGTCTATTATGCCGTATTTCCTTACCTTCTGGGCAAGGTCATCGTATGCAGTCTTGGTAATGTCGAGCTCAGAGTAGCTTATCCACTCAAGCGACAGCCTGAGTACTTCATCCTTTTGTGACAGCATCTCCTTTGCCTTACTGAGAGCTACCTCCTTATCGTCAAGATGCTTGCCTGCAGCCTTGTATGCAGCAATGACCTTATCCAACTGTGACTTCTTGGCAAGATAGGCACGGTCGTTGAGCACCAGTCCGCAGCAGATGCTACCCTGCCAAAGTTCATCACTGCGATAGAGCACCTTGCCCTTGCCGCCGAGTATGCCTGCCGCTCCGAAAGGCTCTGCCACGCAGTAGCCACTAATCTGACCGTTGGCAAGTGCCGATGGCATCTCTGGCGGTGCCATCTCCACCACGTTCACATCGTTGATGGTAAGTCCTGCCTTTGCCAATGCCTCCTGCAACAGTATGTGGTGGGAGGATGCCCGGTGAGGAATGGCGAATGTCTTTCCTTTCAAGTCCTTTGCGCTGCCTATCCCCTGCTCTACCACTATCACGTTACCATCGGTATGTCCGAGAGCAACGGCTGTCAGTCCTATGCCCTGCGCCTTTGCCTTCATGGCAAGCTCTATGAGAACCGAGGCACCATCCACGCGCCCTGTATTGAGGGCATCGAGCAGTTCGGGCCATGAGCCATACTTCACAAGCTCCACCTTCACCCCATCTACTGACTTCAGTTCGGTAAGCGGCAGTGCATGAGTTATTGGCAGGTATGCTATCCTGACCGTATTGGGGTCTGATTTCTTACCACATGACGCAAACAGCAACGCAAGTGCCACGCAGCATATTATATTATTAAATGTATATCTCATATATTCGTCTTTTTTACCAGTTAAGTTTACTACGTTTCTCATTATGGTCGTCCACCAGTTGTCTTACCAACTGCTGCGTATCAACGTTGACTATCATCTCGCTACCCAGTATAGGCTTTGTGCCGTGTGCCATAAACTCGTGTACCTCAGGCGCACCCTGCGTAGGCGCATATACACTGTGGTATGAGTTCATGCCAAGCAGGCGGAAGGCGAGCGCGGCGCAGATGCCTTTCTCATTGCTCCACTCTGGTGATATGAAGGCGTATGGCAGATCTTTAATCGGTATGCCGAGAGCACCGCTTATGCCGTTGAAGAAACCGCTGGCACGTGCGTTGTCAAGACACTCACCTAGATGCCATACTGGCGGTATATTACCATGCTCCTCACAGAAAGCGCGCAGCGAGTCGCCCGTAACCTCTAGTGCCTTGCTTGAACAGAAGCCCATCTTCAGCAATGCGAACGACGCGCAGCCATTGGTAAGTATCAGTATATTATTCTTTAGAAGCACCTCTGCCGCCTCTATGATATGCTTCTCGTATATCAGTCGCGGATTGTTACAGCCCACGAGGTTCACTATACCCTTGATTCTGCCGTCGCGCAGCGCATCGGCAATATCGCGCAGTCCGCGCTCGAAGTGCTTGGCTGCCCACTCCACGGAGAAGCCCATCTCTGCCTCCACCTCATACTGTGGTATCTTCACTGGTACATCGCGGCGGTCCTTGAATGCCTCAATGGCTCGCAGCACGATCTTCTCTGCCAGTTTCTTAATATCGCCGATGTTGGAGTGCTCATGGTCAAAGCCGTAATGCTCCGCTCCCGGCAAACGAGCAGAGTCGCTTGTGGTGACTACCACAGTGCGGAAACACTTTGCCACATCCATAATGGTTGGGAACACATCCTGCACATCAGCCACCCACAGGTCGAGCGCACCAGTGCCGAGAACCAGTTCTGAGCCTACGGCATTGCTGAGCGGTATCACACCGCCGTAGCGGTACATGGCACTGAGACCTGAGCAGCAGATGCCATAGAACTGTATTCCCTCCGCACCAGCCTCGCGTGCCTTTGCCTGATATTCGTCGCTCTGTCCGAGCCTTACTATCTCACGCACCAGCAACGGTGAGTGTCCGTGTACAGCTATGTTTACCCACCCTTTCTTCAATGCTCCGAGGTTTACCTTTGACGTGGAGCGGTGAGGCAATCCATAGAGACAGTCCATGGCTATGCCGCTGCCAAGGCATGATGTCCAGGCAAAGCTTACGCCAGTGCGGAGAAACTGCTGCATCACGTTGCGCCAGTCACCGTCTGTACCAGTGGTGGTACGGTGAAGACTCTCAAACACTTCATGGTATGGCGACACTGGTATGATGCCAGCCTTCTCCCATGCGGCAATGCGCTCTTTAGGGGCATGGCTATATATGGTTTTATGCTTGTCGGGAACAGTGCGGCTCAAGTCCTCAAGCAGTATGTCGGCTATCTCGCCAGCCAACTGCCTCACATCCTTACCCTCGGTGTCCAGTCCGTAGGTCTTTGCCTCGGCAAGTATTTTCTGCGTACCCTCTATGTCTATCGGCGCCTTGCCCTCTGCGGCATATTTCAATGCGAGCATACTCGCCCTGCCTCTCGCTCCATGACTTGCCGTGCCTGCGGCAAGGTGGCGCAGCAGGTTGCGCGCAGCTATAAGGTTGGCGTCAGCACCGCACACTCCCCTCGGGGCTTTCTTCGTTATGCGACACGGCCCCATGAAACAGTTCTTACAACAGGTGCCGGCTATGCCGAAGTTACACTGCGGCTGCTGACTGTCAAAACGGTCGAACACCGTCTCTATGCCCATCTCCTGCATGTGGAGCAACATCTCTCTGACGGCAGGGTCGGGTGTCTGCTCTATCTGCTGCTGCTTGTTGGGGAATGTCTTGCGATACTCATTTACCGCAGCCATATAGTCCTTAGTATCTCCGTGCACATGAGGGTGATCAGGGTCATGATGATGGTGGGCATGCGCCTGCTGATGAGCCAATATCTCTTCATCGCTTCGCTTGCCTGAGAACACCTCCTCAAACTGTTCGTTGAGGTCATGATGGTGGTGATGATGATGATGTTCCGCCATAATGTCTTTTGAAGTCATTTCGTTATCTAATTTCGACTGCAAAATTACAAACTTTGGCATATTCCACCAAACTATCTTTAAAAACGCAGAAAATATCGCCAAACACTCCTAATTCACAGAACAATTTTCTTTTTTCGTAATGATTTAAGCGCCTCAAAAGAACAATATTCTTCAAATGCGCCTACATCCCTGATTCATGCTACGTTTCCGCCATCCTTCAATCTTTTGATTTTGGTTTACTACACCTTAATTATATATAAGAACATCTAAAATAAGTTAATACCATTGTTATGGTATTGCACAAATGCTAAGAAAGGTGTACTTTTGCAATTGATGATACGAATTGTCACATACGAGCCGCAATACAAGCAGGACTTTATCCAACTGAACAAGCAGTGGATAGAGACCTGGTTCAGACTGGAGCAGTCTGATCTTGACACATTTGCACATATCGATGACAACATCATCGGACATGGTGGGCAGATATTTCTGGCTATAGACGAAAGCAGACAGGTCGTGGGTTGCTGTGCGCTGAAACCGCATCCTGAATCTGACTGTCACGAGCTGGCAAAGATGGCAGTCTCTCCAGATGCACAGGGAAAAGGCATCGGTCGCCAACTGGGCGAGGCATTATTAGACTATGCCCGCAGTCATGATGTAAAACGAATCTTTCTCGAAGGCAACACCCGCATGGAAGCCTCCATTGCTCTTTATCGCAAATTGGGATTCAAGGAGATACCGCTGAAGAATAATGCCTACGAACGTTGCGACATTCTGATGGAACTGTGTCTGGAGAATAAAACAGCGACCATCAGACCGATAGAACAGGAAGATCAGAAGCCGCTTGCCCGTGTGATACGTTCTGTGTTCGAGGAATATGGAGCACCATTGGTGAACACCGTCTATGATGATTCCCGCACATGGCATATATGGGAATCCTTGCAGGGTGTGAATGCCGGATATTGGGTCATCAACGAAGATAGTGAGGTGATGGGGGGCTGTGGTTTCTATCCAACAGAAGGCTTGCCTGAAGGATATGCAGAATTGGTAAAATTCTATCTTTCCCCGAAAGTTCGTGGGAAAGGGTATGGCTCAAAACTTTTCTCACTGGTCATCAATGAAGCACGGAAAGCAGGCTATACACATCTCTACATTGAGTCTTTCCCGGAGTTTGCCGATGCAGTGAAGATGTATGCACGTCATGGTTTTGTGAAACTGCCTTCTCGCCTTGGTCATTCAGGCCATACGGCAACTACAATTCACATGGTATTATCTCTATGACAAACTTCGAAACATTATCAAAACTTTTGATAATGTTGCTTGATTTGCCATAATCTCGATGTTTTTAATTTCCTTACTGTAGATTTCTCTACTTTCGGGAGTGATTAGAAATTATGTTGCTTCACAAGGTGTTGTGACCATCAGCACAAGGTTATGGTTCCAAATACAACCCGAATGGTGTGGAGATTTTGAGTCATACCATTGGATCACCTTGGGTAGATGAAGGAACAACAGTTACCTTTGCAACCTAATTTCATCGACTCACGAAAGCAGAAACGGCAGTCCTTATTATACGCATACGCGCACGAAGGTTTCTGAGGATATAATAATCTTTTGCCGTCCAAAAAAGAGAGAGGGGGAATTCGGTTTACTTGGACAAGGAACGGTTTAGTTTATCCCATATTAAATATCTATAACCTAAACTAAACCTTATATCTTCCGGCTACGAAACCAGCATTACTTTACAAGGGACAAACTCGAATACGACGGAAGACTGACGAGGGACAAATCACTACTCAATTTGTCCCTCAGGGACAAAAACGTATTCGTCTTATCTGAAGCAATAAAAGAACTTCAAATGCGTTACTAAAGAAAGTTAGAAATGACAATGAGCATCACTAAAGGACATGCAAGTTTCATTCTTTGCTCGCTTCACAGCGATTGCAAGAATGTGCAAAAAACTGCGTTAAAAAGTGTAAACGTGCAAAGAACTGGAAAATCGATTTTGCAGATGTTTGCATTTTCTTTTTTTGACGGCAGTCATATTTAACCCAAATCGGTCATTAGGATTTCTCGGTGCTGTATGGCAGAGAGAAATCCTTTAGTTTTTCCCATATCGAGAGGAAGGATCGTCGTGTTTTCAACGACCTGGCCAAGTACAGAATGTGCTTGTTCTTTGTCCTTCCCAGATATGCGGGTGTTGATATCAGTTCGTAGCGGATTGTCTTGAGGAACTTCTTTTTGTCGGAGTTCATCAATGCATGGCGAAACAGCGACATGAAGTTGTATGCCATGATTATGAAATT
>FNBQ01000046.1:669-20639 GCA_900102385.1 Bacteroidales bacterium KHT7 | reverse complement strand
AAAAGAATTGGTCAATAGTTGTATGGACTAACACTCTAACGAGGCTCTATGCCGATAACTTTCTATCTTGTCTTTGCAACTATGTCGGGGAGGTCCTAAACAAATTATAGACTCCGTTCTGGAAAGTTGACAGGTTTACCTCTTCGACAGACCGATTCTTCCTTACAACGACAAAGGTAAGAAACTGTCTTGAATTGCTATTGTTTTTCTCGACCAATTTGCTTTCTTATGCGGCTGCGCCGCAATCATCTGCAAACTTAGAGAAAGTTGAAAATCGCGTCAAGATAGGGGCAAGATAGGGTCAAGTAAGGGGATAGTAAGGGGCAAGTAAGACGCAAGGTAGCGGCAAGTAAGCCGAAAGGTACGTTCAAGATTCGTTCAGGGTACGTTCAAGGTACGGGGAAGTAAGCCGGTAGGTACGGGGTAGGAACGGGGTAGCTACGGGGTAGGTTCGGAGTAGCTACGGGGAAGCAAGCAGAAAATAATTGACAATTTTTAGTTGAATTGAGAATTGAAACTTGAAAATTCTTAAATTTAGAGATACATGCCTTTGCTTTATTAAAACCGAACTGCCGTATTGATGAAAACACAAATCTCTTGCATATATTTACAAAGTGGCGGAAGGGGCTGAAGAAGAAACGCTTGTGGCGGTGCTGGAAAACATTGGTGGTAACAAAAAGATATTTAAAAAAGTTATTTATGAATAATGTGGAAGTGAAATTTGAAGGAATGCATACTTATGCCTTTCTTGATGGTTATTGGTTTTATTTAGACAACTTTCCTAATTTAGGATGGGGGTATACGACTTCAGATATTAATTTAGCGGAAAAGTATGGGTTCAAGAAAGAATTGTTTGATTTTGAATATTTCTTTCCAATAAAAGACATCGCCCATACAAGAGGCTTCGAGTCGAACGTATATTGCAAGTATAAAGGCTTTGAGTTCTTTGTACACTCATACAACGTTTGTAATGACAAACTGTTTTGTATATCTCCGGAGTCTTATGAGGCTGCAAAATTCTTTGGATTTTCAGATGGGGCGATGCGGTATGAAATGCCAAATTTAGATGTTCCCCTCTCCGACCTTGACGAAATCTATCGCAAGCGTCGCAAGTTAGACAAATTCATCTTCGACGTAGACCCAATAAAGCCGATATATAAAGACGGCAAGTGGCTAATAGAACCAGATGAAAACGGCGTGTATGTTATTTAATATCAAATACTTTTTAACAAATTGACACTCGCTTCGGCTTCTTGCATCACCGAGACCGACATTTACAAAAATCAAGTCCTTGTAAAAAAAATTCCGCCCTCGCAAGTCATTAGGAGATGATGCGAAGGCGGGTTCCTATTCATAATTCAATCCAAAAACTTTCTGCTAACGGATATTGTTGTTACCACCAATCAACATTGAATGTGAGTCCTGCGCTGAAGCCCCATCTGTTCTTGAACGGGAAGTCGTCTTCCAGTCTCATATGCCATGCTTCGAACAGGTTGCGTTCGGCTCGGGCATAGATTCCTACCACCTCGCCGAAGTTATAGCAAATGCCGGCATTCAGTCCGGTGCTGCCGAAGAAACTTGCCTGTGCTCCTACGAAAAAATCGAGTTTAGAAGGCAGTTTCAGCGTTTCCTGAAAGTGATATTTTAGCGTAAAAATGCCGTCCATGCCGTCGACGTAGTTCTTCTCGCCGTATTCGTCGTTGTATGGCTCAACCACGCGCGCTGCAATGCCTATCGACATATGGTCGGAAAATCCGTAGTCTGCTCCAAATTCGCCGCCGTGCTGCTTTCCGAAGTTCAGATAGCCGACGTGCAGCTTGAAGTCGTCGTCGCCGTCGAAGGCCTGTGCCTTGCCGCTAAGTGCAAAGCCAATGAACATTGCCATCGCAAAAAGGCGCAAGATTGCTTGTCTGTTGCTCGTTTTCATCGTCTTGTATTATTCTTTGATTGTATATTTGCTTATGTATCTGACACGGCGGCGCTCGTTTGTCTTGCTGTTCTTTACCGTCTGGTTGCCGTGTACTATGAAGTTCTCGTCGTACCAGTGCATGCTGTCTGTGTATCTGGCTCTCTTTATGCTCTCGCCGTCGCCAATGGTCTCCAGAATCTCGGTGTTACGGTCTTTTACAACCTCGCCGTCCGAGTTGCGGAACAACTTTGATGTAAGTCGCTTTCCGTCGGTAAACACGGTGCTCACGTTATTGCCCTTCAGACTTGCCGAAACGAATGCCTTTACAAAGAAAGGCTTTTCGCGAGGCTCCATCTTGAAGCAGTTGTCCCACACAATGTTTCCCTGATTGTCGAACTTTACAAGAACGGCATGTGTGTAGAAATATCCGTTGAAAGTAGCGTAGACACCTCCGAAGCCGTCGCGCGTGGTGGTGTATGTAGGATAGTAAGCCTCGCCCAGATAGTAGTAATAGCCGTTCTCCGACATTATCTTGTGGCTTGCAATGTGATAGTTTAGGCTGTATTCCTTGCCGTTCTTCTCGGCCTTCTCCTTGCGTCGTTCAACCTTAGCCTTCTTCTTGCTGCTCATGTATTCTGTAAAGTTCTTCAGGTTCAGGAAGTTGTAGAACTTTATGAACTTGAACTTGTCTCCTTCGAGCTGGGCAAAATAGATGCCTTGCGCCATTCCTTCCTTCTTGTTGGTGTAAGTTCCTGTAAGAAAGTATTTTCCGCCCGACTTTGACACCGACGCGTTGCAGATGTACTCCTTCATGTCCTTTGTGAGCAGTATGCGGCTGCGTGTGCTGCCGTCGAGTCCGAATCGCATAAGATAGACATTCTCTTCTACCTTAACGAGCGAGTTTATCTCGCCGTCGATGATGGTGTTTTCGAGAATGAAGATTTTCTTGTCGCGCACTCCGTCGATGTGGATGTCGCTGTATTTCGTGTCGCCGTTTTTCAGGTTTACTATGCCTATGCGCTCAATCTTCTTCTGTGTCGAGCTGAACACCAGATATCCGTTTTCTATGCAGAGGCTGCGCATCGAGCCTTTGTGCGTGTATTCGCCCTCAACCACGTTGGTCTTGTGGGTGTTGGTGTTGTATGCCACAATCAGGAACGAGTCGTCGCTCTCGCGCAGTATGCTGTAGCATATCTCCCTGTCACTTTCGCAGGTGTATAATTCCATGTCCTTGCTAATCAGCATCGAGTCTGTTGCCACCAGTTTGAGGTTGGTGTTGTAGTGCTGAATTTTGAACCATCGCTTGTCGTCCTGTGTCTTCTTGTCGAACATTTGTTCAAGCACGCCATACTCGCCCATCGGAGTGGTGTATGTGTCTTTGTATTCGCGGTAGGGAAATTCCACACGCGCAGTTACTTGCGCATGGCTTACAGTACTGCACAGTAAAAATAGTAGAAAATAAATTGTTTTGTTCATGATTCTTTTTTGTCTCTAATTCAGTGCGCAAAGTTATATCTTTTTGTCATATTTTTGTTGTTTTGTCTGCCTGCCAGTGTTGTTTTTAACTTTTTTTAGGATATTTTCAATATATAATGTGTAACCGATTTTTGTTGCTTTACCCAATAGTTAGTATTTTTGCCAGAAAGTTAAATTCTTCTACGGATTTAATTGGGAAAATATAAAATGAAGCTAAGATTTGTATGAACAAATATTTACAGGCAATAGAACGAAACGAAGTCAGGGATTTTCTCTTTGGCTATGGTGAGTATTTTGAGAAAAACTATGAATGGGGTGAAGAAGCTGGACATAATCAAGCACAAGCTTTTGGTTATATTATTAGTTATGGTGAGGAGATAGGATTTGACAAACTTTTTCGACGTTTGGAGTTTGACTTTACGTCGATATTGGAAAATAATGATATTTCGGCATTCGAATATGCCTATATGTTATATTATATTGAAGAGTTGTTTCACTATTATGCAGATACAAAAAGACGTCCGTTTGATTGGACTCCTTCCGATAGACTGTGTGATCTATATCGCCTCAACTTTGAGAGATTGAAAAATAGTGATTTATGTGAAAGCTATCTTCGCGAAGCCGACTTTCTGAAAAGGAATTACAATTACTATCTTTTGGAGAAAGCCCCCTATGAGCGGAATAGCAAGACAACTTTGCACGAAGTGCCGCAAGATACTGTCGGTGAATATGTAGTGCCAGAAGGAATAATAAGAATCCGCAATTATGCTTTTGATGGTTGCAGACATATAACTTCTGTCAAAATGCCAGATTCTGTGAGAAGTATAGAATGGTATGCCTTCAAGGACTGTACATCGTTGGAGTCAGTATCCATTTCTCCTAATGTAGATTTTATCGGAGGGCATGTTTTTGACGGTTGCACTAAGTTAAAGTCGCTTTTTATACCTGCAAGTGTAAGAAGAATAAACAGTCGTGTGCTTAGAGGATGTATTTCGCTTTCAAAAATTGAGGTGGCAGAAGACAACAAGTATTATACATCAAAAGATGGCATGCTGTACAGTAAAGATATGACAACTTTAATTAAGTGTCCGTCTGCAATAGAAATACGTGATCTTATTATTCCTGATGGAGTTACGACGATCGAGGGAAATGCCATATGTGGCAGTGTAAAGATTAAGAGTGTCTACCTCCCAAAAAGTCTTAAACAAATATATAGGTCATCGATATACGATTGTCCTAATGTGAGTGAATTGCATATAGGAGTAAAGGATTTAACCAATTTTCATGTTGTTAATGGAATATTAAGTTTAGTAGACCAACAATGTACATACTATGTGCCAGTTGATGCCGAGATTGACGAATTGATGTTGTACCATTGTAAAATAGTCAGGGAATAAAATTTGTTTTTAGTCTTATTTGATTTTGAAAACTCTATAAAAACGCCCTCGCAAGATCCTGATTGCGAGGGCGTAATATCTTTCAAAGAAAACGTTATTTCTTGTTTTTCAGATGCTTGTCGAAGAAGTCAAGAGCCTTCTGCTGCATCTCTTTGCTGAAAAAGTGCGGACCGTTGCTTATGAAACTCTCGAAGTTGTTTTTTGCTCCGGCTGCCGTCCACGCATCGTCCATAATCTGATAGGCGCGCGTAACGCCGTTCACCGGAAACAACTTGTCGTTTCCGCCGTTCATAAACAGCGCGGGGCGTGGCGCAATCAGGCTTGCCACATCGGCATAGTCCATCTTCCTTACAAGTCCCGGAATCAGCATGCAATAGGCAGAGCCGCCCTTGTTCTGGTTGTTCTCAAGCGTCATAAGCTGGTCGGTTGTGTTCATCCAGCACACGGCAACGCACGCCGCAACCTTAGGGCTTGCCGCCGCGCTCATCCACGCCCTGAACGAGCCCATAGAGAAGCCCATCACCGCTATGCGGCTCTTGTCAACCTGCGGAAGGGTAGACACAAAATCAATGGTGTGAATGTCGTCCCACGCGATGGTTGCGCCCAGCGATGTTCCCATCTGCAACAGGTTTGCCGATAGTGCCTGCTGAACGTCGTAGTCCGTTCCGCCCTCGGCTCGGCGGTCGCCCCACATCAGCGCATCGGTTACGAAGACAACATATCCGTGTTCAGCCAAGAAATTGGCAACATACTGGTCGTCGTAGCATCGGTGGCACCAATCGCGCGCCACGCTGTCGGTCTTCTGCGGAAGGGAGAGGTACGAAGGGTCGCACATCTTCTCCTTGCCAATGTCGAACGATGCCCCGTGGTCGTGAAACAGAACCACCGTAGGGAACGGACCTTCGCCGTTAGGCACGAAAAGATACGATTTAGCCCTCGAATATTTGCTTATGCTGAATTCAAGTTTCGCTATGCTGTAACTGAAGCGCGCGTTGGCATCGGTCGCGCTGCTCTTTGCCTCGACGTTTATTGGCTGACCGTATGGGCGCGAGCCGAACGCAACGGTTGGCGTCTCGGGCTGAAGGCTCTTCATCAGTTCGGCGTAGGCGGCATTGTGCCATGCCTTGAACTTCGTTCCCTTCTTGGCGTTTCGCCATGCCAGCGGATATTTAAGGTCGTTCTTCAGTTCTTGATAGAACAGCGGCATTGCCTTCTTAATCTCGAAGCAAGTGTCGCCGCTCGGAGCCGGAACATGCGGCTTCTTGCGCTGTGCCGAGACCGAAAGTGCGATGCTTAGTAGTAGTGTAGTTGCAAATAAATTTCTGAAAAGCATATTTTCCTGATTTTGTTAATTTATGAGCAAAAGTAGTAAAAAAATGCTTAACTTTACCCGAAATTCGAACACAATGAAAAAACTAACAATTTTGTCGGCTGTGGTGATGATGCTTTTGTCATCTGCCGATGTCATCAGCCAGCCGCTTTATCGCGACGGAAAAACATGGTTTGGAGTAAACTACTGCGCGCCGTTCGCCCACGGATACCGCGTTCATAATCGCCTCGGAAAAGATGCAAAGGAAGCCATCAGCCGCGATGTATATCACATCTGGCGTATGGGTATGAACGCCTATCGCATACACGTTTGGGATGTTGAGATAAGCGACGGCGACGGAAATCTGATAGAAAACGAACATCTCGACCTGCTCGACTATACCGTTGCCGAGATGAAGAAACGCGGCATCGAAGTAACCCTAACGCCCATTGCCTTTTGGGGCAACGGATGGCCCGAGCCCGACGACCTCTCCCAGCCGGGATTCAGCAACAAGAAGGGCAAGGGCGAGATTCTTCTGCATGAGCCGAGCATAAAGGCAATGGAGAACTATCTGAAACAGTTTATGAAGCACAAAAACCGATACACCGGAAACACATACGCCGCCGAGCCTGCCGTTGTTGCCATCGAGGTGAACAACGAGCCTAACGAGCACGCGCTGACCGACAAGCAGGTGACGGCTTACATCACGCGCATGGTAAAGGCTATCAAGAGCAGCGGATTCAAGAAGCCTGTTCTGTACAACATTAGCGAGAACTCGCAGAAGGCTGATGCCACGCTTCGGTCTAATGCCGACGGATTTACGATGCAGTGGTATCCGCTCGGATTGTGCAGCGGTGAGCCGCGAGGCGAGAATGGACTTCCGCTGGTGGCGCACTACAACATTCCGTTTGCTGCCGACAAGCGTTTTGCCAACAAACTAAAGTGGATTTACGAGTTCGATTCTGCCGATATGCTTGGCAGTTACATGTATCCGGCAATGGCGCGCGCCTTCCGCGAGGCTGGGTTCCAGTGGGCTACGCAGTTTGCCTACGACCCCTTCTTCGAAGCACCTGTAAATACCGATTACAACACGCACTATCTTAATCTCTGTTTCACGCCGTCTAAGGCTGTGGGAATGTTTATTGCCGGCAAGGTCTTTGCCGAAACCAAGTCATTGCAGAAGTTCCCCGATTTTCCGCAGAGCAACACGTTTGGATATTGCAGTGTAGACAGTCGCAACGACGTTACGGTCTACAACTCTCCAACGGTCTTTGCCTACACTCGCAGCATTGCCGACAGAGCCGTGAAACCTGTCTGTGCCGACAGTCTTGCGCTTGTTGCAGGCGTGGGCAGCAGCTCGGTTGTACGCTACGGCGGAACGGGCGCATATTTCTTGCAGAAGGTTGCCGACAGACTTTGGCTTCTCGAAGTCTATCCCGATGCTTTGCTGTGCGACAATCCGTTTACCAACCATAACTCGGCAGAGCGCACCGTGTCGGTAATCCAGAGCCATTGGCTGCCAATAACCGTCGCGCTCGATGCGCTTGGCGACGGCTTCGCTTATCGTCCGCTTGTGCTTAACGACGGCGTTGAGGCTTCGGCAGGAAAGGCTGAGGGCAGAACATTCAGCGTTTATCCCGGTCGTTGGCTTTTGGGCAGCGGAGATATTTCGGATGCTGATATTCAGAAACTTGCGGAATTCAAGCAATGCCCAAGCAACGTGACCGATGCCAAAGTCGTTATTCGTTCGCCGAAAACCGTCGAGGTGGGCAGAAGTCTTTCTGTTGAGGCTGATATTGCCCTTCCTATTCAGAATTCCGAAGGCGCGGTTTCGCAGCAGAATCTGTCGGAAGTGTGGCTCATCGGTTCGGTTAAGGGCGGACGTTATTTCCGTCTGAAGATGCAGAAAACGGTCGGGAATCCTTACGGATATTCGGTAAACATAGGTAATGATATTCTTACAGAAGAAGGCGTGATTGAGTACAGCGTGGTTCTGCAAACTGCCGACGGCAAGTCGGTGGCTTATCCGTCGGGCATAGCCAAAGACCCGCACCAATGGGATTTCAGCACGCGCGATGTCTGTCGCACCGAGGTGGTGAAGTCCGATTCTCCTGCCGAACTGTACAACGCCCTCACGGATATCGATGCCTTTCAGATGCGCTGGCAGAATGGCTGCCGCTTTGTCTATCTGCGCGATGCCCTCCAGATAGGAATAGACAACGCCGCCGACTACAAACGTCCTGCCGGAATGTTGCTCCAGATAGCCGATAAGTTGGCTTGCCGCCCTCGTGTGTTCGAGGCTCTGCAATTAAGGTGCGAGCGACTCTCGGAGGGCATCACGCTGCAATGGCAGGCTTACACCGCCGACGGAGGCTTCTACACTGCCGAGACCGAACTGGGCGCAGGGGCCGAGCAGATTACCGTTCCGTTCGAACTGTTCCGCGAAGAGGCTCTGAAGCCTATGCGCGACGGCTATCCTACGTTTGCATACGCCATGCCGCAACTCTACGGAAAACCGCTCATTTCAAAAGATATAACATCGCTCGTAGTCTGCCTTAAACCGCAGTCGGACAAGGCGAGCATCGCCGTAAAGAGTATCTCGGCGGTTAATCCAATAAAGTAATTCGTAAGTACCGAAAAAATAAAACTCTATGTGGAAATTTCTTCTGAATATTGTACCGACATTGCTGGTTACTCTCTTCATATTAGCTGTTGTTTATGATGATTCCTTCGTCTTACTTGCAGTGTTTGTTCTCTTGCCATTGATGCTGTTCGTAGCCTTAACTGCATTTATGTCGTTTATATATACCCTTTTGGAGAGATATCGGTGGCGCAAAATTGTGTTGGGCTTGCACTTGCTTAATATTGTAATGTTCTTTGTGGCTTTTTATTTTACCGAAAATAAGCCTAAGTCTGTTGCCTATGAGATGGAAGACCACTACGAAGACAACAAGGACGACATCTTAAACCCAAATCGGTCGTTAGAAGTACATAAATCCGTGGTTAAGTTTGTAAAGCCTTGAAAGTAAGCCACTTGTAAGCTCGTTTTTCTAATGGCAGTCATTAGAAAATTCAATTTGTAAAGTGTTTGTTATCAAACGGTTATGAAAGTAACCACGAAAATAGCCATCCTAATAACCGATTTGGGTTAAAACTTTCTGATTATGCCCAGAAAGCCATAAACGACTCGTGCGAACTCAGTATCGAGTACGACTTTTTCCATCCGTATAACAACAGTTTTCCCGATTCTGCGGAGTGTGCCAATATCGGTTTGGACGACTCGGAACTGCAGCAGATAAAGAAGCTGATATGGAAAGCGGGCTGTAAGGGAATATGTTTAAAGAATAAAGGTTGGGCTGCGTCGTATTGCCGGGAAAAGGGGTATACTGATTCATGTGATATTCAACGGATTGAATCAGGCGAATCTATTGAAATCTTGTATAAGTGGGTTGGCTTGGGGACGTATTTATACGATATTCCTTTGCATAACACCCCAAAGGATGTATGGAAAAGGCATGTAGAGTCGCGCTCCGAATATTCAAGTATAGAATACAACGACTCCGTATTGTTCTTATACAGAAGTGGAGCTGTAGGAAGCGATTTGTTTGCTGGTCGCGACGAGTACCTCGAAGAAAGGAAGAAAAAGTAAAAAAATAAGCCCTCAGAAATTCTTAGAGAAACTTCTGAGGGCATTATGTGAAAATTTATATCGGTCGGATAGTTTAAGCAAACTTGCAGTTGCGCATGTCGCCAGTCTCGGCAAGAGCGATGTGCATCTTGAACGCGTTCTGGAGAGAGTGAGGAGTGTGCAATCCCTTACCCTCAGACAACTTCAGATAGTCCCAGAGAAGCTGCTTGTAGTCTGGGTGGGCGCAGTTCTCGATGATGAGGCGTGCACGCTGCGACGGACTCTTTCCGCGAAGGTCGGCAACACCCTGTTCTGTAACGATTACGCGAACGCTGTGCTCTGACGAGTCGGTGTGCGTAACCATTGGCACGATGCTCGAGATAAGACCGCCCTTGGCTGTTGACGGAGTGGTGAAGATTGAAAGGTAAGCGTTTCGTGCAAAGTCGGCCGAACCGCCTATACCGTTCATCATCTTTGTTCCGCTAACGTGTGTAGAGTTGATGTTTCCGAAGATGTCGGCCTCGAGTGCAGTATTGAGCGCAATGATACCCATACGGCGGATAAGCTCAGGATGGTTTGTAATCTCCTGAGGGCGCAGCAATACGCGGTTTCCGAATACGTTCATGTTGTCGTACATCATGTTAAGCGCATCTTCTGTAAGCGAGAGTGAAGAACCTGTAACATAGTTACATCTGCCCTTCATAATCAAGTCCATAACAGAGTTCTGGATAACCTCGGTAAACATTGAGAATGCCGGCACTTCTGGATTGTCGCCAAGTGCGCCGAGCACAGCGTTTGCCACGTTGCCCACACCGCTCTGCAATGGAAGGAATTCTTTTGGAATGCCGCCGTTTTTCAGTTCCTTTACAAGGAAGTCGGCAACAAGGTTACCGATGGTCTGAGTCTCCTCGTTTAGCGGAGTGAACGGAGCCATATTGTCGCGGCAGTCGGTCATAACAACGCCAAGAACCTTCTTTGGGTCTACGTCAACGTAGGTTGTACCGATGCGGTCGCCCGGATTTACGATGTTTATTGGCTTGCGGTAAGGCGGAATCTCAGGGATGTAGATATCGTGCATTCCTGTAAGTTTGCCTGTGTGCGATGCGTTAAGCTCGATAAGCACCTTGTCGGCAACCTTTACGAGGGTAGGCGAGATACCTACAGATGTTGAGAGGATAATCTTGCCGTCCTCTGTTATGTCTGAAGCCTCAACGATGGCAACGTCAATTTTGCCAAGGAAGCCGTAGTTTACGTCCTGACCAATCATTGAAAGGTGAACATCGAAGTACTGCACTTCGCCGCTGTTGATGGCTGCGCGCATATCCTTATTGCTCTGGAACGGAGTTCTGAACTTTACAGCGTGGGCAAGCGACAGTTCTGTGTCAATCTGCTTTCCGGTTGCACCTCCAGTTATCAATCCAACTCTGAATTCTTCGCCTTTCTCGTGCAGCGCCTGAGCGTGTTTTGCCAGTGCCGACGGAATTGCCTTTGGCGTTCCAACAGATGAAAATCCACCAATACCAATGGTGTAGTCGTTCTTGATAAGGGATGCAGCCTCTTCGGCTGTTAAAATTGGATACTTCATATTCACAAATGTTTTTTTATTATTATGGAGTGCAAAATTATATCAAATTTTTAAATAAAAGCACATTGACGTGAAAAAATGCATATTAAAATGCATTTTTTTGTGCCAATGTGCTTAATTTTGAATTATTATAATATTGATATGCAATCGAGAGTGTTTTTATGCAGAATAATTGCAAAAGTATTCTCTTTTGATTGTATATTATTTCATTTCTGCCAGATTCTTGTCTGCCACAAAATCGAGTTTGTTAAGTATGATTACTTCCTTTGCGCGCTCGGCATTGTCGGTGCGGAAAACAAGAATTCCGTGGTTGCCCAGAAGGAACGAATACATGTAGGCAATCGATATTCCCTCGTTCGAGAACAGTTCTATGGCATCGGCGGCGCGTCCCGGCTGGTCGTTCAGCCTGATGGCAAACACATCCGACAGGGCAACGCTTATGCCCGACTCTTTCAGAATCTTGTAAGCCTCGGTTGGGTTGCTACAGATGATGCGGTAGATGCCGTAGTCGAGCGTGTCGGCAATGGTCGATGCGATAATCTGTATCTGCGCCTCTTTCAGCAGTTTCAGAACCTTGAGAAGCGTTCCGCTCTTGTTCTCGATAAAGATTGATAACTGTAATACTGTCATAATACTTGTATTTTACTGGTAAACGGTTCTTAAGTCTTTCACTCTCACGGCCTTGCCCTCGCTCTTAGGCAGCGTTCCCTTTGGCACGAGTTTTACTCTTGGGGTTAGCAGAATCTCGTCCTTCAGGCGGCGCGTAATCTCTTTTGTGAGCGATTGCAGGCGAGTGTAATCGTCGGTAAAGAGTTGGTCGAGTTCCACCTCTACGGTCATGTTGTCATTGTCGTTGTCGGTGGTGAGGGTTATGAGATAGTCGGTAGAGAGTTCCTTGAACTGCATCAGAATCTTCTCAATCTGGATAGGGAAGATGTTTACGCCGCGAAGTACCATCATATCGTCCGAGCGGCCTTTCATGCGGTCTATGCGGATGTGTTTTCTGCCGCACGGACAGTCGTAGCCCAGAACTCGCGTAAGGTCGCGCGTGCGATAGCGCAGCAGCGGCATAGCCTCGCGGTTGATGGTTGTGAGCACAAGTTCGCCAATCTCGCCGTCGGGTACAGGTTCGAGGGTCTCTGGGTCTACAATCTCAACGATGTAGTAGTCCTCCCAGAAGTGGAGTCCGTTCTGCTCCTTACATTCAAAGCCCACGCCCGGACCGCACATCTCGCTCATTCCAAACGAGTTGTAAGCCTTTACGCCGAGCATTTTCTCAATCTTCTTGCGCTGTTCCTCAGAGTGCGGCTCTGCGCCTATGGCGAGAAGTTTCAGTTTTGTATCCTTCTTTGGGTCGATGCCAAGTTCGTCCATAACCTCTTTGATGCGAGTTACATACGATGGCACGGCATGTATTGCCGTTGTTCCGAAGTCGGTTATGAACTTAATCTGTCGTAGCGTGTTTCCTGCTGCTGCCGGAACGGTAAGCATTCCCAGTCGCTCGGCTCCGTATTGGAAGCCCAGTCCGCCGGTAAACATGCCGTATCCCGATGAATTCTGGAACACATCGTCGGGGCGTAGGCCAACCATCCACAGGCATCGTGCCACGGCGTTAGCCCATTCGTCGAGGTCTTTCTGCGTGTGCAGAATTACCGTCGGGTTGCCCGTTGTGCCGCTCGATGAGTGCAGACGGACGCATTTCTCCAACGGAACGCTTCTCATTCCGAAAGGATAGGTGTCTCTTAAATCCTGCTTTGTTGTGAACGGAATTTTGCGGATATCGTCGAGAGTCTTGATGTCGTCGGGTGTAATGCCGGCTTCCTCGAATCTTTTCTTGTAAAATTCCGAGTTCATGCAATGCTTTACTGTTGCTTTCAGTCGTTCAAGCTGAAGTGCTTTTATCTCTTCCCTCGAAAGCGTTTCTTTGTCGGGGTGAAGGAATTCTGAATTTACATCCATGTTTATAGTTTTCTGGTATTAAATTATAGTAAAAAAATGTGAGTTACATAAGTCCGTCAACCTCCATCTGTGCCTTGGTGCTGTATGCAAGTCCGGTGGCCGATGCTATCAGCGTGCCGTCTTGGTTGCGCACCATCATGCTGCACGACGGCAGTTTGTGATGCTCGAACACCTCGGTACACTCAGCCGTGAGATGGTCGCCCAGTTTTGCCGACTTGTGGTAGGTTATGCTGTTGCTTATTCCCACGCTCATTGCGCCATGTGTGTTCGAAACGGCGGCGAAGGCAAGGTCGGCCAAGGTGAATATTGCTCCACCTTGGCAAACGCCTGCTCCGTTTAAGTGCCGTTCTTCGACGTCCATCTCCGCCTTGGCGAATCCCTCTTCGATGTGAGTTATCCTGATGCCGTTAGAGGCGGCGAATCGGTCGAATTTATTAAGTCTTTCCAATAAAGTCATCACTTTGTGAATTTGTTCTTTATTGCGCGGTTGTCAATCACCCTCACGCTCTTGCCCTGATAGCGTTCGATGCTTCCCGGAGCCATAATCTTGATGTCAGCCTTGATGGCGATGACGCTCTGCAACTTGGCTGCGAGTTTCTTCTTCAGGGCGAGTTCCTTGACCGTGTCGGTTGAGTAGAATTCTTTTCTTACCTCAACCTGAACCTGAATTGTGTCGAGGTTGTTTACGCGGTCAACGATAATCATGTAGCGTGGCTCGAACTCAGGCAGACTGAGGATTACGCTCTCTACCTGCGATGGGAACACGTTGATGCCTCGGATGATGAGCATATCGTCTGAGCGACCCATAATTGGGCCCATCTTTATGTTCTTTCTGCCGCATGGACACTCGTCTATCATTAGCGAACTGATGTCGCGTGTGCGGTAGCGCAAAACCGGCATTCCCTCCTTTGTAAGGGTTGTGAACACAAGTTCGCCCTGCTGTCCGTAAGGCAGCGGCTCGAGGGTGTCGGGGTCGATGATTTCAGGGAAGAAGTGGTCTTCGCAGATGTGCGAGCCGTTCTGACATTCGCACTCGTATGATACACCCGGACCAAGAACCTCGCTCAGACCGTAGATGTTGAACATCTTCAGTCCCAGTTTGTTCTGAATCTCCTGACGCATGTTCTCAGTCCAAGGCTCTGCGCCGCAGAGGGCAGCCTTCAGCGAGAGGTCTTCCTTCTTTATGCCCATCTTTTCCATTGTCTCGGCAAGATAGAGCATGTACGAAGGTGTTGCAGCCGTTCCGGTAATCTTCAGGTCGCGCATCAGGCGCAGGTGCTTCTCTGTGTTTCCGGTTGATGTTGGAACTACAGCCGCGCCGATGTTCTCAACGCCGTAGTGAAGTCCCAGTCCGCCGGTAAACAGACCGTATCCGTAAGATACCGAGAATGTGTCTTCCTTCGACATACCGGCTGCGCCGAGGCATCGGCTCACACATTCAGCCCATATCTCGATGTCCTTCTGAGTGTAGCCCACGATTGTAGGGTTTCCTGTTGTTCCCGATGAGGCATGCACGCGTACAATCTCGCTTGCCGGAGCAGCCTGAAGTCCGTAAGGATAGTTGTCGCGGAGGTCCTGCTTTGTAGTAAACGGAAGTTTAACTATGTCTTCAATGCCGTGTATATCGCCCGGTTCGATGCCCAAAGCCTGCATCTTCTCGCGATAGAATTTCACGTTGGTATAGACATACTTTACCAGCTTTACAAGTCGCTTGCCCTGCAAATCGTGCATCTCGTCGCGCGACATTGTTTCTTTTGCCTTATTCCAGATCATTTTTTAAGAGTGAGATTAAGAGAGTTAGTTTTGTCAAATTTTGTGATTTTGTCTGAATTCTATGATGCGTTCCTCGAACAGAGGGAACTGCTCTTGCGTGATGAACGATGTGCACACCCTCACGCCCTGCTGCGTGCTTCCCATCGTGTCGAGAGGGAACATGGCAATTCCATAGAACATCAGTTCCTTGCTAAGTTCTATGTCGGTCATGCCCGGATACTGTACGGTGAAGTAGAATCCGTCGGCAAGCGGTGCGCCCATGTCGTTGTCGTAAACCAAATAGAAGTCGTTGGCAAGCAGAACCTTCTTCATGAACTCGGCTCTGCGTCCATACTCGCGCACCTCGGCAACGAAGTTGAACGTGCCGTCGCAGGCAGCCTCCATCATGGCAGCCATGGCGTGCTGTGTTGAGTGTGTAACGCCGCTTGAAAGCGTGTACATAACGCGGTCGTAGAAGAATTTTCCGAATGCGCCCACGCCGAAGTTCTTCTGTAGGGCAGGGAATACTCTTGCCGACAGTTTGTTTGATATGCAACTTACGCCAATACGCTGTCCGGCATAGCTGAATGCCTTTGAGCCAGAGATTGACAGAATGTAGTTGTCGGTATATCGTGCCACAGAAGCCTGATAAGGTGCTTCGTAAGGGTGCGAAAGGTCGTGGCGGAAGTCCATTGCAAAGTATGCAAGGTCTTCGAGCACGATGGTGTCGTATTTTGTTGCCAGTTCGCCAATGCCCTTCAGTTCGTCCTCGTTAAAGCAAACCCACGACGGATTGTTAGGGTTTGAATATACGATGGCGGCGATGTTGCCCTTCTTCAGGAACTCTTCCATCTTGGCAATTAGTTTGTCGCCTCGGAAGTCGTGAATGTCGAAGCTTGTCGTCTTCAGCCCGATAATCTCGCATTGTGTTGTCTGCACAGGGAATCCCGGATGGATGAACAGAACCGTATCCTTTTCGGGAATGGCGTGGCGTATTGTTGTAAACACGGCGAAAGTACCTTGCATTGAGCCTGTTGTGGCTACGCATCCTTCGGGTGCAACATCAACGCCGATGTATGCCTTTATGAACTTTGATGCAGCCTCCTTCAGTCTTGGAATACCGCCGTTTGGAGGATATGCAGCCGCGCATCCCTCGGCAAGAGCCTTGGCCTCGGCATCCATTCCAATCTTGCTTGGCTTAAGGCCCGGAACGCCCATCTCCAAGTGGATGAAAGGCTTTCCGGTTTTCTTTTCGAGAACTCTCGAAAGGGTTGCTATATCGCGTATTGTAGCCGTTGAGAAGTCGTCGAGCCCCATCTCGCTTATTGTTGAGGCTACAATCTCATAGTCTATCGGAGTCTGTTTCATTTTGTTGCCTCCACACCTTTGTCAAACGCCTGAAGGTTTGCATTCACGATAGCCTCGCCCTTGCGTGCGAAGATGCTCTTTATAGCCTCGCGTAGTTGCTCAACCGACACAATCTCGATGTAAGGTGCAGCCATGCCCAGCAGAACCATGTTGGCAGCCTTTGCCATGCCCAGTTCGCTTGCTATCTTCTCGATGTCGAGTTTTACGCTTGGCATTGCGTCTAGTTCCTTGTTCAGTTCGGCCTCGTCGGGATAGTTTGGAATGTTGATGAACGGCTTGCTGCTTGTTACAATCTTTCCGTCCTTGCTAAGGTATGGCAGATAGCGAAGAGCCTCCATCGGCTCCATAGAGATTATCACGTCGGCCTTGCCAAGGGCGATGAGGTCTGAGTAAATCTCGTCGGTAGAGAGGCGCAGATTGCTCTGTACGTCTCCTCCGCGCTGGCTCATTCCGTGAACTTCAGCCTGTTTAAGATGCAGACCAGCCTGTGTTGCGGCCTCGCCTATGATGGTTGCGATTGAGAGGATTCCTTGTCCGCCCACACCGCATAGTATGATATCTTTCTTCATCTTGTTACTTGTTTTTTTTCTTTGCTTCGCGCAGATGACGCTGGAGTGTCTGCATACATTCTCTTCGTGGAATTATTACAGAAACGCCGTTGTATTCAATCTCTTCCTTTATCACGCGTGTAATCTCTTCCATGTTCTTTGGCAGCGGCACAACCACGCGTATGTGCTCTGGCTCAACGCCCAGGCCAAGGCAGATAGCCTCGTACTTGTTTGTTCCTGCGCTGTCCTGACCGCCTGTCATTCCGGTTGTAAGATTGTCGGAGATTACAACCACGATGTTGCTCTTGTCGTTTACGGCATCGAGCAGACCAGTCATTCCCGAGTGTGTGAATGTTGAGTCGCCAATGATGGCAACAGAAGGGAAGAAGCCAGCATCGGCAGCACCCTTGGCCATGGTGATTGATGCGCCCATGTCAACGCAACTTGCAAGAGCCTTGAACGGAGGAAGTGCGCCGAGAGTGTAGCAGCCTATGTCGCCGAAGATGCGATAGTCGGGATATGTTGCAAGAACCTCGTTAAGAGCGTTGTACACATCGCGATGGCCGCAGCCTTGGCACAACTGCGGAGGACGGCCTGCAAGATTCTTTGCGCTCTCGAATACTGCGCCGTAAGGCTTTCCGAGAGCCTTTGCCACGCTGTCGGGAGTAAGTTCGCCTGTGCGTGGAAGGTCGCCCGTGAGTCTGCCCTTCAGCGGATATCCTGCGCCGAGCAAGCCTCTTACGTCGAGTTCAACAACCGGCTGACCGTCTTCAACCACGATAATCTCGCTGCATTTCTCGGCCAATGCCTTAATCTTAGCCTCTGGCAGCGGATACTGAGATATTTTCAGGATGTTGGCAGCCTCGCCGTTGAGTGCTTCCTTAACGTAGTTGTAGGCAATTCCGCAGGCAATGATGCCCAGTTTTCCGTTGCCGTTCTCAACCTTGTTGTATGTCGAATTTTCGGCTGCGCTGTTCATCTCGCTCTGCTTCTCGATGAGCGCGTCGTATTTCTTTCGTGCAATTCCCGGAAGGAGAACCCAACTGTCCTTAGACGGGTTCAGTTCGTTCTGCTTGCGAGCCTCGCCAATCTCAACGGCTGCGCGAGAGTGTGCCAGTCGGGTTACAACGCGCAGAAGCACAGGCTCTTTGATAGCCTCGGAGTAGTCGAACGCCTTAGCCATCATGTCGTATGCTTCCTGCTGGTTTGATGGCTCAAAAACTGGAATCATGGCAAATTTTCCGTAGAAGCGAGAGTCCTGCTCGTTCTGCGAAGAGTGCATCGAAGGGTCGTCGGCGGCAAGTACAATCAGGCCGCCGTTTACGCCTGTTATGGCTGAGTTGACGAAGGCATCGGCACACACGTTCATTCCAACGTGCTTCATGCACACCAATGTGCGTTTGCCGGCATACGACATTCCGAGGGCTGCCTCCATGGCAGTCTTTTCGTTTGTACACCAGCGGCTGCGTATGTTGCGTTCCTTAGCCTCCTTGTTTGTTTGGATAAACTCGGTAATTTCGGTCGACGGAGTGCCCGGATATGCGTAGACACCGCTCAGTCCGGCATGTATTGCACCAAGTGCAACAGCCTCGTCGCCAAGAAGAAGTTTTTTCATTTGTATGTCTATTTTATTATTACTTTTTCAGAATGTATGCTGTGGCGCGTGCGCTTCCCACTTTTTCTATGCTGCCGTTGGCAAGCAGTTCGGCAAGCGTGCGCTCAATGGTTGTCATGCTGATGTCGGGGCAGCAGGCGGCGATGTCGCGCTTTTTTATGCGTCCCATCTTTTTTTCGAAGACCGATTTCACTCTGTCTGCCTTCGACAGTTTTCCGTTGCGGCGCAGTTCTACGCGCTCCTGAAAGCGTTCGTATGTTGTTCTTATCAGTTCGAGGTAGAAGCGCACGAACGGCATGTAGTTGTTAGAGTTGTTGTGCCATCCGTCGGCACTCTCGCGCAGCGTGCTGTGATAGGTGTCTATGTTCTCGGCTACGATTTTCTCCAGACTAACGTATTTCCCGGCAAAGAAGCCGTGCTTGTATAGCAGGAGCAGAGTCAGGAGCCGGCTTATTCTTCCGCTGCCGTGCTTGAATGGGCGGATGCACAGAAAGTCGAGCGTGAAGATAGGAATGAGCAGCAGAGGCGAGTATGTGCCTTTCTGCAAAGCCTCGTTAAACTTGTTGCAGAGCGTGTTAAGGGAGTCGCGCGTGTCGCCCGACTTTACCGGAACGAACTGAACCTTTTCGCTTCCGTCCTTCATCGTTTCGGCAACTACAAAGTCGTTCTGCTTCAGTTTTCCGCCTGTAACTCCGGGCGTGTATCTGTACAGTTTCTCGTGCAGTTTGCAAATTGTGTCGGTGCTTATCGGAATATTCTCGTAGTCCTCGTAGATGGAAGTCAGAGCCTGATAGTAGCCTATGGCTTCTTCTTCGGCTCTGCCGTTAGGGTTGATGTCGTTTTCGGCGAGAGCGTGCAGTTGCTCGGCGGTTATATCTGAGCCGGTAATGCTGCATGCCGATATTGCGCTGAGCGACTGTGCCTGATCCATCAGAGACTTGAGAATCTCGGGAGCATTCTCGATGTACAGGTCTTGCCGCCCTTTGCATTCGTATAATTCTGTCAGCAGTTTTACAATTTCAGCAACCAGAAGTTTGTTGGATGTACTTGTATAATTGTACTGATGCATTATTTGCTTTTCACTTATTAACGGTCGCAAATATACTGTTTTCTGTCTAATAATCTGCATCATTTGCCTAAAATCTGCATCAAAATCCGTAAAAATGATGCAGATATAGAATGTATATTCAGTTTATATTCAATATGCGACCTGTAAATGACAAATCATAACTCACGGCTGGCAATTGATAATGAACTTTCAGATTCTTTGGTTTGTAAGTTAAAAAGTGAAAGAAAATTAACAATTAACAGTTGACAATGAACAATTCAAAATTCATAATTGATAATTCAAAATTGCTTTCATAATTGCCGAGGATTTATAACGGACAATTTCGTCAGAAATTGTCCGTTTAGTATATACAAAA
>FNBQ01000046.1:0-399 GCA_900102385.1 Bacteroidales bacterium KHT7 | reverse complement strand
AGAAGGTAGGAAGAAGGTAGGAAGAAGGTAGGAAGAAGGAAGATAGAGGCAAGCTATACGCAAGGTATAGGGAAGCTATACGCAGGGTATATATGTAAACAATATGTATGGTATAGTCAGATAAGGTGATGGGTAGGTTGAAGTAAGTCGATAGCAAGGTTGAAGTAAGTCGATAGCAAGGGGGTAGTAAGAGGATAGCAAGGGGGTAGTAAGAGGATAGCAAGGGGATAGCAAGGGGGTAGCAAGGGGCTGGCAAAGCGCAAAAACGAGGATTTGTAACGAACAATTTCGTCAGAAATTGTTCGTACGTCCAAGGTACGTCCAAGGTACGTCCAAGGTACGTCCAAGGTACGTCCAAGGTACGTCCAAGGTACGTCCAAGGTACGTCCAAGGTACGTC
>FNBQ01000014.1 GCA_900102385.1 Bacteroidales bacterium KHT7 | reverse complement strand
GGCAGAGCCGACTCAGAGAACAGAATCAAGGAACTGAAATACGATTTTTCTATAGACGACTTCGTATCGCACAACTTCTGGGCGACAGAAGCCTGCGGCAATTTCATAATCATGGCATACAACTTCATGTCGCTGTTTCGCCATGCATTGATGAACTCCGACAAAAAGAAGTTCCTCAAGACAATCCGCTACGAACTGATATCAACACCCGCATATCTGGGAAGGACAAAGAACAAGCACATTCTGTACTTGGCCAGGTCGTTGAAAACACGACGATCCTTCCTCTCGATATGGGAAAAACTAAAGGATTTCTCTCTGCCATACAGCACCGAGAAATCCTAATGACCGATTTGGGATAATCCATCTCCCTCAGACCAACGATGGTGAAATAGACTTTGATTTTATGGAGTCATTTATACGCGAGATAAAAGAGGAAAATATGTGTAAACTTTCTGCTTACCTTGCGACTACTGGCTTGTCAGACTATACTTTGACAGAAAGTGAATCTAACGCTTTGCGAACTATAGATTCGCTTGAGTGGCGCGAGTTTAAAGTGGAAAAATTATTTGGAAAATCTACTCGTGGCAAACGATTGAAAAGTGATGACAGAACAGAAGGCGATTTGCCTTTTGTTACGGCTGGTGAAGCAGATACTGGAATCTCTGCATTTATTTCAAATGAGGTTGAAGTCTTTTCAAAGAACACGACAACGATAGATATGTTTGGTTCTGCAAAGTACCGCAATTATGATTACGGGGCAGATGACCATGTTGCTGTTGTTCATACGGAAAATCTTGATAAATTCGCTGCAATATTTGTTACTACAGCTTGTCATAAATCAGCTCATAACGGGCAATTCAATTATGGACATAATTTTTATGCAAAAGATGCAGATGAGTTGAATATTATGCTTCCTGTTCGTGACGGTGCACCCAATTATATGGCAATGCAAGAACTTATCTGCGCAGTGCAGAAACTGGTAATAAAAGATGTTGTATTATACGCTAATAAAAAGATAGCAAGTGTATAAAAATCAAAGGCTGCTCCGATTGGAACAGCCTTTTTAAATCTTAAGATAAGAAGATTTTGATTATGCCTCTGCAGGTGCTTCTGCAGCAGCCTCTTCAGCTGGAGCCTCAGCAGCCTCTGCCTCTGCCTTTGCAGCAGCTTCAGCCTCAGCCTTAGCAAGAGCCTCAGCAGCCTTCTTGTCGGCAACCTTCTTAGCGATAGTCTCGTTAACCTTCTTCTCTGCCTCAAGACGAGCAGCGACGTCAGCCTTCTTTGCATCAGCAACCTTAGCCTTAGCAGCGTCAGTCTTCTGAGTCTTAGCGTTCTTCCAAGCCTCGAACTTAGCAGCACAAGCAGCCTCGTCGAATGCGCCCTTCTTTACACCACCCTTAAGGTGCTTCATCATGTAAACGCCCTCGTTTGAAAGGATGTTGCGAACAGTGTCAGTTGGCTGAGCACCAGTCTCAACCCAGTACAATGCACGCTCAAAGTTCAAATCTACTGTAGCAGGATTGGTGTTAGGGTTGTAAGTACCAATCTTCTCTGTAAACTTACCATCACGTGGAGCTCTTACATCAGCAATAACGATTGAGTAGAAAGCGTAGCTCTTACGACCGTTACGCTGCAATCTAATTCTTGTAGCCATTTTGTTAAAATGTTTTAAAAATGAATAATAGGTTTGAAATGTCTCTAACTCGTAAAGACGGCTGCAAAGATAATCCTTTTTTTTTGATTGGCAAAGAATAAGTGTCTGAAAATGCACCTCTTATTTTATCTGTCCATCTCCAAGAGCCACTTCTCGAGCTCGCCTGTCCACTCTCTCTTGTAAGTGAACGAGTCGCGGTAGCCCCAGCCGTGTCCGCCTATAGGGTACATGTGGATAGTGCAAGGCACTTTGTGTGCAATGAGAGCCTGAGCGTAGCGGATTGTGTTCTCAGGAACAACAACCTTGTCGTCGGCGCTGAATACGATGAAAGCCTTTGGAGTTGTCTCGCTAACGCAAAGTTCGTTGCTGAAGCCCTTGACAACCATCTCTGTCGGATTCTTGCCGATGAGGTTCTCTCTTGAGCCGCGGTGAGTGATGCTCTGGTCCATAGAGATTACAGGATACAGAAGAATCTGGAAGTTAGGACCTTCGGCAGATGAGAGATGAGTGGCAGCTGTTGAAGCCAGATGACCGCCGGCTGATGAGCCCATGATTCCCACCTTGCGCTTGTCAACGCCCCAATCGCGCTCGTGGTCGCGTACAACCTTCAGAGCCTGCTTAACATCCTCCAACGGAACACCGTTGTGCTGGTTTGGCATACGGTACTTCAGAACACAGAAAGTGATTCCCTGATTGTTGAACCACTGAGCCATGTCTGTTCCCTCGTGTGCAAAAGCAAGGTGAGTGTAGCCGCCGCCGGGACAGCATACGATAGCCTTTCCGTTTGCCTTCTTGGCTGGATAGCACCACAGTTCTGCCTCGGCTACGTTTTTATATCCGTTGCCCTCTTTTGTCTCCTGACCGGCAAGTCCGTTGTCGGTTGGTGCTCCCTTAGAGCCCCAAAGTTTGATGATTTCAGGCTTCTGAGCCTTTACTCCTGTTGTAACAGCAGCAATGAGTGATAGTAAGAACAAAAATCTTTTCATGTTTATTAAATAATAGTAAATACTAAACTTTTTGGCAAACAAAAATAGGTAAAAAAACATTTCCGTTTGCATTAACGGTGACTTTTTTTAGTATAATTGTGATAAATCCGAACAATTTTAAAGAAAAGAGTATTTATTGAAAAAATAATCACTTGTTTTTTTCTTTGTTTAAGATAAAATACCTACATTTGCTCGATTTTTGTAATGTAGACTTGTCAAATATGGCAGATGCAATTAAACATCAGGGAATAATTGATTCGATAGAAGAAAATCATATTAAAGTAAAGATTGTACAAACGTCGGCGTGTGCATCCTGCAAGGCGTTGGACATGTGTAAGTCGGCGGAGAGTAAGGAACATCTTATAGATATTTACGACTATGAAGCTACTAACTATGCGGTAGGCGACGAGGTGACGGTGGTTGGTGCAACATCATACGGCATTCAGGCCGTACTGCTTGCATATATGTATCCGTTTGTGCTGTTGCTCGTGGCTACGTTCGCTGCATACTATGCCTTTGGTAAGAACGAGATTGTTGCGGCCGCTGCAGGCCTTGGCATTCTTGTGCCATATTATTTCGTTCTGTATACTATGCGTGCCAGATTGACAAAGAAATTTTCTTTTACAATAATAAAAAACTAAATAATAAAAATCAAACTTATGAATGTAATTCTGATTGCAGTAATTGTTCTTGGAGCAATAGGACTGTTGGCTTCTTTGGTCTTGTTCTTTGCCTCTAAGAAGTTTGCTGTTCACGAAGATCCACGCATCGGACAGGTGTCTGAGGTTTTGCCACAGGCAAACTGCGGTGGATGTGGCTTTCCGGGATGTTCAGGCTTTGCCGCAGCATGCGTAAAGGCTGCCGACGGCGGTTCGCTCGAGGGCAAACTCTGTCCAGTAGGCGGTCAGCCTGTAATGGAGAAGGTTGCAGCTATCCTTGGTCTTGAGGCTGCTGCTGCCGAGCCAAAGGTGGCTGTTGTTAGATGTAACGGCTCATGCCAGAACCGCCCTCGCATTGTCGAGTACGACGGAGCAATCTCTTGCCGCGTTGCAAATGCAACAGGTGCAGGCGAGACTGCTTGTCAGTTCGGATGTCTGGGCTGTGGCGACTGTGTTGGTGCATGTAAGTTCGACGCCATCCACATGAACCCAGAGACTGGCCTGCCAGAGGTTGACGAAGAGAAGTGTACAGCCTGCGGTGCATGTTCTAAGGCTTGTCCGCGCAACATCATCGAGATTCGTCCAAAGGGTCGTGTAGTGAAAGGTTCTGCTCGCCGTGTGTGGGTTGACTGTGTTAACAAGGACAAGGGGCCTGTTGCAATGAAGGCATGTAACGTGTCATGTATCGGTTGCGGCAAGTGTGTTAAGGTATGTAAGTTCGAGGCTATCACCCTTGAGAACAACCTCGCATACATCGACCCTGAGAAGTGTAAGGCTTGCGGTCAGTGCGTAAACGCATGTAACGTACGCCACGCAATCCACGCTACATGGGAAGTTCCTGTTCCAAAGCCAAAGACTGAGGATGCACCAGCTGCTGCTCCGGCTGCTCCAAAGGCTGAGGCTGCTGTCGAGGCTCCAAAGCCAGCGGCAGAGGAAACTCCAAAGGCAGAGGCTTAATCAAATTTAGTAACAAACAAAAAACCGAATAAAGTGAAGACATTTAGAATTGGCGGTGTTCATCCCGAAGAAAATAAATTGTCTGCCGACCAGCCGATAAAGGTTGCAGCCCTCCCTGAGGTTGCTGTGTTCCCGCTTGGTCAGCATATCGGTGCGCCGGCTAAGGCTGTTGTTGCAAAGGGCGACAAGGTCAAGGTCGGAACCATGATTGCCGAGGCAGGAGGTTTCGTTTCGGCAGGTATTTACTCTTCTGTCTCAGGAACTGTGCAGAAGATTGATACAGTTATCGATGCAAGCGGTTATCGCAAGCCTGCTATATATATAAAGGTTGAGGGTGACGAATGGGAAGAGACTATCGACCGCAGCGAAGACCTTGTCAAGACTGCTGACCGTCCCGACCTCACTCCTGAGCTTATCGTTGAGAAGATAAAGAACGCCGGACTTGTTGGTATGGGCGGTGCTTGCTTCCCTGTACACGTTAAACTCTGTCCTCCTCCGGGAGCAAAGGCTGAGTGCGTTATCATCAACGCTGTTGAGTGCGAACCTTATCTTACTGCCGACCATCGTCTGATGCTCGAGAAGGCAGATCAGGTTCTCGTTGGTGTTGACCTCATAATGAAGGCTGTAAAGGTAAACAAGGGTTACATCGGTATCGAGGAGAACAAGCCAGATGCCATCAAACTGATGACAGAGAAGGCTCAGGCTTATCCAAACATCGAGATTGTACCTTTGAAGACTAAATATCCGCAGGGTGGTGAGAAGCAGCTTATCGACGCAGTTATCCGCCGTCAGGTTCCTGCTCCTCCAGCAATTCCTATCAGCGTAGGCGCAGTTGTTCAGAACGTAGGTACTGCATACGCCGTTTATGAGGCAGTTATGAAGAACAAGCCATTGTTCGAGCGTATCGTTACGGTTACAGGTAAGAGCCTTGCACAGCCAAGCAACTTCCTTGCTCGTATGGGTACACCGATGAGCCAGTTGATTGAGGCTTGCGGCGGACTTCCATCAGATACAGGTAAGGTTATCGGCGGTGGTCCTATGATGGGTAAGGCACTCATGAATATCGAAGTGCCAATCTGCAAGGGTTCATCAGGCGTTCTTATCATGAACGACAAGGAGGCTAAGCGCGGAAAGGCAAGCAACTGTATCCGCTGTGCCAAGTGTGTTAGCGCATGTCCTATGGGATTGGAGCCATTCTTGTTGGCTACAGTTTCGGCAAAGGCTAACTGGGAGAAGGCTGAGGCTGAGGACATCACATCATGTATAGAGTGCGGTTCTTGCCAGTTTACTTGTCCTTCGCACAGACCTCTGCTCGACAATATCCGTATCGGTAAGCAGACAGTAATGGGCATTATCAGAGCCCGTAACACTAAATAATTAAGAAAATGGGAAAATTAACAATATCTTTGTCACCACACGTACACAGCGGCGACAGTGTACAGAATAACATGCTCAATGTTATCATTGCGCTTGTGCCTGCTGCGTTGTTCTCATTGTACGCGTTTGGTGTTGGTGCTGCTGTTGTAATGCTCACATCAGTTGCAGCATGTGTGTTCTTTGAATGGGCAATTACACGATTCATTCTGAAGGCAGAGCCAACCGTTTGCGACTTGTCTGCTGCCCTCACAGGTCTGTTGCTCGGCTTCAACTTGCCAAGTAACCTTCCTATCTGGATTATCATCATCGGTGCGCTCGTTGCCATCGGCATCGGCAAGATGACATTCGGCGGTCTTGGCTGCAACATCTTCAACCCTGCGCTCGTTGGTCGTGTATTCCTTCTTATTTCGTTCCCTGTGCAGATGACAACATGGCCAGAGGCTGGTCAGCTCGGTGCTTATACCGATGCAACAACCGGTGCAACTCCATTGTCTGTCATGACAACAGCCATCAAGAGCGGCGATGCTTCTGTATTGAGCCAGCTTCCAAGTTCTATGGATATGCTTCTCGGAACTTACTCACAAGGCGGTGCAGGCTGTCTTGGTGAGATTTCAGCTCTTGCATTGCTCATCGGCTTTGCATGGATGCTTTTCAAGAAGACAATCACATGGCATATTCCTGTATCAATCATCGGTACAGTTCTTGTGTTCGCAGGACTTTTGCACGTTGCAAATCCTGTATATGCCGATCCGTTCCAAGTATTGTTCAGCGGTGGTCTGATGTTGGGTGCTATCTTCATGGCAACCGACTATGTTTCATCACCAATGAACTCAAAGGGACAGGTTATTTATGGTGTAGCAATAGGTTTCCTTACAGTTGTAATCCGTAACTTCGGTGCATATCCAGAAGGTATGTCGTTTGCAATTCTTATAATGAATGCCTTTACACCACTTATCAACAATTATTGTAAACCTAAAAGATTTGGGGAGGTTGTTAAGAAATGAAAAAGCTTGATTCTACTATTGGTAATATGGCCATTGTGCTGACCGTTGTGTCGGTTGTGGCCGCTGGTATTCTGGCTTATGTAAACCAGATGACAGCCCCTCAGATTGAGAAGATTAAGGCTGAGAACCTTGCTGCTGGTATCCAGAAGGTTCTTGTTGCTGAAGCAGCTCCTGTAGTTCAGAAGGTTGATACAATGAAGAACGAGAAGGGCGATATTACTGCCATCATCTACAACACCGACAAGGGTGCAGCCGTACAGAGCACAGACCCTAACGGTTTTGGCGGTAACCTTACAATCCTCGTTGGTTTCGATGAGGCTGGAAGCATCAAGGGCTATCAGGTTCTTGAGACTGCTGAGACTCCGGGACTTGGAGCAAAGGCTTCTACTTGGTTCCAGAAGGACGGCAAGGGTAACATCATCGGGAAGAATCCGGGCGAGAAGGAGCTTGTTGTAAGCAAGGACGGTGGCGATGTTGATGCCATCACTGCTTCAACAATCACAAGCCGCGCATTCCTCCGTGCCGTTAATGCAGCATACAAGGCTTACAAGAGCGGCGCATCATGCAGCGCGCCTGCCGTTGCTGCCGACGAGTGCGTAAATGATTCGGTTGCCGAGACTTCAACATGTAGTAACAAATAAAAGAAAGGAGTATCGATATGAATAATTTTAAAATTCTGCTAAACGGTATCATTAAAGAGAACCCTACGTTTGTACTCCTTTTGGGTATGTGTCCTACACTGGGTACAACATCATCGGCTATCAACGGTATGTCTATGGGATTGGCGACAACGGCAGTCTTGATTTTCTCAAACTTCCTTATCTCGCTTATCAAGAACCTTATTCCTGATATGGTTCGTATCCCATCTTACATCGTGGTGATTGCCAGCTTGGTAACAATCCTTCAGATGGTTCTTCAGGCATACGTGCCTGACGTGTACGCATCTCTCGGTCTGTTCATTCCGCTTATCGTTGTAAACTGTATCATCCTTGGTCGTGCCGAGGCTTTTGCAGCAAAGAACGGTCCAATCCCATCAATCTTCGACGGTATTGGTATCGGTCTTGGCTTCACCCTTGGTCTTACAACTCTTGGTGCGGTGCGCGAGTTCCTCGGTTCTGGTAAGATTTTCAACTTCGAAATCTTCCCTGAGAACTACGGAATGTTGGTGTTTGTGCTGGCTCCGGGTGCGTTCCTTGCGCTTGGCTATCTTATCGCCATCGTAAACAAGTTAAAAGCATAACCTGTAAAAGTTAAGAATTATGGCATTTATACTTATATTTATTACCGCTATATTTGTGAACAACGTAGTGTTGTCACAGTTCTTGGGTATCTGTCCGTTCCTCGGCGTTTCAAAGAAGATTGAGACAGCCTCTGGTATGGGTGCGGCTGTAGCCTTTGTGCTCACAATCGCAACTATCGTGACATATCTTTTGCAGAAGTTCGTGCTCGACGCATTCGGCTTGCAGTACTTGCAGACAATTGCGTTCATCCTCGTTATTGCTGCACTTGTACAGATGGTTGAGATTATTCTGAAGAAGGTTTCTCCAGCTCTTTACCAGAGCCTTGGCGTGTTCCTTCCTCTTATCACAACAAACTGCTGTATCCTTGGTGTTGCAATTATCGTGGCACAGGGCACATACGCAACATACGGCATCGAGCCAAACCTTCTTACAGGTATTGTGTATGCGTTCTCAACAGCTCTGGGCTTTGCACTTGCAATGGTAATCTTTGCCGGTATTCGCGAGCAGCTTGACCTTGTTGAAGTTCCTGCCGGAATGAAGGGTACTGCCATCGCGCTTGTTTCTGCCGGTCTTTTGGCAATGGCATTCATGGGCTTCAGCGGAGTTGATGGTGGATTGAAAGTTCTCTTTGGACTATAAAAATAGCCAAATCATAGTTTAAAAAGATGGCTGAACATAGAAGTTCGGCCGTCTTTTTTTGTTTTGAGGCAAATTTATCTCCTTTTTCTGTTGCGTTTGCGAAAAAAATACTATCTTTGCCAGACAATAAAAACACTAATAAGATGAAAGGTACTATATTGGTTACTGGCGGAACCGGATTTATCGGTTCGCACACGGTGGTTGAGTTGCAGAGCGTTGGCTACAAGGTTGTTATTGTCGACAACTTGTCGAACTCTAAAAGAGAGGTTGTTGATGGAATTGAAAAGATTTCAGGAATCAGACCTGACTTTGAGGAAGTTGATTGTACTGATTTCGCCAAACTCGAGGCGGTATTTGCAAAGTATGGTAACATTGACGGAATCATACATTTCGCAGCCAGCAAGGCAGTTGGAGAAAGCGTTCAGAAGCCGCTGCTTTACTATCGCAACAATATAGTGTCACTCATCAACCTGCTTGAACTTATGCCAAAGTACGGAACAAAGGGAATCATCTTCTCTTCTTCTTGTACGGTATATGGTCAGCCAGACCCGGAGAATCTGCCTGTAACTGAGGCTGCTCCGATTAAGAAGGCTGAAAGCCCTTACGGCAATACAAAGCAGGTAAACGAGGAGATTATTCAGGATTATGTGCATAGCGGTGCAAACGTAAGAGCTATTCTCCTTCGTTACTTTAACCCGATAGGTTCGCACCCAACATCAATCATCGGCGAGATGCCGAACGGTGTTCCGCAGAACCTTATCCCTTACCTTACACAGACTGCCATCGGCATTCGCGAGCAGTTGAGCGTGTTTGGTGACGATTATGATACTCCAGACGGATCATGTATCCGCGACTATATATACGTTGTTGACTTGGCAAAGGCTCATGTATGTGCAATGGCAAGAATCCTTGAGAACAAGCAGAATGAGCCGGTTGAAATCTTCAACGTAGGAACAGGAAAGGGCGTTTCGGTTCTCGAGCTTATCAATACCTTCGAAAAGGTTACAGGCGTTAAACTAAACTACAAGATTGTTGGTCGCCGTGCCGGAGATATCGAGAAGGTTTGGGCTGATCCTAAGAAGGCAAACGAGGTTCTTGGATGGAAGGCTGAAACAAGTCTGGAAGACACTCTCGCAAGTGCTTGGAAATGGCAGGTAAAACTTCGCGAAGAGGGTATTCAGTAAAAAAAGAAAATACTTAGAGCAAAATTATATATTGCATAGTAGTTTTGTCGTGTTTTATTTTGTGTTTGTGTTGTAATCATCTCTCACCGTGATGGTGAGGGATGATTTTAATTTGTGGCTAACCGTGCAATATATAAAGTAAATTTGTATAGACTAAATTTGGCTGAACTCAAGATAAAACTTCGAAATCTCCATTTCAATTTCATTGGCAGATTTTCCGGTGAAGTTAGCAACTGTTTTTCCGTTGTGAATATATGAAATGTCATCGCATATATCTGTCAGTGAAGATATTATGTGCGATGAGAGAATGATACATTTGCCTTCTTCTTTCATCTGTTTTATCCATTGTTTGAGTAGGATAACACCTGCAAGGTCGAGCCCGTTGAAAGGCTCGTCCAAAACCACCAAGTCATAGTCTTGAAGCATCAGAGTCATAATCATCAGCCTTTTCTTCATACCCATAGAATAGTTGGTTGCATATCTTTCGAGAGGTAATGCGAATTTTTCATTCAGCGTAATGACTTTCTGCTTGTCTATGGGCAGATTGCTTGCTTTGAGGCAGAATTCAATGTATTCCATGCCTGTAACAAACGAGTAGAAGAAAGGCGTGTCGCTAAGATATCCGATTTTGCGTGGGTGAGAAACAGAGATGTCGCCGTCGAACTTTTCCAAGTGCATGATACATCTGAAAAGCGTGCTCTTTCCAGCACCGTTCTCGCCCATAATACCGTATATTTTTCCGCTTTCAAACGTGTAGCAGATGTTGTCCAGCACGGTTTTTCCTGAATATTTTTTAGAAAGATTCTTGATTTCTAACATAGCATTTTGTTTATAGATGAGTGTGCCCGAAACGCCATAATGACGGTAACGGATAGTGATGCAAAAGTGAATATTGGAACCATTGCCGACAGTACGAAAAGACAAGTTAGCACAATGTAAGCAATGAGTGCCGAAAGGTCTTGTTCGGGACAGATGAAGCGTAGCATTTCGAGTTGCAGAAATAACATGGAACAGTTGATGTAAAACGACAGGCAGATGCCCATCTGCAACCACGATGGACTGACAAGCAGCAGACATACCAGTATCGGCATCATAATGATGCTGGTATTTGCAAATGCGTGCTTGCATTTTAACTTTATAGCATGGCTTGCGCTGACATAGTTAAAGATGTATTGTCTGTTGATTTTCAGACAAAGCATAATGCCGAAGGTTGCTGCTGTTGTAATGTTTACGACGATTACAAGATTATTGTTGCCAATGTATGCTCCGATAGCTGCGACTAAAAGTGATATCGCGTAAAATGGCAGTAATAATCGTCCGGCACGCTGATATACGTAACTTCCGTCAGACAGAAACGGCATGGTTGGTAGCTGAAAGGGAAGTTGCTTCTTTGGTATTAGCGGAATGGCAAAGGCTAACAGAAGTATAATGCCGATGTATGGAAAATCCTTGGATGTTAGTAGTATGCCGATGAATGGAACGGCGATAGTCAAGTAATCAACAATATAGAGCCGTTTGAATGATGTGGGGAAATAAGTCTGCAAAAATGTTGCATCTGGTCGCGAAAAGTGCAACGTAATAATTACCGCAACATATAAAAGAGCCGTCATATATGGTGGATTTCTTGATAGTGCTAACACAAGCGTGACGAATAAAGTCAAGATTACTGCACACGCGAAAAATCCTATTGCCTTGCAAAGGCGGTATATCGTTTTCAGCCGTAGTTTGATGTATTGGTTTAGCATTAAAATAGTAAAGGTTTGTTTTGTGCAAAGATACTTATTTTCATTGTATTGTGACGGGTTTTGACGAATAATGTTAAGGTTGCTGCGTGATTATATCAAAAATGGAAGAATTGCGGTGCATGATTCTGGAGATGTTGTTTATCTTGTGAAAGAGGATGAGTCTCATAATTATCTCTATGTCCAGAGTTATAGCGATTCTCTGTGGATAAAAAAGCAGAATGTAACAAAAAGAGAGTTTTATTAGAAAAAATATCGCCACACGTTCATGGAAGATGTGTGGCGATTGTATTTTATCTGTCGGAAAGACAGCGTGGAATCAGTCTACCAGTTCCTTAACCCAGCCGGTGAACGACGTGATTATATCCATCAGACACTGACCGATGTAATCGTTGTAAGCCTTGCTGCTGTTAAGGGCTGACAAGTAAGTCATCTTCTTCTCCTCGCGCGACATTGCCCACTTGGTGTAGACATTCTTCAAGAAAGGTTTTTCGAGGTCGCCAACAAAGTTGTTGAGCGTCATCATAATGGTGTCAATCTGCGAGCCGATGATGTTCCAGTTAAATGACAGTTCGCCGGCAAAAGCCCTCAGTTGTTCGGTTAGAATCTCGCGCTCGTCGTTTGTTGAGCAAAGGGCGAACAGCTGGAAGGCAAGGTTCATCAGATGCTTTGGCTCGCGTGCCACGCAGCGCAGCGCAACAGACGAGTTAGGCGATATGTTCTCGCGTATCGACTTGTTAAACTGGGCTATGATGCTCATCCAAAGGTCGTCGCCCATTGTTGCCTCGTCAAGCTCCTCGCTGATGGCATTTTCAGCCTCTGTGTCGATTTCTGGTTCAACTGTTTTGACTGCAACGGCCTGAGTATTTATGTTTATGCTGAATGTCTCGTCGTTAGCCAATGTAAAGACTACTTCGAGAGCGTTTCCTGCCTCTTTCAGAAGCGATTTTACTCGTTCGCGGTGACCGAATAGGCTTGTCAGACAACCCTCGAACGGAGCGGATTTCTGTTTCTGGTCATTCTCCTGAATATATAGGCGATTGTCGTTCCATTCAACCTTTCGGCAGATGTTTCCGAAAGTGTACTGGCTGACGCTTTCGCCCACGATATGATACTGATATCTGTCGATGTCGGTATAGGCTATTGTGCCGCCGTTTTCAACGATGTTGCCCTCGGCGTCGGAGATGCTGAATTCAACGAACGGAAGTCTTACGCTGATGCCGAACGGAATTTCTGTGTCGTAAGGCGTAAGCGTGAATTTGGCAATGTTACGGTCGTCCTTCTTCTCGAACTCCCATGTGCCTTCGTCGATGAGATTGCCGTCTTCGGTGGCAATTTCGCCGTGCTCCCAAGTCAGTTTAATCTTGCATGATTCTGCGCCAGCCTCTATGATTCCGAATGCTATGTCACCGCCTACGTTAATCATTCGGGCAGGGTAGACAAAGTTGCCGTTAGGCTCTTTCACACGTGCCAGAATCTCGCCGAGCGATGGCAGGATTCGCCAGTCTTTCGAAGCCGCGTTTCTGAACTGGACGTTGTTTATCTTCTGCTTCTTTACTATGCCGCCCACGTTTGTGCAAAGCGAATAGCGGCAGTCGTTGGCGTTGTATAGTGGCTCAACGACCTCTGGAAGATAAATCTGTCGCGGAGTCTGCTCGGTCCAGAAAAGGGGAGTGTTGCTGCTGAATGTGACTGAGTCGTCGCTGCTGCAAACCTCAACGCTTCCGTTGAAATCAGCATCGAGAGAAACGACATTCACCTTCGTTCCGCTGATAGAATATTCTTCAGTAGTGAATGTGTCTTCGTCCTTTACGTTCCAGCCTTCAGGGATGATTATAAGACACTTCTGCGAGCCTATCTTGTTTCCTGCGGTGAATGTTCCGTCGTTGTTCTGGAACAGAATCTGCGGAGCGTTTATGTTCATGCCGCGGTTGATGATTGGCTCTTTCTGGTCGTTTATCACAACCGAAATTACCTCGCCCATTGTGTACGCGTTGCGGCATACAACAGACTGACGGCAGAAATGCTTCTCGTAGTCGAACGTGCTAACTATCTTGCCGTTAGCCTTAACCTGTACGGGGAAGAACGGCAACTTCAGTAGTTTCTCGTCAATGATGAACTGAAGCGGAAGTTTCTGCATTCCCCTCACAACAAACTCAGCATCAATGGTTTTGCTTTCGCTGTCTACATTGAAATTCCATTCGAGCGTGAACGGAGCCGATTCGCTGTTTGTCTCGCGCTCTTGCTTTGCTAGCTCGTTTAGGTAGACGAACCACCCGTTAAACTCGTTCTCGCAATAGAAAGGCATCTGAGTGTAGTCGCCAGCCTCGGCTGCGTGAGCCAACTGACTGCAATACTGTCTGATGCTGTTGCTGTGCAGCGCGTCGTTGCCAAGGTTAAGCTCCTCTATGCCGATGCGATGATTAAGCAGTCCGCGCACAAAATGGTTGTAAACAGAGTTGGTTATGTTCTTGGTAATCAACTTCATTGGCAGACCGCCCTGAAACAGCATGTTGTCGAGTTGGTTGGTCTTGCCGTCGTCGTAGTTTTCAACTTCCATAAACTTGCAGCCCTTCATTGCCGCCTCGTACAGACGCTGAACTAGTTCGGGATTGTTCTTTCGCGTTCCCAGCGCCTTGAACACCATCTCCTTTGTTCTGTTTCCGCCGGCATATTCTCTGTGCCAGTATTCGGCAAAGAAGAGCGTAGCCTCCTTGCAAACGGTAAAGAAAGGGTTGCTGATATCGGGGCTCGAAATGTTAATCTGCTTGGCGATTACGGTGCGCAAGTCCTCGTATTCTGAGTCCGATATTTTAAGTTTCCAAATTGGTTTGGTACATTCTGTCAAGCCGCGAGACTTGATGATAGTTTGAAAAACTACTCCCATAAGTTATTCCTTCAATCTTTTTATTACCTAAAAGTTTGTTTGTAACAAATTATTGTTGAGCACTTTAATCTGTGGTTTTCTGATTATAGAGCTTCATAATTTTTATTCAGAACTGCAAAATTAAGATTTTTTTACATTTTATCAATGAAAAGTGGGGCGAAAAATAAAGTTTAATAGAATGCAATCTGCGAAAAGAAGAGAAGTATTATGTTATCTATTTGGCAAAGATACAAATATAAATCAACAGAAAAACCAAATTGTACAGAAATAGTTTGTGAGAGTCGGCAAACTTTTTTATGTTTGCACGCATAACTATTATTAAAACAAAAAATACAGATGAATAACTTTAGAACAATGATGATGCTGGCGCTGAGCGGCACAATGCTGTGTGCCAACGCGCAGAACAATCAGCCGGCGCAGTTTGTCAAAGCACCGAAGGTTCAGGTGCAGAAAGGCGAGAAAACCCTCAACACGCAGTGGAAGGGCGCAAAGGTAGCATTCCTTGGCGACTCGATGACCGACAAGAGACGCATCGGAACAACTTGCGTCTACTGGGAGTATCTCGAAGAACTGCTCGGCATAGAGCCTTTTGTTTACGGTATTAACGGCAACCAGTGGAACGGCATATACAAGCAGGCTCAGAAACTGAAGGAAGAGCATCCCGATGACATCGATGCCATCATAATCTTTGCCGGAACAAACGACTATAATGCAAGTCTGCCGATGGGCGAGTTCTGGCGATATGACGCAGCCGAGGCCAACAAAAACGGCAAGATGTACTATCTGCGCCATCGCACTCCGCTGATAAACGACACAACATTCTGCGGACGCGTGAACAAGGTGTTCGACTATCTGAAGCATCAGTTCCCAACAAAGCAGATAATACTCTGCACGCCAATCCATCGCGCGCTTGCCAACTTCAACGCAAAGAATGTTCAGCCCGATGAGAACTTCGCCAATGCTCAGGGACTGTTCCTTGAATCGTATGTCGATGCGCTGAAGCAGGCTTCTTCTATGTGGTCGGTGCCGCTTATCGACCTCCATTCGCTTTGCGGACTGTACCCGTTATATGACGAACAGACGGTCTATTTCCACAAACCAGAAACAGACCGTCTGCATCCTAACGCCGTTGGCGATTATCGTATTGCCAAGACTTTGCAGTTCCAGCTGATGTCGCTGCCTGCCAAGTTTTAATTTTTCTCTCTGATAAGAAGAACTGCGGCTGCACCGGCAAACAGCAGAACTCCTGCTATGACAAGCATATAAGGCTCAGGTGCAGCCGTTCCTTCGGGAACGCTGAACAAACCTAAAATTACTCCGCCAAGCGATGCCGCGATTATCTGCGGAAGGCATATCGTTCCGTTGAACAAGCCGAGATAAGTGCCCATGTGGCCGTAGCCCGTGAGCGCATTTGTAAGAATGGTGAATGGCAATGCGAGCATTGCCGCCCAAGCGCATCCGATAAGCAGGAATGAGATGAAAATGACGTGCTGGTCGGTTATGAAGTTTGTGCTGATAAAGCCTATTCCGCCTAAAACGAGGCTGATGATGTATGCCGCCTTGATATTCTTAATCATCGGGATGACGATAGCCCAAAGCACTGAGCCGATAGCCTGAACGGCAAACAGAACGCCCACCCAGTTGGCTGCACTCTGATACTGAACCGAAGTGGTGTCGAGAACGAACGCACCGCCACGCTCAACGGTTGGAGTGTCGAAGATGTTTGCGGCTATTGTGCCGTTGGTGTAAGTCCACATAAACATGAAGGCAGCCCAGCAGAAGAACTGAACCAGTCCCACGCTCCAGAAGGCACTTGGAGCATTCAGGAGCAGTTTGTCGAACCTTTCGCCAGATTTCTTTCCTGCCTCATTCTCTGCAACCTGCGTTTCCGCTTCGCTTTCGCCAGTTCCGTTATATTCGGCATATTCCTGCGGATTCCATTCCTTTACCTTTGCCGTTGTGTACAGAACGCACAGAATAAGAATTGCCGCGCCAATGTAGAATGAATAGATTACCGAGTCGGGAATAACGCCTTCTTCGGCTACATTCTTAATGCCAATCCATGTAAAGAAGATAGGGAAGAGATAGCCCATCAAAGAGCCTGCGTTGCACAGAAAACTCTGTATTGAATACGCCTTTGTTTTCTGCTTCTCGTTAACCATGTCGCCCACAAGCATCTTGAACGGCTGCATAGCCATGTTAATGCTCGTGTCGAGGAACATAAGGGCAATGAGTCCGAAAATCATTGCCGTGCCCACACTCATTCCAAAACTTCCGGCATTTGGCAGAAGACACATCACCGCCACTGCCACCGTCGCTCCGACGAAGAGATAGGGGATTCGTCGTCCGAAGCGAGTCCAAGTATTGTCGCTTGCTGCTCCGACGATAGGCTGCACGATAATGCCCATCAGCGGCGGCAGAATCCAGAAGAAACTAAGGTTATGAGGGTCTGCGCCGAGCGTTGCGAATATTCGGCTTATGTTTGCGCTCTGGAGAGCGTATGCAATTTGTACTCCGAAGAAGCCGAAACTGATGTTCCACAGCTTCCAGAAGCTCATGTCTGGTTTTGTTTTCATGCTATATTTGTATTAAAGATTAAAATTCAGAATGTTCAGTTTTCGTCGTTGTCGTTAAGCGGCATTGGCAGCGTGCTGCCTCTTACCACCAGCGTAGTTTCTATAATCTTGTTCTTTATCTTGATGTCCTCGTCTTTGTTCTCGGCGTTGTTAATCAGAATCTTGGCGGCTTCAACTCCAACGTCGTATCCGCGCTGTTCAACCGATGTGAGCTGAGGGTTGCACACCTTTGTTATCGTGCTGTTGGAGAATCCGCAGATTGATACATCTTTCGGAACATCGAGATTCAGCTCGCGGCACACCTGAAGAGCCTCGAACGCAATGTCGTCGTTTATGGCGAAGAGGGCATCAGGTCTGTCCTTGTCGAGCAGCAGTTTAGGAAGCAGCAGATGCGCGTCGCCCTGCTTGTCGCACTGCAAAATCAGGCGGTCGTCAATCTTTATGTGATTTTTGAGCAGGGCGTCCTTGTATCCGTTGCATCGGTTCTTGGCAATTTCGAGAGTCATTACCGAGCCGAGGAAGGCAACCCGTCGGCATCCCGTCTTTATCATGTAGTCCACAGCCTCGAACGCGCCGGCATAGTCGTCTACCACTACGCGGCTTGTCTTCAGTTCGGTGCAGATGCGGTCGTAGAACACAATCGGAACCTTTATGTTGAGCAGCTCCTGAAAATGGTCATACTGCTTGGTGTCCTTTGCCAGCGAGACGATGACACCGCACACACGCGCCGCATTGAAGCGTTGCATAATCTCCTTCTCGTTCTCGTAGGTCTCGTCGCTCTGCGCCACCATTATAGAGTAGCCCTGATGGCTTGCCGTGGTCTCGATGCCCGACAGCACGCACGAAAAGAAATAATGTACGAATTTAGGAATTATCACGCCAATGGTCTTGGTGCGCTCAACCCGGCAGTTGCGCAGACTCGTTGCCAGCATGTTGGGCTGATAGTGGTGCGCGGCGGCATAGTCGCAGATGTTTTTCTTCAGTTCGTCGCTCACCTCGTTAGAGTTGTGCAGAGCCCTCGAAACCGTAGACACGGCAACGCCGAATTCCTTGGCTATGTCTTTTATTGTTATTCTTGTCTGCTTCATGGATTTATAGATTATGATGCAAATATAGTTATTTTTTGTCTAATATAAAATATACCTAATATATAGACAAATTAAACGTATGAAAACGATTGCGTAGAGGAAATATATTAAAAAATGTTAAAATTGTGTTATTGTATTTTTTTGTATACTATTTTTGATGCGTAAAATATAACCGTGCATGCTTTTTTTTAAAAAGATGCATGCTAATACCAAGGGAATATAAATAGTTAACTTAAATTAAAAGATTTCATGAAGCAAGTGAGTTTTAGCATCTTCAGAAAGGTGCTGTCCCTAATCTTAGGGCTTTTCTTGTCAGTGAGTGCCTTTGCACAGATAACTGTGAAAGGACAGGTCAAGGATTCGCAGGGCGATGGCATTATCGGTGCCAACGTTTCTGAAGTGGGTACTACCAACGGTACTATAACCGATTTTGACGGAAACTTCGTTCTTAACTGTAAGAAGGGAGCACAACTGACAATCTCGTTCGTAGGATATGTTTCGCAGACACTTCAGGCTACAAACAACATGGTTGTGGTTCTGCAGGAAGATGCGAAGTCGTTGCAAGACGTGGTGGTAATCGGTTACGGTGTTGCAAAGAAGAACGACCTCACCGGTTCGGTTACAGCCTTGAAGCCAGATGCGCTTAACAAAGGTCTCACAACCAATCCGCAGGACATGCTGCAAGGTAAGATTGCCGGTGTGAACGTAACATCAAAGGGCGGTGCTCCGGGCGAGGGCGCAACAATCAGAATCCGTGGAGGTGCTTCGCTTAACGCATCTAACGACCCTCTTATCGTAATCGACGGTCTTGCCCTCGACAATCAGGGCGTGAAGGGTTTGGCTAACCCTCTTTCTATGGTCAATCCTGCTGATATCGAATCGTTTACCGTACTGAAGGATGCTTCTGCAACAGCCATCTACGGTTCGCGTGGTTCAAATGGTGTCATCATCATCACTACAAAGAAGGGTAGAAAGGCTTCTGCTCCGCAGATTACATATAATGGTAACGTTTCGCTCAGCACACGCAGCGGCGAGGTTGACGTGATGGATGCAAACGAGTATCGCGCATTCATAAAGAGTTACTACGGTGCCGATTCTGATGCTTACAAGCTTCTTGGAAATGCAAATACCGACTGGCAGGACGAGGTTTACCGCACAGCGTTGAGCCACGACCATAACCTTACAGTTTCTGGCGGTTTGAAGAACGTGCCTTATCGCGTGTCGCTGGGCTACACCGATCAGCAAGGTATCCTGAAGACTTCCGACTTCAAGCGTTATACTGCCAGTTTGAGTCTCTCACCATCTCTGTTCGAGAATCATCTTACAGCAAACTTCAACGGTAAGTTCATGAAGGCTGATACCGACTATGCAAACACCGAAGCCATCGGTGCAGCAGTCCGCATGGACCCTACTCAGCCTGTTACAAGCAGCGACCCTAAATATAAGAACTTTGCCGGCTATTTCCAGTGGCTCGACAACGGTTCGGCTCTTAACGACCCTAACTGGGTGAATACAGCAAACAGCAAGTCTGTTGGTAACCCTGTTTCATTGCTGAACCTTTACGACAAGTATTCTAAGTCATACGCTTACATCGGTAGCCTCGACTTGGACTATAAGGTTCACGGCTTCGAAGATTTGAGACTGCATGCCGGTGCATCTGGCAACCGCTCAAACGGTAAGGAGACAACAAGTATTCCTATCAGCAGTTATTCAAACACATACTACGGCTGGGACGGATATGAGAAGGAAAACAAGTACAGCTACACATTTACAGGATGGATGCAGTACTACAAGGATTTTAACGATGCTAACCACTTGGATGTGATGGCTGGTTACGAGTACTCAAGAACAAAATACTGGGGCGACAAGTACGGCTGCGGATACTATCAGAAGACAAACAACGACGAGAGTCTCCGCGGAAAGGCAACAAACATCAACGCTAAGCCTTGGGCAAGCGAGAACCGCCTTCAGAGTTTCTACGGTCGTCTGAACTACTCATTGCTCGACAGATATTTGCTTACAGCAACTGTTCGTCGCGATGGTTCATCACGATTCAAGCAGCACTACGCAACATTCCCTGCATTCGCCTTTGCTTGGAAAATTAACGAGGAAGGATTCCTAAAGGATGTTGAAGATGTTTCAGAAATCAAACTCCGCCTCGGTTGGGGTAAGACTGGTCAGCAGGAAGGCATCGGCGATTACAACTACTTTACATCTTACAATGTAAGCACAATCGCAAGTGCATACTATCCTGTTTATGGCGACGGAACATTGTATCGTCCTAACGCATACAACTCTGATTTGAAGTGGGAGACAACTGCTACTTACAATGCCGGTCTCGACTTCGGATTCTTCTACAACCGCTTGAACTTCAGCGTTGATTACTACTTCCGCAAGACAACAGACCTTATCAATACCGCTCCTGTATCAGCCGGTTCTAACTTCCGTAATCAGGTTACAAAGAACATCGGTTCGATGGAGAACAAGGGTATCGAAATCTCTGCAACAGTAAAGCCTATCGTCAAGAACGACATGTACTGGGAAATCAGTGCTAACATGACATACAACGACAACAAGATTACCGAGCTCACAGGCGATGCAAGTATCGTTCAGGCTAAGGACGGCGGCATCAGCGCAGGTACAGGTAATGTGGCTCAGTATCACACCGTTGGAAAGCCTGCACGCTCATACTGGGTTTATCAGCAGGTTTATGACGAGAACCGTATGCCTATCGAGGGCTTGTATGTTGACCGCAACGGCGACGGACAGATTACAACCGAGGACCGTTACTTCTACAAGAGTGCATCTGCTCCGTTCACATTCGGCTTTGCTACTCGCTTCCAGTACAAGAACTGGGATTTGGGCTGCTCATTCCGCGGTAGCATCGGCAACTACGTGTTTAACGACCGCGAGGCTGGCTTCGTAAACGTTGCAAAGACTTACGACAGCTCATTCAACTACACACACAATATCTTGAAGAAGTCTGCCGAGACTAACTGGTGTACTTACGACAATGTATTGTCTGACTACTTTGTGCAGAACGCATCGTTCCTGAAGTGCGACAACATCACACTCGGTTACAGTTTCAACAACCTGTTCAAGGCTGCCAAGTACAAGGGCGTGAGCGGACGCATCTACGTTGCTGCATCAAACGTATTTACAATAACCAAGTATGATGGCTTGGACCCAGAGGTTGAGGGCGGTATCGACAACAATATCTACCCACGTCCGTTCAACACAATGCTGGGTTTGTCACTTAATTTCTAAACCAAAAGATATAAAGCTATGACTATTAGATTCAAACATATAGTTCCGGGAGCCGTAATGGCTTTGTCACTCGGAATGGCATCATGCGATGTATTGGACGTAACACCTATCGATCCGGGCACGGTGATGAAGGTTGATGCCAACGGACTTATGAACAAGTGCTACGCAAATATGGCTATCGCCGGTCAGCAAGGACCTGATGATGGCGACTGCGATGTTGACGGACTCGACGGCGGTACAACAGGCTTCGTGCGCCAGTTGTGGAATGCCAACGAGCTTCCAACCGATGAGGCTATGTGCTGCTGGGGCGATGATGGTATCAGCTCGTTTAACTTCAACCAGTACACAAGTTCACACCCAATGTTGCAGGGTTTCTACTATCGCCTTTATACGGGTATCGACTATTGCAACCACTATCTTGAGAAGTGTGCCGACTACGATGCCACAATGACAGCCGAGGCTCGTTTCCTCCGTGCCATGTATTACTATCATCTTATGGACTGCTTCGGAAATGTTCCTTTCACCGAGGTTATTTCTTCCGACTGTCCTAAGCAGATAAAGAGAGCCGACTTGTTCAAGTATATCGAGAAGGAGCTTCTTGAGATTGAGCCAAACCTTCTTGAGGCTGAGGCAAGAACAAGTTCAGACAAGAACTACGGTCGTGCCGACAAGAGTGCCGCTTGGCTTCTTCTTGCCCGTCTGTACCTCAATGCCGAGGTCTACACAGGAACGGCCCAGTGGGCAAAGGCTAAGGAATATGCCGAGAAGGTTATCAACTCAAAGCACGTTCTTTGGACAAACGGTGCAAACGGATTTTCGGCATATCAGATGCTGTTCATGGGCGACAACGGCGAGAGTGGTGCTTCTTGCGAGGCAATCCTGCCAGTGCTTCAGGACGGTATTACAACAACTTCGTACGGTACAACAATGTTCCTTATGGCTTCGTGCTGGAAGGCTGATATGAACACATACGGAAACTACAACACAACAGAGTTCTGGTCAGGTAACCGCGCCCGCAAGAATCTGGTAGACAAGTTCTTCCCAACATCAGACGCTCCAAACGTTGAGACCGAGATTATGACTACCGAGGCAGGCGACGACCGCGCCCTTTTCTACGGAAAGGACCGTACCTTGAGCATCACCGACCCAGCCGAGTTTACATCAGGCTTCTCTGTTGCCAAGTATCGCAACACATACAGCACAGGCGGTTCGGCTCATGCAACAAAGTTTGTCGATACCGATTACTTCCTGATGCGTTCTGCCGAGGCTTATCTTATCGCTGCCGAGGCTGATGCACGCACCAACGGAGGTACAACAAGCGAGACTGGTGCAAAGTACATCAATGCACTCCGCACTCGTGCACATGCTTCAACAAAGGCTTCGTACTCATTGCAGGATATTCTTGACGAGCGCTCTCGCGAACTTTACTTCGAAGGCTTCCGCCGTACCGACCTTGTCCGCTACGGTCAGTTTGCAGGCATGAGCGACTACAAGTGGGAGTGGAAAGGCGGCGTTCAGGGCGGTGTAAACATCGACTCACACCTGAATATCTTCGCTATTCCTTATGCCGATATGAACGCAAATCCTAATTTGGTTCAGAATCCGGGTTACTAACAACATCTAATTAAAGATACAGATATGAATAATATATTAAAATCATCAATAATGCTTGGCTGTCTGGCTGTTTTCGCAGCATGTAACACAGATGTAGACAGCAATCCTGTTGTTGGAAGCGAGTGTTATCCTGTTCCGCAGACATTCGTGCTTAACACTCCGGCTTATTCTACGCAGGATATCGATTTGCAGAAGTCAAAGACCCTGAACCTCACTTGGTCTCAGCCAAACTACGGATTCCCTACAACTCCGGTTTATTCGGTCGAGATGTCGGGAACAGGCAACTTCACCACTCTCTACACCGAGGACGAGGACGGAAATGTTATAGGCAAGCCTGATTACGTTTTGCTCGACGAGACAGTGAAGGGTAAGGTAACGGGCGAGTTCACTTCTTCTGAGATAGACAAGACGCTCGAAAAACTCATGGGCTGGAAGGAGTCTACCGATATTCCTGAGAAACAGAAACTGTTCTTCCGCATCAAGTCGGCTCTTGTCGGAGCTGACGGCAAGGAGTACGGTGTGGTTCGTTCAAACATCGTTGAACTGAAGGTCCTGCCATACTACGAGGCTCTGAAGGCTGCCGACCCAGACTTCTGGTACATGGTTGGCGGATGTATCGGCGATGGCTCATGGAGCAACAATGCCGATGGCAAGGGCGTGAGCATCATGCCGCTGTTCGCAATCGACGGCGAGAAGTACGATGCTAAGACTGGCGACGGCTTGTTTGAGTATGTAAGCTGGTTCCCAGCCGGAGGCTCATTCAAGATTCTTGAGTTTGTTGGTAATTGGGATTACGGAATCTGTGCCGACGGTGCTTATCGTAACGGCGGCGACGATCCGGGCGACATTAAGGTTGCTGATGCTGGCTACTACACAATCACTCTTAACACAGTATCTCACGAGTTCAGCATGAAGGCATACGAGGGCACTCCAAAGGTTTACGAGAGCATCTGCCTTGCAGGTACATTCAACGACTGGGGTGACCAGCCAATGTCAGCCTTCAACACATACGATGGCGCAGAAAACCACATCTGGACTGCTAACTTCACAGCCGGCGACGGTTGCAAGCTGAAGTTCAAGATGGCAGGTTCTTGGGACGACAACTGGGGAAGCACATCATTCCCTTACGGTACGGGCAAGAACGGCGGTGCCGACATCGAGGTTGAACCGGGCGACTACATCATTTACTTCAATGATATTACCGGTCAGTATAATTTCATTAAAAAGTAATTCTTAACAAGTATTCAATATGAAAAAGCATATATTGTTCTCAATGGTACTTGCAGCCTCTATGGCTGCTTGTACCTCCGACTATACCGACTGGGCGAAGCCGCTTCAGAGCGCAGTCGAAGAGGCAAAATCGGGCACTTATGTAACCACATCGGTCGATGCCATTAAGATTGCCGATGTTACGGGCGACAGCGTTAACATCTTCAACAGCCGCCTTAACATTCCTGCCGGAACAGATATCACCGAGAGCACCGTTACTTTCGACGAGACTCAGACTATTAACATCAGCACAAGCGGAAAGGTTTCCGTTGCCGACCTTGTTTCGGCAGTTGAGGCTCTGTACGGAAAGGCTCCAAACGAGCGTACTCTGTCGGGCGTGGCAACAGTCTACTATTCAGACAACGGTCAGGCAATGCGTGCCATGGCTGACAAGACCGAGGTTAAGGTATCGCTCTCTGCTCCGTTCATATCTTCAAGCTACTATCTCATTGGCGATATGGTTTATACGATGAACGGCGGAAGCAAGTCAAATTGGAATGCCGAGAATCTTCTCAAGTTCAACCACAGCGACAAGAATGTGTACGACGACCCTGAGTTCACCGTTGTATTCACAACCGATGCTGCAGACCAGTACTGGAAGATTATGCCGTATGAGAATATCAATCTTGAAAACATTTGGGACCCCGGCGTTGTTGGAACTATTGTTGATGGAGATACAAGTCTCTCTGGGAAGCTCACAACTGACAATCCAAAGGCTGGTAAGATTGAAGAGCCGGGCATCTATCGCATGACTCTTAACATGATGGAGTACACTTACAAGATAGAGAAACTTAACTTCAAGGAGTTCTTCTACGAGATTGGCGGTGAGAGTACCTGGGGTGTAACTCACGCTCTGTACGGCAAGAATTTCGACGGAAAGTATCAGGGATATTACTATCTCGACAGCGAGTTCAAGTTCAGACCTAATGCAGATAACTGGGAAGGCGACTACGAATTCAACGGCGAGGGTAAGATTTCTGACAACGGCGGTTCTAACTGTCCTGCTCCAGAGGCTGCCTTCTATCAGATTGATGTAGACCTTGCTGCTGGAACTTATGCCCTCACAGCAGTCAAGAGCATTACGATGGTTGGTACACACAATAGTTGGAATGTTGCTGATGCCGCAACTCACATGACATACAACAAGGAGGAGAACTGCTGGCAGATTGAATACACATTTGCCGAGCAGACAAGCCTTAAGTTTGCCATGAACGACGACTGGACAGTGAGCTGGGGCGGTGCCAACGGAGATGCTTCGAACTATGGCAACCTTACTCAGAACAACGGTAAGGATCTTTCGGTTGCTGCCGGAACATATCTTATAAAGTTGTATTTGAGCTATGAGGGCGCAAACAAGGTTACGTTTACTCCGAAAAACTAATATGAGTTAATTCTTGGTTATTTATTTTAGTTAAACAAATCCTGCTCGGTCGTGTTGACAGGGCAGGATTTTTTTGTGTGTATAATCACTAACTTACGCGAATTCGGGGTAACGAAACACGTTTTCGCGTTTTGTTATTCGAACAAATTACATTATGCAAAATAATACAGATTAAAATGAATCATCATACAAAAAGATAACAAAAAGCCCCTTTCTTGGTAAGGGGATAGTAAGGGGATAGTAAGGGGGTAGCAAGAGGGTAGCAAGGGGGTAGCTTCGTCCTAGGTTGATGAAACGTATATTAATGCATCGAATCGGTATAAGAAACTTCATTTTTCTATATCGTGAGATGATTATTTGGAATGACGCTGGAAGCGTCACCTCTCAGTAACCGCAGTATCCGTAGGATCTGCGGGCTGAAATGAAACGGATATTTTCGACCCTGAAGGCGGTCGCCCATTGCGATAGATGGGGCACTCCTTCAGAGTGCTTTTTTTGATTGTGCACTATTTTCGCAGGTCGTTCCGACCTACGGTTACTAAGCGGAGACGCCTTCAGCGTCTGTAAAAAACACGCAATCTTCTGATAATCTATAAATAAAAGGCTCAAAAAAATAAAGGGATTCTAATAATTAGAAATCCCTTTAAGTGCGAACAGACTTAAAAAAGCCCACTACGTCGCTGGTTGGTAATCAAACCGTTGCAAATATAGTCATCAAATCCTTTAAAGCCCAATTTTTTTTGGCTGAAATTTGTTTTTTTAACGAAATATGATTCATGGTACTAAAAAAATAGAAGGCAAACGCTCGTTTACCGAGGCTTGCCTTCTGTCGTCAAGTTAGTTTTAAAAGAAGAGAGGTTTTTCTATTTCGTTATTTCTGTCTTATTCGAAAACAAGATGCAAAAAGGTGTTGCTATAATATCAATACCGAAAATAACGTATCTTGCCATAGCATCGCTTGTTGGGAAAAGCAGGCAGATTGTAATTCCAATGATTGATATAAGCAAGTTGATTGTCTCCGATTTTATGTTGGCGTCAGAGAAAATCATAATTGTTTCTGATATTTTCTTTGGATAGACAAGTAATCCGTAAGCAGAAACCAGAATTGTCAGAATCACAAAGATATATGCTGCAGTCATTACGTTATCGCAGTTGTACCAAAGTGGTGACAATGCGTAAACTAAGAATCCTACTTTAGGAAAAGTTCTAATATTTCTGCAAATAAAGCTTTTCATTGTTCCTCTGTTGATTTGAAAATGTTATTTGTTTCTTTGTGCAAAAATACAATAAAAAGTAATATATCGTATGAAAAATACATTGAAAAGTTTGCTTTTGTTAGGAAATATGTTTGATTTTTTGTGTGAAATTTGTTGTAGCACTAGAGTGGTGATAGGTATATTTAGCAAAATTTCGTAAATTCTGAATAATTTTTCACTTTTTATATAAAAAATCGCCTTTACCTCTCTTTTAAATCACATTTATATGATATTTTTGCAGCCAAAAAAAACAGAAATATGGTTACCGCATCAATTATAATAGTCACGTCGATAATTTCTATTGTGGCTTTTCCGAAAAACAATCCGTTTCCGCGTTGTATGGCTCGTCCCGATTTGTTGGGCATATTTATGTTCAATCCGTATTATGTAAGCCATTTCAAAGAGTATTATCGTATACTTGCGTCGGCGCTTGTACACACAGGATGGTGGCATCTTCTGTTAAACATGATAACTCTTTACTTTATAGGCAATTTGGTTGAGGAGGCTTTTGTGGGGATTTATGGCGTTTTGTTGGGTCGGATTATCTATCTTGTTTTTTATCTTCTTGCCTTGATTGTCTCATCAATTTCCGACTTGATTAAATATCGCGATAAGTTGTCATATAGTTTTTATGGGGCATCGGGTGCAGTTTCGGCAGTTATGTTTGCTTCAGTAATTATTTTTCCTAAAATAAGTTTTTATTTGTTCTTTATTCCAATCCCGGTTCCGGGATATGTTTACGCTCTGCTTTTTCTGCTTTACTGCTGTTATTGTATGGCAAGACAGAAAATCAACTGTTTCGGAAATGCTGTTCATTTCTGGGGTGGACTGTTCGGACTGTTTTTCCCGATATTTGTTTATCCGCCAATACTTGTGCATTTAATAAGTCTGTTCTTGAAATAGATTTAAGTCATACTTAGTTTTGCCGATAGCCTTTATGCGGCAAAAATCCCTGTCGTAGTTTACGTCCTGTTTTTCAGAACGTAAACTACGTTTGTTATATGTCGATTCTAACATTGTTCTTGTGTAGGTTATTAAGTCTGATATCAGCATACCGCGCAAACGGAATCGTTTGCGCTAGTAAAACGTAAATTTTCAGTATTTTAACGCTTTTTTGTAATCCAAAGAAAATTATATTTGCAACGTAATCAAAAAGATAATATCATGAGGGTACGGAAATTCATTGACAGATGTGCCAAGAAAACGGCTGTTGCCGTGGCGGCACTCACCGTGGCAGCATCGGCATCGGCTCAGGGCTGGCCGGCAGCATACGGCGGCGTAATGCTTCAGGGATTCTATTGGGATTCGTATGTAGACACGCAGTGGAACTATCTCGAAAAGCAGGCAGATGAGATTTCCCAGTATTTCAGTCTTGTTTGGGTGCCAAACAGCGGCTATTGCGGCTCGGGCAACAACATGGGATACATGCCTCAGTATTATTTCAACCAGAATTCATCGTTCGGAAGCGAGGCAGAATTGCTTTCGATGATTAAGACATACAAGGAGAAGGGCACAGGCTTCATTGCCGATGTGGTTATAAACCATCGCAACAACCTTGGCGCAGGCGGTTCGTGGACTGATTTTGCGGCTGAGACATACAACGGTGTTAAGTATCAGATGCTCCCTTCGGATATCTGCTCTGACGATGACAACGGTCAGACTGCAGCATGGGCATCAGGTAACGGCATTTCGCTTAGTTCCAACAAAGATACGGGCGAGGGCTGGAGCGGTTGCCGCGACATCGACCACAAGAGCGCGAATGTGAATAAGGTGGTAAAGGCATATCTCGGCTATCTTCAGAATACATTAGGATATGCCGGCTTCCGCTACGACATGGTGAAGGGCTACAGCGCATCGTTTACTGGCGATTACAACAGTACGGTAAACGCTACTTATTCGGTGGGCGAGTACTGGGACGGCAATACAGCAGTTGTTAAGAACTGGATTGACGGCACAAAGGTGAACGGCACTGTTCAGAGTGCAGCGTTCGATTTCCCGTTCCGATATACTTGTCGCGATGCCGTGGCTTCATCTGGCTACAACTGGAGCAAGCTCACTGGCACTTCGCTTATTTCAGACCAGAACTATCGCCGCTATTCGGTTACTTTTGTAGAGAATCACGACACTCAGGTGCGCTCGGCTAACGACCAGCAAGACCCAATCCGCCGCGACACGCTCGCCCTTAACGCTTGGATGCTTGCAATGCCCGGAACGCCTTGCGTCTTCCTGAAGCATTGGATTGACTGCAAGCAGGAGATAAAGGCGATGATTGATGCTCGAAAGGCTGTTGGAATAAACAATCAGAGCACTTACAGCGAGTATATTTCGCAGGCTGCAAAGTGCATCAGAACGGTTACTGGCGAGAACGGTCAGCTACGCGTTATCGTGGGCGACAAGAGCAATACGAACATTCCTAACACGATGGTTCAGGTGCTCGACGGATACCACTATCGCTACCTGATGAGCAAGAGCACCGAGATTGCTTGGGCAGACAAGGCTTCGGGCGATTATGAGGAGGCTTTCAAGGTTAAGCTTGTGGCTGTCTCTGCTCACGACGATGCACAGCTCGTTTACACCACCGACGGCACAGAACCATCGGCAACTAACGGCACAAAGGTAGCAAGCGGTACGGATATTGAAATTTCTTCGAACTGCACGCTCAAGGTTGCCCTCGTTGTTGGCGGAACAGTAAAGAACGTGGCAACGCGCAAATATACCGTCACTCCGTTTGTGGCTCACAAGGCAACAGTCTACTTCAAGAATCCTGACTGGACATCTGTTTATTTCTATGCTTGGGATTCGTCAAACACTTTGCTTGGCTCATGGCCGGGAATAAAGATGACCGACAAGGTTGTTATTGACGGCGTGGAGTGGTATTACAAGGCATTCGACGTAAACAAGAAGGGCTATACCTTCAACATCATATTCAACAAGGGCATGGGACAGCAGCAGACTGTCGATATCGGTCCTATAAGTCAGGATGTTTATTACGAACTATCGGGCTCAAACGGCGATAAGCTAACGGTTAAGGAGGTTACGCCGTCTGGAGCGACATCGGTGACACAGCCTGTCGTTAATGACGGTTTCGAGATTGCATCGGCAAACGGCCGATTAGTGATTAAGAGTAACACCAGCAAGGTGATTCCAGTATATACAGCGCAAGGCGTATTGGTAAAGAAATTGAAAGTTGAGAGAGGGTTAAATGATTTTGGTGATATGCAGCCTGGTCTGTATATAATCTCTAACCAGAAAGTTGTAGTAAGTTATTAAAAAGGGAAAAGTTTTTTACAATGTAATTTTAAGTTTTTCGGAAAAAGTATTTCAATAGTTTTTATTTCATATTGGGTAAAAGAGAGAATGGTGTCTGCGTGAGCAGGCACCGTTTTTTGTAGTAAGTCTTGGAATGGTGTTTAAATGGTATTTTATTATGCTTAAAATAGATATAGTTGTGATGATATAAAGAAAGCGACTCTGATAAATCAGAATTTAGAAGCACTCGCCAAGCAACTATACGACTATTGGTTTGTACAGTTTGACTTCCCAAATGAGGAAGGCAAGCCGTACAAATCAAGTGGTGGTCAGATGGTTTGGAATAATCTATTAAAACGAGAGATACCTAGAGATTGGGGCGTTGTACCTCTTTCAGAATACTTAGAGACATATGTTGAGAAAGTCTCACCCAAGAATGTTAGTCAGAATGATAAATACGCTCCTATTGAAGTGATACCTAGGCAAAAAATGAGTTTTTGTGAATGCGCTCCAATAGAAAATGCTATAAGTGGGCTATGTAGATTTCAGCGAAAACAAATTTTGCTATCGAATAGACGAGTCTATTTCCATAAGGTTTGTATATCAGCTTTTTCTGGGATTACAAGAGATACGGTAATCGTTTTGAATCCTACTTCTAAACACCTTCTAGGATATGCATATCAGTTAATTAATGATGATGTTTTTATAGAATATGCAACACGCCATTCCTATGGTTCAGAACAACCGGTATTGAGCTGGGAATCTGCTAAGCCATATAAAGTGTTAAAACCATCAAATGGGTTAGATATTAACTATAGCAAGTATATAGATTATGTCATTGAAAGCATTCTTAGAAACGAGATGGAGATAGACGCATTAACTAAGCAGCGCGACGAACTCCTGCCACTTCTGATGAACGGTCAGGTTTCGCTTCGAAATTGCGACTAACGTCGCCATTTACGGCTTCGGCTCGGCATAGTGAAAGCAAGCTTTCCCTCTGCTCTCGCCTCGCACGTAAATTCTGATTTATCGTTGCAACTCTTATATATTATTATAGAGTAAACAACAAATCAGAAAAACAATGAAAGAAAACATTATTCAAGCGATAGTTGCGGATATGCAGCGAGACTTAGATATCCAACAGATGGCACGGTTGAAAGCTGTGCTTATCAAAGAACTGCAAAACGTTGAAATAACAGAAAAACAAGAAAGCCAAAAACAAAATCAAAAAGAAAATGCAGAACTTCTTGGTAGTTTTCTGGCAGCAAAGAAGATAGAAGGATGCTCGGAAAAGACATTAGCATACTATCGGCATACCATCGAAAAGATGCTTTTAACGGTGTCAGTTTCGGTATGTCATGTTTCAACAGCTGACATCCGGCAATACTTGTCTGCTTACCAAGCAGACAAAGGAAGTGGCAAGGTGACTATCGATAATATGCGCCGTATTTTCTCCAGCTTCTTCGCGTGGCTCGAAGATGAAGACTATATAGCCAAAAGCCCAGTCCGCCGTATTCACAAGGTGAAGACCGACAGTCTTGTGAAAGAAGTGCTGACCGATGAGCAACTGGAACAACTACGTGGCAGCTGTACAAACAGGCGTGACCTTGCCATGATTGACTTGCTGGCTTCTACAGGTATTCGTGTAGGTGAATTAGTAAAACTCAACCGTGCCGACATTGATTTTCACGAGAGGCAATGTGTGGTTTTCGGTAAGGGTAACAAGGAACGTCTGGTTTATTTTAATGCCAGAACCAAGCTTCACCTCAAACAATACCTTGAATCCAGAACAGACGATAACCCTGCTCTTTTCGTTTCCCTTTCTTCTCCTTACAGTCGCTTAACTATTAGCGGTGTAGAGGTCAGAATAAGGACGATGGGCAAATTACTTGATATGCCGAAAGTCCATCCTCACAAGTTCCGTAGGACATTGGCAACCATGGCTATTGACAAAGGGATGCCCATTGAACAGGTGCAGCGATTATTGGGACATGTGCGCATAGATACAACCCTTCATTATGCCATTGTAAATCAAAACAATGTTAAAATGGCTCACAAAAAGTATCTTGGATAGCTCAAACTAGCTAATATGTGGAGAATTTTTTAGTATCTTTGCGCTCAAATAGAGCGCAAATGAACGATATTAACATCATATCAACTGAAGGCTTCATACAGGTTGGCGATGGCAATAACCTGTATCAGGATGCTTGCGCAATCATTGACAGTGCCAAGCGTTATGCATATAAACAGGTTGACGAGACTCTTGTTAAGCGCAACTGGCTTCTCGGACTTCGTATTCAGCACGAAGTTTTGAAAGACAAACGAGCTGAATACGGGAAACAAGTGATAAAGGAACTCTCCAAGTCATTGACACAACGATATGGAGAAGGTTTCAAACCTGCCAACTTGTACCACTTTGTCTCCTTCTATAGCAGTTTCAGAAACATTTTCTACGCAGTGAATAGAGAATCTGAGAAGGATGAGTTTGACAACATTTTCTACGCAGTGAGTAGAAAATCTGACACTACGCCACAATATGTCGCTCCTTTGGAAATAATGAACACTGTGCGTTCAAAATCTCCAATCCGCCTTTCGTGGACTCACTATCGCATTATCCTTCAAGAGCCTACGGAAAAAGGTCGTGCATGGTATGAGAATGAGGCTGCAAAAGAAATGTGGAGTACTCGCACCCTACAACGCAATGTGTCTTCGCAGTACTACCATCGCTTGCTACAGTCACAAGATAAATCCATCGTACATGACGAGATGGTGCAGTTAACGAAACCTTTGCAAGATAAACTGGAGTATCTGAAGAACCCTGTTGTAGCTGAATTCTTAGGCTTCAAAAACAATACAAACTATTCTGAAAGCGATTTAGAACAGAGCATTATCGACCACCTTATTTCCTTCTTGATGGAGTTGGGCAAAGGCTTTGCATTTGTCGATCGCCAGAAACACATTCACACAGAGAAGGAAGACTATTATATCGATTTGGTATTTTATAATTACCACCTTCGCTGCTTCGTTCTCGTTGACTTGAAAACAACAAAACTACGTTATCAAGACGTTGGTCAGATGGATATGTATGTTAAGATGTATGATGACTTAGTACGCCCCGAAGGACATAATCCCACCATAGGCATATTGCTCTGTTCTGATACCGACGAGGACGTTGCGCATTATTCTATTCTCAACAACAACGACCAACTCTTTGCTGCCAAGTATCTCACTTACATGCCGACACAAGAGGAACTGCGTCGTGAGATAGAACAACAAAAGGAGTTTTTCAGATTAAAGAACGAAAAGTAGAATGGAATTAAAGAAATACAAACTGGGAGAATTGATGGATGTAAAGCGAGGTGCAAGTCTTGCAGGAGAGCATTATGCAACCTCTGGTGAATATATACGATTAACATGTGGAAACTTCGATTATCAAAACAATTCTTTCAAGTTAAACACATCTAAAGACAACCTGTATTATACAGGTCCCGTTCGTGAAGAGTTTATAATGAAGAAAGGCGATATCATTACGCCTTTAACTGAACAAGCTATTGGCTTGCTTGGCTCTACTGCAATAATACCAGAAGATGATAAATATATTCAGAGTCAAGATATTGCAAAGATAATCTGTAACGGGGATTTATTGTGTCCTTCTTTTGCTTTCTATCTCATATCATCAGACGCAGTAAAGAAGCAACTTAGTGCCGCTGCACAACAAACAAAGATACGACATACCTCTCCCGACAAAATCAAGGATTGCACCGTGTGGATTCCAGACTTGCCAACACAAGAGAAAATAGGTCGTATCTTATCTGATATTGATTCTAAAATCGCCCTTAACCGTGCGATAAATCAGAATTTAGAGGCACTTGCAAAGCAACTTTACGACTATTGGTTCGTGCAGTTTGACTTTCCGAACGAGGAAGGAAAACCGTATAAATCAAGTGGTGGCAAAATGGTGTGGAATGAGAAAATAAAGCGAGAAATACCAGAAATTTGGGAACTTCTGCCTCTTTTTAAGGCTTCAGACGTACAATACGGATTCCCTTTTGCAACAGAACAATTTACAGAGGAGATAACAAATGTTCCTGTAGTCCGCATTCGAGATATCCTTGAAGGTACGACATCGGCATACTCACAGGAAGAGACCGATGACAAATATCGTCTAAAAGAGGGTGATGTTCTTGTTGGAATGGACGGAAACTTTCATATGAACTTCTGGCATAACAATGTAGCATATCTTAATCAACGATGTGTTAGGCTTCGTCCTTATGATGATTCTACAGTATCATCAATTCAAATCCTGCATAGTATATATCCATATATCAAAGCGAAAGAAAAAAATGCGAAAGGCTCTACTGTCGGGCATCTTTCCGATAAAGATTTGAAAGGTTTGTTTTTAATTAAGCCTATAGAATCTGCTTTTTTTCACCCTCGTAAAACATTTGATGAAATTTTGGCATTGTTCATAGAGAATAGAAAGCAGATCTTATCACTAACTAAGCAACGCGACGAACTTTTGCCATTGCTAATGAACGGCCAAGTAACAATAGATTAAAATATGTCACGCATACTCTACAAATACATAGATATTGTTGGCGCAAAGTGTATGTTAGGAAATCAGAAACTCCAATTCACCAATGCGTCGCAACTAAACGATCCTTTCGATTGTCATCCAAAATTACTTGACTATTCCAATGTGCCAAAACGCAAGCTACAAGGAGGAATACCAGAAGACTGGTGGATGATGAAAGAAGAAAATGATGCACTTAATTTGCGAAATGAAACATGGCTTTGTAGTTTGTCAAAAGTCAATGATTCAATACTTATGTGGGCACATTATTGCTATAATCATAAAGGCATTTGTATAGGTCTTGACTTAGACAAAGTTATGGAATCCGTCCCTCCAATGTTTGGCACAATTCACATAAAACCTCTTGTACTTGATGTTCAATATAAAAGTATAATTGAGCGACCGGACGGATACTGCGACACAATTGATTTGTTTTACTATCAATGGCAAACAAAAGCAAAAGAATGGGAATATGAGCAGGAGGTAAGACTAGTAATACCACGCCCATCTTTTATGTATGCAGCCTTAACCCCTGCACAAGCTAAACATCCCAAAGAGACATGGGATTGGCGGGAGATACGCCGTTATATGCCGTTGAAACCAGAATGTTTTGATTCCATCTATTTCGGTGTCAATACAGACGAGGCAGAGAAGGAATGGATTATTAAATATGCTCGAAAAATGAATCCGCAAATCAAACTATTCCAGATGAAAGTGGATGACAATGCTTTCAAGTTACAACCCGAGGCAATCAAGCCGCTAAATTCTGATTTATCGCACGATTAAGGGCAATCTTGCAGTCAATATTATAAAGTAATGAGCCTATTTTTTTCTGCGTGCTACAATCATGGTGTCTGACTTCTATATTTGATAAAGTCTTAACAGAAAGACCTGGTTGTGCACTTTGTCCTTGAAATTTAGAAAGGTTAATTGCAGAAAGAAGACATGAGAGATACACTACATCATAATCAGATGAAGGCTTTGCTACTATGGCATGTTCAGTCAGAAAAGCCTTTCCTTTATAATAACGTGCATTGCCACAATACGCCCCTTGTCTTCCGATTATAACATATTCTCCATCTTGGTTATATCTATCAGTATAGCCACGAAGACCATTTCCTCCAAATACAGGAAACAATCCATTTTGATTTATATCTTCCGACTTAATAGGGTCACCACTATGAAAAGCCTCAGAAAAAATACGACCTAAATTGTTTTCTATAAAATTCATTTGACAAATGATAATTGGTTCAACTGCTGCATTATCTCGCTTTCCAACTTGTGGCTTTCCTCAAACTGCTTTGTCAAGGTCTCTTGATAATTGGCAATGCGCTTATTGAATTCCTCCTCAGTAATATCCACATACTCAATCTTTATGTCGAAATACTGACCGGCAGAGAGACTGTAGTTCTTCTCCTTGATTTCGTCGTATGTCACAGCTACAGAGAAATCATCGATTGCTTCTTTATTCAAGAAGGTATTTACAATCTTATCCACCTCTTCATTAAGCAGGCGGCGTTTCTGATTGTTTCCCTCCTTATATTCCTCACCAAGTTTTGAGGCATCAATAAGAATCACCTTATCTGATTTTGCCGACTTGTCAAAGAAGATAACAGACACGTTTGTGCCTGTTGTTGCAAATACGTTACTTGGCATGGATATACAACCGTAAACCCAGCGTTCATCAACAATGCGCTGTAGCACTTTCTTCTCAACACCGCTCTTTGCCGTGATGAAACCTGTAGGAATAACCACGGCAGCCTTTCCTGTTGGCTTCAATGAGTTTAGCACATGCTGTAGGAAGCAGGTGTAAATAGCCATCTTGGGCTTATTCGGGTCAACTTTTGTTGCTGCATTAGGTACTCCCGCCCAGAAACGTATTGAGTCAGAAGCCAATGTGTCACGGTATTCTGGGAAGTCGAGCTTGAAAGGAGGATTGCTGACAATGAAGTCAAATTTCTTCAGCGTTCCGTTTGCTTCCTTGTGCGATGGCTCAGTAAGCGTGTTACCCTGTACCACATTAGGCAATGAAGCAGACAGATTGTTCAGGATAAGGTTCAGACGCAGCATCTCGCTTGACTTCTCCGAAATATCCTGACTATAGATAGAACAGCGGTCTTCGCCTACTTGATGGGCAAGAGCCATGAGTAGCGTACCAGTACCTGCCGACGGATCGTAGCAGGTTATGCCACGAAGGTCGCTATTGTTACCTACCAACAGACGAGCCATTACCTGCGCAATGGCACGAGGGGTATAGTATTCCGCATACTTACCGCCACCTGCATTGTTGAATCCCTTTAGCAGATATTCAAAAATTCCTGAGAAGAAATCATATTTTTCGTCAAAAACATCCTCGAAATTGAACGATGCCACGTTACGCATCAGGGATTTTGCAAATTCATCACGCTTCTGGGTATCGGTCACGTATGTTGTAATGGTGCTGAAAATGTTCACCTTGCTTTTGCCTGATGTAGTAACCGAGAAAGTCTCGGCATTTACGTTGGCTATGTCAATGAGCGTTGCATCAAGCATCGTTGAAAAGTCGCCCTTTGTGGCTGAGTTATACAGATGCGACAACGTATGTTCTGGCTTTAGGCGTGGTACGGATGCTGGAAGGTAGCTGAACAGGTCTTCTACTTCCTCTTCAGTAAACTTATCGTATTCTGCATCCCATTTCTCTGCTTTAGAAAGGCGATCTCCATAAATCTGATCACGTTTTGCCTCATAGCCAAACTTGTCATTGAAAAACTTGTAGAGGAACATCTCTGTGACTATCTTGTATTCACTTCCTGTTCCTGCCAAACCGAATGCACCTGTCGTACTCTTCAAAGAGTCGATAAGGGCAATCGTTGCTTCTGTTATGTTGATTTTACTCATATTTATGTGTGGTTATACTGTCCGAGATATTCGGATGTAATCAAAGTGTTTATATACTTACGGTCTTGCAAATCAGCCTTGATATTCATGCCTATCAGTTCCTTGCCTATAATGGCGAGGATGTCACGCTTGAAGGCTTCCTCGTTGTTTAGTATGTTGATATTGAGGAACAGTTTATCGTCAATGTCAGCCTTCATCTTTGCCAGATTCTCCGCTATCTCATATTCTTGTGCTGATATGATAGGGTGCTCACGATGCTGATTGGCTTCTTCCAGTCGCTTGTGGATACGTACAAACCGCTCGTCGCCTTTATATTTCTTCTTTAGCATGTTGTTGCGTCGGTTTATCTCGCGAATCTTCTTCATCACCTCTTCCATGTAGGCAATGCTCTCCTTTGCCTCGTTGGTGCTTTGAGGCACGAAGCCTTTCTTTCTGAAGTAATCGCGAAACTCATCGGCAAGTATTACATACTTTTCCTCTTTTTGGTCGAAGTTAGCCTCAAACTCTGCCTGTACACGTTCGCATCGTTCCTTGATGTCATTGACAATGATGCGTAGTTCTTCAGGAATGCCTTTCTTGAACTCAAACTCCAATTCTGATAGTGCCACATTGATGATGCCTGAGACATCAGCCTTGTGCTCTGTATTTTCAAGCAGGTTGATACGTTCAATGCGGTGAGTAACCTCCGTTATCAATGTAGGAATAGCACCAAGTGGCAGGCTCTTCAGTTTCTCTTTGGTTTCTTCATCGCCAAATGAACGCACCTGATTTATCATAGCCTTGGCTTCTTGCAGGGTGTTACGCAGTTCATATAGGCTGTCTTTGTTTTCCACCTCGTCAATTTCCTTGCGAAACTCTTCCAGATTATCGGTTGTGAAGTTGAAGAGCAGACTCTTGACGTGCTGTATTTTCTCCATCACCTCATCCTTGTCAACCAATACCACCTCACCGATGTTTTGTTCTTCAGGTGTTTCTTCATCGGATGTACGGTTCAGTTCTCGCAGATAGCGGTCGTTTGTCGCATCGAAATTCTCCTTGATGTTCACGAAGTCAACCACATAGCCGTATCTGAAATCCTTATACGGACGGTTTACGCGCGTTAATGCCTGTAAAAGGTCATGCCCGTCGAGCGAGCGTCCAAGATACAGTTTCTTCAGGCGTGGCGCATCGAAACCAGTCAGGAGCATCTTGTTTACAATAAGGACATCCACGTCCATCTGTTTCTTAAAACCGTCGATATACTCCTTGCGCTCCATCTTGTCGCCTTCGTCGTGAAGTATGAGTGATGCCGTCAAAGGCTTATTACCGTATGGTGCAGCCATAGACTCTGCTGCCAGTATCAGTTCCTCATGATGCAATGCTGCTATTTCCGCATTCTTGAAACGCTCCTGCCACAGGCGGTACAGTTCGCGCGCTTGCGGATTCGTCTTACATACAATCATAGCACCGACAGAATCGTCTGCCTGCTCCTTACGGAAACGGCGGAAATCTTTTATTATGTAGTCAAGTAAAGCATTCAGATAACTTTCATGCTCTATAATCTTGTTTTTGTCGATATCGCTTTTCTTTACCTCAATGCCACCTGCCAGTTCGTCAAGGATGCTTTCGATTTTCTCTTTATAGATGGTTTCTATAGGTTCTCGTATTAGTTTGCGTGTATAGCCATCGGCAATCGACTTGTCGTAGTAGTATGTGTGGATATACTTGCCAAACACGCGCCATGACTCGCGTTCTTCTTTCAGAAGCGGTGTTCCGGTCAATGCAATCTTTACGGCATCCTTGTCCGCTTCAAGCAGATTGGCAAGGAAACTGCCCTGTGGGTTATATCCACGGTGTGCTTCGTCGATGAAGAAGATGCGTTGCAAGTGGGTATTGTAGTTGCCGTCTATCTGCACCTTTTTCTTGTCTTCCTTGAATTTCTGGATATTGACGACCATGATTTCAAGTTTTCCGTCGCTATTCTCCGTAATAGCCGTATTGCCGATGTCACTCATCAGTTCATCACGGCTCTTGGCATTGCGCACAACAAGACCTCTGGCTGCAAACTCATCGGTTGCCTGTTCCATAAGGTCGATACGGTCAACAATGAAATAGAACTTGGCAATGGTGTTCTTCTTTGCGAAGTAATCCGTCAGACTTCTCACTGAGTAGTAGGCGAGGGCGGTCTTACCGCTTCCTTGTGTGTGCCATATTATGCCGCTTTTAACACCTTTGTCGAGTGTCTTGCGTATGGCTTGCGAAGCGAATAGTTGCTGATAGCGCATGATATGCTTCTGCAATTCCGTGCCCTGTGTACCGTCTTCCAAGTCAATCATCCTTTCTACGTATGCAATGCCATAGCGGAGGAGGTACAGGAATCTCTCCTTGCTAAGCATGGATGTGAGAATACGGTTGGTTGGAGTATCAACGCGCTTGTTGGTATGATATTCCTCAAGGTTCTTTATCACAACACAGTTGCGATGCTTCAATACCTTGTTCTCTGTATCTTCTGACAGTTCTGTATATGGATAGTCGCAGACGAAATGCTTGTCTTCCTCGCGGAACACGTTGAAGAATGCCTTTTCCTTTGCCGTGCAACAGTAGAACGCACCTTGTATTGGTACTCGATTCTCGTTGTCATACTCCTGATTGTTTGAGAAAATCATCAATTGCGTGAGATTGAAGAAGCGACGGAAACAGTTCTTGCTCATGCGCTTATTGATGCGTTCACGCTCTGCCAGGATTCCTTCATGGTTATTCGGCTTCTTAACCTCGATGAAGGCAAGTGGTAATCCATTCACGAAGCATGTAATGTCGGGACGGAAGTTTTCATCTGTCTCTTTGTTCTCGCATGGCAACTCCGTGGTTACATGCCATACATTGTTGTCGGGATTGTCAAAGTCAATCAACTTGACACCGCTGTTTGCGGAAAGCAGATTGTAGAACTCCCTTCCCAAGTCGTCATTGTTGGTTATGGAGACTATTTTGGACAAGAGGATAGAAGCCTCAGCACTTGATACGCCGGGATTCAATCTCTTGACTGATTCCAGAAACACATCAACAATGATGTTGGTTTGCGTGTCAAGGGCATTGATATTGTCAAGGTATGTGTACCCAAGCCTGCACAAGTGAAGTGCTGCTGGTACCTGTACACGGGTATTCTCGTTGAAATTTGACATATGCTCCTTTTTCTTTATGCAAGAATCTCCAAAGCAGTGTTTCGATAGGCGACCGAGCCTTTGCATACATCGCAGGAGGATTCCATATTTCATTTGCCTGTTGGCTGTTTTGGTCATTTTGTCGAAATGTGAACACTTTTGTTCGTCATGCACACATTGCATAGGGTACAAAGTTAATAAGAATAATCCAAATATAGGGGATTTATCTATGCCAAATAAGGGAAAAAGGCGTTTTTTCTTCGCTTTTCACACCTTGACACAGTTCTGCTTACAATCCGTGTTGAGGGTGTGTCAAAATGTAGTTTCAAGAGAAAAAGAATTCCAAACGATACAATTTTGGCTGCTTTAATCCGACGAATTGGATATTTACAACGATGAAAATTGATGAATTCTTTACACTCACTAATGAGACTCTATTTTGACACACCCTCTTTTTTTTAATTTACCAACAAAATAAATACATTAATAATCTGCGCCACCAACTATTTCGTTTTTCCAAATAAACAATATCAATTTTTATCCCATAATTTTTATATAAACGCAAGCAATGCTTTTTAAAATGAAAACCATGCCCCAGCAAGCCATCAAGTTTCACATTTTCGACTGTTCTGACATACATATGTATCATTTCGTGTATCATAAGTTCTTCAAGATATTCATCTGTAACAGGGTGATTTGGCTTGCGTTTAAGACCAATTGTTGAAACTCCATTATCATACATATATTTTCCTAAATTTCCATTACCGCATAACCACATAAATCGGCAATCGCCTAATTTTCCATAAAAATATTTTTTGTTATATTCATCGAATATTGGTTTAAAGTCTTTTAAAGTTAATTTTTTATCGCCGACTTTCATTGTATATGTATAGAATTTTCCCATTATTGTGTATGTTTTAAAATTATGGATGCTAATATATAAAAGTTAAGCTGTATTTCCTTTTGCAAAGATACTAATTTGAAAGCAAATTAAAATCCCTTATACCGGCTCGAAAATTGAGAATATTGGAGTCTAAAATGTGAACTATACAATATAAAATGCAGAAATATTTAAATTTTGTCTTTTATAAAAGATGAAATCGTTATATTTGCGGCAAGTTTCATTTATAGAAGATATGAAAGCGATAGTAAGACAAAGTTATCTTGACAAAATAGCGAAGTATCTTGGTAAGGACACCATCATTATCATAGTCGGTCAACGACGTGTGGGAAAGAGTTACACTCTACGTCTCTTTAGGGATAAAGTGGCAGAAGATGCTCATGCAAACATTATCTTCATTGACAAGGAGAAACATGAGTTTGCCGACATTCGGACTGACCGAGACTTGAATGCCTATATTGATGAACGACGAGACAAGACAAAGACCAACTATATTTTGATAGATGAAGTTCAGGATATAGAAGGCTTTGAGAATAGTATTCGCAGTTATTATGAAGAACCTGATATTGAACTCGTTGTAACAGGCTCAAATTCCAATATGCTCAGTAGTGACTTGGCTAACAAAATAGGCGGCCGCTATAAGGAAATCTTTGTTCAGGCACTAAGTTATGAGGAATTCATGGAGTTTCACGAGTTGCCCGACGGTGATGATACATTGGCGAAGTATATTCAATTTGGTGGATTGCCAGGTTTGAAAAAGATAGGACTTGACGAACAGGATGCACGTGAGTATCAGGCGGATGTCTATAACACCGTCTTACTAAAGGATGTTATCAAGCGGAATAATATCCGCAATGTTGCTTTTCTGGAAAACTTTGTTCATTTCCTTGCTGACAATGCAGGGAAAATCATTTCTGCCAACAGCATAGCAAAGTATATGCGGTCGCAAGGGGAGAATATCACCTCTACTGCTATTATCAATTACGCTAAATATTTGTGCGAGTCATACATGATTCACAAAGTGAACCGGTATGACATTCACGGACGAAAGATATTTGAGAGCAACGATAAATACTATTTTGAAGATAACGGCATTCGCAATGCCCTTGTAGGTGGTTCGCGTGAAAGAGATATTGAAAAGGTGATAGAGAATATCATTTACAACCACCTTATCCGTCTGGGCTATGACGTGATGGTCGGACAACTTCAGGCTGGTGAGATTGATTTTGTCTGTACAAAACCAAAAGGCGAAAGGATATATGTGCAGGCTTCCTATATAATAGCTGACAATAACACATACGAGCGTGAGTTTGGTAACCTCCGTGCCATCAAGGACAATTATCCTAAATATGTTATCTCTATGACACCATTGGTTACAAAGTCTGATGACAATGGTATAACCCATCTTCATCTCAGGAGGTTTTTAACAGAAGGGTTGGAAAGGTAACAGTCTTCCGAGAAGGGTATATCGCATGAGTTAATTTCTCCTTTTGCATTTGACACTATCACGTTGATGACAAGCCGATCGTATCTATATAGTTTCCCTTGCTCTGGAATCGTAAAGAACTCCTCAATCTGGTTCGCTGCCTTGCCGATGCACCAGCAAAGCGCCATATTGAACGGCATCGAATGACGTTTCGCATACTTTCTCAATCGAGTCACATCAAGCGTCTTGACTAAAGTTACCATAGGCATGGGCGATGACATCCACAGTTCAAATGTCTGGGCGCGTGTGGTATCTTGTGGTTTTATTTCTGTTTTCATATTTCTGATTATTGTCGTATCTGCGCTTTAAAGGGTTTGAGGACACTTATGTTTCTTTCCCGTTGTTCTATTTGTATTTCGGTACAACCAACAGCAAGAGGCTCAAGACAAATATCACCCACGCACAAGGATTGTGTGGCATAAAGCAGACGGCGAGGATACCATCAACGACCAGCATGCTATAAGTCAAGAGGAGAAGCGTGCGCAGAAATGGGTGTTCCTTTGCTTTTCCACATAGCGTATGTACGATGCTTCCACCCAATATCAGCATGGCACCACACATTAGACTGAAGTAGATACACGCCCGTTGCATCCCTTCGCTGAGAGGTGCGAGCTTATCGGCTATCATGGGCGAGAAGGTAGCTGCAATGTGGACGAAGCCCATCACGATAACCCCAATGGCAAGGAGTTTGATAGTTAAAATCTTGTTCATGTTATCTTTCTTTGTTTTTTCTCTTATTTATTTAACAGTTGTCTGGCAATATCTGCTATTACTGCTTCTGATGGTGATTGCTTGGTGAAAACGGCGATGATAGCGTGGCTTCCATCAGGCATGAGAATGATACCTGCATCGTTCATGTCTTGCAATCCTTCAGCGGATGGGAAGCCTGTACCTGTTTTATGCACGATACGGGCACCGGCGGGTATTGCATCAGGGATTCGTTTCAGTCCTGTTGAGCAGTCTGCCATCGTCTTCCAGATAAATGTCAGATATTGGTTGTCGTCTTTGTGATGATAAAACCACTCAAACAAACGAGCGATTTCGGCTGGGGTAGAACTGTTTTCAATAGCCTTTGAACTATGTTCGAGGCTGCTCACGCTCGGCAGAGCTGATGTGGGCATCGCCCTGCTCTCGCTTAGTCGCAGCCTTGCCCGATTTTTGTGCATCTGTTCTTATGTCATGCGGACATGGATATCGTAGAAACCAAGTTTTCTCATGTACTTCTCTACCGCTTTGGGCTTACCACAATGCCTGAAAAGAAGTTCACACGCATTGTTGTCGCTCTGTGCGAGAGATAATTCCAGCAGTTCCGCATACGAAAAGACCATTTTACCTTCAAATCGTTTTAGCATTGGCGACCAAGTGTCTTGCATCAGGTCTGCCTTATCAACAACGATAGTGTCATCAAGAGCCAATCCTTTCCGACTCAAGTAATCGGCGACGTATAATGCCTGCGGAAACTTCATCACACTATGCATGGCAAAACGCTCGTCCTTGTTAATTCCGCTAACAGAGCCGTCATGCATGATACACGCACCATAGCTTGATGGGCTGGTACTGTCGCTTATTGGCTTTTGCGCCCTGCACAATGTCGCAACCAATGCAAAAAACAAAATAACTGTCTTTCTCATTCTTATTTTCAATGTCCTTTATGTTTCTCTTTCTTCTTGGCTTGCCGCAGATCAAACTGGCGTTGCTTTTCTGCTTCGCGTTCTGCTTTTGAACGCTGTTTCCGTTCCATTTTATTCTGCTCCTGTTGCAGTTTCAGGGCCAGTTGCGACTTGGTTCCAATGCCCTGCGACTGCATCTGTTTCTTGGCTTCGCGTAGTTGTCGCTTGGGGTTCTTCCTGATTTCAGTGGTTGGAGCAACATCAACAGCCTGACTGAACTGGAGGCGATGCCAGTTCTTATCAATGAACTCCATCACTTCCTTTTCCGTCGGCTCGGCACCGAAAGTCACCTTGCAGACGTGCAGCCCCTCATGATCTGTTTGCTCAAATAAACCAATCCAGAAAGGATCTTCAAACAATACCGTCAGTGTGCCAGTACTCATAAACTATTTCTTAATTATTTAGTTTTTACTCCCGGTCAGTAGTACCATGCAATAATGGCGGGAACGAGATATGAGATGATTTGCCAGCCATCCGTCAACTATACCGCTGATGCCGCAGAAAACATAGGTTATCCAATATGCTACACCCGTCACATCGCAAAGGAGCAGACCTAAAGAACCTGCAATCCTGAGCAACGTTATGGTGTTAGGCAGATGTGTCATCTGTACTCAGCAAGTTTCTTCACCTCGCAGCCCTTGCTTTCGTAATAGGCGAACATCTCAGGCAGCTTCTTCAGGTCGTAGCTGGTGATGCAGTCGGAGAGGACATGCACCGTGAAGCCTGCTTTTGCCATGTTGAAACACGTAGATTTCACGCAGGCCGTAGCGTCTGCACCAGCCACGTAGAACTCATTGATGCCGTTCGCCGCGATGAATGCAGAAAACGCCTCGCTTGTAAGGGCGTTGCTCTTCGTCTTCACAAAGATATTGTCAGACATAACCTTCATCTCAGGCACCAGTTCCTCGCCCTTAGTGCCTGGCTTGAACGTTCGAGTAGCAGCGGTGATGTTGTTGTGTTTGATATATACTATGTGCATATCCTCTGTCACAGCCCACTCTATGGCTGCATTGATATTGTCGATGATGTCACGATAATGCTTAGTTATGTCGTTCTGTATGTCGATAACGATAAGTGCTTTGTTGCTCTTCATATTACTCTGTTATTATTTATTTCTGTTAATATTCTAAATTAAGTCGTCATAAAATAGGCACGCACATCTCGCAATACCCATTTTTTACCATCACAATGGAATACCTTTCCATGATAGGACGGGAAAAATCCATCTTATACTCCGACCTTGCCATATCTGCAGGGAACGATGCCCAAAAATCGGCAACAGCCTTTGCTGTATGCTCAATCTTGAAGACAACATATTTTCCGCTCATGATGACACGTCTTGCAACTTGATTGTCAGTTTCTACATTCTTGATGTTGGGGGTATGTAAGCATATATCATATCTGCACTTTTCTGGTGCAACGTTCTGTGGGTTGTCAAGTGCAATGCCATATATTACAGTTTCCTCTGTTAGAATTCCACGTTCTGCAGCCCATGATTTCATTTTTGCCATAAGTGCATAATTCTCCGCTCCATATTGTCCAATACGGCGCATGTAAACCACCTCGGTGTCGGGGATAAATTCTACTTTTCCCTGTTTCATTTTAATTTCTTGTTTGTAAATGTTTCAAATTGTTCCTTGCATCTCCATTTGAACAGAGACACCTTCGTCTGTTCTGGGGTACATCTTATTTCCTGACAATGACGCTACCGCTGGCCTGATGGGTGGCCAGAATCAGCACCTCGGCAATTTGTACGTGCTCGGGGGCGTTGGCGGCAAAAACGGCAACATCGGCTATATCGTCACCAGTCAGAGGCTTGATGCCTGTGTAGAGTTTCTTCGCACGCTCTTCATCACCCTTGAAACGCACGTTGCTGAAATTAGTCTCCACGAGTCCGGGCTTCAGGTTCGTCACGCGGATAGCGGTATTGGCTACGTCGATGCGCAGACCATCTGAGAGCGCTTTTACGGCTGCTTTTGTGGCGCAATAAACATTGCCGCCGGCGTAGGCAGCATCGCCAGCTATAGAGCCGACGTTGATGATGTGTCCGCGATTGCGCTCCACCATGCCAGGAACCACGAGGCGCGTCATGGTGAGCAAGCCCTTAATGTTCGTGTCAATCATCGTTTCCCAGTCGTCGAGATTGCCCTCATACTCGGATTCCAGTCCCAGTGCCAAGCCGGCATTGTTTACTAGAACGTCAATCTCCTGCCATCCTGCCGGCAACTCCCGGATATACTTTGCTGCCTTTTCGCGGTCTCTCACATCGAAGGCCAGCGTCAGCACGTTTGCACCCTTTGCCTCCAGTTCCTTACGAATCTCCGACAGTCGCTGCTCGTTTCTGCCAGTCAATATCACCTTGTCGTTATTCTCGGCGAACTTCCTTGCACAGGCGAGTCCTATCCCGCTTGTTGCACCTGTTATCAATACAATTTTGTTCATAAGTTTTTTCATTTTGTTTTTAGCTTTTCGATAAACAATAATTCTGCATCCTTACTGAAGTCGAACTGGCGATAGTCATCATACGACAGTTGAATGTCTGGAGTGAAAGTCTTTGCCATAGGATGATCTGTGGGAAAGCAACTCTGCAGGGAGTTAGAGGCAGAGCAATCAAGACCGGTATTCGGCAACTTGAATCGTGTAACTTCCATGAATGTGTTGGGTGCCTGCCCGGAAGGTACGCCTACCACCTTGGCTCCCATCTTCCGCAGCATATAAGCGGTATGGAAAGCAGAACTGAAGGTTTGCACGTCGGTAACCACATAGATTTCTTCTGGTGTGTAGATGGGCTCGCCGTCTTGTGCTTTGATAATGTTCATGTCGGCACACATAAACCAGTCGAAACTGTCGATGTTTGATGATTGTTCAATGAAATCGCTCATTTTCAGCGATGTGCCTCTATCCTGATTGACCTGTTCTAAAGTGGTATTGTACTTTTTGAGCCAACCGTCCGATACTTTGGTGGCAAAGTGCATGTCTAAGTCGGTATCCATTAAACGTTTGCCGTAGAGCTCGTACAATGCAGCATACATAATCATTGTCCAACCACCGTGATTGCCGCGCAGGTCTATGATGAGACGAGGACTATTAACAGCCTTCATCTCACGCAACATCTTGGCAAAGACATCAGCCACAATCACATCCGATTTCAGACCGTAACTTTCGAGATTTGGTATGTCGGCACTCACCACTGAGTTGATGCACATCACCATCGTTTGTTTGCTGTCATCTACAAAGCGGTATTCGAAGTTCTTATGAGGAAAACGTTCATCAGTAGATGTCCATACAATGTTTTCCCAAAACGGACCATTGGGGTAGAAGGGAAGACTGACGAGCGTATCCTTGCCATTAGCCATGCGGAACTTCATTGAAACCTGTTCTTTATTGAATGTAGGGAATATTTGTCGCAGAATGTTGGTGTTGCCAATGTTTCTGCATGCTTTACCCATTAGTCCATAGCGATTCTCAGAAACAACAAGTTTGTCGAGGCGATTAAGTACCGATTTTAATGGCTCACCTTCCACCTCGCACAACATCGCTCCCTTCAAGGACTTCAGTTCTGGAGTGTATCCGTTTACGATGATGCCATCTGGAATCACCTTAAATTTTAGTGGAACCCATTGGTCTTCTACTTTCTTTGGCGCTTTATCATACCCTATATAAGTATGTTCGTCGTGGAGTGCGGATATCAGTTTGGTTACTTCTATCTGCATCTCGTTAAGTGTCAAAGAGTTGCGGTTGACCAGCTCATCTCTCAATTGCTTCACGGCCTTGCCAAACCCATCCTTCCCTCCAAAAGCGCTATAGGGATCGGGGTGTATCTGCTCCAATTGACTGAAGAAATAGTCGTAATCCTGAAGCAGACTGTCTTGCTTGGATATATAACCGTTTTGCGCCTCGAACCCCTGTGCATTTACGAGTGTCGCCACGAACAGGGCAAATGTTACTATTGTTCTCATCATATTTTTTAGTATTCGACCGCAAAGGTATGTGTATTTGCGGGTATCGCCAAAAATCTGGGATAATCTGCGCTGTTTTGTGACGAATGGAGGCTTTTTTTATTGGGAATCAAATGCCCGTTCAGCCAAATTTGCCGTCCGAACCCCCTTCGGTTGTAAGCGACAATAGGATGAGCGCGGAAAGGAAGATTTTCGACCTATTCATCACCAACCTTTGATATACCCTGCATATAGCCAACATATAGGGAACATATAGCCAACATATAGGGAACATATAGGGAACATATAGCCAACATATAGGGAACATATAGGGAACATATAGGGAACATATAGCCAACATATAGCTAACATATAGCTAACATATAGCTAACATATAGCCAACATATACCCTACATATACCTTGCATATACATTGCATATATCTTGGATATATCTTGGATGTACCTTGTCACTATTTTGTGTTTCCAAAAAGGATATTTACGCCAATAATTGTTCGCTATATATCCAGAACTATCAATTTTGAATTATGAATTATGAATTGTCAATTGTCAACTGTTAATTGTCTCTCGATTTTCAGTTTTGAATTCTGAATTAAGAATAGAGTCAATTCGTAATTCCGGATTTCAAAATCGTTGCAATAATATTCTTTTTTTTTGAAAGTAAAGCAGTAGCTATTTCAAACTAAATATTTATCTTTGCAATAGCTATAATTTTTTCAAACCAAAACAGATGAAACCTAAATTTATTCTAGCAAAACTGATTTTTTGCCTGCTGCCTCTGGTTGCGATGGATGCAGTTGCGCAAAATGTGAAGACAAAAATCAAGGACATTACCGTTTACCGCAACGGCGCTATGGTAACCCGAAAAGGAAGCCTGAACCTTCAGAAAGGAAACAACACCCTGTATCTGAATGGCTTGAGTACCGAACTCGACCCAAATACCCTGCGTATTGGCATCTCTAACAAGAATGTTAAGATTCTATCGGTAAAGCACGAAGAGACAGTTGTCGACAACGAAAAGGCGCAGAAACAGAGCACGACCAGTGGCAAGCGTCTTGAGATGTTGAAGGATTCGCTCGCATTCTTCCGTGCACAGATGGATATCATCAACGAAGAAGAAGACCTCATTAAGGCAAACAAGGTTGTTGGCGGCAGAAACGGTGCAACTACAGCCGAATTGAAGGCGATGGCCGATTATTACAAGCGAGAACTCAGCGGAAATGCAACCAAGAAAATTAGTATTGACAAGAAGATAAGGAAGTACACGGGCGAAATCCTGCGTCTGACTCAGGAGAAGGAGAACAATCAGAAGGATATTCAGAAAAGGGACAGCCGCGTGAAACTCATCGTATCATCGGATGTGGCACTAACCAATGTTCCTGTAACTATGAGTTACATCGTATTCAGCGCAAGTTGGGAACCATTCTACGAGGTGAGGGCTGATGCCGTAGACCAGCCGATTAAGTTGGTCTATGGCGCGCACATCAAGCAGAAGACAACCGAGGACTGGAACGCTGTCAGACTCACCATCTCTACCGGCGACCCTTCCGAGGGCAACGCTGCGCCTGAATTCCAGCCAATGTATCTGCCGGCTTCAAGAAAGAACAATTCAGTAAAGAAATGGGGACCGCCTCAGTCTAAACTCGTATATGGAATAGTTGTAGACCAGACTAACGAACCGATAATTGGTGCAAACGTTGTAGAAGAAAAAACAAACAACGGTACTGTTACTGATATGAATGGTAAGTTTAAATTGGAGATGACAGATCTCAAGAACAAACTGTCTTTCAACTATATCGGTTACAAACCGAGCACTGTCGCTCCTTACGAAAATATGCATATTGCTTTGGAAGAGGATGAGGCACATTTGGACGAGGTCGTAGTTGTTGGTTATGGTGTTCAAAAGAAGATGTCTTTGACAGGTTCTGTTGTCTCGGTAAAAAGTAAAACGAAATCTTCCAGAAAGGAAGAACCTGAGAAAAAAGTGCCTCTTGAACTGTCAAACACTCAGACATCTACCGAATTTGAGATAGATGTGCCTTACACTGTTCCGAGCGACGACAAGGTCTATGACGTGTCAATGCTTACATACAACATAGATGCCGATTATCGCTTCAGTTGTATGCCGCGAACATCGAAAGATGTGTATCTGCTTGCCGATTTGAAGGACATCTCGCAATATCCGCTGCTGAAGGGAAATGCCTATGTCTATCTCGACAACGTATATCAGGGCGAGTGCGTGATATCTCCAGATTTTTCTGAAGACAAATATCCAATCTCGGTTGGCCGCGACAAGGATATTGCCGTAAAGCGTCAGGAGGTGAAGGACTTGACATCAAAGAGAATTTTCGGCTCGTCGGTAAAGGTCGTAAAGTGCGTAGAGATTACGGTCAGAAACAACAAAAACGCATCTGTCGAGGTTGATGTGGTTGACCAGTATCCGCTTCCAAAATACTCTGACATCAAGTCTGAACTTACCGATAATGGCGGTGCGGAAGTCGATGCCGAGAAAGGCAAACTTACATGGAAACTGAAACTTGCTCCGCAAGAGAAGAAGGTTCTGAGATTCAGTTACGAGGTTAAGTATCCGAAGACATACGGCTTTACGGTTGAGTAAGCCATAACATAGACAACAAAAAAAGGGAGAGTCCGCAGATGGTGGATTCTCCCTTTTTTTGCCTTATAAAATCAGAAGTCGATGCTGATTCTCTTGTCGTTGTAATCTACCGTGCGGCTGTCTTTTCCGACAACAGAAATCTTGAATTTCCGTGCCTCGTCTGTGCCGAAAGAGCCTTCGCGCTTCGAGATTGTCAGCCTCTTGGCGTTTTCGTTCCAAGTGAAGGTGATTTTCGAAAATCCGCCTTTCTGATAGTCGAGCGATGTGCCGTCGTCCTCGTATAGCGTAAATTCGGCATCTGCTCCCGGAAAGACGATTATTTCGAGCGGCTCGGCAGATTTCTGTGCGGCAAACTGCTTTGGCTCGCCGTACGGAACAATGCTTCCGCCCTTGGCAAAAACAGGAATCGCGGCTTCCGAAATCTTAACGCTCGTTTTCTGTCCGCCGCGTAGTTTGGCTTTCGTCTTGAAATCGAACCAACCGCCTTCGCTCTCTGGCAGATAGACGTCCATCTGCTCGATATTCGGCTCGGTTACGGGGCAGACGAGCAGCGATTTGCCGCACATAAATTCGTACTTTTCCTTCATCGCCTCGCTGTCGTTGCCGAAGTCGAAAACCAGCGGACGCATCATCACAGAACCTGAAAAACTGACTTCGGCGGCATTCGAATAAATGTAAGGCAGAAGTCTGTAACGCTCTGTCAGGCTGATGTCTATTAAGTCCTGAATATTTTTGCCATAATGCCAAGGCTCGGTGTCGGACATATATCCGTGAACGCGCATAAGTGGCAGATATACAGAAAGTTGAATCCAACGCATCATGCGCTGCTTGTAATCCTCGTCGGAATATTGGTTGGCAGGGCGGAAGAATCCGCCGGCATCGTAGGTCCACCACGGCATTCCGGCAGCCTGAATGCCAAGTCCGGCAGTAATCTGGCGTTTCAGCGTCTCCCAGTTGTTGCCCACATCGCCCGACCACATCGCCGAACTGTATCGCTGAATGCCCGGAAATCCGCATCGCGTAAGAATCATGGCGCGCTGGTTAGGCGCATCTTCCGACAATCCTTCGAAAACGGTTTTGTTTACCAAGAGAGGGTAGAGGTTGCGGTATTCGTCGCCGTGAATCTTGCCGTTGCCCACCATTCTGCCTCTCAGGTCGTCGTTCTCGGGCTCGGTTGCATCTTGCCACCAAGCGTCGATGCCAAGCGGAAGCAGTCGCGACGAGAAATTCTTCCAGTATTCGGCGGCAGCCTCGGGATTGAAGAAGTCAATCCAGTCGGTTTGCGGAATGTAGAAGCCTTTCTGCGACATCTCTTTGCCAACAAGCGAGTTCTTGTCAATCTTTGACCATACCGAGAGCATCAGCCTGAAATTCATGCGGTGAAGCGAGTCGGTGAGAAGTCTCGGGTCGGGATAGTTGGCAGAGTCGAATGTCATCGAGTTCCATCCGTTGCCGCCCCAATATTGCCAGTCCTGCACAATCACGTCGGCTGGCAGGTTTTCGTTGCGGAATCGGTTTGCGTTCTCAAGAATCTCGTTCTGCGAGTGGAAGCGTTCGCGGCAGTGGATGTATCCGAATGCCCACAGCGGAAGCATCGGCGTGTTGCCCGATACCTTTCGGAATGTGCTCACGACCTTCTCTGGACTGCCAACGAAAACGGTGTAGTCTGCGCCTTGCGAAACTGGCGATGAAAAGACTGTCTTGTCTGAGACTTTGGCGAAGAAGACTTCTGGCTTGTCGCCGTCCGACAGTTCGGCTGTGAGTCTGTGCCTGCCTTTCTTCAGGCTGACTATTGCCGAAGCGGTTGGCGGAAGCCACAGGTTGCGCATCTCTATCACTTCCGCGCCGTCGATGCAAAGATTGTGGCGGCGTGCCATGTTCTGCCCAACATCGAGCAGAAAAGCGTAGTTGCCGTCGCTCTCAACTTCAATCTCGCCGCCGAAAAGATTGTTCCTTCTCTTTTCGGTCTTTCCGCCCTCGGTTGTCGTTATGTTTACGGTTTCCTCGCTGCCTTCGCCCGATTGTTTCTCGAGTCTGACTGATTTTTCGGGTTTGTTGAAGTCCGTCAATCCGTAGTTATTCCACAAAAGTCCGTAGCCTTTGTTCGATACAATCATCGGAATGCTTATTTGCGTGTTTACTTGCGTGAGGCGTCTTGGCAGACCGCGTAGGTTAAGGTAGCCGTCCTGAAATTGTCCGAGTCCGAAGATACATTCGCCTTCTTTGTTCTTGATTTCGGCTTTCGAGGTGTAAGTCTCGAAGTCGAAGTTGCTGTTTCTCTCGATGCTGTGATTGTCGGCGCAGAAAACCGTCTTGCCCGATGCGTCCTTTATCTCGACCGCTTTCCTCTGCTGGTTTACAAAGACTTGCATCTCCTTTGTCTTGTAAACTTCCGTTTCGTCTTTTGCCGATTTCTTGAACTTTACTTCGCCTGAATTCGGCAGATAGATGTAGTCCTTTGCCGAATCGGTTTCGCTGAACGCATAGCGGATGCGTACCGCGTTGTCATTCAGAAACTTGATGTGTAATTTCTGTGCCGTTGCCGCCTGACTGCAAAATACAGTTGCGGCGAGTAATATCAGATATTTCATTCGTATTAAAAAATGCTGTTTGTATATAAAAATCTGCGCAAAGATACAAAAGTCGAAGCCTTTACAAAAGAAAAAAGGCAGAAACTTTTTCGTCTCTGCCTTCTGGTCTTATGGGTGGAAAATGCTGATGCTGTAGATAATTGTGCTTCCCGTAGGCTTCAGCGTAACATCGCCGTCGCTGCTCACGGTAAAGGTGCTCATGGCGTTCGATGTCGTTTCTGTCGAACTGCCCTCGAGGGTGTTCGAAGCCGAGAATCCGCACGCCTTGCCGACCGATGCCGTTATGTGCTTTATGCTGATGATGTCGCCCTTGTCGCACAGCGGAATTGTAACGGCACAGCGGTTGCTTGCCAGCACAATGGCATTCTTCTGCTTGTCTAAGCGGATTTTATTGGCTGGTGCAGAGATGTGAAGTCCTCTTGTTTCTTCAAACGGAACGCCGTTTATGCAGAGTTCTCCGTTTATTTCTTTTGTGTTCTCGAAGTATTTCTTTCCTTCGGGAACGGTCCAGTTGTCTTTGTCCATCGTTGCCGCCACGAATACATTGGCATTGAAGGTGGAAGTCTGCCATGTCTTCTGAATCGTTGCGTATGATGGGTGAGTGATGTCGACGGCATAGTATGCCACATCTCCGTTGAATGCCGTTACCTTGAAACTGGCAATTCCCGGAATGTGCGATGGCACAACATAGTCCGAAATCTTTGCGCGAGTGTCAAGCACTTCGGCAGAAAGATTGCTTGCCTTGTAGTCGAACGGCACTTTCACCTGATAGCCGAATTTTCCTCGGCTCACAGGAATCTTGTTGCCGTCGAGAACTATTTCCTTCAGATATGTGTTGTGGCTTCCTTCCTTGGTTATTACGCCCTTTCCTTCCGATACTTTCAGGGTAGCCCCTGCACCACATTGTGTGTCTTTTATCGCATTTTCGGCAGCGAGTGCGTCGATTGGCTTCAAATCATAGAAAGCCGATGGTATGAAGGCTGCTCCTGTTCCGGTGGTGTTGCCCGATGTGTTTCTGAACGAGCAGTTTTCAAAATCACATTCTTCCATCTCGCCGGCAGGCGCAAAAGGTCCTTTCTTTGAGTTGATGTTTACGAACGATGTGCTTTCGACAAAGACGCTCGACTTGTGTCCTGCGCCTATGCAGTAGTTTGCAACCGAGCTGTTATACAGACAGTTGATGATGTGAATCTTGCCGAATCTTACTCGCGGCATACGCTCGCGGCAGCCTTCGTCCCACCAGCAGAACTGGAATGTTACGTTAAGCTTGTCGGTGTCGGCAACATTCTTGTCGCTGCTTCCTATGAGCGACGAGAAACGATGGTCGTCCGAGCCGCCGCTGCCGCCCTTGTAAGGCGCTTTAAGATAGCGGAAGCGGCACCATGTAACCGAAATGTTGTCCGATGCGTTTGATATATCCAGATTGCCGTCAACGCCGTCCTGAAAGTCGCAGTGGTCTATCCAGCAGTTTGTCGTTCCGCTTAGCCACAGATTGTCGCGACCGTCAATATCGTACGCTCCCGAAGCCTTGAACGTAATGTTGCGCAGAATAATGTTCTTGCACGATTTCAGCGCAAGAATTCCGGTCTCATCTTTCGAGTCGCTGTGCTTGAGGTTTGTCAGAGCCGCGCCGGGAAGTCCTATCACGGTTTTGTTGGCTGCGTTGTTTATGCTAATCTGTGCATCTGTGTTTATTTCGCCTTTAATGTAGATTATCTCCGGATTGCTGCCTTTCATTGCCTTTTTCAGTTCATCTGCCGATGTAACCGTTATGCAACCGCCTCCTTCTCCTCCGGTTGTTCCGCCTCCAACGGTGGCAAATCCAACAGGTTTGTTGGCATCGAACACCGACATCTGTGCATGCAGAGATAGGGAAGTAGTTAGTAAAAACATCAGATATGTTCTTTTCATCTGTTCGCTAAACATTTTTTTTGTTTTGGTTTGTTAAATAATGTGTGCAATATTAGTGAAAAGTTTTGAAATAACACAAAAAAGTTGTTTCTTTGCTGAGTTTTTTTAGTAATACGCATTTTATAATGAACAAAATAGTTGTAAAAGACAAAGATTTGGCAAAGGCTGCCGAAGAGGGCATGGACGCTTTCTTGCAGTGTTTCATCGATGCCTATCTCAATGCTGTGGGCGGCGAGCTGAATGCCGAGACGATGCCTCTGCTGAACGGAAATCAGATTACTCTTCTGGCTTATCACTTCTTCCGCGAGGAGGTGATGGACGGCGGCTTCGTGCAACTTATACATAATGGATGGGGACCGTTCATCTTCGACAATCCGTTTGCAAAGGCAATGCGACTTTTCGGTGCTCACGACTTCTCAAAGCTTGTGTACAAGGGCAAGAAACTGTACGATGAGCATAAGGACGAGCTGACGAAGGAATGTTCTGACGATGAGTTTATGGCTCTGTTCGAGAAGTTTGAGGAGTTCGACGACCTCGACGACAAGTTCATTGAAATGGAGGAGGAGGTTACCGCAACCATCGCCTACTACGTAGATGAGCACATGGATGATTTCATAACAGTAGAAAAATAAAAACCTGACAAATGAAAAAATTAAAGTTGATGCTGCTCGTGGTTGCAGCTTTCATAACCACAACGATGACATCATGTCTTGGTGATGGCGAAGCAGACGAGATTGTTTACTTCGGCGCAATGACAATCAAACAGTCGGGCAATGCAATGGAACCAATTTATTTCTATGCCTCAAACGGTGCAATCTTCGTTCCGCAGAACCTTAATTCTGAAACGCTTGCATATCTTATGACAGGCCGCCGCGGATTTATTAAATTCTCGTCAAAAGACGATCTTTCTGCAGCCGAGGCAGGAAAGAAGTATTATGTTGATTTTCTTGAGTGTACTCCGATGTACGATGCAAAGAATATCGAGAGCCTCGATACGCTTGTGAGCGTGGTCGAGAAAAACGACTCAATCACTCAGTTGACTCAGTTATGGGTCGATCCGGGATTCGTAAATATCAACATTACTGCACCTTACAAGTATGACGTGAATCCGAAGATGAATCTCGCATTCAACAAGAATCTTGATATCGTAGACGATACTCTGAAGCTTCATCTGCTTTACGACTACAACATTTCTGACGATGACAAGACAAATATGTCTGCCGATATGACTCTCAGTTTCGGAATCTATAACGACCAAGAGCTGAAGGCAAAATTTGCCGACCGCGACTCAATTATCGTCTGTGTTGATGCAAGAGTAAGTTCGACAGCCGGAACAAAGGTTGACAATACGTTTGCAACAACCAAGAAACTAACATTTAAGGCATCAAGCAAGTGCTTTAATCTTCCTTATTGATTTATGGCTAAACAGCAATTAAAGAATAAAAGCGAAGTAAACATAAAAAACAGACGAGCCTCGTTCGACTTCGAGTTCGTCGACACATACACTGCCGGAATCGTCCTGACCGGCACGGAAATTAAATCTATCAGACTTGGAAAGGCAAGTCTGGTAGATACTTTCTGTTATTTCAACAATGGCGAGTTGTGGGTCAAGAACATGAATATTTCTGAATATTTCTACGGCTCTTACAACAATCACAACGCGCGTCGCGAGCGCAAGCTTCTGCTAAACAAGAAAGAACTGCGCAACCTTCAGGAAGAATGTAAGAATCCGGGATTCACCATCGTGCCAACCCGAATGTTCATCAACGACAAGGGACTGTGCAAGGTGGTTGTGGCTTTGGCACGCGGTAAAAAGGAGTTCGACAAACGTCAGAGTATAAAGGAACGCGAGGACAAGCGCGCAATGGCGGCGATGTTCAAACACTGATAAATCTTAATAGGAAAATGAAGAAAAGACCTTTTAAGTTAAGCAACTATCATCTCGGACTTATTGCCGGATGCGTGGCTTTCATGTCTTTCGGTTCGTTCGACTGTGCAAACAATATCGACCGCAATGCTAAGGCTCTGAACGAGGATTTGCGCGAAAAAATGGCTGAAAATACTCCTTCGCAGAGCGAAAGCGAGCAGAAAGCCGTAAGCAAGCCGGCTTCTGAAAAGAAATCTCAGGCAGACAACGCTCCTAAACAGACTGCCGATGCTTTTGTCGGCGTGCAGAAGGGGCTTGAACTGCCTGCAAAGACTGATAAAGCCGAAAAACGAACCGAACGCGTTGGCTATACTTTCGTCTACGATGCCGAGAAGAGAGTTCCGAAATGGGTGGCTTGGGTAACGACAAAGCAGCGAATAAAAGGCAAGAACGAGCGTACAAACGATTTCTTGCCCGACCCTGATTTGAGCGTTACCGAGGCTGTTACGAAGCAGGTATATTCGGGTAGCGGATACGACCGCGGACACATGTGCCCGGCTGCCGACAACAAGTGGAATGCCACCGCAATGATGGAGTCATTCTACATGACAAATATCTGTCCTCAGACTCCTGAATTGAACCGCGGCGACTGGAACGACCTCGAGAATTCGGTTCGCGACTGGGCTAAGAAATACGGTCCGATTTATCAGTGCTGCGGTCCGATATTCGATAAGACTCCTGTAAAGACAATACGCAACAAGCGTTCGGCAAGCAAGATGCGCGTAGCCGTTCCCGACAGATTCTTCAAGGTTCTGCTTTGCATGGGCGACAATCCGTGCGCCATAGGCTTCGTTTTCATAAACGACGGACGCAACATGTCGAATTTCGATTCGTACGCTATGTCGGTCGACGAAGTTGAAAAGATTACAGGACTTAATTTCTTTGCCTCTCTGCCAAAAAAAGTTGAAACAAAGGTCGAGGCAATGACTTATTCTCAGTGGAAAAATATAATAAAATAAACCCTTTACAGCATGAAAACACGATATTTTGTAGCCGTTGCCGCAATGCTTCTCTCTGCTGCAGCCAATGCGCAGGAACTTATGGCTGTTAAGTGTGCAAACGGAAAGTACGGATACCGAGACGAACTGACACTAAAATGGTATCTTCAGCCGCAGTACGATGGCGCAGCCGATTTTGTAAACGGCGTGGGCATCGTAACTGTTTTAGGAAAAACAGGGTTGGTTGATGCCGAAGGAAAATATGTCGTATCGCCAAAGTTCGATACGATGGAATATTTCGACAAGACATTCTACGGAAACCGAAAGGTTCAGGGCTACATCGTTTCGCAAGACGGACGCTTCGGCGTCATTGACCTTTGCGGAACGGAAGTCATTCCTTGTGTTTACGACGAGATTAACAAGTTCCTCGAATCACTTCTGATTGTGGTGAAGAAGAACGGTAAGTACGGTGCGATAGATTTAAGCAATGTCGAAATCATCCCGTGTGTCGAAAAATCTGCTTCCGACGTTCTTAACGGCAAAAAGTGGGGAAAGGCTGTGCTTCAGGCAGATGCCTATCGCGAGAGCATGAGATACGATGCGGCTCTTCAGTGCTTCGAGGATTCATATAAAAAGGTGTCATCGAAAACAGTCTCAGCTGAGATTCCTTCAAAAAATACAAGTCTGAAGCAGGAAGGAAACAAGTATGGCGTATTCGACGAAGACGCTGCCAAGTGGATTATCGCACCTGCTTACGAGATGGCATACGATGCCTACAACTGCTATATCGTTCAGCAGAACGGCAAGTTCGGAATCGTAGACAAGCAGGGTGTTAAGACCGTGGCTTGCGAGTACGACGAAATCAGCATCAATGGCGATGAGGCTCTTGTGGCACGAAAGAACGGCAAGTTTCAACTTATCGACCTTACCGGACGCATGGGCAACTTCACGATGTTCGATATGATTGGCGAGTTTACCGGCGACGGAGTTGCGCCCGTAAGTCTTGGCGGAAAGTATGCCGTCATTTCAGAAAAAGGCAAGCTGCTCACTGGCATCAGATACGACAAGATTGAGGAGTACAAGGGTGGCGTGGCAAAATTCTCGTGGAAGGGATACGAGGGCACGCTCAACACCGAAGGAAAGGAATTCCCCGATATCCTGAAGAAACTTTATGCCGAGGCATTCCGCGCCGGAACAATCGATGCCTACAAAAAGTTTATGGAACTCGATGACGAGGGCAGATTCAAGGGTGATTGCTATCGCGAAATGGGAACTATAAATTATAATAATCGCAACGATAAACAGGCTCTTGAAAACTGGGAACTCGCCTTGAAATATGGCGTGGAAAACGCTGCTGATGTTGAGAATAACATCAGTCGGTTGCGTAAGGAAATGATGGATAAAAGGTGACAATTTTAACAATTTTAGTTTTTTTTAACAGTTTGTCGTTGTAGTTGGATTTTTTTTTATATATTTGCCACGTGAATTTGGTCACATGTAAAATTATAGGTAAAATGAAGAGATATTTGATTATACTGTTGGCTCTTTTTATGTCGTTGAGTTCATTTGCACAAACTGAAGATGGAATACCGACAAATCATATTGGTAGGAGTTTATCGGATGTAAAAAAAATGTTCCCGAGCCTTAAGTTATGGCAGGGAGATCCAAATGGCAATGACGAAGTTTATTACAAGAATGGCGACATGATGATTGTCACAATGAAAGGTGGAGTTATGGTTAGCGAAACTATGTCGATGACAGGTGATATTGCTGCTGAGTGGTATGCCGACAAGTTGACAAAGTTGAATCGTAGTGCTTATTCAGATAAGCAGGAACAGGGCAAACTGGTAACTTTCGAATACGATAAACTAAAAATAAGTGTTAATTACATTACCGATTCACAAGGAAGTATCGCACAGATGGTATTCACGGCGAAGTGATTTTTAATTTGAAATATGTTTAAAGTATAGGTCGGTTCTAATTCGTTAGAGCCGATTTTTTATTGATAAAACTCTGCCTTTTATTTGCCGATTATCGCAAAATGAGTTATTTTTGTAAACGTATAACTTTAATAACAAAATCAAAAAATAACTGTTAATCTAATGACACGAAAATTAGCTTTATCATTAGCCCTGCTGTGTGGCATGGCTTGCGCAAAGGCGCAGAACAGCGAGAAGTATCTCGGAGCTGATATCTCAATGCTAACTGCTTACGAAACAATTTCCGAAGCCGGACATCAGGTAACTTACAAAGACGTCGACGGAACGCAGAGCGATGTGCTGTCGCTTCTGAAAAAGTACGGAATGAACTCGATGCGCGTGCGTCTGTTCGTAAATCCGACAATGCAGAAAGCGGTGATTCAGGACATCGACTATGTAAAGAAACTCGGAAAGAGGATAAAGGACGCCGGTCTTTCGTTCGTCCTCGACTTTCATTATTCCGACACATGGGCAGACCCGGCAGCGCAGAGTGTTCCGGCAGAGTGGGGCAACCTTTCTGTTGATGAATATACCGAAAAACTGTATTCTTATACAAAGGAGGTTCTCGAAGATTTTGTAAGAGAAGGCGTTGTGCCTGATATGATTCAGACGGGAAACGAGATTTCTTACGGACTGATGTATTCAAGCTCGTCAGGTCTGTTTGTTGATTATTTGTCTGATAAGAATTGGGACAAGTTTGCCGCCATGCTGAAAAGCGCAGGAAAGGCTTGTCGCGAGGTATGCCCTAATGCAAAGATAATTCTTCACATCGAGCGAGTTCCTCAGCCTTTAAACTGTGCCAAGTTCGCCAATTACATGAAGCAGTACGAGGTCGATTACGACATCTTCGGACTGAGTTATTATCCTATGTATCACGGCAATCTGGCATATCTCGAAACGGCTCTGAATAAGATTGAAGAGGCTACCGACAAGACGATAATGATAATGGAGACCGGCTACAACACTGCTTATTATCCAACGGATGCCAAGTATGACTGTCAGAGTATTTGGCCTGCAACAGAAAGCGGACAAAGTCTTTTCATCGAGCAACTTGTGGCAAAACTGAATACGCACGATCGTGTTAAGGGCTTGTACTACTGGTTCCCGGAGGAAAACGAGTCGGCATCGCTCGGATGGACTGATTTGCTTGATGGTTGGACAAACCGAGGCTTGTTTAACAACAAAACAGGCAATGCCGTTGATGCAATAACCAAGTTTGCCGCCTTCAATACGACAGCAACGGCTGTGCAGAATGTTTCGTCGGCTTCTGAAATATACGAAACGGAGCGTTACGACATTCTGGGTAGAAAGATTAAAAATCCAACGAAAGGAATAAATATAATTAAGATGAGTGATAATTCTTACAAGAAGATTTTGGTGAAATGATGTACAGAAAATGCTTAATTGCGTTGGCTCTTGCCTCGTCGGTGAGTGCCTTTTCGCAACGAACAGAGACTTTAATCCGTAACTGGAAATTTGCAAACGAAGATGTTGAGGGAGCGCAGAGCACAACTTTCAATGACTTGAAGTGGAAAAATGTGGTTGTGCCTCACGATTGGGCTATAAGCGGTCCGTTTAGTAAAGAGATTGATATTCAGAAGGTTGCCATAGAACAAAACGGCGAGAAAGAATCGACCGAAAAAACAGGACGAACTGGCGCACTTCCTTATATCGGAACTGGCTGGTACAGAACGACTTTCAAGGTTGATGCCGGTTATCAGCGTACGCTTCTCGTATTCGATGGCGTGATGAGTTGTCCAGAAGTCTATCTGAACGGCAAGAAGGTGGGCGAGTGGAAGTACGGCTACACTCCGTTTGTGTTGGACGTTACATCGGCTGTAAACCGAAACGGTTCGAATACCTTGGCTGTTAGAGCCGAGAACGTGGCTATGAGTTCGCGTTGGTATCCCGGTGCAGGAATCTATCGTCCTGTTCGCCTTATTCAGACACAAGATTTGGCGGTAAAGCCGTGGGGCGTAACCGTTACTTCGCAGATTCTTCCAACAAATAATGCTATTGTTTCGGTAAAGGCCGAACTAAACAGAGCTGAGGCTGGCGTAGTTGTAGAAAACAGAATAATCGGCGGAGATGCTGATTGTCAGTCCAAAACAAAGAGTTTTAGCGACGGAAGCGCATCGGCTCAGATTGAAGTGAAAAATCCAAAATTATGGTCGCCCGAGACGCCGAATATGTACAAACTTCTCACAGTTGTGAAGAAAGACGGCAAGGAGATAGACCGCGTAGTAACCCCTTTCGGTATTCGAAGTATAAGTTTCTCGGCAGAGAAAGGCTTTCAACTTAACGGAGTGTCGCGCAAGTTCAAGGGCGTTTGCCTTCACCACGATTTAGGACCAATCGGTACGGCGATAAACAAGTCGGCTCTTATCCGCCAGATAAAACTTCTGAAGGAGATGGGCTGCGATGCCATCCGAACATCGCACAACATTCCTTCGCCTTGGCAGATGGAAATCTGCGATTCACTTGGAATGATGGTCATGGCAGAGAGCTTCGACGAGTGGATTTATCCGAAGTGCAAGAACGGCTATCATCTGTATTTCGACAACTGGGTTGAGAAAGATTTGACAAACCTCGTTCTCTGCCACAAAAATCACCCTTCAATCGTGATGTGGAGCATCGGTAACGAGATTCCAGAGCAGGGAAGTTCGAAGGGAAGCAAGATTGCCAAGCGACTTGTCGATTTGATGCATGCTCTCGATCCTTCGCGCCCGGTAACAGCTGGCTGCGACCGCGTTGATGCTGCCGTAAAGAATGGTTTCATTCAGACGCTCGATGTGCCGGGACTTAACTATCGCACACACAAATATCAGTTGGCGTATGACGCTTGTCCTCACGGTTTTATCCTCGGAAGCGAAACGGCTTCGACGGTAAGTTCGAGAGGCGTTTACAAGTTCCCTGTTAAGTATGGCGAAAACGTAACTTATTCAGACGGACAGTGCTCAAGTTACGACCTTGAGGCCTGCAACTGGAGTAACATCCCAGAGAAGGACTACGAGCTTCAGGATGACAAGAATTGGGTTGTAGGCGAGTTTGTGTGGACGGGATTCGACTATCTGGGTGAGCCGACTCCATACGATGAATACTGGCCAAGTCGAAGCAGTTATTTTGGCATTCTCGACCTTGCCGGACTGCCAAAAGACCGCTATTATCTGTACCGTAGCCGTTGGAACACAGAGAAGCCTACGCTTCATCTGCTTCCGCATTGGACGTGGAACGGCAAGGAGAACGATACGATTCCGGTATATTGCTACACATCTTATCCCGAGGCTGAACTGTTCGTAAACGGAAAGAGCATGGGACGAAAGAAGAAAGACGCCTCAGACTTGATGAAAAGATACCGTTTGCATTGGGACGATGTCGTATATAAGCCCGGAAGCATAAAGGTGGTTGCCTATGATGCTGACGGAAAGGCTGTTGCAAGCGAGGAGGTGAAGACGGCAGGCAAACCGCATCATATTAAGCTCGATGCTGATACAAAAGTTCTGAAAGCCGATGGCGAAGAGCTTGCATTCATTACAGCAAGCGTTGTTGACAAGGACGGAAATCTATGCCCTACGGCAACAAATCAGTTACAGTTTAGCGTGAAGGGAAGCGGACGATTCAGAGGAACATGTAACGGTGATGCTACATCTACCGAAGTCTTTACCCAACCACGCATGAAAGCCTTTGGCGGACAACTGGTTGTCGTCGTCCAGTCATCTGAAAAAGCAGGAGAAATGAGCCTAACGGTTAAGGGTGCAGGTCTGAAATCGGCATCAGAAACAATAAAGGTAGAGTGACATTATTTTAGTCCTTTTCTTTTGTTTTTCGTGTTTTTATTTTATCTTTGCTATCGGTCTATGTGTAAATAGGCAAATTATTAACAATTTAACCTTTTATATAATGAAGAAATATTTGGCAGAAATGGTGGGTACGGCAGTGCTCGTGCTCATGGGTTGCGGAACTGCAGCTGCATTGAATTGTGGTTCTGATACCGCATCGGTTGTTGGAACGGCTATGGCTTTTGGCTTGGCTGTAGTTGCAATGGCTTATACTATCGGCGGCATTTCGGGTTGCCATATCAATCCGGCAATCACTCTCGGATGCTTGTTGACAAAGCGTATTGGTGTAAAGGACGCTTGCATGTATATGGTGTTTCAGGTAATCGGAGCGTTTATCGGCTCTGCTATTCTTGCACTTATCACTCATGAGGTAACATTTAGTGGCGACGGAACCGAGACAGGTGCAAATGCTTTGCAGGCAAATGTATCTACAATGGGTGGTTTGATTGCTGAGATTGTATTTACTTGTGTATTTGTGCTCGTTGTTCTTGGTACAACCGACAGCAAGAAGGGCGCAGGCAATTTTGCAGGTCTTGCAATTGGTCTGTCTTTGATTCTTGTACATCTTGCGTGCATCAACATTACAGGTACATCTGTAAACCCTGCGCGTTCAATCGCTCCTGCTGTATTCGAAGGCGGTAATGCTCTTTCACAGATTTGGATATTCATTGTAGGTCCGTTTGTTGGTGCTGCCATCGCTGCCGGAATCTGGAAGGTTATCGGCTGCGAATGTGGTGAGAACAAATAAAAAAGTTTAATATAAGGTTTTAAGGCGGAAGGTTCTGAATCTTCCGCTTTTTTTGTATCTTTGCGAGGTTTTTGTGTATAATCATTCGTATGGCGAGAATCTTGATAATAATATCGTTTTTATTTTGTGCGATGTCGTCTTCGGCTCAGGAGATGACATGCGATTCTGTTGTTGTGCAGACGAGCGATTCAATTATCGTTGAGAAGATGCGTCAGGCGGGTGTTACGTTTTACAAGCACAATCAGGTAAAGCTTCTGAAGAGCGGTTCTGCCAAGTTTCACGACATGCTTAAGGCAATAAGTCTGGCGCAGAGCAGCGTTCACCTCGATTATTTCAATTTCCGAAACGATTCTATTGCCAAGCGACTTTTCAAACATCTGGCAGAGCGTAGTGCTAACGGAGTTGAGGTGCGCGCTATTTACGACTCGTTCGGAAACATGAGCAACAGCCGTCCGCTGAAGAAGAAGCATCTGAAAACCATCGAGGGATGGGGAATTGAAATCCGTGAGTTTGACAAAATTAAGTTTCCGTGGGTGAATCATGTATGGCGTCACGACCATCGCAAGATTGTGGTGATTGACGGCAAGGTGGCTTATTCTGGCGGAATGAATGTTGCCGACTATTATGTTGACGGATTGCCAAAGATTGGTCCGTGGCGCGATATGCATTTCCGTGTTCAAGGTCCGGTTATAAACGAGTATCAGAAGACATTTTTTGGAAACTGGAACGCGCTGACAAGACAGAATATCCACGGCGCAAAGTATTATTGCGGCATCGACAGCGTTGAACGCTCCTTCTTGCCAGATGAGTTTAACGATAGCCTTCACACCGATGTTATGGTTGGTGTGGTTTCGCGCCTTCCTGTAATTCAGCCAAAGATTATGCGCCAGATGTATATCGAGGCAATTGATGCGGCGCAGTATAAGATACAGATTATCAGCCCGTACTTTGTTCCTTGTCCTTCGATAAAGAAGGCGATAAAGCGCGCGCTGAAGAGAGGTGTCGACGTTCAGATTATGCTTTCAGCAAAGAGCGACATTCCGCTAACGCCCGATGCCGGATTCTATGTGGCAAACAAACTCCGCAAGAAGGGTGCGCAGTATTATCTTTATCAGAACGGCTTCCATCATTCAAAAATAATGATGGTTGATGACCTTTTCTGTACAATCGGCTCGGCAAATCTCGATTCGCGAAGTCTGAAGTTCGACTACGAGATAAACGCGCTTTTCATCGACAAGGGCGTTACGAAGGAACTTTCGGATATGTACGAGATTGACAAGCTGCACAGCGTAAGGCAGACTTCAAAGCATTGGAAGAAAAAGCCTTTCCTGAAGAAGTTTGTCGCTTGGTTTGGCTATCTGCTCGGACCGTTTATTTAAGGGCTTTTTCAATCTCGCTCACCGAGTTGCCCGAGGTGACAATCTTTCCTTTCTCATCAATCACAACCAGCGTTGGAACGGCTCGCACGGCATATTGCTGCGCTATTGGCGACATCCATTCTTTTTCGTCGCAAACTTGCTGCCATTCAATCTCGTTCTTGCTGATGAAATCCCTGAGTTCTGGAATATTTGAGTTTATGCTTATTCCGATGATTTTCAACTTGTTCTTATCGCTGTTTCTGTAGATGTTTCGCATTGCCGACAGTTCTTGACGGCAGTCTGAACACCAACTTGCCCAGAAGTGTAGAATCACCTTTTTACCTCGCAAAGCCGACAGACTTACGGCATTTCCGTCGATATCTTTTGTCTTGAAATCCTTCGCTTCTGTGCCCGGACGCAGATTCTGCATGTTCTCAATCAGACTCTCGATTTTCTTTACATAAACACATTCGTCGAGGTTTGACGACAGTTTGTTTCTGTATTCCTGAAGTTTGTCGACATCGAGTCGGCTACTCAGTTCTCTCGACAGAAAATAAGCCGTTACGGGCGATTCGGGATGCTCGTTTACGAAACTGTCAATGTTGAAGCTATAATCGTAGACCTGAAGCTTATTCCGCAGATAAATGTCGTTTATTTCTGAATGTTGAACGGTGATGTCGTTGCAACTTTCCCAAACCTTTATGCACATCGTGTCGTCCTCGACAAAGAACGACGCTGGTCTCCGCGTGTTGCGAATAACGCTTATGCCGTAAAGTTCGGGGGCTGGAGCATCGCCTTCGAATTTGAAAGAGCCGTCGTGATGCACTATCGTGCTGTCTACAACCTTAAAATTGTGTGCCGTGTAGTGTGTAAGATATACCATGCCTGTGTCGATGTCGGCATACTGTCCGAGAATGACGAAATGCAGGCTTTTGTTATTGTTGCACGATGTGATTAAGATAGCGATGATGAACGTAAAAAGTGTTTTGTACATATTTTGTCGTAATAATATTTCCACGCAAGCGGAATGCACACGCCTGCTATTGAGTATAAAATCCATAGATAATTGCTGGTTTCTGCATTGTGGATAACCATGTGGCAGCCAATCTGTTCCCATTCAAGATTCCAGACGAAAATCTGCAACAGGGCAACGATCTTGTATGCAAAGATATGCCAAATCATAATCTGTAACGAGTGGTCTCCGCAGTAGACGAGAAATCTTTTTGCCCAACCAGAAGTCTTGTCGATGTAACTTGATAAAATGTAAACAAACGTGAATCCTACGGTTGCGGCAAACGGCAGACGGTAAACGTGCTTCAGTTTGCTGTTAAGACTCATGCTCGTGCCAAACCAGAAGGTGAATATCAGCGTAGCGGCAAGGCATACGATGCCAATGGTGATGGGGTAGCGTTTAATGTATTCTTCGTATTTTCTGAACAGAAAACCTATTCCCATAAAGAAGATGCCCATCAAATCGCGGTATCCGCCTTGGTTTATGCATCTGTACTTAATTCCAAATCCGAATTTGAAGAGAACGAAAACATACGCGGTTATGCAGATGGCGCACACAATGCACGTCTCGTTTAGTCTGATGTACGGAACTTTCTTGAACAGTTTGAACAGAACGAGATAGCCGATGCTTGCCACCAGCAATGCTCTGAAAAACCAGAATGCCGACAGAAGGAAGACATCGTATCCGCCCATCGTGAAGATGATGTCGACGAAACTCTGCAACATCTGTTTTGCGTTTAGCGGATGCGTTACTCCGCCGCCCGGATTGCCGAAATGCTCGTTCAGAAACCCCGTCGCAAAGAACAGCGGATTTAGCAGAAGGACAATCACGCTCCACTTTACGAAAGGAATATAAAGGCTTTTTACACGCTTCTTGATGAAGGTTATTTCGTCGTTCAGATACTTTGTGCTGAAGAAATACCCGGCGGTTATGAAGAACAGCGGCATGTGCCACAGGTAGATGAAATTCATCAGATAGTGCGGACTGTCGGCATGTCCTATAACCATGCAGATAATGGCGAGAGCCTTGCATATCGAGATTGTGGTATTTCTCATTCTGTAAGAAGATTATTCAACAAACTTGTCGTTTGTAAGTTGTGGAGCCGATGCCTTTTTGTCAATCAGTTTCTTGCCTTTCATCCATTCGAGAGGTGCGTCGATGTCTTTTTGTTGCATCTTTACAGCCACGTGACCCTTAATTGAAAGCGTATCTACGACATTCTGTTCCAGTCCAAGATGTTTTGCCGCATATTTAGACCATTCCTTGTAGGGATGACTGTTCATATATTCAACGGCAAGATTGTAGCCCTTAATCAAGTTCCTGATTTGCTCTTCCTTCTTGCTGATGCTTTCCTTGCTGAAAATCATTCCGTCGGTACAGACAGAAAGGTCGCTACTGCTGACAATGGCTCTGTCGCCGGCAATCAGAGGCAACTGCGCGTATGGTTCGGGCAGAAGGGCGGCATCAACCTGCGTGTTATGAAGCATCTGCAATCTTATAACCAGATTGTTAATCTGAACTTTGTTTGCATCTTCAGGACCGTATTTAGCCGTGGCGAGCGACTTGTCTACGATGTAATCGACAGCCGAGTAGCGCGTCATGGCAATAAGACGCTCTTTTATGTCCTTCACATTCTTCAGACGGAGGTCGTGAGGAGTGATGAGCGTGTATTTGTTTTCGAGTGCCATTACAAAGTAAAGTCCGCGCTTGTTGTTAAGCAGAATTGCTCTCACGACATCTGTGCTCATACCGTCGACGGTTGCGTTTGCAAAGGCGGTATCAGCATCGATGGCTGCTCCGTATCTGATGAGTTTGATGTCTGCTTTAAGCGAGTCGTAAATGCCAAGTTGCTGAGCCACATAGAACGGAATGGTGGCAGAGATAGGCACGAGTGCGACTTTCAGACTTGCCGAGTCGTCGGCTTTCGCTTTTTTTACTTCGGTTTTCTTTGTTTCCTTGCTGCAAGCCGCAGCCAAAATTGCTATAATGAGAAATAAATATGGCAGTCTCTTCATATAGTTTCTAATACGAACTAAAGGGCAACCCGCTTTTTTTGCGGGTCACCCTTATTATTATTTTATCTTTTTGTAGAAGAATGAGTATTATTACTCACCCTTGATTGCTGCTACACCTGGAAGAACCTTACCCTCGATAGCCTCAAGAAGAGCGCCACCACCAGTTGAGATGTAAGAAACCTTGTCAGCCAAGCCGAACTTGTTTACGCAAGCAACAGAGTCGCCACCACCGATGAGTGAGAATGCGCCCTCGGCAGTTGCCTGAGCGATAGCGTCGCCGATTGCACGGCTACCAGCTGTGAATGAGTCGCACTCGAATACGCCGGCAGGACCGTTCCAAAGGATTGTCTTAGCACCCTTGATAGCCTCTGCGAATGCCTTCTGGCTCTCTGGACCAGCGTCAACACCCTCGAAACCAGCAGGAACCTTGTTTGATGGGCAGTTGATGATCTCAGCACCAGCCTTAACGCTCATTGTACCGAAGTCAAGACCGTTAGTTGCAGTACAGTCGGTACCAAGAACAAGCTCAACGCCATTCTTCTTAGCCAACTCCTCAACGCCAAGAGCAACGTCAAGTTTGTCAAGCTCTACGATTGAATCGCCGATCTCACCATTGTGAGCCTTAGAGAATGTGTATGTCATACCACCGCAAAGGATGAGCTTGTCAACCTTGCCAAGAAGGTTCTCGATGATACCAATCTTAGAAGATACCTTAGAACCACCCATGATTGCAACGAATGGACGCTTGATGTTTGAAAGAACGTTGTCAACAGCCTGAACCTCTTTCTCCATAAGGTAGCCAAGCATCTTGTTGTCAGCGTCGAAGTAGTCTGCGATAACTGCTGTTGAAGCGTGCTTGCGGTGTGCAGTACCGAATGCATCCATAACGTAGCAGTCAGCATAAGAAGCAAGAGTCTTAGCGAATTCCTTCTGCTTAGCCTTCATCTCCTTCTTAGCAGCCTCGTATGCTGGATCTTCCTTGTCGATACCTACTGGCTTGCCCTCTTCCTCAGCGTAGAAACGAAGGTTTTCGAGAAGAAGAACCTCGCCAGCCTTAAGGGCAGTAGCCTCAGCCTGAGCCTTAGCGCAGTCAGCAACGAACTTAACAGGAGCGTTAAGAGCAGCAGCAACAGCGTCAGAAATCTGACCAAGAGACATCTTAGGGTTTACCTTTCCTTTTGGTTTACCCATGTGAGACATGATGATTAGAGCACCGCCGTCGTTAAGAATCTTCTTAAGTGTAGGAAGGGCACCCTTGATACGAGTATCGTCAGTAATCTTACCATTCTCATCCAATGGCACATTGAAGTCAACACGTACGATTGCCTTCTTGCCAGCAAATTTGTAATTGTCAATAGTCATAATTTCTATTATTTAAATTTAAAATTAATTCTTTGTTTTTTGTTGCCACAAAAGTAAAAATTAACTATGAATGTGTGTATTAAAAAATGTATAAAAAGTGCTGTTCGGCTTGAAAAATGAAATTTTTTATACCGTTTTTCTTACTTTAAATTCTGTTTTGTAATGCTTGCATAGCATTTTCAAACCGCACTTGTCGCACAACGGCTTTCGTGCCATGCAGGTATATCTGCCGTGCAAAATAAGCCAGTGGTGTGCCTTTGGGATAATATCGTCGGGTATGTTTTTGGTCAGTTCCTTTTCTACGCTGTAGGGTGTGGTGCACTTGTCAGAAACGAGTCCGATTCGGTGGCTTACCCTGAACACATGCGTATCTACCGCCATTGTTGCCTTGCTGAATATTACGGCTTGGATAACATTGGCAGTCTTTCGCCCAACGCCCGGAAGTTTCATCAGTTTGTCGATGTCCGACGGCACTTCGCCGTCAAATTCGCCGACGAGCATGTTTGCCATTCCGTGCAGGTGCTTTGCCTTGTTGTTGGGATAAGAAATGCTTTTAATGTATTCGTATATGGCATCGGGCGTAGCCTCTGCCATTATCTGCGGCGTTGGCATGGCTTCGAACAGAGCTGGAGTAACCATGTTAACGCGCTTGTCGGTACATTGTGCCGACAAGATTACGGCTGTCAGCAGTTCGAAAGGATTGCCGTAGTGGAGTTCTGTCTCCACCACGGGCATAGTCTTTTCGAAGTATGCAATAAACTCTTTGTAGAGTTCTTTCTTTGTCATTGCTTAAAACCGTACCTTTTTCTGTATTCCATTGGCGACAAGCCCGTCTCCTTCTTTACATATCGGCTCATATAAGAGAGGTCAGGGAAGTGATACAGTTCAACCAAGTCGGCGAGCTTGTATTGTGTTTCGCGAAGTTCTGCCTTCAGGTGGCTCAGAAGTTTGAATTCTATCAGTTTCTTAGGAGCCATGCCAATGTGCTCGTTGCACAGAACGAACAGGCGGTTAGATGTAATCATCAGTCTTTCCGAGTAGAAACTCAACTGATGCTCTTCTCTGAAGTTCTTGTTTACCAAGCGGATAAACTGTTCTATAATCTTCTGTCCCTTTCGGTTCTGTCCCGGGGTGCTGGCGTTAGACAGAGAGTAGAGTAGTGAGGTACTGCAAAGGCAGTTGCCCATAACGCGCTCCTTGTCTTCGTAGGCATCAAGACGGTTTATTATCGCCTTGTAATAGTTGATGAACGACAGCAGGTGTCTGAACTGGTCTTTCGACATGCGCACAAATCGCTTGCTCTCGTCGTCGAGGAAGAATTGGTTGAGTTCCAGTCCGTCAGTTGTGCTTAGATATAGTTTGTAATTCAGGGTCAGGTCGAATATCTGGACATCGGGGCTGAACGATATCACGTTGATGACATCGTACGGACGAATCCAGAACCAACTGTATTTGTTGAGTGTATATACAGTATCGTCGTCGTTGTTCAGTTTGAACTTGATTTCGCCTCTGGTGCACAGCGTATAACTTAGGTGTGCCGGGCTTGTGTTGCCCAACTTGAGGTTGTGCCTGTTGAATTGCCTGATGTGGTAACTCTCACCTTCGCCTAGCGGGTCGTATATAAAGTTTTGCATTTTCTTTAGTTGACTGAAGTTCTGAATGTATTTGGAGTACAGCCTGCGTTGCGCTTGAAGAAGCGTCCCATGTACGAAACGTCAGGGAATCGGTACAGTTGGGCAAGCTCTTGCAGCGAGTAGTCGGAATGCAAGAGGTCGTTTTTCAGCGAACTTAGAATCTTAGACTCGATTATGCTCTTAGGCGACTCTCCGGTATAGTCGGAGCACAGATTAGTGAGATAGTTAGGTGTAATCTTCAGTTTCTTTGCATAGAATTGCACCTTATGCTCCTCTCTGTAGTGGATGTCGACGAGATACATGAATTTCTCGATGATAGACGAGCCTTTGACCTTTGTCTCTTCGCGGCGGAAGTTCTCCAGTTTCTCGTGGTTGTTCTTTCTAATGTCGTTGGCTATGGCGATGATAGCCGTGTTTACGAGGTTGCCAATAAGCATCGTGCGTCTCTTTTTTACAGGCATAATCATGGCACACTTCTTGTAGAGGAATGCCATCTTTAGCAGACGCTTGAGGTTTACAAGCTCGTTTTTGTAAACTCTGTTGCTTCTGAGAATATGCTTAGCCTGAATACTTGCTCCCCTGAAGGCAATATCCGAGAATCCCTTGGTGATGAAGAAGCCGAAGGCAACCGCATCTTTGCTGTTGTAGATTCGGATAGTGTCTTTTGGAAACAAAATTAGCATATCGTTCTTTTTCAAATGATAAGTAACATTGTTTACGTCTATGTCAAATTCGGCAGAAACACAAAGGTGAAACGACATGTTCTGTGTATTGAATGGTGTGTCATCGAAATCTTGCGCTCTGATTTTCTTTAAAAGAAATGAATCTGACGATTTTATTAATCCTGCAGTTGTAATAGCCATATTGTTTTTCTAATATCTATTAAGTTATACTAGTACTTTTTGCAAATATAAATATTTTTCGTTATAAAAAATAACAAAAAGGCAAAAAAAATATGTTTTTTTTATTTTTACTCATTTTTAGCCCCGATTTTTCATTTTTCATTGGGCATTTTCTGCTTTTGAGGGCTTGTGTTTGTGGACTATGTTGGTCTTTTGACTGCAAAAAGAATGTTTTTGCAAAAATGGAAAATTGGTGCGATTGAAAAAAATCCTAATGTCTGTAATTGGTCTTGTGCTTTAAAAAAGTCTTTTTTGCCTTGTCTGTTTTTGGAATGATTTTAACAATAAGTTGGCTTTTGTCATATCTGACTATGCGAGTTCGGCATATCAGACTTTTTATAATTGACAATGGGCAATTGAGAATTGAAAAAAGGTATCAAGTAAGGCGGAAGGTAGAGGCAAGCAAGGGAGTTGCAAGGGGATAGTAAATGGTTGGCAAGCTGGAGGATACGTTCAGGGTTCGGAGTGGTAAGGGGATGGTAAAGGGATAGCAAGCCGGAAGGTACGGGCAAGGTACGTTGTAGCTACGGAGTAGGAACGGGGTAGCAACGGGGAAGGTTCGGGGAAGCAAGCCGTACGTGAGCCATACTAGCTTGTCATTATTTCGTGAATAAAATACTTTTTTTTATTTTATGCCGAACTGTTGTATCAGTTAAAAACTGTTTTATTCTATTGGATTTTTCCGTTATCTAAGGTTTTCATATTCAGTAATTTTGTGCTTTTCTGAAATATTGCTTTTATGCCTCTTGTTTTCAATCTGAATTCCTTTGTTGAAAAGTTCATTTTTTGAATACAAAAGAGGACAACAAGAAGCCTTTTTGTTGAAGTCTTAGTCGTGAAATAAAAAAGGTATGGCTCTGTTGTGCCATACCTTTTATCGATGTCATTGTTATGTCAAAAAAACTCTGTGTAAGAATTCTAATTTTTGTGTTCGCCAATGCCTCGTGCGTTAAGTGCGTCGGTATATTTCTTGGCGTTGGCAAGATGCTCCTCGTACGTTACGGCAAAGTTGTGAGTACCCGAGAGGTCCTCTTTTGCACACATATAGATGAAGTTGTGCTTTGCGTGGTTGAGTACCGCGTTTATGCCGGCAACGCTCGGAATACGTATCGGACCCGGAGGCAGACCCTTGTTAACGTATGTGTTGTATGGCGAGTCAATCTTCAGCAACTTCTCGTATATTCGGGTGAGCGTGAAATCGTGCCATGCAAACTTAATTGTAGGGTCGGCCTGAAGCGGCATCTCCTGATGGAATCTGTTAAGGTACAAGCCTGCAATCATCGGCTTCTCGGCGTTGTTTGCCGTCTCCTCGTCTACGATAGAAGCCAGTGTGTAAGCCTGATTTGGAGTTAGACCAGCCTCGGCAGCCTTGGCAATCTTTTCTTCGGTCCAGAAAGCCTTGTTCTCCTTTACCATTCGCTTCATGAAGTCGTCGAGCGAGATGTTCCAGTAAACCTCGTATGTGTTTGGGATAAACAGGCACGCGATTGTTGTTGTGTCGTAGCCGAGCGAGTTGCAATAGCTGTTGTTGCTTACGGCAGCCATAATCTCCTCTTTGCTGAGCATCAGATTCTTAGAGAGCGTGGTTGCCAGATTATCGAGCGTGCGCACACTTGGGATAGTGAGGCTTACGGGCGACTGCTGTCCCTTTCTCAACTTCTTGAATACCCTTATTGTGCTTGTTCCGTTTGGAATCTCGTAGCATCCGGTGTGAACGTGTCCGGGATAGTTGAATATCACGCACAGCGTCTTGAAGCCGAGCATACAAACGGGGTTAGCCTGCTTGTCGAGTTTTGTATATACCGAGTCGGTTGTGTCGTCGGCATCGATGCATAGTTTTGCCGTCTGCTTTGGTCGGAACGCTCCGAAGAAGAACAGAAAGTATACTATGCCAATAAGAATGACTGTCGTTCCGCCTGTGTACAGACAGATTTTTTTGCTTTTTGCGTTCATCTTTATTGTTTTATTCTTTGTTTTCCTTGCTGTGAAGTTATTTCTTTACATACATTATTCTGTTCTGTTCGCGGTCGAACCGGAAACTGTGTCCCTGCGTCGTTTCCACGTCGAACGACTTCAGTTGCGGATACATGTCGGCATAGAGTTGGAACGTGCAGATGTCCGTTGCCGTGATGTAAGGGTCGTTGGTGCAAGATGCTGCCGGGATTGAGAGTTGCGACTTCTGGTTAAGCGTGAGCGGATTGTATTCGTTGTGGAATTTCTGCCAACTCATCACGTTTCCGTTGTAGTCAATATAAAAGAGGTAGTCGTTGCCAAACGGAACGATGTTCTCCTGAAGAGTACCCGAAAGAGCGTAGAGTTTATAGCCGCCGTTGTGCGGGATTATGTCGATGTTAAGTTGTCCGCCCGAGGGCGCTTTCACGATGTTCATCTTGTTTATCTGCTCAATGGCATTCTTGCGTACCGCCAGCAGATGCCTCTCCTCGCGAGTGAGCGGTTTGAATCGCATTCCCGATTTTATCAGTTTGCCATCCTTGTTCACCATTCCCTCGTAGATGAGCTGCTTGTCCTTGTCGGTATATATTACGACGATGGTATCGTTCTGGGCATAGGTGAGCGAATGTCTTATCTCATTCTTGATGCTCGACTTGTACGCCAAGTCCGAAACCAGCCATGTTGCTTTTTCGTATTTGTATAGCGTCTTGCCCTCTCGCAGGATAGAGTCGTTCTGTACCTCTCTCTCGCTTGCCTTTGATATGGTGAGATGAGCGAGCAGCAAAACCGCTACGATGTATTTCCTCATATTAAACTATTTCTTTATTAAAACTTTGAATTGATTTGTAAATCAAAAAGTTATCATTAAGAAAATATTTCGGTGCAAAGATAAGTAAAAAATGTCACGACAGATTACTTTTTAGGATTTTTTTTGTGAAAAATGTGTCGCGAGCACCTCGGACAAAGATTGTAGGGACAGATGTGAGAGTTGTGCCGCAATCGTTTCCGCAACTCTCTGCCATAAATGTAAATAATTTTTATTGTGATAGTTGGCTTATTTCGTATTTTTGGAGAGGAATTAATAAAAACATTATTTTCTAAACCATGAAAGTACAGTTCAATATAGAGTATTTCACCCAATGGGGCGAGATTATTGGAGTTCAGATGCAGATTACATCGGCCGACGGCTCGGTATGTAATAAGGAAGCATGGCTCAATACTGTTGATGGATTGCATTGGGTTCGGGAGTATGAGGCTGGCGACAATGTCAGCAGCATTAAATATAATTATGTAGTTTTTCGGGATTCGGCGTTGGTAAGGAAAGAGTGGGCGGTAAACACACGCACCCTTCTTCTCGACAATGATTCAAAGCGCGTGTATGTACTTAGCGACCGCTGGTGCGATATACCGTGGCAATCTTATCTGTACAGTTCGGCATTTACCGAGTGTATTCAGCCGCACAAGGCAGAGGCGTTAAAGCCTAAGTATTCAAAACATTCGCTTATAATAAAGGTGAAAGCCCCTCAGCTAAGGGCAGGGCAAAAACTCGGACTGCTCTGCAACCAGAAGCATCTGGGCGCGTGGAAGACCGACAAGCCGCAGATGCTCCATTGCACAGGCATAAACGAGTGGGCTGTTGCGCTTGATGCCGACAAACTCAGTTTCCCTTTCGAGTACAAGTTTGCTGCATATACCGACGGCGCGTTCGGATGCTGGGAAGAAGGCTTCAACCACAGCATAGACGAATATGCGATGTTCGGAACAGAGACCCGTATTGTTGACGGCGGCGAGGTTAACCTTCAGATGTCGGCATGGCGCGGAGCCGGAATGGTTGTTCCGATATTCTCAATCCGTACCGAAAGCAGTTTTGGAGTGGGCGATTTCGGCGATTTGAAGAAACTGATAGACTGGGTGGCATCGCTGCATCAGAGAGTGCTTCAGATTCTGCCGATAAACGATACAACGATTACGAACACATGGGTTGATTCGTACCCTTACAGCAGCATAAGCATCTACGCGTTTCACCCAATGTATGCCAATCTTGTAAAGGTAGGCGTGCTCGACGATAAGGAGAAGATGGCATATTTTGTTGCTCAGCAGAAGAAACTAAACGACCTTGAACAGGTTGATTATGAGGCTGTAAACAAAGTCAAGCGCGAATATCTGCACCTCATCTATCTGCAAGACGGCGCGAAGACCTTGAAAACCAAAGGCTTCAAGAAGTTCTTCAACGACAATGCCGACTGGCTTGTGCCTTATGCCGCTTTCAGTTTCCTTCGGGATAAGTTCGGGACGCCAGTATTCAGCCAGTGGCCTGAATACAGCACGTTCAACAAAGCCGAAGTCGTGACTCTCACAGCCGTAGGAGGCAAGGACTACAAGGCTATTGCCGAGTACTATTTCATTCAGTATCACCTTCATCTGCAACTTAGCGAGGCGGCATCATACGCTCGCAAGAACGGCGTGATTATAAAGGGCGATATTCCTATCGGCATAAACCGAAACAGCGTTGAGGCTTGGGCCGAACCGCGATATTTCAACATGAACGGACAGGCTGGTGCTCCGCCAGACGATTTCTCGGTGAACGGACAGAACTGGGGGTTCCCAACCTACAACTGGGACGCCATGCTTGCCGACGGATGCAAGTGGTGGATGCGCCGATTCCGCAAGATGGCGGAGTATTTCGATGCCTACCGTATTGACCATATCCTCGGATTCTTCCGCATCTGGGAGATTCCGGTCGATGCCGTACACGGACTGCTCGGACATTTCTCTCCGTCGCTGCCAATGAGTGTTTCGGAGATTGAGAGTTACGGACTATGGTGGCGCGAGGATTACATGACAAAGCCTTTCATTACCGACTGGATTCTCGACAAAATATTTGGCGAAAACGTTGATGAAGTAAAGGCAAAGTACATCAAGCCGAGTCACGACGATTTGTATTGTATGCGCGATGAGTACGACACACAGCGAAAGGTAGAAAAAGCCTTCGAGGGCAAGACCGACGATAAGAGCATCTGGATAAGAGACGGACTCTATGCGCTGATTAGCAACGTGTTGTTTGTTCGCGACCATAAGAATAAGGATTTGTATCATCCACGCATCTCGGCACAGCTCGACTTTGTGTATCAGACGCTTGTTTGGCACGAGAAAGATGCCTTCAACCGATTGTATAACGACTATTTCTACCGCCGCCACAATCAGTTCTGGTATGGCGAGGCGATGAAGAAACTTCCGATGCTGACAGAGGCAACGCGTATGCTGGTATGCGGCGAGGATTTGGGAATGGTACCCGACTGTGTGCCTTGGACGATGAACGACCTCCGCATCCTCAGCCTCGAAATTCAGACTATGCCAAAGAATCCGAACTACAACTACGGACATCTTGGCGAGTATCCTTACCGCTCAGTCTGCACAATATCAACTCACGACATGAGCACCCTGCGCGGCTGGTGGGAAGAAGATTACAACCGTACCAACAACTACTATCACGAGGCTCTGATGCGCGGTGGCGATGCTCCGAAGAAGGCTACTGGCGAGATTTGCAACGAGGTTGTGGCCCAGCATCTGGCATGTCCTTCTATGCTCTGCATCCTGTCGTTCCAAGACTGGCTCAGCATCGACGAGAATCTGCGCAAGGAAGATGTGGCAAGCGAGCGTATCAACGTTCCTGCAAATCCTAAGCATTACTGGCGTTACCGTATGCACCTGAGCGTTGAGGAACTGATGAAGCAGAAGGCATTTAACGAGCGCGTGAGAAGTATGGTTGACAATAGTGGCAGATATTAGATTTTCTGATAATGAAAACAAAAATAATGTTCCTCAGTATGCTTGCCGGGCTTTCTCTCTCGTCTGTGGCGCAAGACTATCAGCAATGGCCTGTGCCTGCGCAACTCGACAATGAGATGTGCTATTCGCCAAAGTCCACCCACTTTTCGGTGTGGTCGCCAATGGCAAAGAGCGCGAGCGTTTACATCTACAAGAACGATGAGGCCGGATGCAAGCCCAAGGTCGTAAAACTACGCAAGATGAGCGACGGCACATGGCAGGCCGACGTGAAAGGTAACTGGCACGGCTATTACTACGACTTCAGAGTGATGCTGCAGGGCGACAAGGAAGAACGCCTTCATTCGCCCGGTATCTTTGTTAAGATGGTCGGGACAAACGGCAAGCGCGGCTATGTGGCAGACATGAGCGAGACGAACCCCGAAGGGTGGGAGAGCGACAAGCGTCCGCCTATGAAATCGTTCGCCGACATGATTGTCTACGAACTTCATCATCGCGATTTCTCTATGGATACGGAGTCGGGAATGAAGAACAGCGGCAAGTTCCTCGCCCTTACCGAGGAGAATACCGTTACGAGCGACAGCCTCGCGTCAGGCCTCTCGCATCTGAAGGAACTGGGCGTTACGCACATTCAGATACTGCCGTCGTACGACTATGGCTCGGTTGATGAGAGCAAGCCCGACGTTCCGCAGTACAACTGGGGCTACGACCCTATGAACTACAATGTTCCCGAAGGCTCGTATGCCACTACGACTGCCGACCCTACGGCCCGCGTGCGCGAGTTCAAGCAGATGGTTATGGCCTGTCACAAGGCTGGCATAAGAGTGATTCTCGACGTGGTTTACAATCACACATACAATACAACGAACAGTCCGCTCGAACTTACTGCTCCTGGATATTTCTACCGAAAGAATGCCGACGGCACATGGGCTAACGGCTCGGGCTGCGGAAACGAGACAGCAAGCGAGCGTCCTGCATACCGCCAGTTCATCATCGAGAGCGTGCGTCATTGGGCAGAGGAATATCATATCGACGGATTCCGCTTCGACCTGATGGGCATTCACGACATCGAGACGATGAACGAGGTGCGTAAGGCACTCGACGAGATAGACCCTACGATTTATGTGGGCGGCGAAGGATGGGCGGCATCATCGCCTTTGTACGACGATGCCAAGCTTGCCATGAAGTCGAATGCCTATCTCATGCCCGGAATATCGGTCTTTGGCGATGAGATGCGCGACGGACTGCGCGGCGGCTGGCAGAACGATGCGGAAGGCGCATTTCTGGTAGGCGAGCCGGGCAACGAAGAGAGCGTTAAGTTCGGAATCGTTGGCGCGATAGAGCATCCGCAGATTGACTATTCGAAGGTTAACTACTCAAAAGTGCCTTGGGCTTTGCAGCCAACGCAGATGATTAGTTATGTAAGTTGTCACGACGACATGTGCATAGCCGACCGCATAAAATCTACTGCCCCGAAGGCAAGCCGCGACGAACAGATTTCTCTGTTCTGCATGGCGCAGACGGCGGTTTTCACAAGTCAGGGCATACCGTTCATATTTGCCGGCGACGAGATGATGCGCAACAAGAAGGGCGTTCACAATTCGTTCGAAAGTCCCGACAGCATAAATACTATTCCGTGGCACCAGAAGAAAGAATACAAGGTAGCGTTCGACTATGTCCGCGGACTTATTCAGCTTCGCAAGGAGCATCCGGCCTTCCGTCTTGGCAATGCCGATGAGGTTCGCAAGCATCTTGCATTCCTTCCGGTAGGCGAGAAGAATGTTATAGCATACAAGATTTCCGGTCACGCCGGCGGCGATTCGGCCGAAGAACTCATCGTTGTATTGAACAGCAACAAGAAGACCGTCGAGCTCGAACTCGACAACAAGGAATACACAATCCTTGCCATGGAGAACAGAATAGACCTGAGCGGCAAGATAGGAACATGTTTAGGCGGAAAAGTCCGCGTGCCTGCTCAGACTGCTATGATACTGAAATTTTAAGAATAAATAGAGTATGAATTACAAGAGTTTTCTGCTGGCACTTGCTCTGTGCCCGGCGGTTATGCGTGCAACAGATGTAAAGTCGCCCGACGGCCGTCTGGTCGTTTCGGTCGATTTGCAGAACGGCACGCCTGTTTACAAGGTTAATTATGACAAGAGAGAGGTCGTAAAAAAGAGCAAACTCGGTTTTGAACTTTATGAGAATTTCCAAGATCGTAAAGTAATCGATTTTCAGAATAATTTTGAGAAACTGAAAGAAGTTACGTCTACATTCGACGATACATGGAGTCCGGTATGGGGTGAGGAGAGTTCAATCAGAAACAACTACAATTCGCTTACGCTCGAGTTGAAGCACAACGACGGCAGACTGATGAACATCTGCTTCCGCGTGTTTAACGACGGAATAGGCTTCAGATACGAGTTTCCTCAGCAGGGGGCAACTAACTATTATTTCATAAAAGAAGAGAAGAGCGAGTTTGCCATGGCTGGCGACAACATGGCGTGGTGGATTCCCGGCGACTACGATACGCAGGAATACAGCTACACAACGTGCAAGCTTAGCGAGATTGCCGGCAAGATGCCTTCGGTTCTGAAGGCTCACGAAGGAAACTCGTCTTCTACGACATTCAGCAATACCGGCGTTCAGACATCGCTCCAGATGAAGACGCCAGACGGCTTGTACGTCAATATCCACGAGGCTGCATTGGTTGATTATCCTTGTATGCACCTCAACCTCGACGACAAGAACCTTACGTTCACATCGTGGCTTACACCCGATGCAACAGGCATGAAGGGTTACATTCAGGCTCCGTTCCATACACCTTGGCGCACCATTATGATTACCGACAGCGCAACAAAGGCTCTGGCATCGCGCCTCATTCTTAACCTGAACGAGCCTTGCGCCCTCGATGATGTTTCGTGGATTCATCCTACAAAATACGTAGGCGTGTGGTGGGCTATGATTACAGGAAAGAACACATGGGCTTATACCGACCTTCCGAACGTGAAGATTGACGAAACCAGATACGACAAGTGCGAGCCTAACGGCAAGCATCTGGCAAACAACGACAGCGTTCGCCGATACATCGACTTTGCATCGAAGCATGGCTTCAGCGAGGTGCTGGTGGAAGGCTGGAACAAAGGTTGGGAAGACTGGTTTGGCAAGACCAAGGAGTATGTCTTCGATTTCCTGACACCATATCCCGATTTCGACATCAAGGCTCTTAACGACTATGCCCACTCAAAGGGCGTCAAGCTGATGATGCATCACGAGACATCAGGCTCGGCACGAAACTACGAGCGTCACATGGACCAGGCTTATCAGCTTATGAAGAAATACGGCTACGATGCAGTAAAGAGCGGATATGTAGGTCCTATTCTTCCGCGAGGCGAGTATCATTACGGCCAGTGGATGGTAAACCACTATCTCTATGCCATCAAGAAGGCTGCCGACTATAAGATAATGGTCAATGCACACGAGGCTGTCCGTCCAACCGGATTGTGCCGAACTTATCCAAACTTGGTAGGCAACGAGAGTGCGCGCGGAACAGAGTACGAGGCTTTCGGCGGAAATACTCCCGACCATACCACAATCCTTCCGTTCACCCGTTTGCAGGGCGGTCCGATGGACTACACTCCGGGAATCTTCGAGATGAATATCTCTAAGTTTGCCGATAATTCGAGCAAGGTGAACAGCACACTCGCACGTCAGCTTGGACTTTATGTAACAATGTACAGTCCGCTTCAGATGGCGGCAGACATGCCTGAGCATTACGAGCAGTTTATGGATGCCTTCCAGTTTATAAAGGATGTGGCTATCGACTGGGACAAGAGCGTTTATCTCGAGGCAGAGCCGGGCGATTATATCACCATCGCGCGCAAGGCAAAGGGCAGCGAAGACTGGTTCGTGGGCAACACAAGCGACGAAAACGGACATCAGTCTGTGCTGAAACTCGACTTCCTCACACCGGGCAAGAAGTACACCGCTACAATCTATGCCGATGCCAAGAATGCCGATTATCAGAACAATCCGCAGGCATACACAATCAAGAAGCAGACCGTTACATCAAAGAGCGTTCTTAAGCTCAAGGCTGCTCGCGGCGGCGGATACGCTATCTCAATAAAAGCAAACTAATCTGAAAAATTCAATCTGAACCATGATAAAGAAAACATTACTGATAGCCGGCTTGTCGCTCTTTACAACGATGGGCGCGAATGCTATAGGAGTATCAAAAATCGAACCGCTGAACTGGTTCGTCGGCATGAAGAATCCCGAACTTCAACTTATGGTATATGGTGAAGATGTGGCTTCGTACGACCAATTCAGCATCGACTATCCCGGCGTGACTTTGAAAGAAGTTGTGAAACCGGGCAGCAAAAACTACGTCATTCTGTACCTTAATATATCTTCGGATGCCAAGGCTGGCAAGATGCCTATAACATTCCAGAAGGGCAAGAAGAAAAAGGTGTGGCAGTATGAACTGAAGAACAGAGCGATGGCTGGAGCCGACAGAAAAGGCTTTGATGCATCGGATGTGCTTTACCTGCTCATGCCCGACCGCTTTGCCAACGGCGACCCGTCGAACGATGTTGTAAAGACGATGGTTGACAAGGTGTGCGACCGCAACGAGCCGAGCCTCCGTCATGGCGGCGACCTCGAAGGAATCCGCCAGCATCTCGACTACTTCACTGACCTTGGCGTAACAGCTCTTTGGTTCACTCCGGTGCTCGAGAATGACATGGTTGCCGAGAACGGGAAGTACAGCAGCTATCACGGCTATGCCACAACCGACTATTATAATGTCGATGCCCGCTTCGGAAGCAACGAACTATACAAAAAGTTGATTGATGAGGCTCATGCCAAAGGTCTGAAAATCGTTATGGACATGATTTTCAACCATTGCGGAAGCAACCACGTCTGGCTCAAGGACATGCCTTCGCCCGACTGGTTCAATCATCCCGACTATCAGAATAATTATCTGCAAACATCGTACACGCTTACTCCGGTTGTCGACCCTTATGCTTCGGATGTTGACAAGCGCGAGGCTGTTGAGGGTTGGTTCGTAAAGTCGATGCCCGACCTAAACCAGAATAATCCGCACGTCTTGCGATACCTTATCCAGAACAGTTTCTGGTGGATTGAGACCGTAGGCATCGATGGCATCAGAATGGATACCTATCCGTATGCCTACGCCGATGCCATGGCTAAATGGCTGAAGGAGTTGAACGACGAATATCCGAACTATAACGTGGTTGGCGAAACGTGGGTGGTTGAGCCGCCTTACACCGCCACATGGCAGAAAGATTCGAAACTCGCCACGAAGAACAGTAATCTGAAAACCGTTATGGATTTCAGTTTCTACGACAAACTCGACAGGGCTATGGCCGAGGAGACCGTCGGTCAGGCTGGCGGACTGAACAAAATCTACAACAATTTCGTTTACGATTATCTTTATCCAAATCCGTCGTGCATAATGGCGTTCATCGAGAATCACGATACCGACCGATTCCTGAAGAACGGACAGAACGTTGCCCTTCTGAAGCAGGCTTATACACTTCTGCTCACAACGCACCGCATCCCTCAACTTTATTACGGTTCGGAAGTGCTGATGAACGGCACAAAGGAGAAATCCGACGGATATGTGCGCAAAGATTTCCCCGGCGGATGGCAGGGCGATAAGGCAAACTGTTTCGATGCCAGCGGCAGAACCAAGGAACAGAACGATATGTACGACTATCTGAAGAAACTCCTTCATTGGCGTGCCGGCAACGAGATAATCGCGAAAGGCGACATGAAACACTTCATCCCGTTCAAGGGCGTTTACGTCTATTCGCGTTTGTACAACGGTAAGAAAGTTGTCGTTATGCTCAACGGAACATCATCAGAAGTGACCATTCCTGCAAGCCGATATAAGGAAGTGCTGGGTGGCAAGGATAGTGCCAGCGATGTCATTTCCGGAAAGTCCGTTTCGCTTGCTGGCGACATAACTTTAAAAGCAAGACAGAACTTGATTCTTGAGCTTTAAATAAAGAAAAATGTAAAATAAGAGCTGAAAAATTTGGTAGATTCAAAAAATGTGCATATCTTTGCACCGCATTTGAAAATAATGCCAACAGACATAAAGCTCAGGAAGGTTGGGTGAGTGGCTGAAACCACCAGTTTGCTAAACTGACGTGCGGGTTACCGTACCGGGGGTTCGAATCCCCCACCTTCCGCCACTTATGTACGGCGCTTTCATCTAATGGTTAGGATACATGCCTCTCACGCATGGTATACGGGTTCGATTCCCGTAGGCGCTACAATTCTTTTTGAAATCTAACCAATGGCGCTTTCATCTAATGGTTAGGATACATGCCTCTCACGCATGGTATACGGGTTCGATTCCCGTAGGCGCTACAAGAGATAAGGCCAATTTGCATATAACTGCGAGTTGGCTTTTTTTGTTTAATCTGCATCAATACAAATGAATATGTCGGTCGTTACTTCTTTGTGGATTTGGATTAAGCGTTTTCGCAAGCGCAAGGGCTACGGGGTTCATTCGCCGTTTGCCTTTCAACTCATAACTCAGGTTATAAACCAGAAAACGCCGTATTATGCCTTCGACGGATTGAAAAAACTGCGCAAACTCACTCCGAAGGGCGTTAAGTGTAATTCTGTAAAGATGGATAAGTTCCTTTTCCGTTTGGTTAACGACTCGCAGCCTTCAACCATCATCGACTACGGAACGGGCGCAGGCATTACGGCTTGTTACATGAAGAGCGCAAAAAAGAAGTCCGAGGTGGTCTCGGTCGATGCCAAGAGCAACGAGACTGCCGCTCATGTCCTGAAATCATACTCGGTTGATTATAGGACTGGCGATATGCTTTCGCTGGCAAAAGGTTTGCTGAATGAGTGGGGAAGTGTCGGTTTTGTCCGCATTGCCTCTGTGCCGTCGGCTTGGGAGATGGTCGATGCTGTGGTATCATGTGCGTCGGAGCGCACGGTAATGGTTATCGAAGGCATCTATTCGGACAAAAGCGTGACCGAGAAATGGCATCGTCTTCAAGATGACGAGCGCGTTGGCATTACGTTCGACCTCTATGATGCAGGAATCGTGTATTTCGACCATAAACTGAACAAGCAGCATTATATCGTCAATTTTGTGTGATGCCGAATTATTTCTACCGATACAAAACGCCCGAGGCTTTCGACGATATTATTCTGAAATCCGACGGCGAGGTGCTTACGGCTTTGTTGTTCGAAGGCTCGAAGAATGTCGCCCTGCATGACTGCGAAGAACGCGATTTGCCGATTTTCTGCGAAACATTGCGCTGGCTCGATATTTATTTTGGCGGAAGAAAGCCCGATTTCACGCCACGTTATCGGATGGAAAACTTTACCCCGTTCCGTAAGGAAGTTTCGGAAATAATGACGGAGATACCTTTCGGACAGACCGTGACTTATGGCGAAATTGCAGCCAAGATTGCCAGTCGGCATGGAGTGGCAAAGATGTCGGCTCAGGCTGTTGGCGGAGCAGTAGGGTGGAATCCTGTTTGCATCATTGTTCCATGCCATCGCGTTGTCGGCTCAAACGGAAATCTGACAGGCTACGGCGGCGGAATGAAGAACAAAATAGCATTGCTTAAACTCGAAGGGCTTGATTTGGGCAAATTCGCAGTTCCGAAGAATGAAATCAGTCTTTCTTATCCAGAATCTCAGGCTTTACAAACTCATTTATGATTTGTTGGGCGTTCTCGGCATTCGGGCCGTCCTTTACAGCCAGATTTTGCAGTTTCTGCATCATCGGCTTTTCGTCCTCGGCATTCAGCAGGTTAAGAACCTCGAGCCATTGAGCCTTGTCGCGGCACGGGCTGTCTTTTTTCGTAAACGGTTTCAGTCCGTCTTTTACGTTTGTCGTGTCTCCTTCGAGAATTTGTTTTCTGATGTTGGCAAGCGTTTTTTCGTTTTCGCCGGCAGGGAAAATGGTGTTCTTTTCTTTTTCAATCCATTCGCTCTTAACTATCTTAAAGTGATTTTTCTTCTCAAAAAAGTTAAAGCCTTTAAACAAAAGACTGAAGAAAAGTATCAGACCAAAAGTTATGCAACCCTTCTTTATTAGTCGCACAGGTATGTATAAGAACATCTTTTCGTTCATAAAAAACACATATTTATGATAAAGTGTAATAATTTTTGCGAAGATACATAAAAAAACTAAATATTCTTGTTTGTTTCGATTATAGATTGTAAATTTGTCCGAAATTTTTAAAAATTACTAATTCCATGGTTAAAATAACAAAAGAAGCAGCATTGGCTTACCATGCACAAGGCAAGCCGGGCAAGATAGAGGTTGTACCAACCAAGCCTTATAGCACTCAGACTGATTTGAGTCTTGCGTACTCTCCGGGCGTGGCAGAGCCATGTCTCGAAATTCAGAAGAATCCTGACGATGCGTACAAATATACAAGCAAGGGTAACTTGGTTGCCGTTATCAGTAATGGTACGGCAGTTCTGGGCTTGGGCGACATAGGCGCGGTGAGCGGAAAGCCTGTTATGGAAGGTAAGGGCTTGCTGTTCAAGATTTACGGTGGTATCGATGTGTTCGATATCGAGGTAAACGAGAAAGACCCAGACAAGTTCATCGAGGCAGTAAAGGCTATCGCTCCAACATTCGGAGGTATCAACCTTGAGGATATCAAGGCTCCTGAGTGCTTCGAGATTGAGAAGCGTCTGAAGGAAGAACTTGATATTCCGGTAATGCATGACGACCAGCACGGTACTGCAATCATCTCATCTGCAGGTTTGCTTAACGCTCTTTGCGTAAACGGCAAGAAGATTGAAGAGGTGAAGATTGTTGTAAACGGTGCAGGTGCTGCTGCCATCAGCTGTACTAAGTTGTACGTTGCACTTGGAGCACGCAAAGAGAATATCTTGATGCTCGACTCTAAGGGTGTAATTACAGCCGACCGTCCGGGATTGAACGAGCAGAAGAAGGAGTTTGCAACAACTCGTACAGATGTCCACACTCTCGAAGAGGCTGTTAAGGGTGCAGACGTATTCCTTGGCTTGTCAAAGGGCGGTGTGTTGAGCAAGGACATGGTTCGCTCAATGGCTAAAGACCCAATCGTATTCGCTCTTGCAAACCCTGTTCCTGAAATCACATACGAGGATGCAATGGATGCTCGTCCAGACGTGTTGATGTCAACAGGTCGAAGCGACTATCCAAACCAGATTAACAACGTAATCGGATTCCCTTACATCTTCCGCGGTGCGCTCGATACTGCAAGTACGGCCATCAACGAGGAGATGAAGTTGGCAGCCGTTCGCGCTATTGCCGATTTGGCTAAGCAGCCTGTTCCTGATGTAGTGAACGAGGTTTATCACGTTAATAACTTCACATTCGGTCGCGACTATTTCATTCCGAAGCCAGTCGATCCACGTCTGATTACAGAGGTGTCAATGGCTGTAGCCAAGGCTGCTATGGAGAGCGGTGTTGCCCGCAAGCAGATTACCGACTGGGACGCATACGCTGCACACCTGAAGCAGATTATGGGTCAGGAGAGTAAACTTACTCAGCAACTTTACGAGACTGCTCGTCGCAATCCGCAGCGCGTAGTATTTGCCGAAGGTATCCACCCAACAATGCTTAAGGCTGCCGTTCAGGCTAAGAGCGAGGGCATCTGTAAGCCAATCCTTCTTGGAAACGAGAAGAAGATTCGCGAGATTGCAAGCGAACTTGAACTCAATCTCGATGGCATCGAAATCATCAGTCTTCGTCAGGACTGTGAGGCTCCACGTCGCGAGCGCTATGCTAAGATTCTTGCAGAGAAGAGAGCACGCGAGGGCTACACTTACGAGGAGGCTAACGACAAGATGTTTGAGCGCAACTACTTTGGTATGATGATGGTTGAGACTGGCGAGGCTGACGCTTTCATCACTGGTGTTTATACAAAGTACAGCAATACAATAAAGGTAGCGAAAGAGGTTGTAGGCATCAAGCCGGGTTACGACCACTTTGGTGCAATGCACATCCTTAATTCAAAGAAGGGTACATACTTCATTGCCGATACGCTTATCAACCGTCATCCGGGCACAGAAACTTTGGTTGATGTTGCTCGTCTGGCCGAGGAGACTGTTAAGTTCTTCAACCAGAAGCCTGTAACAGCCATGATTTCGTACTCAAACTTTGGTGCAGACCAAGTTGGTAGTCCTGCCAAGGTTCACGAGGCTGTCAGAATTCTTCAGGAAGAGGATGCCAACAGACTTATCGACGGTGAGATGCAGCTTAACTTCGCGCTCGACAAGGAAATGCGCGACCGCAAGTATCCGTTCTCTCGTCTGAAGGGTCAGGATGTAAATACGCTCGTATTCCCTAACTTGAGCAGTGCAAATACCGCATACAAACTTATTCAGGGCATGACGAATGATGTTGAGGTGATTGGCCCTATCCAGATGGGATTGAACAAGCCTATCCACTTCACAGACTTCGAGAGCAGCGTTCGCGAGGTTGTTACAATCACAGCCATCGCAGCCATCGATGCTATTGTTCAGAAAAAGAAAAAGTAAATAAGTTTATAGTATTTCTGATCGAGCCAGTTCCTTTAAGGGGGCTGGCTTTTTTTGTTGTTTGTTGGCAGATTTTGAGTTTTGCAATTATTGGTGTCCGCTAAAATTCTTTGGTGATTACATGGCCGCCTTTTTTCTCGGACAGCCGATATAATTGACGTATAAATCCCCATTTGGATGATGTAAAGTGACAGAAGTTGTCTGAAAATAGCAAATATGGCGCTCCAAGGTTAGGTTTATGTCATGTGAAGGGAAAAAATTAAGCGGACAGCCGTTGTCATCTCTTAAATTGGGGGCTTGTCAAGCGACAAAAGCAGTAAATATGGGGGATAAAACAGGTTTAGCGGGCAGTAATAAACTGAAACGTAAGGTTTCTATGTGAAAAAGGCAGCACGGAAAATCGTACTGCCTTTTCTTGATATTGTAAAATTTCAGATTTTACTTAGCAATGAATTTCTTGCCATCTTTAATGTATATTTTACCACTTTCAAGATTGTTGGTCTGGATGCCATTGATAGTGTAAATTGCCTCGTCTTCTGCAACTGCGCTTGTCCTGGCAATGCCAGTTGTGCCCTCTGGAGTGAACTCGTAGCCTTGGAAGCCAATCTGTGCGCTGCTGACAAACAAGTAGTATGTCTCGTTAGCTTCTACTGTTGCTGTGATCCAGCCCCAGAATGGCTGATTGCCTTGACCGATAGTATACTTGGCTGCAGACGCGCTGTTGGCATGTAATGTGAGCAAATCATCGTTGCTTAAGAATTTCATTGTTCCGTCTTCGTTATTCTGCCCGTTTACATAGCCTTCAGCAGTATAGTCGATAGGCTCTTTCGTACTTTCTTTTACGAGGAAAGTCTCTCTGTTTCCTTTGTTTACCCAAACACCAATCTTCAGTGTACCGTTTTTCTTAGGGGTGAGGGTGTAGTATAACCCCGACTTTGGAAGTTCCTTGTTCTCTGGTGAATAGAGAACGTAAGTTGGTCTATAACTGACTTCGTTTGAACTGCTGACAACTTCTTCTGCACTATAAGAAACATAAGGGTTTCCTGTGGAGTTGACAAAATAGAAGTTGACGTTTGCTCTGGCAACGATGGTTGTGTTGACGTCGTTCCATTCTGTAACAGTTGCATCCTGAGTGATAGTCTTGATGGTCTTTCCTGCAACCATTTTTCCTGTAAGATTGGCTGTACTGAATTCGCTAATCATATTGTTGCCAGATTCGGTTGTTGCCAGAAGGCTTGCGTTTATTGCCTCTTCTGGAGTGCCAGCGTTGATAACTGCTTCGAACTTCTCTGTCTGAGCAGATGCGGTTAATGCTCCAGCAATAAATGCTGATGCGAAAAGTAGAGATCTAATCATGTTACTAAATGTTTTAATGAATTAATAAATCAATAAAAAATTGGAAAATATTTTATCCTTTTTTAACTTTCAAATCTTGTCTCTTTTATCTCTAAAGATATTGTATTTTTTTGTTTGGCAAATATATGTCCAATATTTTAAAAATGCAAGTAAGTTTCGTTTTTTTTGAGAAATAAAAAAAGGTGATGCAAAATAATATGTTGTGCATCACCTTTTCGGGATATTTTTACTTCTTAGACTTATCCTTGTCTCTGATTTCTACTCTTCTAATCTTTCCGCTGATGGTCTTTGGAAGTTCATCAACAAACTCAATTATTCGAGGATATTTGTAAGGAGCGGTTTCTTTCTTAACGTGCTCCTGAAGTTCTTTTACGAGTGCGTCGCCAGCCTTGCTCTTGTACTCATCAGAAAGAACGATTGTTGCCTTGATGATGTTTCCGCGAATATCGTCGGGAACTGCCGTGATGGCACATTCAACAACAGCATCGTGAGTCATAAGAGCCGACTCTACTTCGAACGGACCTACGCGGTAGCCAGAAGTCTTGATAACATCGTCGGAACGCGAAACGTACCACAGATATCCGTCTTCATCGTAATATACAATATCGTTGGTGTAGTACATGTTGTTTTGCGTGCGCTTCTCGGTCATCTCGTCGTTGCGATAATAACTCTTGAATAGTCCGAGCGGCTTGCCCTTGTCGAGACGGATGATGAGTTCGCCGTGTTCCATAGGCTTTACGCGCTTGCCGTTCTCATCAACAACGTCGATGTCGAACTGTGGGTTTCTTACTCCCATTGCGCCCGGTTTCGGCTTAACCCAAGGGTATGTTCCTACAACGAGAGTTGTCTCGGTCTGTCCGTACGACTCGTATATTGTGATGCCTGTCTTCTCTTTCCACTCGTTGAAAACGCTTGGGTTGAGAGCCTCGCCTGCGGTTGTGCAGTACTCGAGCGATGACAGGTTGTATTTGCTGATGTCCTCGCGGATAAGGAAACGATAGATTGTTGGAGGTGCGCAGAACGAAGTAATCTTGTAGTCCTGCATTATCTTGAGCAGCGTCTCTGGCTTGAAGTGACCTTCGTAGTCGTAGACGAAAACCTTTGCTCCGACAATCATCTGTCCGTAGAACTTGCCCCAAACGGCTTTTCCCCAGCCTGTGTCGGCAAGTGTGAGGTGCAGCGAGCCGTCGTGAAGGTTGTGCCAGTATTTGGCTGTGATGATGTGTGCAAGAGGGTATGAATAGTCGTGCATTACCATCTTAGGCTCTCCTGTTGTTCCGCTGGTGAAGTAGAGCAGGAAGTTGTCTGTTATCTTGTTGCGCTTAGGCTTTTCGAACGGTTCAGCCTCATCGAGACCTCTCCAATAGTTGTACCATCCGTTTGGAACATCCGGACCTATTGAGACGCAGCATCTCAGCGTAGGGCTGAATCTCTTAGCCTTCTGAATATTGTTTAGAATCTGCGAGTCGCCGCATGCAATTATGCACTTTATGCCCGCCATGTGGCAGCGGTAGATGATATCCTTCTCGGTGAGCATGTGAGTGGCAGGGATTGCCACCGCTCCGATTTTGTGCAGGGCAACCATTGTGTACCACCATTCTATGCGTCGCTTAAGGATAAGCATTACGCGGTCGCCTTTCTCAATACCTATCTCCTGAAGAAAAGAAGCACATTTATCGGTTATGTTTTTGTATGCTCGGTATGTTACATGTTTCTCTTCGCCTTTGTCGTTAACCCAGAGAATAGCCTCTTTGTCGGGCTGCTCCTCGGCGTATGCGTCTATGACGTCGTATCCGAAGTTGAAGTCTGCTGGGACGTTTACTTTGTAGTTCTGAAGAAAATCTTCGTACGAGTCGAAGTTTACCTTAGAAACGAATTTTTCAATCATTTTGTTTTTACTTTACGTTTGTTTTCTTCAAATTTTTTGATTTTTTCTAAAAACGTTGCAAATATAATATATTTTTCAAATCAAGATAGTTTCAAACGTAACTTTTTCAAAAAAAACTGCGTATTTCTTAGAAACGGTCAAATCTCAGCCATTTATTACTGTTTGTTTTGGCGATATTCAAAAACTATGTATATTTGCACCTTTCAAAAGTATTATAATGTAAAAAATGAGAAAAACAGTACTAACTTTGAGCATAGCCTGCATGGCGCAGATTGCGTCGGCTCAGGCTATTTCGACAGAGCTTATAAACAAGGCTCGCACTCAGAAACTATCGGCTTCGGAGAAAGCCATCCGCAACGCGATGGGAAGCACCGAGATTAAGAAACTGGCGGTGAATCAGGACAACGCAGCCGAGATGGATACCTATTTTAGTGATGAGGTTTCAGTAAAAGGTATAACCGACCAGAAGAGCAGCGGACGATGCTGGCTCTTTACTGGCATGAACGTGCTACGTTCTAAGGTCATTGCCGACAATAAACTCGATGATTTCCGCTTTTCGCAGGTTTACCTCTTCTTTTGGGATCAGTTCGAGAAGTCGAACCTTTTCCTTCAGGGAGTTATAGATACTCGCCAGAAGCCGATGACCGACAAGATGGTTGACTGGCTGTTCAGCAATCCGCTGAGCGACGGCGGAACATTCACAGGCGTTGCCGACCTTACTGCAAAATACGGCGTTGTTCCGCAGAGCGTGATGCCCGAGACTTACATCGCCAACCACACATCGGCATTCAGCCGACAACTTAAGAGTAAATTGCGCGAGTTCGGAATGGAACTGAGAGGCGACAGCAAGGCAAAGGCCGACAAACTTATAAAGCGCAAGGAAGAGATGCTTCTGCAAGTTTACAAGATGCTTGTAATGGCATACGGCGAGCCTCCTGTTGAGTTCGACTTCGCCTTTAAGGACAAGAACGGCAAACTGATGGGCGAGAAGAAGCACTATACTCCGCAGTCATTCTACAAAGAGGTGATTGGCGATAATCTGACAGACAACTACATAATGCTGATGAACGACCCGTCGCACGAGTATTGGAAGACTTACGAAATCGACTTCGACCGCCACACTTACGACGGACACAACTGGCTCTATCTCAATCTGCCAATCGAGGAGATTAAGAAGGCTGCCATTGCATCTATAAAGGACGGTAAGGCGATGTACTTCTCATGCGACGTTGGCAGGTTCCTCGACAGCGAGCGCGGTCTGCTCGACCTTAACAACTACGACTACGGCTCTTTGTTCGGCACAACCTTCGGCATGGACAAGGAGAAGAGAGTGAAGAGCCACGACAGTGGTTCGAGCCACGCCATGACTCTCGTAGCCGTTGACCTCGACGAGAAGGGCAACTCAAAGAAGTGGAAGGTTGAGAACAGCTGGGGCGCATCGTCTGGTCACAAAGGCTATCTGATTATGACCGACGAGTGGTTTAACGAGTATATGTTCCGCTTGGTTATAAACAAGAAGTATGCTACAGAAAAGATGATTGAGTTGTCTAAGACAAAGCCAATCCTTCTGCCTGCATGGGATCCGATGTTTGCAGGAGAGGAGTAAGATACCTTTTTCTTACTGAATAAAAAACTCGCAACCGCACAAAAAAAAGCGGTTGCGAGTTTTATTTTTTTGGGGGGGATCTATATTGAATCAACCTTGACGCGAATTTTTGGGGGACTTTTTAATCTATTGTCCCTTGCTTGTCCTTTACTATCGGCTTGCTTCTCCGTATCTACTCCATTCTACCTCGTATCTTTTGGCTTGTTTCCTCGTACCTTGAACGTACCTTCACCGAACCTATAACGTACCTTGCCCGTAGCTACTCCGTTCCTACTCCGTAGCTACTTCGTACCTTGCCTCTATGTTGAATCTTTCTTGCCACGTTTTTTCAACTTTCAACTAAAGAAATCTCAACTCTAAATTTCTTTCTCAAGAGCTTTGATATATTTCATGCACAGAAGCAGAGGAATGATTCCGAAGACACCAAAGGAGCAGTCGATTAGTCGCCAGTAGAACGGAATCTGCCTTATTGGTCCGCAGATGAAGGCGAGCGGAAGAATTGATACGCAGGCAATCATTCCCCATTGGATAACCCATTTGTTGCGTACCGGGTCGCGATATGGACCGATGAAGAGCAACGCAATTACCAGATGTGCAAATGCCAGCCAGTCGCAGCCGTAAGCCAATTGCGGTGCTTTCTGATTTGTTTCCGTTACGTTCTCCTTGATATAATGAAGGAATTTGAAAATTTCGGGATCGTCTTTTACCGATTCTGAATTTATGCCTGTTACCGAAAAGAACGTGTTCAGTTCTGTTTCTATGGGAAATGCCGTGATGCCCGACAAGGCAAGGGCAATCATGAAAAAGACAATGATTCCGCGAATCTTTTTTAGGATTTTTCTTTCGTCTTGTTGTGTCATAATCATTTTACTTTTATTTTACCGGTTCGAGATGCAGCATTATGTGCGTGTTTGCTCCAAACTCGCGTCGCAGAGCCGCCTCTATGCCCGATGCGTGGTTGTGCGCCTCCTCGAGCGTGATTTTTCCGGGCAGGCGCAGGTGCATCTCTATGGCAATGCGGTTGCCTATGCGTCGTGTGCGCAGGTTGTGAATGTCCGAAACCATTGAGTCTTGACTGGCAATCTGCATTATGCGTTTTTCGGTGCTTTTGGGCAGACTTTCTTCGAGAAGTTCGCCTGCCGACTGGCGGATAAGTTTGATGGCTGTAAGTGCAATAAATACGCTAACGACGAGGGCTGCCACGGCATCGAGCACCGCCCATTGGCTGCCCAGAAGAACCGCTCCGCCAATGCCGATGGCTGTTCCTACCGATGAGAGAGCATCGCTGCGGTGATGCCATGCGTTGGCTTCGAGTGCCTTAGAATCGACCTCGCGCGCTACTTTTCGGGTGGCAACGTAAATCCATTCTTTCAGAATGATGCTCGTAACGGCGGCGGCAAAGGCTATGATGCCGGGCGAGGACAGAGGCTTTCCGTTGCAGAAGTCTACAATCTTCAGACATCCGTCGCAGCCGAGTTTTACAGCCACGACAAGAAGCGTTATGCCGATGATTGATGTGGCTATGGTTTCGTATTTACCGTGACCGTAGCAATGGTCGTCGTCGGCAGGCTTGTTGCTAAGATGTACGAAGAGAATGACGATGATGTCGGTAATAAAGTCGCTCAGCGAGTGTATGGCATCGGCAATCATAGCCGCCGAGTTGCCAATGATTCCGGCGGCGAATTTCAACACGATAAGCACAGCGTTTACAAGGCTTCCGACCAGCGTTATGTTGTAAATTCTTTTGTCTCTGTTCATTACAGTTATATCGTTTTGTTGCGGTTCGCAAACTTACTCAAAAAAAATGTAAAAGGTAAAGCAAAAGTAAAAAAGCTGTAAAAAAATAGTAAAAAAATAAATAAAGGTCGATTGCACAGAGGTGCGTACATTTGCACTGTGAACGATAAAATTCATTAACCTTTAAAAAATAAGAATCATGGAAGTAAAGAAATTATCTGTGGTAGATTTGGAAGACAAGAAACTGACCAACTACCTTTTAGGATTAGTAATTGTGATTGCCACATTCTATGCAACGCTCGAATTCGGCACTCGCGAAGTGGTTGAACGCGTTTATGACGGCATCGCCGAACTTCTCGACGACAATACCGAGGTTATCTGCACCACTATGGAGCAGCCGTTGCCGCCTCCGCCGCCAGCCGTAACAAAATCAATATCCGATGAGTTGATATTGGTTGACGATGACTCTCATGAAGAGAACGACAACATGATTTCGTCTGAAGACCTTGGAGCGGCTGTTGTTGCACCAGCTCCGAAGGTGGTTGAGCCTTCGAAGATAACGGAGGAGGTGATAGAAGACAATGAAATCTTCAAGATTGTCGAAAAAATGCCCGAATTTCCCGGCGGAATGGCGGCCTGTCTGAAGTTTCTGGCTAACAACATCAAGTATCCCGCTATTGCTCAGGAGAGTAATATTCAGGGCAAGGTGATTATTCAGTTTGTGGTAAACAAAGACGGCTCGATAGTAGACCCCGTTGTTGTCCGAAGCGTTGACCCTCATCTAGACAAAGAGGCACTCCGCGTAATATCTATGATGCCAAAATGGACTCCGGGAATGCAGCGAGGCAAACCGGTAAGAGTAAAATACACAGTACCTGTAACTTTCCGTCTGCAATAACTGTTTTTCTTTGAAAGAAAGCATCCGCTCTTTTTTATGGGGCGGATGCTTCAGGCTGTTATTTGTCAATGCTCACAAGTTCGTATTTTCTGCTGCCGAGACCAATTTTCTCAGCCCATTCTATAGTGTGAGTGCCGTGCAGTTTTGCAATGCGGTCGAGCAGCGGCTGAGGGTTGTTGTGCTCGTCCTTGTGAATGCCCTCAACAATCTCGTAGCACGCTTGGTCTAGCGCAACGGGGTCGAGCGAGGCAAGGATTCCATAGTCGGCAATGAGCGGCGGAGCCGGATTTCCGTTGCAGTCGCAGTCAATGCTCATTTTGTACATAACGCTTATGTAGATGATTTTCTGTCCGTTGTCGAAGAAGTTGTGAACGCCTTGTGCCGCCGCAGCCATCGATTCCAGAAAGCCGTCTTGATTCTGAACGTGGCTCCACATAATGCCAACATCGTCGGTATATCCGGCGGTGTGGATATATGCCTTGCCCGACGATGATGCCACGCCAATCGATGCGTTCTTCAGCACTCCGCCCAGACCGCCCATCTGATGGCCTTTGAAGTGGGCGAGATTTATCATGAAATCGTAGTTCTTCAGATGGCTGCCAACAATGTTGTATTTGATGTGCGTTGTGTCCTGAACGGCAATCTTCATGCAGCCTTCCTCGTCCATTATATCTACCTTTGCAACCTTTGTAAAACCATGTTGCTTGATTGTTTTCCAATGCTTGTCGGTTGTGTTTCGCGTTCCGCCGTAGGCCGTGTTGCACTCAACAATTGTGCCGTTAACCTCGTCGAGCAGCGGCTTTATGAATTGTGGTCGGAGATATCCGGTCTTTTCCGACTCGCCGGTGCTGATTTTTACAGCCACCCTGCCTTCAGCCTTTCTGCCAACGGCTTGGTAGATTCTGACGAGCGATTCGGGCGAGAGGTCGCGCGTAACGTACACTTTGCTCTGCGCCCATGTTGCTGATGCAACGAGCATCGAGCCGATGATGATAGAAAAAATTCTTTTCATAGTTGTTTTTTGAAAACAGAAAATCCCTTATCTGCCAACTTTTTTCTGATTCTTCAGCCAGCAGAATAAGGGATGTGATTTATTTTGTGATTATGTTTGTGATGTCCTCAACAATCTGTTCGTCGAGCAGACGGTTGTCTGCCAAAAGTTTCTGAGCGTCGAAGCGGTCGTACAAATCCTTCTTTATTCCGCCCACCATCACCTTCATGTCCGAAGTGCCGTAGTAAGCCGCTATTCTCTCGCCAAATCCGCCGTCCTTGCAGCCGTCTTCGAGAGTTACGACAAGTTTGTGGTTGGCTTTCAGGGCGTCGAGCGTCTTGGCATCGATGCCCGACAGATAGCGCGGATTGATAAGTGTTGCGTCAATGCCCTTGTCTGCCAGAAGTCTGACTACGTTTTCGCCTTTCTGATAGAACGAGCCGGCTGCAATAATCGCCACCTCCGAGCCTTTCTTCGTAACTTTGTATTCAGGAACGAACGAAAATTCTGCTGGCTGAGGCTCGCTTGTGTGGTTCACGCCGTTGGTTGGCACTCTCAGTGCAACAGGCATCTTGTCTTGCTTTATTGCCCACCTAAGCATGGCGAAATATTCCTCGCAGGTAGTTGGGGCTAGGTAGAGCAAGTTTGGAATGCTTGTAAGCATAGGGATATCGAACAGACAGATGTGCGTGATGTCGTTCATTGAGTTTACGCCACCGCCAACAACGTTTATCACGGCTGGGTTTGAGTTGATGCATAGGTCTTGCGCAATCTGGTCGTATGTTCGCTGAATGAAGGTTGAATAGACCGTCCAAACCGGATGAAGTCCGCCCTTTGCCATTCCGCTAATCATCGCTACGGCCTGTTCCTCGGCAATGCCCATGTCTATGTGCTGCTTGCCTGCCTTCAGTCTCTTTTCCGGGCCGAATCCTGCGGCGGCTGGCGTTCCGGCGGTTACGGCAATCAGAGTCTTGTCGTTCTGCATCTCGCCGAGCATCCAGTTTGAGAAGAGTTCTTCGTAGCTCTCGCCGCCTGAAGGAAACAGACTTTCGCCCGTCTCGATGTTGAACGGCATTCCCCAGTGCCACTGCTCCTTGTGCTCAACGGCAGGTGCAAAGCCTCGGCCTTTCTCGGTGTGAATGTGGACGACTGTCGGAACTTTCGTTCCTTTCACGCTCTTGAAAACCTCGATGAGTTTTTCAACATCGTTTCCTTCTTCAAGATATTTGTAGTCGAATCCCCACGCCTTGAACCAGTTGTGCTCGCACTGTCCGTTGCTCTGCCGCAGTGCGCTAAGATTCTTGTAAATGCCGCCGTGATTCTCGGCAATGCTCATCTCGTTGTCGTTTACCACGATGATGATGCCCGTGCCAAGTTCGGATGCTGTGTCGAGACCTTCGAAAGCCTCGCCGCCGCTTAGTGAGCCGTCGCCGATGATGGCTATGATGTTCTCGTCTGTTCCGTTGATGTCGCGCGCCTTCTGCAAGCCTGTGGCAAGCGATACTGAGGTTGAAGTGTGTCCAACCTCAAAATTGTCGTAAACAGGGCTTTCGGCTGGTGATGAGTATCCGCTGATGGCATTCATGTCGTCAACATCGCCAAGAAATCCGCTGGCGCGCCCAGTCAGAACCTTGTGCGGATAACTCTGGTGGCTCACGTCGAACACAAACTTGTCCTTCGGAGCGTCGAAAACGTAGTGTAGAGCCACCGTTGCCTCTACAAATCCGAGGTTCGGTCCAATGTGTCCGCCGTGCTTGCTCACGCGGTTGAGTATTGCTTGTCGTGTCTCGTCTGCTACCTGATTCAATTCGCTGATGCTCAGATTCTTCAAATCTGCAGGCGACTTTATTTTCTCGATAATCATATTTAATGTTTTTTGTGTGTTTCTAACTAACTTTCTTGAATTCGCTCGGAGTCATTCCTGTGTATCTTTTAAAGAAACGGACGAAGTGCTGCGGATATTCAAATCCCAGTCGGGCACTTATTTGCGTAACCGTCATGAGGTCGCTGCTAAGATATTCCTTCGCAGCCGAAAGGATTCTGCTGCTGATGAAATCCTTGGCGGTGCGTCCGGTCTCTGTCTTTACCAACTCGCCGAAATATCCGGTAGACAAATTGCATTTGTCGGCAAAGTAAGCCACCGTCGGAAGTCCTTTCTTTTCAGCAGATGTCTGGATGTATTCTTTCAGGAGTTGTTCGAATTTCTGCACCACCGAGTGGTTAATCTCCTCGCGCGTGATGAACTGGCGGTCGTAGAATCGCAGGCAGTAGTTTAGCAGAAGTTCGATGTTGCTTACAATAAGTTCGCGCGTATGCTTGTCGATGGCATGATTTAGTTCCTGCTGAATCATGCCGAGTACTCCGCGGAAGATTTCGACCTCGGCGGCAGACAGATGCAGAGCCTCGCTGCTTGTGTACGAGAAGAATTCGTAGCGCGATATGTGCTTTCCGAGGCTGGTGCGTGCCAGAAAATCGGGGTGGAAAATCAGTCCTGTCCACTTTGGAACGATGTTGCTGTTCTGCTCAACGTGAATAACTTGTCCCGGCTCGAACGAGGTGACTGTCATCTCGTCGAAGTCGTACTTTGTGCGGCCGTAAGACAACTTGCAGCCTTTGTTCTCTTTCAAGAATATCATGTACAATCCGCATCGCATCGTCATTTCTTCCTGAACGTACGGTTTGTCCATTCGCACAACGCTCACCAGCGGATGCAGGGTTTCGAATCCGTAGTAATCGTTGTATTTCTGTACCGAGTCGAAATAAACTTCTTTCATTGTGCGATGATTTTTAATGGGTTTATGTCATCTGCTCAAAGACTCGGGCACTGGCTTTTTTACAGCCAAAAGTGTGCAGAAGAGCATGAGCGTAGAATGTTTCTTTTTCTTCTGCAAAAGTAATGTTATATCAGTAAAACGACTATACCCGTATTTCGGTAAAAGTTACCAAATTTACGGAACGGATTAAAGTTCGGTTCGTGTGGTAACCGTTCCGTCAAGTTCCTGAATGCGAGTAAGATCAAAGCAGATGCTTTTCTCGCTGTAATATTGGCTCGTTTCCTTCAGTTTGAAGATTACCTCGGGCGATTTGCCTTTGGTGTTTATGCTGTGCGATGTCGGAGTGTCGAGTTCGAGATGCAGTTTCATGAAATCCTTGGCGTCGCTTATCGATGTTGTCTGGAAAGGCTTGTCCTTAGAGCCTTCGCCCGTTACGGCAATGGTGCTGAGTATGCGTTTCAGTACAACTCTGTAATGCTTTTTGTCTATGCTTGCATACGAACTGACGTCTTTCTTCTCTTTTTCCATCTTCTGAATGGTGCTGACGATGGCATCTATTGCCGTGAGATTCAGCGGATTGGTTTCCAGAACCTTCTGCGCCATTGTTATGGTCTTGTCGTTTTCGCCTCGGTCGCGTGCAAGCATCATGTCGTTGAAAACTGCCGTCTCCTGACTTTTGCTGATGTACGACTGCCCGCAGTATGCAAGAACCTTTTGTTGCAGCGTCATTGTGTTGTCGAGTTCCTTGGCGGTAAGTTTCTTCACCAGACTCTTTATGCTGTCTGGCTTCTGTCTGGCTATCGCCTCGACCTCCTTCCAGTTTACCGAAACGATGTCGATTTGCGCATTTGCGTTTATGCTGACGAATACGGATACAATCATTGCGATGATTATGTTTTTTTTCATATTCGTATTATGTTAGATTGGTTTTGATGATATAGATTAAACGAAAAATAAAAAGCTTCTATGGTGCTTTGTGCAAGTGCGTTACCTGAAAAACATAAAGTAAACTACCAATATTGCTTGCAGGACGATTATTGCCGGAATACCGTATTTAAACTGATTGTGCAGCGTTTTATGATGCCAGATTTTCATTCCCAGCCATGCTCCGATGCTTCCGCCTGCCAAGGCAAGCAAGATGAGCGTTGCCTCGGAAACGCGGCTCCATTGCTGTTTTGCCTTCAGTTTGTCTATTCCGTATATAATGAACGTTAGTATGTTAAATGCTAACAAAGCGTAAAGTACGTATCGCATATTTACCTGTTTTTTTATGATATTACTGCGCAAAGATAATGATTTGCGTAAACTAAACGAATTTCGGAGGCTGTTTTTTTCATTTTTTCCTCGCCATTCCGTTCTTTTTTCGTGTTTTACATTTTCATCCACATCGCCCGTTCTTCTGGACTTAGTCTTTCGATGGCGTATCTCAGCGTTGTGCGAGGCATTGTGTCGATGTGCTGGCGCAGAAAATCGCGCAGAATGTCGGTTCCGCATCGCTTGCCCATCTCTCTGAGCATCCATCCAACGGCCTTGTGAATAAGGTCGTGCTTGTGGTGCATGAGCATCTCGGCATATCTTATGCAGAAAAACGGATTGCCCTTTGCCGATGTCCACATGGTGCTGACCATCGCTATGCGCTGCTGCCACAGATGATTGCTGTTTGCTAGATTGTCGAGCGTGCCGATTTTGTAGCCGTCGTCGCCAAGATTCGATTTCAGAGTGAGCCATTGACCGATGATTTTCGGTGCAGTGAGGTCTACCAAATCCCAGTTGTTGATGAAGTCTGTGTGAGCAAGATACATCTGCACAATCTCGTCGCGTGTGGCTGTGGCTTCGTCGGTGTCGGCAACCTTTTTCTTGCAGGCAGCCTCAAAGCGGTCTACAAGAATCAGCAGTCCGCAGAGACGCACCTCGTGCCACTTGTTTTTCAGCAAAGTGGGCACTTCGCTCATCGGCAGACTCTTACATTCTTTTACGACCTTTCTTGTCTGCGGAGTCTTGATTCCCAGAAACTCGTCGCCCTCGCCATATTCGCCCTTCGCCGTTTTGAAAAATCGCATCAGAATGGTGCGCTGGTCGCTGTCGAGCATCGACTCCATGGTTTCTATCACGTCTTCGGCTTTCATTTTAGTCAGATATTTTGAATGGCGGCAAGATAGTTTTTCATGTTTCCTGCCTTCATAATCTTTTTGTGCGCTTTCTTGCCCAGTTCAGGCTCCATGTATTCCCAGAAAGTGCGGATTTTGTTCAGGCATTGAGCCTCGCCAGGAATTATCCTCTCGTAGTGAGCCAGAAGTGCCGAATGCATCTTTTTGATTGTGGCGATGCGTGCCGATGACGTCATCTCCTCGCCGTTGCGATATTCGAGGGCGAGGGTAGGGCGGGCAAGCAGTCCGCGCCCAATCATTATGCCTTTCAGATTCGGGAATGACTGGTTTATCCGATTGATGTCATCGGTGGTGCAGATGTCGCCGTTGTAGACGAGCGGATGCTCGCATAGGGTTGCAAAATCGGCAAAACTCTGCAAATCAACTTCGCCCTTGTATTGCTGCGATGCAATGCGAGGGTGAAGTGTGATGTGCGAAAGATGAGCCTTGTTCAGCAGCGGAAGGACTTCTTTCCACTCGTCCTTGCCGTCGAGCCCAAGGCGCATCTTTACTGAAAAATCGATATTATCGTACTCCTCTGCCACCATCAGAATCTCGGCTATCTTCTGCGGATTGGGCAGAAGTCCTGCACCGCGTCCGTGCCTTGTCTGCAACGGAAAAGGGCAGCCCATGTTTATGTCGGCGCGCCGATATCCATTCTCGGCAATCGCACTGAGAGTGAGCCGCATCTCCTGCGCCGACGATGCTATGACCTGCGGAACGACGTTCACACCATCGTTAAACTCTGCACGGATGTCGCGCAAATCTTTCGGACGGATTTTTCCGTTCTCGACTCTTATAAAAGGAGTGTAGTAGGCATCAACGCCGCCAACAATCGAGTTGTGGATTCGGCGGTAGGCATCTTCGGTAAAGCCTTGCAGCGGAGCAAAATAAATCTTCATCTCTGTTTATTTTGAAACAATGGCATCGGCAAGAGCTTCGAGCTGTGCCACGTTCTCTTCTTTCATGCTGCTGCGGAGGCTTACGACAGGTTCAACAATTTCTACATCCTTCAATCCTTCGAGCATTCCGCGCATAACCTTGGCAGCCTGCGGAGCCCATGTGCCGTTCTCGATGAGTCCGACCTTGCGGCGCTGGAAGCCCTTGATTGTCAGTTTGTGAAGGAAGTTGTGCATTGGAGGGAATATTCCGCCGTCGTAGGTTGCGCATGCAAGCACGAGCGCGCCCATGCGGAATGCATCTTCGATAGCCTCTGCCATGTCGTCGCGCGCGAGGTCGGTAACCGCAACCTTTGCTGCGCCTTTGGTTTTCAGCATCTCGGCAATCTTGTTTGCAGCAACGGCTGTGTTTCCGTGTATTGATGCGTATGCAACAAGCACTCCGCCCGGAGTCTCAACATCGTATGCGCTCCATATTGAGTAAAGTCTGAGAGCCTCGGCAAGTTTCTCGCCTTCGAGAACCGGACCGTGAAGCGGACTGATTCGGCTGATTTTAAGATTTGCAGCCTTCTTCAGAAGGGTAGCCACGTTGTTGCCGTACTTTCCGCAGATGTTAAAGTAGTAGCGGCGTGCCTCGCAAGCCCAGTCGTCTGGGTCGGCATCGTAAACGCCGAACTTTCCGAATCCGTCGGCTGAGAAGAGAGTCTGCTCGCTCTCGAGATATGTAACGATTACCTCTGGCCAGTGAACCATCGGCGCGGTGAAGAATTTCAGCACGGTGTCTGCTCCGAGGTCTATGGTGTCGCCCTCTTTCACAATCTGTATGTCAGCCTTCAGATTATCGTTAAACTGAAGCATGAATTTCTGTGCCTGAACGCTGCATACAATGGTTGCCGAAGGATATTTCTGCAAGAATGCAGCAACCGAGCCGCTGTGGTCTGGCTCCATGTGCTGTACAACCAGATAGTTGGGCGTGCGTCCATTGAGGGCGGCAGCAAGTTTGTCGAGCCACTCGTCGGTCTTGCGCTTGTCAACCGAGTCCATTACGGCAATTTTCTCGCCTTCAACAAGATAGCTGTTATAGCACATGCCTTCGGGAACGGCATACTGGCTTTCGAACAGGTCGAGGTCTTTGTCGTCAACCCCGATATAAGTTATTTTACTCATTGTTTCTTAGGTTTAATATGGTTAATCAAATTTTTTATCTTGGCAAAATTAGTGTATTTTTTCAATAATTCGCCGTTCAGAAAAAGAAAAAAAGACTTAATGCACATTTCGCTCAACAAAATGTCCATTAGGTCTCGGATTTTAAATCTTGAACACGTGCTCGTGCTCGTGATTGCCGCAAGAATGATGGTCGCACATCTCGGCCGAGTCTGCCAGACTGCCGTTGAGATAGCTTTGCACCACGTCCTCAACCTTTCCGCTGCATCCGCGAATAACGCAGATGTTGTGTTCCGACAGTTTGTTGAATGCGCCTTGTCCCATGTTGCCGGCAAGCATCACGCTTACGCCCATCTCCTGAAGAGTGCCTGCAATGTTCGACTTGCATCCGCAGCCCTGCGGAGAGTCGAGGCGTTCGCTTTTCAGAATCTTGTTCTCGTCGTCAATCTGAAAAATTGTGTAATATGCACAGTGTCCGAAGTGGTCGTCTACCATGCCGTCGCGAGTTGGAATTGCAATCTGTTTCATAACTGTTTTTTTTTGTTTATATGGCAGCGATGGCTGCCTTTACGATGTAAATTGTCATTATTACTGAAAGAACGACTTTTATTCCGGTCGTTACGATGAACGAAAGGAATGATAACAACCCTACTTTCAGAGATTTGCTGATGTCGCTCCCGGCAATCAGTTCGCCGATGATTGCACCGATGAGCGGACCTACAATCATTCCCCACGGCATGAAGAATAGTCCGACAATAAGTCCGGCAGTTGAGCCGTATGTTGCCAGTTTGCTTCCGCCGCCGGCATGGGTGAACCACACGGGCGCAACATAGTCGAACGCTACGACCAGAAGCGTCAGAGCCAGCATAACTATCAGCGTTGTAGTACCGATGCTTCCGTCCGCTCCGAAGTAGACCAGAAGCAGTGCCGCAAAGTTTATCGGCGGTCCCGGAAGGGCAGGCAGCACCGAGCCGATGATGCCCACAACCGACAAAACGATGGCTATGATGAAGATGATTGTCAGCATATCATTCTATTTCTTTTTTCTTGCCGAAGTAAGCCTTCAGCCTCTTCCAGCCGTCCACGCCGAGAATCGTTAGTCCGCCGTACTGGAAAGTCTTTGCCAGTCCGAAGAAAACGACCCACAGCATGCCCTTCATCTCAGTGCTGATAGGCAGAGCCATCTGCGCGAACGAAATGATGTAGAACGGAATGCAGAGCGCAAGGACTATTACTCCCGTCTTGAAAGACAGACCTTGTAAAAGTTGCTTAATTTTCATCGGCTTGCTTCTTGGGTTTGTATTCGTCCTTGCGTTTAGGATTCATCGGGAACCAGCCTTTGCGAACGCGCTCTTTCTGTTCGAAAAGTTCAAGAATGCTCCACAGAAAAGAACATCCTATAACGCCCAGAATAGTGCTTGCCGCAGAATTCTCTATAAACAGCGAACCGGTGATGAATGCTAGTCCGAGGAGCAGAAATACCCACCACGGGCGTGTTCCGAAGTGATATTCGCCCTTGATGACGATAGGGTGGAACAGTCCGATGATGAGGAATGTTGCCACGGCCGTAATCAGTCCAATGTAATTCATTTTGTATGTTATGTTTTATTTTGTGTTTATAATGTCTTCAAGAAATTCTGCCGCATCGGCCACGCAGTCGGGACATTCTCTAAGCACCTGCTTTGTTTCAACTCCTTTCAGAAGCTTGCACTGAGTAGCCTTATTGCGCTCTTCAAAGCGCGTCATAATCTCGCGCATTCCCTTCATCGACTTGGCTTTGTCCTTGGTGATGAGGCTCAGGGCGATGCCAGCTCCGACAATCGCTCCGCAAGTGCCCTCCATGTTGCCCATTCCTGCGGCGAAGGCGGTTGTCATGTTGCGCGATGTCTCTTCGTCAATGCCTGTGAGGTCGCAGTATGAGCACAGAACGGCCTGTGCGCAGTTGTGCGAGCCGCATCTTTTCTTCTCGGCGGCATCGAATTTTCTTGTTTCCATATTATTTTTCTTTGTTTTTAAGTTTGCAAATCATTTGAGTCATGTTGCCCATCGGGCAGAATACGCACCAAGTGCGCGGACGGTAGATGATAGTGAGCGCGATTCCAACGATGAGCGACGTGAGCATTATTCCGTACAGTCCGAAGGCAAACTGAGCCTTCCACGGTTCAATCTCTATCGGATATGCCCAGTGCCATGGAACGTTCATCGTCCACAACAGATGGATTGTCTGCGAGAGCGAGCGTGCTCCGTGCGCCACCTGAACGGTGATGTATATCATCTGTACGAAGAAGAACATGAAAAATGCCAGAAAACCGTTTCTGAACCATTTCGACGACAGCCATCTCGGAGCCACTTTCTTCCTCGACCATCCGAGCGAGTTGCCTATTTGCAGAAAGAGTTGTCCGCGTCCGCAATAGTTGTTGCAATATCCCTTCGTACCTCCAAAAATCGCCATGGCAAGCGGAATGGCAAAACATATCAGCCCGAGCCACGCAAATACGATGTTGAAGAATCCGAGCGTGAAATATGTTGCCGAGACTATCCACAGATAGTCGTTCCATTTTTTCTTTTTCTTCATTTTTTAGTCTGTCGAGTTTTTCCTTTAATGATTATCCGCAATTCGCCCTGCCGTTATATAATTTGTGCTCAAACGTAGGCTTATACGAAACGGCAGCGATAACTAATCGGTCGAACATCCTGTCACCGAAATATTTACGGTTGAATTTGTAGCAGAATTCATTCAAGTATTCTTGAAGAAACTCCTCCTTGATTCCGTGATACATGTCTGTGAACAACGACTTGGCGTTTGAAATGGCGATATGTACCCACGGAAGAACCTTTGGAGCATTGCACCCGCGGACTGTCTGCCGTTCCGACTTTGACACAACTTTCTCGACTGTCGAGTGTGAGGC
>FNBQ01000042.1 GCA_900102385.1 Bacteroidales bacterium KHT7 | reverse complement strand
TTTGTGGACGTGAGCAAGTGAATGGCTGTGAACCAGTACAGCAGTGGAAGGTTGCTGCCGTGCATAACCGTGCCCGACCTGAGGGTAGTCTCATGTCCGCACTTGGCACACATCCAGCGTTTGTGGCAACGGTTCCAGTAATGTTTCTCGCAGCCACAACGACTGCACTTTATACCTTCTTTTTCGCGAGTTTCCTTGAGGTACTTTTCACAAGCTTCCTCGCTGTCGAAATGTTTTGCAAAATCCAACAACTTCATTTGACTATGATTTTTTCAATTGCAAAGATAATACATTTGGAGATATTGCGGATTATCATTAATATATATATTCGTCCCCGAAAACGTTTGGCTATATCGATATTATTAACGTCTTGGTTTCTGCTTTCGCAAAGGCGATGATACCGAGGCAAGAGATAACGAAACGCAAGAATGTCTGCTCCGTTTACCAGTGGATTATGTAGATTTTGAAGGAGCATATTTCTAATTTATGAAACATATTTTATTAACAATTAAACATAGGATATTATGGAAAAAAAGTTTAATGAAAAGAAGTTTTTTGAGAAGTCAGTCAAGTCGTACAAGAAACCGGCTATGAGAGTTGTCAGACTGAAGCACGAAGCACATCTGTTGGCAGCCAGTGGTGGTCCGGGTATTGGTCTTAATCCACAGCAGACGGGTGGAAGTTTGTAGTATTAACCCACAATAATCAGAAAAAGAACTATGAATATTAAAAACATGTTTTGGGTTGCCCTCACGGTGACAGCCAGTCTTGTTGTTGCCTCATGTAGCAGCGACAACGAAATAACAGAGACAAAGACTCCTGATGTTCCACAGACAACTAAGTTGATTCCTTATACCATATCGGTTGGCACAAGTTCTGCAACACGTGCTACTGTTGATGCAGACAACAGCACCCTGCGCTTTGCAGCCGGCGATAAACTTTACATCACAGGTGAGAACATTAAGGGTGTGCTCAGCTTTAATCCCGAAAGTAATTATGTTGGCGAGACTTTTGTAGACGCGGAGAATACTTTCTCTGGTACTCTTGAATATTCAGGTGTAGGCGACCCTGCACCGAGTCTGGCTCTTACTGCTACACTTGTCAGTGCACAGCAGACTGCTGATAACGAGATTAACGTAGATGCTGCAGGCGCGGTAACCGTTAACTATCCAACAACTGCATGTGCAACCATGAACGAAGCCGTGCAGAAATATAGTCTGCTCACTGCTTCATTCCCATTCGATGAGTACAATCAGACGGGAGGCACTGATAATTTGGTCAATAGAACACATAGAATAATGCTGACACAGCAGACTGCCTTCCTTAACTTTGCTATTACATTTGAGGATGGTACAGCCGCAGGTTCTGCTATTACTGCAAAGGTGAAAAATGGTGTAGTCGACTATACTGCTAACGTAACTACTGTGGCAGAGAATGCGAAAGTGGTAGGCAAGTTTGTATTGCCTGTTGCTGACGGCACAACATTGAACAACGCCATTTTGAGAGTTAGCGGAAAGGCTACTTTTGCAATAACAGATGCTACACTTGCAGGCAACAAAGTGTATAGCGTGAATAGAACAGCTTTGAATATTGCAAGCATTTATACAGCCGTACCTTTTACAATTGAGGCAACCTCTGCAGGAAACATAAAGATTTTAACCCCGAGAGTAGGAATGCAATACTCTAAGAATGGTGGCGCTAAGATGGCTATCAGTACAAGTGATGACGTTACTATATCTGTTTCCGCTGGCGACAAGGTGCAGTTCTACGGAAATGGTACAACCATCACAAAGTATTACGAAGATAGTTCTAATATGACAAAAATTGGTGGTACTGCAGAATGCAAGGTTTACGGTAATGTCATGAGTTTGGTGGACGAGACAGGTTTTGCAACTAACACCACACTACCAAGTTCGTATACTTTCGCACATTTGTTCAAAAACAATACTAAGTTGACAGATGCAAGTAACCTTATTTTGCCAGCCATGACATTGACAAATTATTGCTATATGTACATGTTCCAAGGCTGTAAAAATCTGACAGCAGGACCAGAACTGCCAGCTTCAGTACTCGTTATAGGCTGCTATCAAAGTATGTTCCGTGGTACAAGTTTAAAAACAATAACATGTTTGGCAACGAATTTAGGCAATGGTGCTGCCAACTGGGTACAAGACATAAAAACTACATCTGGAACATTCATCAAAGCTGAGGGCATGACAAGTTGGCCTACTGGTGACAGCGGTATTCCTTCAGGTTGGAACGTTATTGATTACTAATAAATTAAAATTCTTGTACTTGCGAGAAAAGAGTTATGTAATCTGAAATTATAGCAGCAAATTATTATTGGTGTTATAAAATCATAAAAAACTCTCTGAAGTCCTTTTTTTCTGGTAGGGATTTCAGAGAGTTTGTTTGTATCTTCGCGTTACGCAAAGGTAAAGTGCAGCCTATGTTTATGACTTGTGCAAAACTGTATGGCGGCTTTCTATATATATCTGTAACGTAGTGAAAACTAATTCACAGACAAAAGTATGCAATAAGTATAGCTCCCAAAACGTAGCTTGACGCATTGGCTATAAGCGTAGCCTTAAATGTTGATTTAAAGCTGTATCTGGTTCTTAATATTAAGTGATTTATTAGCATCTCTATGAGAACAGATAATATCATGGCTACGACATAATAAATCAGCAAACCTGTCAATTCCGTGGTGTTGTGAACGTTTACCTCGTGCGAACTGACCCAAGGAAACCACACAACCAGCCACCATCCTCCATTGAGTAATAATGAAGCCATTATTCCGATGATTCCGCTTATAATATTGGATGTTGTGGTAGCTATAGAGATTCTTTTTTCAAACTTCTTTCTCGACAGAAAGAAACTCATGATAAAAGCCTCCATTGTTATAACAAAAGCCATAAACAGCCAGCCTTCAGGCAAAAAAGCAAAAAGACCAAAAGAAACATTCAGAAATAACATATTCGTACAAATAAGTTTGATGAAGTAGAGTATAAAAATATGCAACTGACCGTTTTGTCAATTACGATTACAAAAATAGTCAGAATATTTAATTTGTGAATATTTCGAAGTGTGAATATCTTATGGAAAAACGAATATCTTTTCGGAAAAAGAATGATTGGCAGTCGGATGAAAGTGCGTGATGTACTTCACACCATCGAAGAAGAAAAAAGCGATTTCCAAGACGGAAATCGCTTTTGCTTCTTCGCTATTGGTAGCGGTTACTGATACAAATAGCGTTTTATGTTTCGTTTCGGAGTCTTCTCGAACTCCTCTTTTCTTATCTCTATTGATGAAATCTGGCAGTATGCTGGAAGTTCGGTGTTCAGCAGAGTCTTGTTCTCTTGCATGATGTCGGCAATATCCTTGTCGCTCAAGCCCTTCTTGCGAGCCTCCTCGTAGTCTGGGTAGATGAGTGCGCAAAGCTTCTCGCCGCGCTGAACAACAACGCACTCGTTTACATAAAGTTGTCCGCTCAGTTTGTCCTCAATCTCCTCTGGGTAGATGTTCTGTCCCGAAGAGCCGAGAAGCATGTTCTTTGAGCGTCCCTTGATGAATACGTTGCCCTCCTTGTCCATGATTCCGAGGTCGCCGGTGTGATACCAGCCGTCAATGATGGTTTCTTTCGTTGCCTCATCGTTCTTGTAGTAGCCAAGCATCACGTTAGGACCCTTTGCCAAGATTTCGCCAACGGTTGTCTCCGGGTTAGGACTGTCAATCTTAACCTGCATGTGCAGGGCAGCCTTTCCGCATGAGCCCTTCTTAAAGGTCTTGTAATCCTCGTAGCAGATGATAGGGGCACACTCGGTTGCTCCGTATCCAACGGTATAAGGGAACTTAATCTGGTGCATAAATTCCTCAACCTCCTGACTGAAGGCTGCTCCGCCTATAATCACCTCGTAGAACTTGCCTCCGAAGGCCGCAACAACCTTCTGGCAAATCTTCTCGCGAATCTTGTCGCTCACGATTGGAAGTTTAAGCAGAAGACGCATCAGCGTAGTGTCGAGTTCTGGCAGAACATACTTTCTGATAATCTTCTCGATTACGAGAGGCACAGCGATGACGATGAACGGCTTGATTTCCTGAAATGCCTGAAAGATGATTTTCGGGCTTGGAATACGGGTGAGATAGTAGATGTGCGCACCTTGCGTAAACTCGTAGATGAACTCGAATGCCATACCGTACATGTGCGCCATCGGAAGGATAGAGATAACCTTCTTGCCCGGTCCGCCCATAGGAATAACCTTGCAGGCGAAATCCATGTTAGACCACATTGCACGGTAAGGAACCATCACACCCTTTGAGCGTCCGGTAGAGCCCGAGGTATAGTTGATGAGAGCCAGTTCGTCTGGCTGGTCAACATGATACTGAATGTGGTTTTTGCGGAAGTTGCAAGGGAATTTCTTTCCGAACATCTCGTTCAGATGCTCGCGCGCATAGGTTAGTTTTTCCGAACGCGACAGAGCCAGCGAGTAGTCGGGAATGTTTACCACGCCCTCGATGTTAGGCATCATGTCGGCATTGAGGGTAGGCCACACGACATCGCCTGCAAATAGCAGTTTTGCGTCAGAATGGTTCACGATGTTGTGAACCTGTTCGGCCTTGAATTCGTGAAGAATAGGAACTGCAACCGCACCATAGGTTAGGGTTGCAAGAAAGGCAACTGCCCAGTTGGCGCAGTTTCGGCCGCACAGGGCAATCTTGTCGCCCTTCTGCACGCCGCTATTCTCAAAAAGGATATGCAGTTTCTCAATTTTTCGAGCTATATCCTTGTATTGCAGAGTCACACCCTGATAGTCGGTTAGCGCGTCGCGGTCCCAATTGTCAATGATGCTCTTCTGTATAAATGAAATATAACTAGGTATATTATCCATTGCACAAACTTAAATTATTTGTGCAAAAATAAGAGATTTATTTTACAAACCAAAGAAAAATTCACAAAAACTGCTTTTTTGTGCAATCTAATAGACTCTTGCCCCGAAAATCCTTGTTCCTACGCGAATCATTGTTGAGCCTTCCTGCATTGCAATCTTGTAGTCGTGGCTCATTCCCATCGAGATTTCCTTGAAGTCCTGATTGCCGGCAAAGATTGTCTGCTTGCACTTGTCGAAGAAGGCTTTTATCTGCTTGAATTCGCCTCTTATCTGCTCCTCGTTGTCAATGTTGGATGCCATACCCATCACTCCGGCAACGGTTACATTCGGGAGTTCGTCGAGGATTCCGCTGCCAAGGAACTCGAAAGCCTCGTCGGGCGTAAAGCCGAACTTGGTCTCTTCCTGCGCAACGTGAAGCTGGATGAGCACCTTTATGTTGCGGTTGTACTTTGCCGCCTGCTTGTTTATTTCGCGGAATAGTTTCTCGCTGTCTACCGCGTGTATTAGCGAGATGTACGGAGCGATGTATTTTACTTTATTGGTTTGCAGGTGTCCGATAAAGTGCCATTCTATGTCTGATGGCAGCACCTTTACCTTCTGTTCAATTTCCTGAACGTGGCTTTCGCCGAAGACTCTCTGTCCGGCATCGTATGCCTCTTGTATTGACTGGGCAGGGTGATATTTAGAGATGGCTACCAATTGGCAGCCATCCACTAATTCGTTGTTTATCTCGTTGAGATTCTTCTGTATTTCTGTCATTTTTATTCTTTTTTTGTCAGGTCGGCAGCACCTTCAAACTCAGGTTTGTCGTTAGGTTCTGCTGAGTATGGGAACACGTCGATGATAGGAGTTTCAGCAATAGATGAAATCTCGTAGTCAGCCATTGTGCCCTTCATTCCTTCGTCAAGTTTCTTTGTTGCATCGCGAAGGTCGGCAGCCTGAACCAGCACGTTAGTCGAAGTCTTTTTCTCTTTGCCGCTCTTCTCGTCGAGAGTGATGAATGTAAGTTTTGCCTTGAACCACTTGTCGGCAGCCTCCTCGAAACTTTCGAACAGTTCGCTGTACTGTGCACGTTTAATGTCGCTTACAAGGAATTCTCCGCTCATGAATGGAGTCATCTCCTCGATAATCCTCGCCTCTGCTTCAGTAAAGCTGAGTGCATCTACCAAGTAAGGCTCAGTAACCTTTTTCTGCACTCCGTTCTCCATTGTCTTTTCGTAGCGTACCTTACACTCGAACCAGTTATGCATCATAATTTTTGAATGTTTTTTATTGTTATTTCGCGCAAAGATACAACAAAAAATTGATAAGCGGTAAAAAATGCATGATAAATGAGGCTCGCTTTCCGTGGCTCGGATTTTTCGGTCGCGACATCCCCGAAAAGCCCGATTCTGTCTCTGAAAAATTAAAAAATATAAGTGTTTTATTCATTTTGGCGAAAGATGAACCATTTTTTTATTTTCTTGCTTTTATTTTAGAATAAAATCTTATATTTGCACCTCGATTAAATTTAATGTATAAAAATGCCGAAAATTTCAATTCGAGGCACTGAGATGCCTCAATCGCCTATCCGAAAGTTAGCACCTTTGGCCGCTGCGGCTAAAGAGAGAGGTGTGCATGTATATCACCTTAACATCGGTCAGCCCGACCTGCCAACACCACGAGCGGCGATTGAAGCAATAAAGAACATCGACCGCACGATTCTTGAATATAGTCCTTCGCAGGGCTATCTGAGTTATCGTAAGAAACTGGTAAACTATTACAAAAAGTACAATATAAACGTTACTCCCGACGATATAATCATCACTTCGGGAGGTTCAGAGGCGGTGCTTTTCGCATTCCTTTCGTGCCTTAATCCGGGCGACGAGATTATCGTGCCAGAGCCTGCATACGCCAACTACATGGCGTTCGCAATCTCTGCCGGAGCGGTAATCCGTACCATTGCAACGACTATCGACGAGGGTTTCTGCCTTCCAAAGGTCGATAAGTTCGAGGAACTGATAAACGAGCGAACCCGAGCGATTCTAATATGCAACCCGAATAATCCGACGGGATATCTTTACACTCGCCGTGAGATGAACCAGATTCGCGACCTTGTAAAGAAGTACGATTTGTATCTCTTCTCCGACGAGGTTTACCGCGAGTTTATCTATACAGGCTCGCCTTACATCTCGGCTTGCCATCTCGAAGGCATCGAGGATAATGTAGTTCTTATCGACTCTGTTTCAAAGAGATATAGCGAGTGCGGAATCCGTATCGGAGCACTCATTACAAAGAACGAAGAGGTGCGCAAGGCTGTGATGAAATTCTGTCAGGCTCGCTTGAGTCCGCCTCTCATCGGACAGATTGCTGCCGAGGCTTCGCTCGACGAACCAGAGGAATACAGCCGCGAGACTTACGATGAATATGTTGAGCGACGCAAGTGCCTGATTGACGGTCTGAACCGCATTCCGGGCGTGTATTCGCCAATTCCGATGGGAGCGTTCTATACCGTTGCAAAACTTCCGGTAGACGACAGCGAGAAGTTCTGCGCTTGGTGCTTGGAGGAGTTCAACTACGAGGGCGAGACGGTGATGATGGCTCCGGCATCAGGCTTCTACACAACGCCGGGCTCTGGCAAGAACGAAGTCCGCATTGCCTATGTGCTTAAGAAAGAGGATTTAACAAGGGCTCTCGTGGTGTTGCAGAAGGCGCTCGAGGCTTATCCGGGAAGGGTTGAGTAAATATGCAGTTCGAATACTTCATAGCAAAGAAAATATATGGTGGAAAGCAGGACGGGAAGAATGTTTCTCGTCCTGCAATCCGTATTGCCACCATCGGAATAACTCTCGGTCTGGCGGTGATGATTGTGGCGGTGTCGGTTGTCGTGGGCTTTAAACAGGATATTCGCGACAAGGTTATCGGTTTCACATCTGAGGTGAGGATAAGCAATGCGTCCGACCAACGTTCGGTTAAGGAATACAACATCCAGTTTCACGACAGTCTGAAGAAGGTTGTTGAAAGTGTGCCAGAAGTAGCGCATTATCAGCGATATTCGCAGAAAAACGGGATGATTAAGACCAACGACAACTTTCAGGGCATGGTTCTGAAAGGAGTGGGGCAGGAGTATGACATGTCGTTCTACCGTTCGCATTTGGTGGCAGGCAAAGTTCCCGATTTCTCGGACAAGGAGTCGAGCAAGCAGATTCTCATTTCGCAGTCCATGTGCGATATGCTCGGTCTGAAACTCGGCGACAAAGTCTACACATATTATATCGAAGACAATATCCGCGTGCGCCGCTTTCAGATTGCCGGAATCTTCGAGACGCATCTGTCTGAATATGACAAAAACTTCGTCTTGACCGATATCTACACCGTTAACCAACTGAATAAGTGGAACGATGACCAGTGTTCGGGAGTTGAGATAAGCCTGAAGGATTTCTCGATGCTGAACACCGGCTGCACTCACTTGCGAAAGAAGATAAACGCGCGGTCGGACAATTATGGCAACTATTACTCGGTAAGCAAGATAACCGAACTTACTCCGCAGATATTTGCGTGGCTCGGACTACTCGACATGAATGTGTGGATAATCCTTGGTCTGATGCTTGCCGTGGCAGCCTTCTCGATGGTCAGCGGCTTGCTTATCATCATTCTCGAACGCACCAATATGATTGGAATTCTTAAGGCTTTGGGAGCGTCGAATACCCAGATGCGCAAGGTCTTTCTGCATTTCTCAGTCTTTGTTATTGGCAAGGGTATGATTTTCGGAAACGTGATTGGGCTCGGCATCTGTCTTGTCCAGAAATACACGGGGCTGATTCATCTTAATCCGCAGAACTATTATGTTGACAGCGTGCCTATTATCATGAATATCCCGCTGATTTTGCTGTTGAATGTTGGAACGTTCGTTATCTCGATGGTTGTGCTGATTGCTCCGTCGTACATGGTTTCGAGAATTTTGCCGGCAAAGAGTATTAGGTTTGAATAATTTTTTACAGAATATAAACGTAGTTGGAGTAAATTTGGTTTGTTACAATTGAAGTTAATTTGGATAAATATCGTAACGCAAAGCAGAAGATAAAACGGGATTTTCGGCTTCAAATAAAAAACGATGGAAATGCAGATTCGCGTTTCCAACGTTTTTTTATGTTAGTTTCTTTTACTACTTTTCCGTGATATGCAGAAAACGAGTGATTGCGTGCGATAGCGTTCTGTCTTTGTTGTCGATGAACGCATCGAGTATGCGTGTCTTCTCGTTTAGCGGAACAACATCGTAGTCGGCAATTGCGGCAGGAATCAGACAACTGTTGCCTTCCTTCAGCAGAATCTGGTCGCCTGTAGAGCGTATGTTAATGTGGCAGTCGCCCTCAATGCACATGCAGATGATAAAACTGTCGTACTTAATCAGATGGCGGTGGAACGAACGGCTCAGTTCCGTCACTCTCACGCTGAAATAAGGCGATTCGATAACTCTGTTAGCCCTTTCCTCTTGTGTGGCGTATTGTGTGCGGTATTCGTCCTCGACGTGGAAGTTGAGAGCGTCGGCTGCAAGTTCGGTATGCAGTTCGCGAGGCTTTCCGTCCATGCCCGGGCGGTTGTAGTCGAAGATGCGGTATGTCACGTCGCTCGACTGCTGAACCTCGGCAAGCAAGATGCCGCCGCAGATGGCGTGTATTCTTCCGGCAGGAAGATAGAATACGTCGCCCGGCTTTACAAAATGCTTTGCGATTACATCGGTTATCGTTCCGTCGGCAATGCGCTTTTTGTATTCCTCTTTTGTTATGTTGTCCTTGAATCCGGCATACAGATAACTTCCCGGCTTGGCATCGATGACATACCACATCTCGGTCTTGCCGAATTTGTTGTGTATGCGCTGTGCCATCTCATCGTTAGGATGAACCTGAATGCTCAAATCCTTCTCAGCATCGATGAATTTTACGAGCAGGGGCATCTTGTTTCCATATTTTTCTGCTACGGCATTGCCCAGAATCTCGGCAGGCATCTGCTCAATGATGTCTGTCAGTTTCTTTCCTTCGTAAATTCCGTTGCTGATTATGCTTGTACTGCTTGGTATCGCGCTGATTTCCCAACTCTCGCCAATAGGCTCGTCTTTCTCGGGGATTCCCTTGTATGGACAGATGCGCTTGCCGCCCCAGACAACGCTGTGTAGGTTCGGCTCGAAAAGCAGTGGATATAATGATTGTGCCATGTATTGAAAAGATATTTTCTACAAATATAGTAAAAAGTTTATAAAACAGGTTGGTTTTTATGCAAACAAAAATAACTTCTCATGATGTCGTTATTACATACAGAGAAGTTATTTTGTGATTCCGCTGCGATTCGAACGCAGGACCCACGCCTTAGAAGGGCGTTGCTCTATCCAGCTGAGCTACGGAACCATCCTTAAAACTGCGTGCAAAGATAATGCTTTCTTGCGAACTGACCAAATTTTCAGAGCAGTTTTTTTTATTTCAACTTGTTCGTTGCCGAGTCTGGGAACACAACTGTTGGCTTGAAAGTCTTTGCTTCCTCAAAGTCCATATATGCATAAGCAATGATGATGACGATGTCGCCAACCTGTACTTTGCGGGCTGCTGCTCCGTTCAGACAGATGCAGCCCGAGCCGCGCTCGCCCTTGATGATGTATGTCTCAAAGCGCTCGCCGTTGTTGTTGTCTACAATCTGAACCTTCTGACCTGCAATCATGCCGGCAGCGTCCATCAAGTCCTCATCGATGGTAATGCTGCCCATATAATTAAGGTTTGCCTCAGTTACTCTGACACAGTGTAGTTTTGATTTCAGTACTTCAATCAACATATTTCGTTATGCTTTATATTTAATATTGTCGATAAGACGTATTGGAGTGTCGCCGCAATAAACGGTGATGCAGCCTACGATATAGTCAGAATCGTCCCAAGAGTTGAGGCTCTTCAGGCTTGTTCCGTCAACAATCTCGTAATATTCAACCTCAAGTTTGTCGATGGCGTTAATCGTGCTGATGACAAACTGCTTTGTCTCCTCGAGAGTGTGAGACTTTGCATATTCCTGGCTCTCGAACAGAGTGCGAGAGATGTTTACAGCAATCTTGCGCTCCTCGGCGGTGAGCAGAGTGTTGCGGCTGCTGAGTGCAAGTCCGTCAGCCTCGCGTACGATAGGGCATGGGCAGATTTCGAGCTTGAACTTCTGGTCGGCAACCATCGCTCTGATTACGGCAATCTGCTGGAAGTCCTTCTCGCCAAAGTATGCGCGGTCTGGCTCAACCATCATAAACAGTTTGCTTACAATCTGACACACGCCGTTGAAGTGTCCCGGACGGCGCGCTCCCTCCATAACCGTGTCGACAGGAGGATAACTGAATGAACGAGTGTCTGGCTCCGGATAAATCTCCTCTACTGACGGAGCAAAAACGTATGTTGCGCCAAGTGATTCGAGCAGTTTGCAGTCTGCCTCGAGAGTGCGCGGATAATTCTTCAAATCGTTTTTGTCGTTAAACTGGGTTGGGTTGACAAAAACGCTAACAACAGTGGCGTCATTCTCTGATACCGAACGCTTTACAAGCGATGCATGTCCCTGATGCAGAGCACCCATAGTAGGCACCAAGCCTATCTTTTTACCTTGCTTTCTAATCTCTGAAAGTTCGGATTTTAAGTCCTTTACAGTATTTATAACCTTCATTCTTAAAACGGAATTTAAAAGTCCGATGTTGAAAAACTCTGCAAAATAAGTTATATTTTATGAGATAAAGAAAGAAAATATAAAAAATATGCATTTTTTTTGAAAAAGGACATCTCATGAGTTGTAATGGATAAAAGGGACTTTTCGAGCTGTTTCTGTACCCTTGGCAAGGCCTTTTGTTGCTGTTTGTGTGCAAAAAAATAGTAGTTGCCGAATAAAATCGTAATTATGCCGTTTGATAATGTAAAGTTTGCACCACCGCTGCATGGTATGTTTCGGACTGTTATGTATAAAAATTAAGATGTGAAATTTGCTCATATCAAAATATTTTTTTATATCTTTGCAAACTGAAAATATAGTACATCCAAAAAATGGCAAAAAAAGTTTTATTCGTAACACAGGAAATCACACCATACGTTCCAGAAACGGCTATGTCGCTTGTTGGACGATATCTCCCTCAGGCGGTACAAGAGGATAGTCATGAAATTAGAACTTTTATGCCAAGGTGGGGCAACATCAATGAACGCCGAAACCAGCTTCATGAGGTTATCCGACTTTCGGGCATGAACTTGATTATCGACGATACAGACCATCCGCTGATAATCAAGGTTGCCTCTATTCAGGCAGCACGTATGCAGGTGTATTTTATCGATAACGATGATTACTTTACAAAGCGCCTGATGGGTTTCGACGAGGACGGAAAAGAGTACGAGGACAACGGTGAACGTGCCGTGTTCTATGCCCGCGGCGTTCTCGAAACGGTAAAGAAACTGCGTTGGTGTCCCGAGGTTGTACACTGCCATGGATGGGTGAGTGCCTTTGCGCCAATCTATATAAAGAAAACGTTCTGCGACGAACCGTCGTTCAGCGAGTCGAAAATCGTCTTCTCTGTCTATGACGATGACATGGAGCACGCTTTCGGCGACAACTTCAAGAACATGATAGTCTTCAAGAATATTCCAGCCGAAATTCTTGCCGACTATAACGATAACTTTACATATCTCGACCTTTACAAAATTGCGTTCGACTATAGCGATGCCATCATCGAGGCATCTCCAAACATACGTCCCGAGATAAAGAAACTCATTGCTGCATCGGGCAAGCCGGTGCTTGCCTATGCCGACAGAGACAACGAGCAGATGGCTAAGGACTATGGCGCATTCTATGACGAGGTTTACGATAAATAAAAGCATTTAACTCTAAACCATTAATTATAAAAAAATGAAATTACGACTGTTGATGGCGGCAGCCATTGCTGCTCTTGCTATGTCGTGTAGTGAGGATGAACTTGATATGGGTGTCGGCCTGATGCCTATCGAAGACGGGGTAACAAGTACTTCAGAAACCTATAATGTATCGACAAACTCATACAAGGTAGACGGAAATGAGATAGTGTCGCGTTCGAGCATGTGTCACATAGGACAGTTTACCGAGCCTGAGACAAACACTTCGCTAAAGTCGGAGTTTCTTGCGCAGTTTCACTGCTTAGATAACTTCTCGATGCCAGAGAAGAGTTCGCTCGTTACTGGCGAGGCTCTCCAGACCGAGGTGCTTCTGTTCTATTCGGGCTATGTTGGCGACTCGCTTAATGCCAACAAATTGGCTGTATATCCTGTAAAACAGGGAGTTGACTTTACTTCTGCCGATACTTATTCAAGCGGCGTTAGTCTGGAAGACTATTACGACAGTTCGGCAAAGCCTTTCGCCGTTAAGAACTATTCGGCTGCCGACAGAGTGAAGACCGATTCTGTAAAGTCGCAGAGCGATTTCTATCCGAACATTCAGGTTATGCTTCCGAACTCTTTCGGAACAAAACTGATGAACGAGTATTATCGCGACCCAAGTCAGTTTGCAAACAGTGCGGCATTCATCAAAAATGTTCTTCCGGGCTTCGTGTTCAAGCATGAGAGTGGCGACGGAACGATAATGAATATCGATGTTGCGCAGATAAACGTATACTTCAAGTATTACCTTGAAAGAAAGAGTACGGGCATTGTCGATTCGCTTGCAACAGGTGTCATCTCGTTTGCTTCTACCGAGGAGGTTATGCAGGTTTCAACCGTCAATCACAAGAATATCGACAATTTAGTGAACGACGAGAGTTGCACTTATCTGAAGACTCCAGCCGGAATCTTTACCGAGGTTAAGTTGCCGATGGACGAAATTCTGAACAGTTCTCATGCAAACGATACAATCAATACTGCTCGAATAATCTTTACAAGATATAACTCTGAAAACGAGAGCGAGGTTACGGTCGGCGCGCCAAAGACGCTGCTGCTTATCCGAAAGCCTGAGTGGAAGAAGTTCTTCAGCGGCTCGTATGTGCCAAACGAGGTCTCTTCGTTCCTTGCAACGCTGAGCACTTCGACAAACACTTATACGTTCAGTAACATTGCCAAACTGTTGTCTTACAACCGCTATCTCCGAAATTCGGGTGCAACTGGCGATGAGACAGGCAAGACGGTTCCTACCGCAGAGCAGTTGGAGAAGTGGTACAAGGAAAATCCTGATTGGGACAAGGTTCTGCTGATTCCTGTAGAGACAACCACAACATCTTCGTCTTCTTATTATTATGGTACAAGCACGACGGTTGTTGGTGTGAACCACGACTTCAGTTTATCGAGCACTAAACTTGTAGGCGGTAAGGATAATCCGGTTGAACTGAAGATTATTTACAGTAAGTTCTACGACGGAAAGAAGTAATTTTCATCCTTTAGATTAAACGATATTTTGATACTTTGGAGGTGTAGATTCTGAATGGATTTACACCTCTTTTTTGTGCGTTTTAGGCGTGTTTTTGTTTGCTGGACTGTTTACGGTAAGTTTGACAACAGAAGATGCTTGCTGTGGCGTTTATATGGTTTCTTCTGATAGGTAATTTGCCAAAGATGTGTAGAAAAAAACAAAAAGGCCGAATGGAGATTCGACCTTTTGTTGTGATATTGTAAATGTAATTTACTTTACCTTCTCATATTCGAGCGAAGCCATGATGAAAGGACCGATAGCCTTTCCCTCGTTGCTTACCTTCTTGATGTCTGAACCGCAGAGGTAGTAGTCTGCCGTTCCGTCGCGCGAAGGGTCTTTTGCAGGACCTAAGCCTGCGCTTCGGCAAGTTGATGTGAGGTTAATCGTTCCGTCGTTATTCTTTGTTATAAACTGCTCAATCAGACCGTTGTAAGCCTTCTTTCCAACACTTAGATACTTGTTTGGCAGAACGCCGATACGCACGCCTTTAAGATATGCATATGTGAACATGCTCGATGCCGAAGCCTCAAGATAGTTGTGTTCGCCGCACTTGCTTTTGAAAGTGCTGTCGTACTGCAAAAGTTGATACCATACTCCGCTCTTGTCCTGCCATTTCTCCAGCCCAGATGCAACTTGCTTTGTTATCTTCACGAGAGTCTTGTAATCCTTGTGGTTCTTTGGCATGTATTCGAGCACATCAACGAGAGCAGCAAAGAACCAGCCCATTCCTCTTCCCCAGAATTCCTGAGAGCAGCCCTTGAATTCACCGTCCTTGCGTGCCCAAAACGAGTTTGCATCCTCTGGTGTATACGACCATGCGTGATAGTTCAGTCCCTTATGCTTGTCGTAAGTGTGCTTGTTTACGGTTATGAATTGATGTGCTATGTCGCTCCACGAATCTGTGTTCTGCGGGTCGAAGTTGTGCAGATATTCAGCATAGAACGCAGCACCCATATACAATCCATCGAGCCACATCTGGTTAGGGTAGATTGCCTTATGGAAGAAGCAGCCCTTTGCGTCGCCGTCCTGAATGCGCGGATATTCGTTCTTTAGATAGTTGTGCAGAAAATCGGCGGCATTCTTGTACTTCTGTGCGCTGCTTGAACCGAAGATTTCCTCGCGCAACTTCTCTCTGCGATAAAGGTAGAAGAGAACCTTTCCTGAAGCGATGTTGTCGATGTTGCCTTTCTTGAAGTTCTTGAACGAGCCGTCCTCGTTAAGAGCCGTGTTTGCGTAGTTTTCGGCAAACTCGTAGCTTTTGTTTGTCCATTCGGCTGTAGGATTCTGTTCGTAGGCTTTCAGAAGCGAGAAAGCTACAAGACCGTTTACATAATCCCAGTTTTTTCCTTTAGTCCAGTTAGCGCCCTGCGATTCAATCATCGCCTTGGCATAAGTTTCCTGTGCTGTGGCTGTGTGCGTAAACAAAAAAGCACTCGCCAAAAGTGTCGTGAGTATTTTTTTCATCTGATTTAATTGAAAATTCGCGGTCAAATATACGAATTAAATTTGTATTGGCAAAATTTAGGGTATCAAACGAAAAAAGATAAGGTAACTCAAATTGTGTTGAGACCTTATCTTTTTTCTTTTCGCAATATTTATCTGTTCTATTAGAATTTGTACTTCAAGTTGAAAATTATCTGGTATGTTGATTTCAGATCTTCGTACTTGCTGAACGTCTTCTTGTTCTCGGTGTTGAACGTGTATGCGTTGCTATCCTTGTGGTATGACAGCGGATTTGTTGTGTTCACAACCATGTAGTTGCCCCACTTGCTGCAAATAAGGTTTGTGACGTTGATGATGTCGAGACCGAACTCGAAGCACTGAGGACGCTTCTTTATCGAGAAGTTGTATTCCTCGTTTATGTGAATGTCGAACTGGTGATGCCAAGGCATTACCGCTCCGTTGCGCTTTGCATACTCGCCCTTGTGCTTGCTGAGGTACGAATCCTGCTCAACGAAGTTCCAGAAAGCCTCGCGCTGCTGCTCGGCAGAAACGCCGTTGTTGTCCATAAATGTCAGCTCGTCCTTTGTTGCCGGAATGTACATAAGGTTGCTCGATGCTCTATCGTTCACGAAGTTGGCGTTCAGAAGATAAGAGTAGCGCGATGCCATGTAGAATCCCGAACCGTCGTTAAAGAAGCCGAGCTGCGAACCGTCGTAGATAAGGTTGATGTGCGTTCCCCAAGTCTCGCGCTTGCCGTAGTAGAACTTGTATCCTACGTTAGCCAGAATGCGGTAAGGGCTTATATAGTTTGCATATCCAAGTTCGTGCTCATTTACGCCGTTTACCGATGGCGCTCCGAAGTTGTAGAGGGCAGAGAGCTGAGTGCTGCTACCGTCGTTTATAATCTTGGCATTTGAGTATGTAAAGTTAACGCTCGCATCAAAGTTCTTGTTGAATTCCTTCTTTACGTTGAGGTTTATAGATGTGTAGTACGAGCCGCTTCCTGCATTTGTAAGATAGAAGCAGTTTTCTTTCTGATAAGCATCGTACACCTTTCTCACATCGTTCTTCGACAACTGAATTGTCTTCTTTCCGTCGTAGTAGATTGTCTTGTTGTCGGCTACGAGAGGCTTGTAGTCTTTCTTGTAGATACCTTCAATCGAAATTTCGAAGTTGTGTGGCAACTTGAAGTCTACTGCCAATGAAGATTTCCAGCTGTAAGGCGCAACAAGATTCTTGTCTATTACGCAAGTGTTTTCGCTTGCCTTTGGCTCAACGTCGAATGCACTAGGGTCGGCTTCTTTTAGGATGCCAAGAATCTCATCGTATACGCTTAGACCTACTTTGTCGAATCTCGGGAATTTTATGCCTTGTGGAACATCGTCGCCCCACTTAGTGTAGATAGTCTGCGAAACATTGCTGTTGTTAGGCTGTGATGCAAGCCATACGTTCGGGATTCGTGAAAAGAATATGCCCGTACCGCCTCGCAGAATTATCTTACGGTCGCCGGTGATGTCCCAGTTGAATCCGATTCGCGGACTGAAGTTCAGAGCCATGCTCGGAGTATAGTCGGTTTTGTAATGCTCGCCGCCAAAGTTTAATTTTTCGTACTCCTTGTTACTTGCTACCGACATTCCGTAGTAAAGATATTTGTCGAGACGCAGACCTGCCGTAACCTTGAAATTAGGGTTAACGTTGAACTGGTCTTGTGCAAAAACGCTCATCTGAAAATAGTCGAAGCCAGATGTTGGCAACTTGCTGCTTCCGTCGTTGGCAAATGCAAATCCGAATGCGGCTGGCGTGTCTACGCGGTTTTGGAAGTCTTCCATTGAGTTGTATACGTAGAATCCGTTGCCAAACTGATGGAAGTCGTTCTCGATATTTGCGTATTCGGCTGATAGACCGAAGATTAACTTATGCTTCTTTACAGAGAGACTGAACTCGTCGGTTATGTTGTGAATCCATACCTTGCTCGCATTCTGATATGTATATTTGTCCGTTCCGAGGCTGATGTACGAAGCACCATCCTTCAGAATGTCGACGCATGGGAAGAGAGCTCCGATGCTTACGCGAGGCTCATTCTGATACGAATTTGTATATCGCAGCAAGTTGTTTATTGTCTTGCTGTCGTTCTGGCTTTTCAGCTCGGTTGATATGGTTGAGTATATTTTTTTCGTATAGAAACAACTGTTTTCGTAATACATACTGTATTTTGAAGAGCTGCGCTGTCCTGCCGGAATATCGCCGAAGTTGTCCGAACCACCCGGATAAAGCACATTCTTCTCGAAAGGAGAAACTGATGAAGCCGGCTCTTGCGTGTTCGATCTGGTACGCGAGAGTGTGTAGCGGAAGTTCAGACTATGACGCTCGTTAATGTTCCAGTCCAATCGGGCAAGCAGTCTGTAGTCGGGCCATCTAAAATTGTATCCCTGATATTTGCCTGTAGAATAACTGTGCTTTTGTGCCAGACATTCAGAAATCTCGTCCAAATGTGATTTTAGCGTACGATGAATGTTGTGTTCGCCGTAAGGCTCATTCTCGTTGTCTCTTGCCAATGCCTGCGGACCGCTTATTGTCTTTCTTTCGTATTCAAAATTAGCAAAATAGAAGAGTTTGTCCTTTATAATAGGACCGCCAATTGTGAATCCGACGATGTTCTTAACCTCGTGGTTTCGCTGTACGGTTGCGCTTCCAACCTTGTTACCCTTCAGATTTTCGTTGGTGAGGTAGGCATATACGCTTCCTCGGTGTTCGTTAGTACCGCTCTTTGTGATGGCGTTTACCTGCGAGCCAGTAAATCCGCTCTGGCGAACATCGAAAGGCACAAGTTGTACGCTAATCTGGTCGATGGCATCGAGGGCGATAGGTGCGCCGTTTGCCGGAAGGTTTCCGTTAAGTCCGAACACATCGTTGAAGCCTGCGCCGTCGATAGTTATGTACGACTGACGGTAGTTACCACCACCTATAGATAGATTTAAATCGTACAAGCCGCTCTGAGGCGTGAGCACGATAACGTCGTTCATGCTGTGGCTTATGGTTGGCGTTGTCTCGATAACTCGCGAAGTAAACTGTCTGTTTATGCCGTTCTGGTCGATACGCATGTTGTTGTACGCATCGGCTGTTACCGTGAGTTCGTTGATTTTCAGTTCCTTCTCATCGAGGAAGACATCGAACATAAGGTCGCGTCCCACTCTCAGATAAATCTGTTCGAATTTCTCGGGATAGTGGTCTTTGTATGTAACGTAGAGTTTATAAGGACCGCCAGCCTTAAGGTTATTGAGGTAATAGTTTCCGCTTGCGTTTGTAACTGTTCCGTAGCGTGTGTTTGTAGGCACGTGAATAGCCAGAACCTCTGCTCCCGCAAGGCTGAAATATGTATCCATTACGTGTCCGCTAATAGATGCTGTTGTTACTTGTGCTTTTATAGATGCAGGTAACAATAATACTAAAATTAAAGCTAAAGTTCTTAAAGTTCTTAGTGCTTTCATTGAATTTTCGGCTATTGATTTGGTGCAAATATAAATAAAAAAACAGAAAAGTTGTAAATCTTTAAAATAAAATTTCGCTTTTCAGAATATTTTTACTTAAAAAATCTTAAAAACTATGATAACATCGTGCCAAAGTGTAATACAAAACGAGAAAATTATTATTGTATTTTTTTGAAATACTGAAGTTGGGAGTTAGATTGTCGTATTATTGTGATGATTGCTTGCAAAAAGAAATCTACTGACTTTCTTTTGTTTAAGAATTGCCAGTAGATTTTTCTTTTTTCAGATGTTAATATCGTTGTAAACGTATCTCTTGATATTCTTTTTGGCTGTTTTCTGAAACTCTTCGGGCCAGAGCTTGAACTTGGCAATCTGCGAATATGCAGGTAGTTCCTTGTTTAGTTCCTTAATGGTTGAGTCGAGGATTGCCGTGATGTTGCTGCGGTCGCCGATGTCCGAAAGGTCGGGGTGGATAAGTGCAACGAGTTTGCTGTTGTTCATTATCACCACGCTCTCGTTTACGCCCGGCATGTTATTCAGCTTCGACTCTATTTCTTCGGGATAGATGTTCTGTCCGCTTGCCGAGAGAAGCATGTTCTTTGAGCGACCTTTTATATATACATATCCGTCGCTGTCGATGGTTGCCATGTCGCCCGTGCAGAGCCATTCTCCGTCCATCACCTTGTCGGTTGCAGCCTTGTCTTTGTAGTAGCCAAGCATCACGTTCTCGCCGCGCACCCACATCTCGCCCGGAATGTTGTGAGGGTCTTTCGAGTCAATTCTCACCTCCATGCGGTCTACCACCTTTCCGCAACTGCGGTAGCGTGTTTCTGAGCAATGGTCGTTGCAAATCATAGGGCCGCACTCGGTCATGCCGTAGGCTATGGTGTAAGGGAACTTTATCTGGTCGAGGAACTTCTCTACCTCGGCGTTGAAAGGTGCTCCGCCAATGCAAACCTGCATCAGGTTGTTGCCGAAGATGTTCATTGCCTCGTTCTTTGCCTTAGCCTTTATCTTTTCGCTGGTGAGAGGGAAACGCAGAAGAATTTTTCCGAGTTTGTTGTCTACCTTCGGAATAACCATCGTCTTGAAAATCTTCTCGATTACGAGAGGCACGCAGGCGATTACCTTCGGCTTTATTTCGGCAGCCGATGTGGCTATTACTTTTGGCGAAGGCATTCTGTTCAGGAACCACAGGTGCACACCGTGAGTCATTCCGTAGAGGAAGTCGAAAGTAAGACCGAAGACGTGGCCCATAGGGAGAACGGAAACGACGTCGTCGCCCGGCTTGAGGTTCATCTTGCGATGGATGTGCTCAACGTTCGACATCAGACTTCTGTAAGGCAGCATTACACCTTTCGAATATCCTGTTGTGCCCGATGTGTAGTTGATGACCGCCAGAGCATCAGGCTCGCAGGCCTCGTAGTGAACGTGCTCCTTGCGGAAATATTTTGGATATTTCTTTCCGAACATTTCGTTAAGATGGTTGCAGGCATAGGTAAGTTTTTCGTCGCGCGAGAGAATTATATCAAGTTCGTCGATAACCACAATGCCGCGGAGGTCGGGCATACTCTGCTCGTTAAGATTCTCCCACACCATAGAGCCCACGAACAGCATTTTTGCCTCGCTGTGGTTTACGATGTTGTGAATATTATCGGGCTTGAATTCGTGCAGGATTGGTACTGCAACCGCGCCGTATGTAATAACGGCAAGGAACGTAACGCACCAGTTGGCGTGGTTTCGTCCGCAAATGGCGATTTTGTCGCCTTTTTTGATGCCAGCTTCTGCAAAAACGATGTGAATCTTTTCGATTCTGCGGGCTACATCCTTATATTGTAAGGTTGATCCCTTATAGTTGGTCAGAGCTTTTAAATCCCAGTTTTCTTGGATACTTTTCTCAATCAGTTTAATTAAATTATTGTCCATGTTTTGATGTATGGTATGCACAATCTTTTGTTTTTTGTGCACAAAAATAGTGAATAAGTGTAATACGGACGGCAAAGATATCTCTTTTTAAGAAATTTTAACAATTTTCATCGCTAAAAGTGTGTATCTTTGCAGCGAAATTTTATTAAGGAGTAAAAAATATGCAAAGTAACAAGCCGCTGGCTTCGCTTTTCGATCTTGATGGAGTGGTTCTCGACACCGAAGGACAGTATTCCGTTTTTTGGGGTGGTGTAGGAAGAAAATATACCGATATTGTAGATTTTGAACACAAGATTAAGGGCATGACCCTGACGCAGATTCTTGACGGAAATTTCAGCGACGAGAACCTGAAGAAAGAAATCGTTGCCCAGCTCATCGAGTTCGAGAAGAACATGGATTTTCCGTATATCAACGGCGTTGAACAATATATAAAGGAGATTAAGCAGAAGGGCGTGAAACTTGCCGTGGTTACAAGTTCCGACAAGTCGAAGATGGAAAGTGTGTACCGAACGCATCCCGAACTGATGCAATACTTCGACCGTATTCTGGTTGCCGAGGACTTTGCGCGCAGTAAACCGTTTCCCGACTGTTATCTTCTGGGCGCATCGGTCTTCGATACGGTTATCGAAAACTGCGTTGTATACGAAGACAGCGTAAACGGCCTGAAGGCCGGAAAGAGTGCCAACATGAAGGTTGTCGGACTCAGCACCACTAATCCGACAGAGGTCGTTGCGCCGCTGTCTGACATTGTGATTCCCGATTTCGCGGACTTCACTTACGAGAAAATGATTGAACTTATCAAATAAAAAACATTTTAACAAGGAGGAAAAAGGTTATGTCTGGATATTTGGTTTCAGATACAAGAAAGGTTACAACTCTCCGCTTGAAGGAGATGAAAGAGAAAGGCGAGAAGATTGCAATGCTTACATCTTACGACTACACAATGGCTAAATTGGTAGATGCGGCAGGTGTTGATTGCATTTTGATTGGCGATTCGGCTTCGAACGTAATGGCCGGAAACACTACTACACTTCCGATGACTATCGACCAGATGATTTATCATTCGCGCTCGGTTGCGCGCGGTGTTAAGCGTGCACTTGTTTTGTGCGACATGCCGTTCGGAACATATCAGGTAAACGCTACCGAGGCTGTGAAGAACGCTATACGCATTATGCAGGAGAGCGGATGCGACGCGCTGAAGCTCGAGGGTGGCGTTGAAATTATCGATGCCGTTAAGAAGATTATCGGCGCAGGAATTCCAATCTGCGGACACCTCGGACTCACTCCACAGAGCATCAACAAGTTCGGAACATACAGCGTCCGTGCAAAGGACGAGGCTGAGGCTCAGAAACTTATCTCTGATGCCAAACTGCTCGAGGAGGCAGGCTGTTTTGCCGTCGTTCTCGAAAAGATTCCGGCAAAACTTGCAAAGCAGGTTTCCGAATCACTCTCAATCCCTACAATCGGAATAGGCGCAGGCAATGTGTGCGACGGTCAGGTGCTGGTCGTAAACGACATGCTTGGCATGGACAAGGGCTTCTCTCCTAAGTTCTTGCGCAGATATGCCGACCTCAGCACCGTTATTACCGATGCCGTAGGTGCCTATGTTACCGACGTAAAGAACGTTGATTTTCCTAACGAAAACGAACAATACTAATTTCACTCAAAATAATTATAACCGATATGAATAAACTTATACTAAAAGGCGTGGCCATGCTGATGCTTGCCTTTGCATGCAGCGACTCGGCTTTTGCCGGTGGTGATGAGGCTTTTCCGCACAAAAAGGTAACCAAGAATGCAAAGTTCTTTGCCAAGGATGCCAAGTGGAAGAACAATTTCGGGGCACTTCCCGATAAAAGTGTTGACCTTCAGGAGTTCTACGAGCAGTATCAGATGGACCCTGAGCAGTTTGAGAAGGCTTTCGAGTGGCTTGCAACCCACAACCTCTACACAATCGAGGCTGGAAAGTACAAAATCGAGGGAACAGACCTTACCGTTTCGGTAGAGGACAGCGAGAACAAGCCTTTGAGCGAGCGTCGCTCTGAGAGCCACTACAAGCACATCGATTTTCAGTATGTTGTAAAGGGCACAGAAGGATTCCGCCTGCTGAACCATGTTACAAGTCAGCCAAACTGCAAGTACGATGCCAAGAAGGATGTTATCCACTACGATTTCGAATCGTCAGACCTCAAGGTTATCGAGAGCAAGCCTTTCCGCTTCATGCTCTTCATGCCAAACGACTGGCACATTGCCAAGGTGATGACCGACAAGGAAGATCAGAACATACGCGTAATCGTAATAAAACTGAAGTATCACGAAGTTTCGAACAGCGAAAACTAAAAAATATTGCCATGAAATACCTGAATATTATTCTCGTTGCCACTCTTATGGTGGCGTGCAAGTCGAGCGAGCAGGCTTACCGCAACTCGTATCAGAAGATGGTTGGAGCCGAGGGCGCATCTGCCGCCAAGACCGAGACGGTGGTGGTTACCAATGCCGATGCCGACGGAGTTAGGACGGAGCGCGTGAAACTTGTCGAGGGCGAAGGGCTGAAGGCTTACAGTATTGTGTGCGGCAGTTTTTCGCTGAAGGCAAACGCCGAGTATCTGATTGACGATCTGCGCAGCAAGGGATATACGCCGCTGTTGGTTCAGACGCTCGACAATCAGAAAATGTTCAGGGTTGTGGCGCAGACGTTTGACAATAGGGCGAAGGCTCTCGAGGCTCGTCTTCAGTTGCAGAAAAAATATAAGGATGCGTGGATTCTGAATAAGCGTCCTTAATGTCTTGCTGCGGAGGATTAGGCAAAAAAATATTCGGGAAGTTGCATGTCATAGAGTGGGCTGCGGCTTCCCGATTTTCTTTTAGTGGAAGTTGAAAGTTGAAAATTGAAAAAGGCAGAATTAACAATGGACAGTTGACAATTGACAAATAACAATTCATAATTCAAAATTGCCGAGGATTTGTAACGAACAATTTCGTCAGAAATTGTTCGTACGTCCAAGGAACGTCCAAGGAACGTCCAAGGAACGTCCAAGGAACG
>FNBQ01000004.1 GCA_900102385.1 Bacteroidales bacterium KHT7 | reverse complement strand
AGTCGAAGGTGCTCGTTATGGTGGAAAGCGAGAAGGCGGACAATCCAAAGCCTAGCCAAAAGAGCCGTAAATGCGGTCATCTGAAGATGAAAGTAATCTCCGACCTTAAGGGTGAGACGCTGAAGTCGGCAGTCGAGTGCAGCGTAAGTCCAGACTCCACGGCAGTGATGGATAATTTTGCCTCACACTCGACAGTCGAGAAAGTTGTGTCAAAGTCGGAACGGCAGACAGTCCGCGGGTGCAATGCTCCAAAGGTTCTTCCGTGGGTACATATCGCCATTTCAAACGCCAAGTCGTTGTTCACAGACATGTATCACGGGATCAAGGAGGAGTTTCTTCAAGAATACCTGAATGAATTCTGCTACAAATTCAACCGTAAATATTTCGGTGACAGGATGTTCGACCGATTAGTTATCGCTGCCGTTTCGTATAAGCCTACGTTTGAGCACAAATTATATAACGGAAGGGCGAATTGCGGATAATCATTTTTTGATATAACGTATGCTAGTCGTTTGTCTTGATTCTTAAGAATTTTGTCAAATACAGACTTGCCTTGACCAACTAGTAGGTCAATACCATGCAAATCGATAAAGTGAAGCAATCCCTCTTCTACATTCTCCTTGGAGTAGGTTGTTTCATACTTTTGGGAGTATTCGTAAATTTTATAAACAAGTTCATCGAATTCTTCTAAAATTTTATCTTTGTTTTGTAGGGAAACTTGATGCTCAGCAAGTTTATCTTTTTGAACATAGAAATTGCCGTTGTTTTTACTGAGAATTCCATACTTAGAAGAAGACATTCTTTCACAGATAGTAGAAATTGCTCCATGGGTAATGTTTTCAATGCCATATATTTCAGACATCGTCTTTTTGATTTGCGTTACATCAATAATCTCAAAACCTTTTTTGAGAATACATTGGCAAATCATTGGGACATAGGCATCGACAATATCTTTTTTCAATACCTCATGAGTATATTGAAGATATGCCAAACTGTAAATTGAATCATTCATGATATTGTTATGTTTTATTTCTAATTCTTATTTTTATCACTTGTTTAATGCTCCCATTAAGTATTTATAATACAATGGAAATTACTTCCTATTCATCACACTCTTAGCCAACAGATACACTCGTGTGCCGAGAGTCTGCGGCCAACGGTCAGCAGGATTCTTGTCCAACGCTTTTGCTCGTTCTATTGCTTCCTCAACATGAGTAATCAGCATTTGGGCATCGTATTCCGCCTCGTGGTAAGTCCCCATCTCTTGACGTAAGCGCATCTTTAGATATGGGGCTGTCCTCCTCGAATTTCGACGGTTTTCCAGCCATTGCTGCTGTTCTTCAGGTGTCAGCAATGTAACATCCACCAGATGTAATAGCAACCAGAGTTCGATACACGGATTACTCAATGCCATGTGCATGTAGTCATCTTGGGCACATTCCGTAGCCACGCGTGACAGCATTGCTTCTGTCCAACGGTCTTTGTCAATGACAAGCCAGAGTTCATCGTCTGCCTCCAAAGCATATTGTTCTTTGTAATCGTTCAGTTGCTTCAAGACGTGTTCTGGACTGGAGTTGTTCTGCTCGGCTTCACTTCGTTCCAAGATATGCACATGCACACGGGGATTGATATATTCCTTGGCCAATGCCTTGAAATATATCCGCTCCGTGTCCTTGCCCTCGGAGGCTATGACTATAAGACGAGCGTCACGAAATGCCTCTTGACGCTCTCGCATCAAACTATTCCTGCTTCGCATCGTCCCAATGAATATTATTTAGTTCTCCAAAGAACGGAATTGCTCCGTATCGTCCATTCAGATAACCCCTCTGTACATTCTCCCTCGGCTTGTACTCACAGAGCGAAGACAAATGGCTTTCTCCCTTCTTGTCTTTCTCCACAAACCATACTTCATCCTGACGGATTGGGGCAGTGGAAAGTAGGTTCGATTCATGAGTAGTACAAATCAGCTGCATTTGCGAGTCACTTTTGAGCAGACTATTGTACATCTCCAACAATTTCAATGTCAGCATCGGATGCAGACTTCTATCGACCTCGTCAATCACATAGACAGCTTCGTTTACGCGCATATCAATAAGCATCGGAATGAAATCGAACAAGCGAGACGTTCCGTCAGACTCCTCGAACATTTCGAATATATAGTCAGAGTTGCTGTCTTCTGTCTTGTGGATGGTCTTCAATTCGTACCACTTTAGGTTCTTCGACTCGTCTTTCTCGGCAAAGATGAAGCGGCTCTCATTGTGAATCACTACACCAGTCTTTTCATCCTTACCGTCAAGACTTTCCTCAATCTTCTGTCGGATGTCATCGGGAATGCCCAATTCTTCGGATTTCGACTCAATGCGACGAAGGTCGGATATGCCTGTGCCAAAGTAGCTAAGCAAATCACGCATCACGTTCTTGAACTGGGAGTCATTCACTACTCGGAACGGAAAATCCGTTCTGTGTGTATCGGGGAAGATGATGTTCAAGTTCTCGAACCACTTTCGTGCCGACTTGATAGCATCGATTCCCTTTCCGTTACGCTTGATGTACTCACTCAGGAAAGTACCCTTTGTTGGAGTACCGTCAATCAAGAACTTCAAGAACTGACCGTATTCGCCCTTCATGAATTGTGTGGCTATGGTATTTTCCCAACCATCATCACTACGCTTACGTTCAAAAATCATTGCATCAGTACGACTTCCGGTCTTATACAGCCACTCCTCCAGCAAGCCACCTTTAGAAAAAGCAATGCCGTAAGCAAAGAACTGACTATCCACCTTGAACTCCAGTTCAATGCTTGAACGCTCTTGAGGGGTGTCCGTCATCTTGAAGTAATTATACTTGCGGTTGCTCCAACCATTCAGGGCGAACTCCTTGATAATTGCCAAACACTTGATGATGTTCGACTTGCCGGAAGCATTGGCACCATAAACCAATCCCATGCGTAGCACGGAAATATCATCCCGTTTCTCCGCACGTGATACTTGTAACGGCAATTGGTCACTCTTGCTGGCTGTAAACAAGATGCGCGTCTCCTCGTTGAACGAGTATATATTTTCGAATTTGGCTGATACTAACATGATGATGTCTGTATTTCGTAATATTCCAGTTGCAAATATAATAAATATGTTCTGTATCTGTCAAATTCTTGCATTAAATAATTACAAATGCGACATCATTTATTCTTTTGGTAGTTTTTTGTCAGTTACATTTGAACTGCGGGTAATTGTCGTTGATGGCGTTTTATCCCGCAGGCCGTTCCGACCTACGGTTACTAAGCGGAGACGCCTTCAGCGTCTGTAATGATGATAATGCACAGATAATAAGCTCTGTGATGTCTTACAGAAACAACAAACTTTGCATTGCATAGGTAAAAATGAATAATTTATCCCGAATTCGCGTATCAATGGGTTATACGTCGCAAAGGTAGTAGATGTATTGTTTTTAATACCGAACTCGCGTAATCTTTGCCATTTGTGCTTGCGTTCGATGTAAAAAAATGTTAATTTTGCCAAAAATCTTGTTATTATGCTGAAGGAACAGACAACAACGTACGCTTATAAACTAAAATATCTTGAAAATCCGACGTTCGACAGAATTCGTGCTTTTGCCAATACTTTTATCAACGAATTGCCAAGTGAGTTGAGAGACGAACTCTACGACAGCCTTAACAGGGGAACTGACCTTCTCGATTCCGAGCCGTCGATGCTTGTTTATTTGTTCTCGTTCGGGAAAATGCACCAAGCAAAACTGAATTATGCTTTCAGTAAAATCCCCGATGGATTTATGGATCAGTCAGAAATAAACATTATCGACTATGGTTGCGGACAAGCCGTTGGTACAATGTGCTATGCCGATTATCTGAAAGCGCGCGGCGATAAACAGAAAATCAAGAGTATAACTCTTATAGAACCGTCTGAAATCTGTTTGAAGCGTGCTGCGCTACATGCGTCTGTGTTCTTCCCTGATGCTGAGATTACAACAATTAACAAGAAATTCGACGAACTTGACGGCAACGATATTTCTACCAGCGAGGATACTCCAACCTTGCATATTCTGTCTAATGTGCTGGATTTGGATTTCGATTTGCAGAAATTCTCGGAGTTGATAAAGAGCAAATTGGTTGGATATAACCAGTTTGTATGTGTTGACCCGTATTTCGGCTATAGCGACAAAGACCAAAGAATGAATAAGTTTGCCGACCTTATTGGCGGAAACATATCATTCTCAAAGATTTTGGAAAAAGGCGAACTTAATCCCGATAAAAACTGGACTTGCCAGACTGTTATTCTCTCTGTTGGCGAGATGGAGGCAGAATTGTCTACAGAAGTAACAGATGAGGAAATACAAAATGGCATAACCGATGAAGATGGAGTTGTATATAGCAGAGATGGTAAAAGATTGCTTAAATGTGAAAATAAGGATTTGGTATATAAAAAAATAGATTGCGAATACTATGAAATAACGAGATATGATCCAGATATAGATTACTACTATGAAATATCGAGTCGTGATCCCGAGGTTATTTGTGCTGGAGCTTTTGAAGATTGTATTTCGTTGGAATCCGTTACTATCCTTTCTTCCGTTAAGAGTATCGGAGGATGGGCTTTTTATGATTGCAGTTCATTGAAATCAATCGATATTCCTTCTTCTGTTACGAGCATAGGTGGTACTGCATTTTGGGGTTGTAGTTCATTGAAATCCATCACGCTTCCTCCTTTAATTACGAGCATAGGATTTGCTGCATTTTGTGGTTGCTGTTCATTGAATTCCGTCACTATCCCTTCTTCTGTTACGAGCATAGAACAACAAGCTTTTTGTGGTTGCAGTTCATTGAAATCCATCACCATTCCTTCTTCCGTTAAGAGTATCGGAGGATATGCTTTTGCATATTGCAGTTCATTAGAATCAATCGATATTCCTTCTTCTGTTACGAGCATAGGATTTGCTGCATTTTGTGGTTGTAGTTCATTGGAATTCATCACTATTCCTTCTTCCGTTACATGTATAGAAGGTGGTACATTTAGTGAATGCGACTTGTTGCGTGAAATAAAAATAATAGACAATCCTTTATTCGTTGTTGATGATGACATGTTGATAGACTTGAAGAATTCAACACTGTTGGCGTATTTTGGCAAAAAAAGTGATGTTACTGTTCCTTCTTCCGTCATAAGCATAGATGGTGCTTTTTTAGGTTGTAGTTCATTGGAGTCAATAACCATCCCTTCTTCCGTTACGAGTATTAAAAGTTGTGCATTTGATGGTTGTAGTTCATTGAAATCCATCACGCTTCCTTCTTCTGTTACGAGCATAGAACAAGAAACTTTTAAGGGTTGTAGTTCATTGAAATCAATAACCATCCCTTCTTCCGTTACGAGTATTGAAAGTTGTGCTTTTTCAGGTTGTAGTTCATTGGAGTCAATAACCATCCCTTCTTCCGTTACGAGTATTGAAAGATGTGCATTTGATGGTTGCAGTTCATTGAAGTCAATAACCATCCATTCTTCCGTTACGGACATAGAATGTGCTGTATTTAAGGGTTGTAGTTCATTGAAATCCATCGCACTTCCCTCTTCTGTTACGAGTATTGGAGAATGTGCATTTGAGGGTTGTAGTTCATTGGAGTCAATAACCATCCCTTCTTCCGTTACGAGTATTGAAAATGATGCATTTAAGGGTTGTAGTTCATTGGAATCCATTATTATTCCTTCTTCCGTTGAGAGTATCGGAAAGAGTGCTTTTTCAGGTTGTAAGTCGTTGAAATTAATAACCATCCCTTCTTCCGTAGAGAGTATTAAAAGTGGTGCATTTGGTGGTTGTAGTTCATTGAAATCCATCGCACTTCCCTCTTCTGTTACGAGTATTGGAGAATGTGCATTTGAGGGTTGTAGTTCATTGGAATCCATTATTATTCCTTCTTCCGTTGAGAGTATTAAAAGTGGTGCATTTGGGGGTTGTGGTTCATTGAAATCCATCACACTTCCCTCTTCTGTTACGAGCATAGGGTTGGGTGCATTTGGGGGGTGCAGTTCATTGGAATCAATAATCATTCCAGAGAATAGCGTTGAACGATTTAAAGAAATGCTACCATATAGCTTGCGGAGTAAACTTTATTATCTTAAAAAAAACAGTTAATATTGAGGAATCTGATACTTCTGATTTGCCTTTTTTAATTTTAGGTTTATTTTATGTTTTGATGTCTGCTAAGATAAGAAATGCATGTGAAACTGTAAAAAATAAAAGAGGTTGTTTGTTTAGAGTTCTCTTGCAAACAACCTCTTTTGTCTTATTTCCCCGTTATATTCTCAGATAAGGCATTTTCTTTGTGGCTTTTCCAGTTGCGCACTGCGGCTTCCTTGCTTGTGTTGGCATAGCAATATTCGCATAGGTGCGGACAAGTATTGTATTCGCCAATGTCCTTGCTAACCATGCAGCCGCAGGCTATGCGCTGCCCTTTGTCGGCATTGTTCTTCTTTTTTATGGCATATTGGTGTGCGTTCAGCATAATGGCATCGGCAGGTATCGGCTCTGCTCCAAATAGCGAGTTCTCGATATTATGAATCTCTACGCCCAGAAAATCCATCAGTTTTTTGTCCTTGTAGGCAAAGCATATCATCAGCGTGTCGTCAACGCAATGGTTATGCTCTATGCCATCGAGGTTGGCAGCCTCGCCGCATGTTGCCAAGACGTAGTTCCAGCCCTTGGCTTTGTTTAGTTCAACCAATCGTCTGGCAAACTCGGTCATCTGTTCGCTTGTCCAATCAGAATAGTTTATTTTATTCTTCTCTAAGTTCGATTTTACTTTCTTGTATGTAACGATGTCGGCGAAACTGAATACAAGTTTTTCGGTATAACCAACCAACTGATTGCCAATATTTTCGATTTTGTGCAAAAGGTCGTCGATAGAAATCTTGTCGGTAAGGATAAGAGGGTCGAAACGCCACACCACGCGACCTTTTCCAAGTCTTTCTACCAGCGTCTTGAATGTCTCGATACGTTCCTCAACGCTCGGCACGCCACGCTCCAGTCCCTCGGTAACATAGTCGTTAAGAGTGTACTGGATGTAGCAGTTTATATCTCGCTCTTTCAGATAATCGAGATGCTGCAATAACGGTTTAGGGTTCTTAGACCAAAACACAATAAATCGGGTCTCCTTGTAAGACACATAACTGTTCACGCCATTAAACGGGTTTCGCCATGCCGAATAGCCAATCTTCAGACGATGGAAGAACCAGTCGGCATAGAATGCAGGGATGTCCGTGCTTCGGCTTGCCGAAACAATAACCGGAAACTGTGCGTCGACCATTTCGCCATTTTCTCGCTGTATCTTGTCTTTTTTCCACTGAGCCATAATTGCTTGCCTTTTTATGAGGAATGAATCTTTGAGTTACAAAGATATAAAAACTATTACATTCTGCGGTTTTTCTTAGTAGCAAAAAAACAGCGGACGAATCATCCCCCTTGATTCGCCCGCAATTCTTTAGTTATTCTGTATAATCTCAGTCAGTTCCCACATATCATCGATAACGAAATTTGCGCCGGAGTCTTCGAGTTGCCTTCGGGATGCGTTGCCGTACGTTACTCCGCAGGTGCGAGTGCCGGCGTTCCTGCCCATCATTATATCGAACGGCATGTCGCCAACCACAAGAGCCTCGTCGGCAGAGTAGTGCAGCGCGCCGAGCGTTTTCAGAACCGGCTCGGCATCGGGCTTCGGCTTTGTAACATCTTCAGCCCCAAGAATATAGGCTATGTCGCCTATTATGCCCAAGCCCGAAAGAAAATCGCGTATAGACTTTGACGAGCGCGATGAGGCTATCGACATGGCTATACCGTTGTTCTTCAGCCATTTCAGCGTCTCGCGCACGTTGGGAAAGAGCGTTGGCTGAAGCCTCTCTTTGTTCGCCTCGAATATCACGCGGTAGGTGTCGGCGCACTTTGTTGCCTCGGCATCCGAAAGGTCGGGGTAGATGTGCATGAAGCAGTTCTTCAGCGGCAGACCGATGGTTGAGGCGCACACGTCCTCGCTCGCCACGGGCAGATTGCACGCCTTCTGTGTCTGCTGCATGGTTGTAACGATGCAGCGGCGCGTGTCGCACAGAGTTCCGTCGAAATCGAAAATTACGAGTCTTGTCTTCATCTCTGCCTTATTAAGCGAGTTTCTGCAACTGATAAATCTCCAGACCGTAATGCTTCAGAGCCACTATTGCGTACGACAGAATCTCGTCTTTGTTGCGCTCATAGTTCTCCCATTTCTTGTCCTTCAGGAAGAAATAGAGTTGTATTGTCAGACCCATGCCCTGTGTTGGCGATGGAATCTGCCTTACCATGTGGTTGTATTGCGTGTTTATGCGCTCGTCGCTTTGCAGATATTTCAGCATAGCACGCTGATATACAGTCAGATTTACAATCGGCTTCTGCATCTCGCTCTCGCTTATGAGGTTGTTTGCCAGATATTCAGCCTTCTGCTCGTCGGATACCAGAGCCATGCTGTTCATGTCGATGGTCAGGGTAGGAGTAGCCAGACGGCCTGCGCTGTTCTGCATTCCGCGCCAGTTGCGGAAACTGTCGTTCATCAGCGTGAAAGGCGAGATTGTCGTAATGGTGTTGTCCCAGTTCTTCACCTTAACGGTTGTGATGTTCACATCCTGAACAATACCGTTTGCGCCGTTCTTGTCCATCTGAATCCAGTCGCCCTTGCGCAGCATGTCGTTGGCTGTAAGCTGAATGCCCGACACAAATCCCACGATTGTATCCTTGAATACCAGCATCAGGATTGTCGCAGCAGCACCCAGTCCGGCTATGAGCGATAGCGGAGAGCGGTTTATTATGATGCTCACGATGATTATTGCGCCTATGAAGTAAGCCACGAGCTTGAACAACTGGAACACGCTCGACATGGAGCGGTCTTTGTACTTGTTGTGCTCCTCGGTGGCATCCTTAACGCCGTCGAGGAAGGTTGAGAAGATGCTCAGAAGCGAGATGACGATGTAAATCTTGCTCGCCTTCATGCAGAATATCAGCAGGATATCCTCGCCGTAGAGCACGAGCGGCAGCATGGCATATATTACGAGCGAAGGCATTGTGCGGCTTACGCTCTGCTGCATCTTGTCGCTAAAGATGTAGTCGTCCCACTTAGCCTTTGTCTTAGCCACGATTTTCAGGGTGATGGGAGATATTATCTTTCTGAATATCAGCTGAGTGATGTACGCTAATGCAAACATCACGGCAACCATGATGATGCGCTGTGTCGTGCTTGCGTTCTCTCCGTCGAGCCCCATCATCTTGAACAGCTCGCTGGTGTATGTGTATGCCGATTTTGCTATTGTTTCGCGCATATAAGAATTGATTTTTAGGGTTTAAAAAAGGGCAACCGTTTTTCAAGGCTGCCCGTATGTTCTGTTTTTTTCTGAATATTCAGGATTATACCAAGTGTCTGATAAGTTCCTCTCTGTCGCCCGGAAGATAGTCGATGACAGGAATCTCAATCATAGTGTAGCAACCCGGCTTCTGCTTCATAGATGCGCGAGCAACATTTACAAGAACCTGAGCAGTAAGCGCAGGGTTGTTAATCTTCATGTTGTACTCGAACAACTGGTTGTGTGTCTTGCCTGAAACACCCTTGCGTACAAGGTTCACGCCATGGCCAACATCGTTCAAGTCCTTAACGCACTTAACCTGATTAACGTGAGTCTCGTCGTTTACAAAGTAAGGGTCTGCCTTGATAGCAGCCTCAACCTTGTTGAAGTCTGCGCCGTCCTCAAGTTCAACGTAAACCATGCGGCGGTGAATACCTGTGCCAAGTGGGATAGTTACAGAAAGAGCATCTCTAACGCCCTCGATAGCGCGAACGGCTACAGAGTGTCCCATGCTTCGGCCCGGACCGAAGTTAGTGTAGCTTACGCCCTTTGGTGCAAGGCTCTCCATCAGAGTACGAACAACTGAGTCAGAACCCGGATCCCATCCTGCTGAGATGATAGAAACGGCATTGCCGTCCTTTGCAGCCTTGTCGAGCGAACGGCGAAGGTCTACAATCTGTGTGTGTATATCGAAACTGTCAACTGTGTTGATACCCATTGCCAAAAATTCCTTAGCATATTTCTCAACGCTACGGGTTGGAGTGGCAAGAATGGCAACATCAACTTTGCCAAGTTCTTTGATGTCCTTAACAACGGCATAGTCGGCAAGCTCCTTAGGCTTGTTCTCTGCACCGTTACGGCGCACTACACCTGCAATTTCAAAATCCTCACTCTCCTGAAGTGCCTCAAGAGTGTACTTTCCAATATTGCCATAACCAACGATGGCTGCTCTTATTTTTGTCATAATTTATAGTGTTGTATAAAAAATTGCAGCGCAAAAGTATGAATTTTATTTTAAACTATTTGATATTTTCGTCAAATATTTTTAATTTTGCAATCTCAAAAATGCAAAAATGTTTAAAACCAACAAATACGTAATTCTAACTATAATCAGTACGCTCTGTCTGTCGGCTTTCGCGAGCAACGACGGCTTGAAAAAAGACAGGGTGATAAAAAAAAGCAAAACGACCTACAGGCACGAAAGGGGACTCGACCAGACTGAGCCGGACCCGATGCCAAAGGAAACAAGTTGCGAAAGGTTTCAGAGACAGGTCGATGAGGCGTTTCTCGGACGCGACTGGGAAGAAAGATACAGATGCGGCATTGACGTGAGCCACTATCAGGGAAAGATAAACTGGGACGACCTCGTTGAGGACAAGCGGGTCGGCTTCGTCTACCTGAAGGCAACGGAGGGCGCAACGCTGGTAGACAACACATACGATTTCAACTTCACCGAGGCAAAGCGCGTGGGACTGAAGGTTGGTAGCTATCATTTCTACAGCACCACTATTCCTATCTCTCAGCAGATAGAGAACTTCTCGGCTGCCCTGAAGCAATACGACCAAGACCTTGTGCCTATTGTCGATGTTGAGGTAAGGGGAAAGAAAAGCCACGATACGTTCTGCGCCGAACTCGATTCGTTCCTCGTGATGGTTACGAAGGCTTGTGGAACAAAGCCGATGATTTACACGTCGAGCAATTTCTACAATAAGTATATGGCTGGTCGCTTCGATGATTACAAGCTCTTCATCGCAAGATATCATCTCGAGGCTCCTACGCTGATAGACGACCGCCAGTACGTTTTGTGGCAGTACACCTCGAAAGGAAGGGTGAAGGGCATTGCCGGTGCAGTTGACATGAACAGAATCCCCGACGAGTTTACGTTCAACGAACTTCTGTTCTGTTCGGATTTATAAAGTTGGCATAGAAAAAGATATAATAGAAACAGAGAATCGGTCTGCCGCTGGCGCTTTCGGGCGCGAGAGGAAAGTCCGGGCAACATAGGGCATCCTGCTTCTTAATGTGGAAGTTATCCGTGAGGGTAAAGTAGCGCAGAAGAAAATAACCGCCACGCCTGAGGTGTGGTAAGGGTGAGAAGGTGGGGCAAGAGCCCACCAGACAGGTGGCGACACCTTGTGCTGTGCGCCTCAGGAGTTGCAAGTTCATGTATACCAGAGTTTGAGGGCGGCCCGTCTAATCTGGAGGGTAGAATGCTAGAGGGCGGTGGCGACACCGTCAGTGGATAAATGGCAGACGGTCTGCAAAGACTACAGAACCCGGCTTATAGATTCTCTGTTTCTTTTTTTTATTTTCTAATTTTCTACTATGAATATACGGGAGAGAATAAACAGAATTACCATTTTCCTGACCGACGAAATTTGGAGAACAACCGATGATGAATTGGGACGTTTGCAAAAAATGTGGTACGACATCCTGAAGGTGATGGTTCTTACAATACGCCGCTTCTCGCGCGATAACGTAACAGGCAAGGCTTCGGCCCTGACTTATAGCACCATCATGGCTGTCGTTCCGGTGTTTGCCGTTGTCTTTGCCATCGGACGCGGTTTCGGCTACAACAAGATGCTCGAAATGCAGATTCGCAAGTATTTCGGAAATTCCGACAGTACCATCGATATCCTCATCGACTTTGTAAACTCCTATCTCGAGCATACGCGCAACGGTATGTTCCTCGGCTTCGGTATCATTCTGCTGCTATGGACAGTGCTGAACCTTACCAACAACATAGAGCACATGTTCAACAATATATGGCAGGTAAACAAGGAACGAAGCATGTTCCGCACGTTTACCGACTATTGCTCGCTGCTCTTGCTCATGCCGTTGCTGGTAATCGTCATGGGCGGTCTGTCAATCTTCGCCACCACGGTTATGAAGACTCTTCCCGATTTTCTTTTGCTCGGTCCGGTGTTGCGCTTCACGTTCGAGGCTATGCCGTTCCTGCTTTCGGGCACAATCGTTTCGGTTCTCTATATGTTCATGCCAAACACCAAGGTTAAGTTGCGCTATGCCGTAATTCCGGGATTCTTGGCAGGGGCAGGCTTGCAGATTCTTCAGTATATCTATATCGACTCGCAGATTTGGGTGAGCAGTTACAATGCCATCTACGGAAGTTTCGCCGCCATTCCGCTGTTTATGCTCATGGCGCAGTTCTCGTGGACAATCTGTCTTTTCGGCGCAGAGATGAACTATGCGGCACAGAATCTTCAGTATTATAATTTTGAGAACGAGACGGTTCACATCAGCCGCCGATACCGCGATTTCCTCACGCTCATCATCGCATCGCTTATATGCAAGAGGTTCGAGGAGGGCGGAAAGCCTTACTCTTCGGTAGATTTGGCTTCGGAACACAAGATACCAATCCGCCTTGTGAACGAGATTCTGTACATGCTTGTCGACATCGGCGTGCTGGTTGAGAATAGCGGCGACGAGAAAGCTGAGACTCCGACGTATATGCCTGCCGTTAGTGTGAACAGGCTGAGCGTGGAGAGTCTTTTTAACAAGATAGACATGAACGGAAGTGAAAATTTTAAGATTGACGTAAAAAATTTTCAGAAATATTGGCTCTTGGTTAATGATGTGAGAACCAAGATGTTAGCAGATAAGGGCGATTGTCTTTTGAAGGATTTGTAATGTTAACGAATGTTAAAAACGGAAATGTGATGTCACAAAACCATGCTTTCGTTTGTCATCACTTTAGAAAATGAAAAAAATAATTTTTAACAAAGAGAAATACTTTAACTTAAACTATGTTGGATTATGAGACAGACAACTAAAAAACTTCTGGGTGTGGTTGCAATCTCAATGGTGACATCAGGTCTGACCGCAGTAACAACCTATTCTATTTCCAAGCGTCAGCTGGAAGGCGAGAGTCGTTCATTTGAAACACTTTTCAAGCAAAATACATCACAGCCTGCCGTCCGCACATCGGGTGCAGGTGTTCAGCCTGTAGACTTCACTCAGGCTGCTGAGAGTTCGCTTCACGCCGTGGTACACATCAAGTGTACGCAGAACAGTAAGGTGCAGACGATGAGTCAGGGCGACATGCCCGACATCTTTGAGTACTTCTTCGGCCCTCAGGGCGGCAACAGAGGTCGCCAGCAGATGCAGAGCCAGCCTCGCGTAGGCTACGGTTCGGGAGTGATTCTTTCGAAAGACGGATACATCGTTACAAACAACCACGTTGTAGAGGAAGCAGATGAAATCGACGTTACTCTTAACGACAACCGCGAGTTCAAGGCTCGCCTGATTGGTACGGATGCTTCTACCGACCTTGCTCTTCTGAAGATTCAGGGCGACAACTTCCCGACTATTCCGGTTGGCGACAGCGATGCGCTGAAGGTGGGCGAGTGGGTTCTCGCAGTTGGTAATCCGTTCAACCTCAACTCAACAGTAACTGCCGGAATCGTAAGTGCAAAGGCTCGTTCGCTCGGTGTTTACAACACAGGCAAGAACAACGGAATCGAGTCGTTCATCCAGACCGATGCGGCAATCAACCCGGGCAACTCGGGCGGTGCGCTGGTTAATGTAAAGGGCGAACTTGTTGGTATCAACGCCGTTCTTTCTTCTCCTACCGGCTCTTTTGCCGGCTACGGATTTGCTATTCCGACAACAATCATGAAGAAGGTCGTTTCAGACCTTAAGGAATTCGGAACTGTTCAGCGTGCGCTTCTCGGCGTTGTTGGCGGCGATGTTGCAAACTTCCTTCAGGACGAGAAACTGAAAGAGAAGGTTAAGGATTCGGGCTGCAACGACGGTGTTTATGTAAATGAAGTTCCTGAGACTGGCGCGGCTCACAGCGCAGGCATCAAGGCTGGCGATATCATCGTGGCTGCCGACGGCAGAAAGATTAAGAGCATGGCTGAGCTTCAGGAGACAATCGCTAAGCATAAGCCGGGCGACAAACTGACAGTAAAGGTTATCCGCGACAAGAAACCGAAGGAGTTTACCGTAACTCTGAAGAACTCTCAGGGCAACACCAAGGTTATGAAGAATGTTGATATGGACCTTCTCGGCGCAGCATTCCGTCCTTTGAGTTCAGACCTCAAAAAGCAGCTTAACCTTAGCGGAGGCTTGCAGGTATCTGGCGTAACTGGCGGCAAGATGAAGGAAGCCGGCATCACAAAGGGCTTCATCATCCTCAAGGTTAACGGTCAGGCTGTAAACTCAAACGAGGATATGGAGAATGCCTTCAAGAGCGCAAGCCGCTCGGCCGATCAGGTGATGTTCATCTCGGGCATCTACCCAAGCGGAAAGAAGGGCAACTATGCCGTTGACTTGTCTGAAGAGTAATTGGTAAACTGATTGGATATTTAATAAATTGTGCTGGCTCCGTGCTTCTCTCTGAACAAAGATTGGTACGGAGCCTTTCTTTTGGACACAGACGGACTTCCACTCCGAATGTGCCGCAAACTGCCCGATTGCAGAATTTTTAAGTTTTTTGTGAACATTTATTTGGGCGGAACGTTACAATTTGCTAATTTTGCATTCTGATAATTTAAATTTTATATGAGAATAAACAGATTCGCTTTCCTGCTCGTACTTTTGGTTGCAGCCGTAAACGTATTTGCCGGAAATGCAGAAGAAAAAAAGAAAGGCAAAACAAAGCCGGTATATGGCTTCGGCTACAGTTTTTCGATAACAGATTCTACTGTCTACTTCACCGAAATCTTGGAACTTCCTGAGGCAAAGCTACAGAAAAAGACCAAGTTCCTCGAAAACAGACAGATGTACAGCGACCAGTTGAAAAGATACCTTGAAAAAGGCGAACCTGCGGCTCCCGACCGCACATGCACGGTATTCTTCTCGAAGAACCACGCAACGCTGAAGAGCATCTATCTTCGCATCAGACGAAGAAACCAACTCGACAAGGAAATAAAGACGGTTAAGGAACTTACTCCCGAACAGTTCGTTTTTAATGCAGTGAAGACTGAAGATGAATAATCATACAAAATCTGTGTACAGAGCAACAAGATACATGCTGACATTAGTGTTTGCATGTATCTTGTTTGCGTCTTGTAAGAAACATGAGGTGGATGCTTATGCCGAGGTAGATAACGTTGTGCTTGTCTACATGGCTGCTGAAAACAGCCTGTGCAGCTATGCCGATGGCGATATCTACGAGATGTGCGTGGGCGCAAGGAAGATGAGCAAGCGCGACCGCGTTATTGTCTATGTAGATGACAATAAGAGTCCGCGAATCTACGAGCTGCGCGACACAACTCAGTACAAATATCTTACTCCAGTAAAGACTTACAGCACAGATTGGATGTCTACATCAGCCGAGGCTTTGAGCAATGTCATGACTTTTGTTCACAGTAACTACAAGGCTGATAACTACGGAATAGTGTTCTGGTCGCACGCCGACGGCTGGCTTCCAGAGGTTGCAGCCATGTCAAAAACGCGTTCGTTTGGCATCGACAATGGCAGAAATAGTACTTCGTCAAACGACAGAAGTGCCGAAAATTCGCAGATGAGCATCGAGACGATGGCATCTGTCTTGCAGTCATTCCCTAAAAACAAGTTCATAATGTTCGATGCCTGCCTGATGCAGTGCATAGAGTGCGATTATGCTTTGCGCAAGTGCGCAGATTACATAATTGCCTGTCCCGGTGAGATTCCGGGTACTGGTGCGCCTTATCACAAGATTATTCCTGTAATATTTTCTACTTTGTTCAGTTCGGCAGATATTGCAAAAGCATATAATAACTATTACGATTACGAGGTTGAGGAATATTATCGCGACGGCGTTATACTTTCGGTTGTGGATTGTTCTCAACTCGAAAATCTGGCATCTGCAACGGCTGTGGTCATATCGCAGTTTGGCAAGAATGACATCAGCGGTGTTGCTGATTATTACAATTTCCAGAATGAGTCTGCAACAAATCCGCGATTCTACGATTTTAGGGAGATAATACGTTCGTGGTGTACCGATGAGGATATCTACCAGCAGTGGCTTGCGGCATACAACAAGACTGTTGTGTACACCGGCGGAACTCAGTGGTATTCGGCTTTTATTGGCTTTGGCGGCATTGCACAAATCAATGATACGGAAAACTGCGGATATGTAAGCATGTATTTCCCAAAAGACATACACGCAACGCTAAACAAGTGGTACGAACAGAACGAGTGGTACAAGGCCGCTTGGGGCGGAGTGAAATGGTGGAACTAAAAAATCTAATTCACAATATGGAGAAGACTACAAAATATTATAACATTGCCGAATGGCTTGTTGTGATACACTTTGTCGATGGAGTGAACAGCGACGAACTGCTTCCGTCGTTCCGTGTATTTGAGGTAAGCGAGGAGGAGAGCAAGAATATCCCTCTTCTGTTTCAGGTAACAGTCGACGATAATTTCTTTCCCGAAGCGAAGGGCAATGAAGTGGGGCAGTTCGACTGTGGCGGAAACAATCACGGAGTGTATCGCCGCGAGGATGGTCGCTATCAGTTTGTGGTGAGCAACTACCTCGGATTTCAGTGCAGTCTGATGGAGTGTGCCGTCGATTTCAAGTCGGCAACCGTAGCCTTGGCAGGCGAGTGGAGCGATCGCAACTTCGGTCTGAATAACTGCATGATGATGCTTTATGCCTTCGCTGGCTCATCAGAAAATACGCTGATGTTCCATTCCTCTGTTGTGCGCAAGGACGGCAAGGGCTATCTCTTCCTTGGCAAGAGCGGAACAGGCAAGAGTACACATACTCAGTTGTGGCTCAAGTATATAAGCGATACCGATTTGATGAACGACGACAATCCGGTTGTGCGATATATTGACGGCAAGACATACGTCTACGGTTCGCCTTGGAGCGGCAAGACACCTTGCTACCGTAAAGTAAAGGCTGAAGTCGGCGCATTCGTCCGTCTTAATCAGGAGCCGACGAACAACATCCATCAGTTAAAGGGGCTTGAGGCTTTTGCCGTGCTTATGCCGTCGTGCTCAACAATGAAGTGGGATCGCCCTGTGTTCAATGGCGTGTGCGACATTGTGTCGAGAGTTCTTACAACGAGCAAGATGTATTTCATGGGCTGTCTTCCCGACGAGGCAGCGGCTCAGTTAAGTTACAACACAATTGCTAAATGAGGGCTGTTCTCCGAAATCTGTATAACTGGTTCGTAAGTAACTTGTGGCCCGAAAATGTTGAATATAGCAATGTCGACAATTTCAGCCTGAAGGTTATCGAAAAACCTAATGCACAGCTGTTTGAGTCGATGCAGAGAGAACTCTTGTCTAAGGGCAAGACTTTCTCCATTAGGGTCAAAGGCTACAGCATGCGTCCTTTTCTCGAAGACCGAAGAGATATGGTTACGATAAAGGCGGTTGACAGCGTGAAGGTAGGAGATGTGGTTCTGGCGCAGATTGCGCCGTTGAGATATGTGTTGCATCGCGTTATCGTGAAGGATGGCAATAACCTTGTACTAATGGGCGACGGTAATCTGTACGGAAAGGAATATTGCAGAACACAAGATGTGCTTGGCAAGGCAATAGAGTTTAAGTACGGAAAAGTATGCAAGGTAACGCTCGACAGCGGCGAGGTGCGCTATCGCCTCGATTTCAGCGATTCGAGAACGCTTTTCTGCGACGAGGACAAAAAGTACATACGCCGATATACTATGTGGGTAAGAATGGTTCGCTGGCGCAGATGGTTTCTTGCCGTCTATCGAAGGCTTCCTTCAATAAAGCTCACGGTGAAATATATGGACGAGATTGACAAACAGAACAAAAATATTTAATGATATGAGAACAAAGAAAGGATTCGAATTGAGAGAACTATGTGGCGAACAAGTAATTGTTGGTCAGGGAGTTGAGAATATAGATTTCAGCAAGATTATAAGCATGAACTCTTCTGCTGCCCTGCTCTGGAAAAATGTGGTAGGCAAGGAGTTTACGGCAGACGACCTTGCAAAGGTTCTTATCGACAACTACGAGGTTGAGGAGAGCGTTGCAAAGGCTGATGCCGAGGAGATTGCCGAAGAATGGATTAAGGTCGGAATTGTTGAGAGATAAACGAAAAAAGAGAAGTCGGAAGGCTTCTCTTTTTTTCGCTTTCTATCTGTTTTTGCGTAAGAAAATTTCGTTCGTGATACATTCTGGATATTCTGACTTGTAATGCGTTACCATTATCATCGTCTTGTCCGAACGCTTGCAGAATTCGTTTATAATCTCCTTTACCAGTCGACGGTTGCGCATATCCAAGCCGTGCAGCGGTTCGTCCAGAATCAAAAGTTCTGGGTCTCTGACAAAGGCACGTGCCAGAAGGACAAGACGCTGTTCGCCGCTCGACAGTTTAAGGAATGTTGTATCTTTCAGATGCTTTATTCCGAAGATGTCCATCCAGAAATCGCACGTTGGCAGGTCTTCGGCTTTCGGCTTTCGGTAAAGCGATGAGAAATCGCTCATGCCAGATGCCACAATCTCGATTGCCGGCACATCTTTCAGATAGGCGCGGTGCATTTCAGGAGAAACATATCCGATGTACTTCTTGATGTCCCAGATGCTTTCGCCAGTTCCTCTCTTGTGTCCGAAAAGTGTTATGTTGCATGCGTAACTCTGCGGATTGTCGGCGCATACAAGCGACAGAAGCGTACTCTTTCCTGCTCCGTTCTCGCCGCTTAAAGCCCATTTCTCACCGCGCTTTACAACCCAGTTAAGGTCTTTCAGAATGGTGCGTTCGCCGTACTTTATGCACACGTTGTTGAAGTTCACAACCTCGTCGAGGTGGGCGATGCTTGTGCTGTCCTTGTAAGGATAGTTCTTTATCGCCTCTTTCTTTTCGTCAGAGAGAAGATTTTCAAACTTCTGATTATAAGTAGCATAATATTCGTCGCGACTTATCTTTTCGCGAACGTCTCTTCCCGGCTCAACAGGAATGACATGCGTGATGAACGGCGGAATGTTGTCGGTCTTTGACAGAACAAGAATGAACATTATCTTGACGTTTGCCGCCAAGTTTGTAAGCAGTTCCGTGAGTTGCTCGCGAGTTTGCGCATCGAGTCCGATAAACGGATTATCCATAATAACGACTCGCGGATTGGTAAGCAAAGTCTTGGTTAACTGAAATTTGCGCAACTCTCCGCTCGAAAGAAGGATTATCTGCTTGTCGAGCAGGATGTCAAGATGAAACATCGAGTAAAGCTGGTCGCGCAGTTGTTCTTTCTGAGCAATCTGTTCGGGCGTGTTATCCCTTGTGGTTATGTTCCACACTTCGTTCAGAATGTCCTGTACGATAGGCGCTTCGTCTATGTCGTGCTGATTCCAACGCTGCTGATAGTAATAGTTGCCGTCGGCAGTGTCGCCATACGAGTCGCGGAAGGTTATGTACTTTATGTTGTCGCTTGCCAGTTTTGCCAGCGACGGCGCAAAGTCGTAGTGAGGCTCGTTAAGCAAAAGCGGATGCTTGGCTGTGATGATGTCTACAAGCATCGACTTTCCTGCACCGTTAGGACCAACGATGGCTATTTGCTCGCCGTCGTTCATTTCAATATTCACTGCCTCTTTCATTCTGTAAAGAGGGTGGCGGGCCACTCCGTTGACAATCTCTATTACCTTTTGCATTTTTATTGTATTATTTTGAAACTTTGTCGGGATTTTTGGCTATGAAATCTTTCCAGCCGTGATAACTTTTCGATACTTCGGGCTTGCCCATCTGCAAGTAATGGCAGTAGGCTGCTCCGAGGGCATCGGTAGAGTCCATGAACTTGCCCATAGCCTCTTTGTCGATGTGCAGTAGCCGCTGAAGCATTGCTGCCACCTGTTCCTTGCTTGCCGAGCCGTTGCCTGTTATCGCCATCTTTATTTTCAGCGGCGCATATTCGGTTATCGGAAGGTCGCGCTGTCGGGCGGCGGCTATTGCCACTCCCTGCGCTCTTCCGAGTTTTAGCATACTCTGCACGTTCTTTCCGAAGAACGGAGCCTCGATGGCAAGTTCATCGGGGTGATAACTGTCGATGATGCCAACCACTCGCTCGAATATATGTCCGAGTTTGAGGTAGGCATCGCTGTATCTGCGCAGGTCTATAATGCCCATGCACATCATCTCGGGCTTCGTGCCTTTTACGCTCAGCAATCCGTAGCCCATCACGTTTGTGCCGGGGTCGATGCCTAGAATTATCTTTTCCTTTACTGGATTCAGCATTCTTCGATGACTTCCATTATTGTTGAGAATCCTACAACTTTCTCGTTGAAAATCTTCTCAAGGTCGTTAGACAGTGATTTGCCTTCGCTTATATGGAATTTGTGCAGGTTAGCCATGCTCTCGACATCGAATTGCAGCGAGAAACATTCGGTCTTTTCGTCCTTGTGGCTAAGTATGCGGTTTAGTCGTGCGTTCTTAATTCCCTCGCATTTCAGTGCGCGCGGAATGTACACCTCGTGTGCCCATATCACAAAATTGCGCGCCTCGTTTACATCAGTCTGAAAAGTTGTATTGAATACCAACATATTTTTTTATTATAAAATTGCTGCAAAGTTAATAATTTATCGCTTTTTTATTGTTATGATTCAAAAAATTCTTATTTTTGCCTACGAAATATTTATTTAAGAGAAGCATGAGAAGATTTTTGTTAATGGTGTTTATGGCCGTAGCTGCCTTTTCGATGCCTGTTTTGGCACAGGGCAAGGCCGAGATAAAGTTTGACAAGACAACACATAACTTTGGAACATTCAAGGAAGCAGATTCAAACGTTACTTGTACGTTCAAGTTTACAAATACAGGCGATGCGCCTCTTGTTATCGAACAGGCGGTTGCAAGTTGCGGATGCACTACTCCTGTTTATCCAAAGCAGCCTATTGCACCGGGAGCAACTGGCGAGATTAAGGTTACTTACAAGGGCGCAGGCAAGTTCCCGGGAGTTTTCAAAAAGACGATTACTCTTCGCACAAATGCTGTGACTGACATGGTCAGACTTTATATCGAAGGCGAAATGACTGAGTAACAGTCAGTTTTTCTGAAGAATAAAAAAAGACATCGAATTCTCAAGATTCCGATGTCTTTTTTTTGTTCATTGTTCTTCGATTTTGCTGAATATCATGTAAATAACGATAATCCCGATGGAGTAGGCGAGCAAGTCAATCCACAGAAACCCTTGTCCAAGCATCATGTGCCCGATGAAAGTCTGTCGGAATGAAACGAGCCATCGCCAAGTTATCATCTGTGAAAACTCCACAAGATAGCAGTGTGCTAAACTTGTTATTGCCACCAACGAGAGTTTCTTGTTATGCAGCACGATTCTCCACAGACAGAAAACCATCATTGCCCAAAGAGCATCGCCCGTTTCAGTCGGAATCCAACCGATGCGTCTGGAAATCAGCCCGATTGGTATCAGCAGAATTATTCCGATTATGGGGATGAGTAACTTCCTTTTTATCATCTTGTTATTGCAGAATGGCGATATTTTCGATGTATTTCTGAATAATGATGCTAAGCGAGAGGATAAGTCCGAACAGGAAGATGTTGCGCGCCGTCATTCCCAATATTCCGTTTAGTTGCTTGCCCTCGTAAATAGACATCATCTTTTTCCACGCCTTGTAGTGCAGCGAGATGTACGACAGCAGAAGGAAGGTGGCAATGTGCTCGAAGCCAAGTGCAACGACGCATGCAGCGTATGCCGCCAGTCCGATGATGAGGTACAGATAACCGCCTGTGCGCTTGCCGAGTTTTACAACGAGCGTGCGCTTGCCGCTTATCTTGTCCTGTTCATAGTCGCGGAAGTTGTTAATCATCAGCAGATTGTCGATAACCAAACCTGTGGCTAAGGAAATCAGAATCGTCGTCAAATCGCACGTTCCGGTTTGCAGATAGAAGGTTACGCACACTGGAACAAGTCCGAAGAACACAAGCACAAGTACATCGCCCATGCCAATGTACGACAATCCGTAAGTGTAGAGAAAACAGAAGATTACGCATGCCACGCCAACCAGAATCAGTTTCCACCAAACACCGTAGAGAATGAGTGGAAGTCCTGCAATGCAACTGAGCACGGTTGTTATGCCTATCGCCATGCGCATGGCAGGCAGAGTAACCCATCCTTGAGCGCAGGCACGTTCTGGACCGAGGCGGTCTTCGCGGTCTGTGCCTTTCACAAAGTCGTAGTAGTCGTTTATAAGATTTGCATCAATCTGCATAAACATGGCAAACAGCATACAGAGAACGAAAGGTGTAATTTTGAAACCCTGTCCGCTTTCCGGATGCTGTGTGATGTATGAATATGCCAACGTCGAACCGATGATTACCGGCGTTATGCAGCCAGTAAGAGTTTTAGGGCGCGATGCAAGAATCCACGCCCTAAAACTGTTTGTCTTAATATCTGTCATTATTGTTCTGATTATCTTCTTCCTCCTGTGTGAGAACTGCGAGTTGTGCGATTGTTGTCAGACTGTCTTCTTTCATTCTCTCGTCTCTGTGTCTCTTCGCGACGACGGTTCTCCTGTCTTTGAGCCTCTTCGCGTCTTCTGTTTTCCTGACGCTGTGCTTCTTCACGGCGTCTGTTCTCCTCGCGTCTTTGTGCTTCCTCACGACGGCGGTTTTCTTCGCGACGCTGAGCCTCTTCACGTCTTCTGTTTTCCTGACGCTGTGCTTCTTCGCGACGTCTCTCGTTCTCGCGTCTCTGCGCTTCCTCACGTCTGCGGCTTTCTTCGCGGATTCGCTCGTTCTCACGTCTCTGAGCCTCCTCTCGACGGCGTGCCTCTTCGCGGATTCTCTCATTTTCACGTCTCTGAGCCTCCTCACGGCGACGTGCCTCTTCACGGATTCTTTCGTTTTCACGTCTCTGAGCTTCTTCACGGCGACGTGCTTCTTCACGAATCCTATTGTTCTCACGTCTCAAAGCCTCCTCGCGGCGATGGTCTATATTGTGGTGACCTCCGTGACCTGCTCCGACTACAACTCGTGGTGCGTGACCAGCCTCTGGACGGCGTGGAGCGGCAATGTGGCGGTGATTGACTGGCATGTGATAACGATGAGTGCGGAAGTAACTTCTGCCACCGTTTGTTCTCCAACCGTGACTGCCTATGTAAGTTGTGTAGTGGTGCGGAGTGCCATAAAAGAAAAGATCATTGCGATAATGTCTGTATATTACGAAACTCCATGCATTTGCAACCCATGCAACAGGGCGGTAGAAATACTCTATGGCGATGTAGTGGTTGTACTGCCAGCGGTCAAGAACGTATCCCAAATCCTCGTTGCGGCGATTCCACAGATAGCCGTAGGCATCGCGGTAATGGTTGAGGTCGTAGAAATAGTCGAAGTTTATTTCGTAGACATAATTGTATTGTGCTTCGGTGAGATCGAGTTCGTAGTACATCTTGTCTGTTAGAAACCGAGCCTCGTTTCTTGCCTGACTCAGTGACATTGCATTAGCCTGTAAAGTAATCATCAGGATAGCAATTATTGATAAGGTAAATCTTTTCATACTTGTTGTATTTTAAAAGTTATTACTTGTTGTTTATGCTGCAAATATAGTTGGGATTTTATACAGAACAAAGAGATTAGTCCTAAAATGAATAGGAAAAACCCTAATTTATCTAAAAAAATCTTAAAGTATGTATATGTATTTGGTTGTTAGCCTACGTTGTTTTAAATTTGCAATGATTTTAACAAATATAGTATATGAAGACAGTAAAACTGATAGTTGTGGGCATGCTGATGAGCATCTCAGTTTGCGCACAAGATGCTAACAATAAGGCTGGCAAGGTTGATTGGGTGGCTCGTTTCGAGGCTATGGTTGATACGATGAATGCAAAGGTAAGTACTGCTACGAGCGAACAGTGGGTGCATTACAAGAAACAATACAATCTGCTGGTGGCAGAATACGATATCGCCGACAAGGCGCACCTCACACAGAGCGATGTTCGCAAGATAAATATGTATAAGGACTCTTGCAAGAAGTTGCAGTTTACACGCAAGACAAAGCGTGTGTCAAACGGTTTGAAGAAGGGGACAGCCAAGGCAAAAGGCTCGGTAAAGGATTTGGTAAATTAAGAATTGAAGGTTAATATTTGTACGGCTCGATGGATTTCAGATTTCATCGGGCTGTTTTTTGTTTTGGGCATAATCTTATAAAAAAACAGAAAGTAAGCGCGAGCAATCGGCTTACTTTCTGCGTGTAGAAGGTATATAGTTTTTGTATTTGTATTTTTATTCTTAAATAGAATACTTGCTGAAATAGTTCTGAAGCATTGGCTTGTAGCTCTCTGATATTGGCAGGAACTTATCGCCAAAGGCAACGCGGCCGCGGTCAATCACCGTAATCTTACTCTTGTTAATGATGTAAGAGCGGTGTATGCGTATGAACTTCGATGTTGGAAGCTTCTCTTCCATAACCTTCATGCTGCGGAGCGACAGGATAGGTTTCTGACTTGTTTCTGTGTATATCTTAATGTAGTCTTTCAGTCCTTCGATGTAGATGATGTCGTCGTATTTTATATGCATCAGTTTGTAGTCGCTCTTGATGAAGAGTCCGTCGCTGTCAATCTCGTCGATGCTTGGCTGAGTGCTTTCTGAGCCTGAGTTGTTGGCGCGTGCCACAAGTTCGAACCACTTCAAACCCTTGTTTGCGCTTTCGAGGAAATCCTTGTAGCTGATAGGTTTCATGATGTAGTCGAGGGCATTTACGCGGAAGGCATCGGCTGCATACTGGTTGAATGCAGAGGTGAAGACAATTCGCGTGTGCGAGTCGACCATATTGGCAAAATCAAGACCGTTGAGGTCGGGCATTTGGATGTCGAGGAAAAGGATGTCGATGTTCTTGCTTACCACATCCTTCATCGCTGCGAGCGCGCTTGTGTATTTTCCCACAAGGTTCAGAAAGTCGGTTTTCTGCACATACGCTTCCAAAAGTTCCAGAGCCAAAGGCTCATCATCTACAATTGCACAATTGAGTATCATATTTATAATGTATTTATAGTTATTCTTGAATAGTATGTTTTGTTGTCGTCGCTAACGCCCTTTTCCCAAGTGTATTTTCCGGGATAGGTCAGTTCGAGCCTTTTTCTGATTTGTTCCAGACCTATTCCGCTGCCGCTTTTGTCGGTGTGGTTATTCTTCGGGAAGTTTGTGTTTGTTACGCAACATGTTATCGAGTTGTTGTTGTCTGTGATGTGAATATTGATGAAGCTGCTTTCTATCGGGCTGATGCCGTGCTTGAATGCGTTCTCTATTAGCGAGATGAAAATCAGTGGCGCAATAAGTCTCTGGCTGTCTGACACTTCGCTCTTGAAGTTGACCGATATGTTCGATGCCACCCTTATTTTCATCAGTTCAACGTAACTTTCAAGAAACTCCAACTCCTTGCTGACTGTGGTATATTCCTGCTGGTTGTCGTAGAGAACATGCCTTAACAGTCGGCTTAGTTCGAGCACCGATGTCTGCGCCTTGCCCGTGTTGAATGCGATGAGTGCATAGATGTTGTTCAGTGTATTCAGCAAGAAGTGTGGATTTATCTGGCTTCGCAGATTTCGCAGTTCTGCTTCTTTCTGCCTCAGCTCGGCTTCTTTTCGTTCTTGTTCCGATTTCTTCAGCCTGCGGTTTGTAAAGATGGCAACCGTCAGTCCGATAGGGAACGAGAATGTGAGCACGTCGCGCGCGTGGAAGAAGAGTGCCGGCATCGGCTTCCAGTGTTTCTTTGACTTTGTGTTTTTGTTGCCTTGTGCAGCCTCGGCCTTTTCGATGCGCATTTGTTGTCTGCGCTCAAGCCTCATCATGTACTTGAACATGTTTACGTTGAAGAGCGTGCAGCCGGTTATCAGAACCACGTTTATGGCATAGAATATGTGGCGCTTGCCGCTTATGTACAGCTTTGGAACGAGGTAGAAGTAATTGCAATAGAAAATGACGAAGAGACATATCGGCATAATGAACTGCTTCAGCAATGTGCCCCAGTCGATACCTTCATTGGTATTGATAGTGAACAGAGGGTTGCCAAAAACTATCACCCATCCAATGATGTGGTAGATGATTTCGCTCTTGTGGCTTTTTGTATTTTCTACAATCTTGCTCATTGCTTTTTCTGTAATCTCTTTTCTTTCTTTGCAGAAAAATGAAATTTATGTAGCAAAGAAAAGAATTTTTATTCAGTCGGCAAAGAATTATCTACTAATGTATGTGGAAATTCGCCAAATTATATTGTTTTAATGATGAATGGCACATGTTGTAGATTTTTTTGCCTGTTTTGTATGTTAATTTGGCTATTTTTATGGAAATAACCGATTTTTGATTAGACGAACTTAGTTTTTTATGGAAAAAAGTGATACAATTCGTTACAGATTGTATCACTTTTGCCTTTTATTCGTATCTGATAGCCTCTATCGGGTCCATGTTTGCGGCTTTTTTAGCCGGGAGGAATCCGAAGAATATGCCGATGAACGTACATACTCCGAAACTCATTATCACGCTCCATGGTTCGATGTAGGTTTGCATGTGCAGAACGTTGCATACGAGCGTTGCTATTCCTACGCCAAGCAGGATTCCTATCACGCCGCCCGAAATACTGAGCATTGCCGCTTCGATAAGGAACTGATTCAGAATGTCCTTGCCGCGAGCGCCGACCGACATTCGCAGACCGATTTCCTTTGTTCGCTCGGTAACCGATACATACATGATGTTCATGATTCCGATGCCGCCGACCAAAAGCGAGATGCCTGCCACGATTCCGAGAAGCATCGTTATGCTGTCCATCGTGGTGCTCATCATTCTCGAAATCTCCTCTTGCGAGCGGATGGTGAAGTCGTTGTCGTCGCCCTCGTTTTCCTCTGTTGCATCTTTAAGTTTGTGCGTTCTGCGAAGAATGTCGGTAATGTCGGAAATAGCTTGCTGCGTAATCTCCTCGGTAAGAGCCGAGCAGTTTATTCCGCCCAGATATGTCTGCGCATTCACACGCTTCATGACGGTGGTGTAGGGTGCAAGAGCGAGGTTGTCTTGGTCCATACCCATAGAGTTTGTTCCCTTCGATTTCAGAACGCCCACAACCCTGAACGGAATGTTCTTTATTCTGATGATTCGTCCGATTGGCGAACTTCCGTCGGGAAAGAGATAATCGACGATGGTCTTGCCGAGCACGCAGACCTTGGCTGATGTTTTGATGTCCTGCTCGGTGAACATCTCGCCGTCCTCAATCTTCAACTGTCTGATTGTGAGATAGTCGGGACTTACTCCGTACACGCTCGAAGGTGTATTGTTGTTGCCGTAGACAAACTGTCCAGATGTGTTTACCGTAGGGCTTACGGCCGAGATGTATTTGGCTTGTTCGGCAATTGCCTCGTAGTCTGCTATTTTTAGCGACTGCATCGCGCTGGCATCCTGTCGCACGCCGCCCGGACCGTTGTCTGCTCCCGGCTGAATCATAATCATGTTTGAACCCATCTCCGAGATGTTAGCCTTGATGCTTCGCTTTGAACCCTGACCAATGGCGAGCATGGCGATTACCGCAGCCACGCCGATGATGATGCCCAGAGCCGTGAGGAACGAGCGCATCTTGTTGGCGGCTATAGCCTTGATTGCAATCTTGAAAAGATTTATTGTATTCATAATCAGTCGTCTTGTGGGGCTGGCAGGTTGGCGAGAGCCTCTGCCGCCGATAAAATATTGTTGTTCTGAACATCTTCCCTAATCTTGCCATCGCGCAGCATTATGTTTCGGCTGCTGTACTGGGCAATCTCGGGATTGTGCGTTACGAATATAATCGTTCTGCCTTCGGCATGAAGTTTCTGGAAGAGCACGAGAATCTCGAACGATGTGCGCGTGTCGAGGTTTCCTGTTGCTTCGTCGGCAAGAATCACCGCCGGGTCGTTAACCAACGCGCGGGCGATGGCAACGCGCTGCATCTGTCCGCCAGACATCTGGTTGCTCTTGTGATAGAGACGGTTGCCAAGTCCTACCATCTCGAGCGACTTGATGGCAGCCTCGCGGCGTTGGCTTGCCGAGTAGTTCTTGTTGTACATCAGCGGAAGTTCAACGTTCTCAACGGATGTCGTCTTTGCCAGAAGATTGTAGTTCTGGAACACGAAGCCGATTTTTCGATTGCGCAGAACGGCGCGCTGACTGCGGCTCATGGTTCTTACAGAAACGCCGTCGAGATAGTATTCGCCGCTGGTTGGAGTGTCGAGGCATCCGAGTTGGTTCAGCAGCGTTGACTTTCCAGAACCTGATGTTCCCATGATGGTTACGAATTCGCCCTCGTATATCTTGAACGAGATTCCGCGCAGGGCATGAACCACTTCTTCGCCCATCACGAAGTTGCGTCGCACGTCGTTCAGTTCAATAACTACTTTTTTATTATCGTTGTTGCTCATAGATTACTATTTTTTCTTGTTGCCGCCCGGACGCTTAGGCATGAATGGGTTGTTGTTCTCCGGCTTCTCTTCGGCTTGCTCCGGGTTGGCATCGCTAATGCTGAGCACAACCTTTGTGTTTGGGCTGATGCCGTTCTTAATCTCTGTTCTGATGCCGTCGGTAATGCCGATTGTAACGGCGTGTGCAACGAGTTTGTTGCCTTCCTTTGTCCAGAGTTTGTTCTTGCCGTTGCAATCGATAATCTTGGTTTCCTTGCCCACAAGTTCCTGAGTAGGGCTGAAGCGCAGAGCCTTAGACTTTACGCTGAGAACTCCGGGACGGTCGAGCGTGTGGATTGTAACGTTTGCTGTGAGTCCCGGCTTTAGTTTGAGGTCGGCGTTAGGCGCAGCAATAACAACCTCGTAAGTGGTTACATTGCTGGTTGTTGTAGCCTCTTGTCTTACCTGTGTAACTGTTCCGCTAAAAGTGTCGTCTGGATAGGCATCTACGGTAAACGAAACGCGCTGTCCATTAGCAACATTGGCAATATCAGCCTCGTCTACATTGGCAATAACGCGCATGTCTGTAAGGTCTTTGGCTATGGTGAACAGCGTTGGAGTGCTGAAGCTTGCAGCCACAGTCTGACCTTCCTCAACCGATTTGCTTAGGACAACGCCGTCGATAGGCGAGGTGATTGTGGCATATCCAAGGTCGGTTTCAGCCTTCTTTACATTTTCCTTGTTTACCTTTACTTGCTCGAGCGATTTTTTGTAAGACAGCTCGGCTGTCTCGAAATCGTCCTGACTGATGAGACCTTTCTCGAACAGACGCTTGTTGCGGTTGTAGTTGCTCTCCTGATATCTTAGATCGCTCTGTGCGCTCGAAAGATTTGCTCTTGCGCTCGAAAGCGTGCTCACAAGATTTGTCTTATCGAGTTCGGCAATAACCTGACCTTTCTTCACCACGCTGTTGTAATCTACATACAGTTTGCTCACGATTCCCGAAACCTGTGTACCTACTTCGACTTCGGTTACGGCCTCGATTGTGCCTGTTGCTGTTACCGAGTTGCGTATTGTGTCGGCAGCCACTTCGGTTTCCTCGTATGTAATAACGGCTTCCTTCTTCTTTCCTCCGAAGATGAACCAGCCGATAGCTATTACTGCAACTGCTATTATAGAGTAGGTGATTTTCTTATTCTTTGCCATAATGTATGTGTCTTTAATTGGTTTTAAAAATTGATGGATTCGCCGCCATAGAATTTCAGAAGAACGGTGTTCAGAACGGCGGTGTACTTGCTCTGAATCTTGTCTTGCTGGCTTTGCAGAAGATTGTTTTTTGCCGTATTCAGTTCAGCCAGATGTTTCAAGCCTTCCTTGAATTGCTCGTTTACGAGGTCGAAACTTGCCTGATTGCTCTCGACGCTCGCTTTGGCGGCGATGAATTTCTTTTGAGCCGAATATGCGTCGAGCCAGTAGCCCTCGATGGTGCTGTGAAGTTGTCGCTGTGCGCTTTGCAGACTCAGTTCACTGCTCTGTTTGCTCAGTTGAGCCTTCTCAACGCTGCTCTTTGTCTGGCGGCGGTCGTAAAGCGGAATGGAGATTGATACGCCGATGTTGTTGTTAAGGTTGTTCTTGAACTGAGTGTTCCAGTTTGTTCCGATGCCCGTTGCGGTGCTTGTGCCAACGTTGGCGATGAGCGAAACGGATGGCTGATAGCCGCTCTTTGCCATCGAAATCTGCATGTCTGCCGCGTCGATGCTCAGGCGGTTGCTCTTGATTTCGGGGCGAAGTTCGAGTGCGGCGTTGTACACATCCTGATATGCCGGAAGCGTAACCATCGCTTTTTCGTCGCTTATTTCAGGAATGGTAATGTCGATGTCATCGTTAATCTCAAGAAGTTGCTTCAGTTGCATCTTGTAGTCCTGCACCATCGTCTGTGCGTTTACAAGACTGTATTCATCGTTTGCCACCGTTGCTGTTAGTTGTGCAAGTTCGCTGCGCGACATTTTTCCTGCCTCTACCAATTCCTTTCCGCGGGCTTCCTGTTCCTTTGCCACGTCGAGAGTGCCTTGGCACACCTTTACGGCTTCCTGTTCGTAGAGAATCTGGACGTAGATTTTGGCAATCTGCTCCTGAATGTCGTTGATGCTCTGCTGAGTATCGTGCTGGCTTATTTCCTGCGAAAGTTTTGAGTACTCTATGTTCTTGCGGTTCTTTCCGCCGTCCCACACCGTCCAGTTTGCGCTAATGCTGTAACTTCCGTTGTAGCGCGTTTTGTTGGATGTCTGCGACATTGTTCCGCCGGTGAGCGAAGTCGTTGTCTCGCTGAAAGGACGGTAACTCAAAGTGTGGTCTGTGCCGAACGACACGCTTGGCAGCAGACTTGCCTTGCTCGATTTCGTGTCGACCTCGGCTTGCTGCTGAGCAACCATTTTCTGCTTTATCTGTATGTTATGCTCAAGTGCATAACTTATGCAGTCGTTGAGCGTCCATACTTTTCCTTGCGCCATTCCAATTTGCGGAATAAGGAACAAGGATGCAATTAAACATTGTTCGATTTTTTTCATATAAAGTTTACTTGTTACATTTTTCAGTTGTTCTCCTATATTTATTCGATGTAATCCGCTTTTTTAATGTCGAGCACAAAAGAAGCGTTTTTTTGTCTAACCGCAAAATAAAATCTATTCAAACCGCAGAAAACTCGATTAAATCATTTAGTTTTATAGACGAAACGGCTAAAAATATCATAAAGTCCGATGTTTTTATCGCTGTAAAGCCGATTTTTTTATTTTGATTAGACGGGTGCTGTATTCTTTGGAAGCGTTTTTTTAGAAAAAAGATAAATTTTATTATCTTTGCGCCAAAAATAATTCTATGATAGAAGTCTCAATTTGCAAAAAAATATAAATATGAAGGTTGCTTATGTTATATATCCCGATGCTTTAGTAAGTGGCAGATCTAACGGTGTAAGATCCCAAGCGTTGGTTTGGAAAGATATCCTTGAATCCAAGGGGATATGTGTTGATTTGATAAATTGCTGGGAACACTATAATTGGAGGGATTATGATGTTGTACATTATTTTGGCCCCGGTCCGTGGATCGAGCATCTTTCTGCTCGTCTTCGTTCTTTGGTTGGTAAATCCATATATTCTCCAATAGAGGGGGATTTTGCTCCAATGTATAATTTGAAGAAGGAAATTTTCAAGAAAAAACTGGCAAAATTTACTAATCGTAGGTGGTATAATCCTTTTATTGAACGTTCGTATGAGTTGAAAAATAATGATTAGATATGTGTCCGCAGCGATTTTGAGGCTGACTTTATTGCCACAATGTATGATTTTCCGAGGGAAAGAATGGTGAAAATTCCATTGTCGTTTACTATGGGATTAGATGATTATTTTGATAATAATGTAGAACATGAAGATTTTGTTTTACATATAAGTTCAATATATCAAGAACGAAAAAATGTTAAAAGGTTGATTCGTGCGGCAAAAAAATTTCATTTCAATTTGCTGCTTGCTGGAAATAAGGGAAATGAAGAGCAGTTTAAACCAATAAAAGATGAAATTGGTGATGCTGAGAACATACAGGTTCTGGGATTTATTTCTGAGGAAGAAATAATTTCTTTGTATAAAAAAGCAAGAGTTTTTGCTCTTCCAAGTACAATGGAAGGGGTCGGAATTGTTGCACTTGATGCTGCTGCTTTAGGTTGCGATGTGGCAATAACAAATTTGGGCGGACCAAAAGAGTATTATTCTGGTATGGCGTCATTAGTCGATCCATATAGTGTTGACAGCATCGGAAATGGAATTGTTGATTTGTTTAATAGCTCAAAACAACCAGAGTTGTCTAAATATGTCCGTGAAAATTTTTCACCTTCAAAAATAGGAGATATGTTGATTGAAATGTATATGTAGTTTCTTGTGTTGTTTGGCGTTTTTTTTGTGTAATTTTGCATTCTCTTGCAGATTTCACACTTGAAAACAAACATAAAAATGACACAACAACAAAAAAAAGAACTATTGCGCAGCCAACAAGGCGAGTTGGATGCTGTGCTTATGTATCAGCGATTGGCAAAAATCGTGAAGACCGAAGAGGAGAGGGCTGTCTTTGTGCAGTTAGCAAAAGAAGAGGGCAGACATGCAAGCGTCTTTCACCGTTACACAAAGGAGGCTCTCAAGCCCGGAAGAGCAAAATCGTATCTCATAGCCGTTCTTTACTACGTTTTGGGGCGCAACCGCCTGTATAAAGTAATTGCGAAGGGCGAATATGATGCTGCCGTGGCATACGAGCACCTGATAAGCGAATTTCCTGAAGTGCAGAGTGTTAAGGATGATGAAAAACGACATGGCGATATCGTTTCGGCACTAATCCAGAAGTAGGCGAGATGAAACGATTTACAAATATCTTTAAGGAAGAATCATGTTACCGTTCTTTCTTTTTCTCGCTTCTGCTTTCGGCAATCGGTTTCGGACTTTACAAGGGCGTAATCGATAACTATATGGCAGAAGTTGTTAAAATTCAAGAATTTGACAGGGGCGTAACTGAATTTTTCCGCGAACTTCCGGGACTGATGCTTATCTTTATTCTGGCTCTGTTCTACAAGTCTACCGCCGAGCGAGTGTACAAAATCGGAATGTTCATAATGGTTGTGGGAATGACCATGCAGACTTTCATCTCGCCGGTGAAATGGATGGTTATACTTGCTATTTTCATTTATTCAACGGGCGAGCATATGCAACTTGGCATGAAGAATACGCTCTCGCTCGAATATTCGCGCGAAGGCAAAGGCGGACAGGCGCTCGGCTATCAGAATTCGATTTATCAGATAGGCAATCTGCTTGGATATGTGGCTGTAATTGTGGCTTTTGCTCTTGTTCAGAGCAGCAATCTGTTTGTCCCCACATTCGTTGTGGCGGCTGTGTTTATGCTGGTTGCCATGCTTGTGAGCCTTCGGCTTACGGGCGAAAGCAAGACCGACAAGACAAAGAGCCGCTTTTATTTCAGAAAGAAGTTTACGAAATACTATATGCTCGAGGTTTTTTACGGTGCTCGCAAGCAAGTATTTTTCACGTTTGGCCCATACGTTTTGATTCTGTTTTACGGCGCCGATGCCGGAACTGTCAGTCTGCTATTTGCAGTCTCGGCAATTGCGTGCTTTGTCTTGGCTCCGATGGTCGGAAAAATTATTGATAGTGTTGGATATAAGTCGGTTATGATTGCCGATACTCTCATTCTTGTCGTCGTTTGTTTCTTTTACGGATATGCGCATCATCTGTTTTCGATGCAGACCGCATTCATTGTCTGTTGCGTTAACTATGTGCTCGATTCTGTAATTTCGTTGGCATCGATGGCATCTAATGTTTATGTTCAGGACATCTCTGACAGCCGTGATGAAATGCGCGCTACGATATCTACTGGAATATCAGTAAACCATCTGATAACCATATTTATAGCCCTTCTTGGCGGATGGATTTGGAAGGTTCTTGGAGTCGAGACTCTGTTCCTGATTTCGGCATTGCTCGGACTCTGCAACAGTGCGTACGCGGCAACAATCAAAGTTCCGTCTAAAAAGTAGAAAATGATAAGGCAAAAGGAAGTAAAACTGCGGATGAATCCAGGCACATTCTACGTGTGGGTGGGCGGCTCGTGCGACTATAACAGCAGCAATCGCGAGAGCGCCGGGGCGTATATCATCGAGAATTCTGAAGGCTTTGTAGATACGTTTGTTACGGCTGATTCGGGCACAACGGAGTTCCGCATGATTCTGACGGTTATGGTTCGTGCTATGGAGTTTCTGCCCGAACGTTCTGACATTGTTTTCGTTACAAACGTGTCGTACATTCAGCAGAATTTTGACAAGATGCCAACAGAGAAATCGGCAAATGCTGATTTGATAGGCCGATGCATTGAGATTAAGCAGAAACACAATAATGTGATTGTCAAAATCGTTCCTTTTCATAAATATCAACAACTGCCCCAGACGCACGAAATGGCGCACGAGGCAATGAAAAAGCAAAGACTTAAAAATGACAAGTAAAGAATTGGCACTCAGCGCGATGATGGAAGAGCGCGGATATAGCAATGGCTTGATAACCATAGCATTGTTCGTTCTGTCGCAGTCGCGCGAGGCTCTCGACGAGATGATTTTCTTCATCGACGACACAAATCCTTCGGAAGAAGATTTTGTAGAGCATCTGGCAGAAATATGTCATAATGCCGATATTGAATTTTAGAGACAAAAAGATTTGTTATGAATAAGAAAATACTATTTCTGCACGGATTCTTTGCCAGTGGTGAATGTGTTCCGGCAGTCGCATTGCGAGAAAAACTGTCCGATAGGTTTCAAGTCCTGACGCCTGATTTGCCATTGCATCCCGAAGATGCTTTGGAGCAGATAAGGCAAATCTGCGACCGCGAGAAACCCGATTTGCTCGTAGGTAACAGTTGCGGCTCGTTCTATGCGCAGATAATTGCCCCGATTGTGGGTATTCCGGCGTTACTTGGAAATCCGCATTTCGAAATGACGAAGTTTCTGAAAGAGCGGATAGGGGAGCACGAGTACAAATCTCTGCGCTCTGACGGAAAACAACGTTTTGTGATTGACGAAACGCTGATTGCCGAGTTTGCGCAACTCGAAGAAAATCAGTTCAGATTCTACAATCCGTACTACAAGGAAAGGGTTTGGGGATTGTTTGGCGAGCAGGACACTCTGGCGCATTACGAGCCTCTGTTTCTTGAGCATTACAATTGCGCATACCACTTCCCGGGCGGTCACACCCCGACTGCCGACGATGTTGGCACTTGGTATGTTCCGCTGATTGAAAAAATGCTCATGATGTTCCCGAAGGCGGACGACGGCTCGCGATATTTTCAGCATTTCAAAGGCGGAATGTATCGCTATGTCCGTACGGCTTTCGACTCCGAAACAAAGGAGCGGATGGTTGTGTATCAAGCACTTTACGGCGATGAACAGTATTGGGTTCGCCCCGAAAAGATGTTCTTCGAGAACATTGAGCGCGACGGACGACGGTTTGCCCGATTTACCGAGATTGACAGATGAAAAAATCAGCCCAAATGTTGTGAAAATGGCATTTGGGCTGATTTTTTTGCGAAAGCTATTCGGTTATTTCTTCCAAAGCCTTGCGCTTTTTCTCCTTTGGCTGGTCATTGGCATATCCAATCGGAATGAAGACGGCTGGCTCCTCATTTTCCGGCATTCCGAACAGATTCTTGCATTTCTCGGCATCGAAATTGCAAACCCAGCATGTTGCCAAGCCTTGCTCGGTGGCTGCCAGACAGAGATGCTCAACGGCAATAGAAACGTCGATGTTTCCATGATGTTTGCCGTCGGCTCGCACCCATTCTTCGTCGTGCAGAACCGAGGCAATGACGTATGTCGGCGCGGTGGCAAACCATTCGCGGTCGTAGCATTGTTGAATCTTAGCCTTGTCGTCGTTGCTGTTTACGATGCGGAATTTCCAAGGCTGTTTGTTTACTGCCGACGGAGCGAATCTTACACATTCTAAAATGTATTTAAGTTTCTCCTCCTCAATGGCTTGAGGCTTGTAACTCCGGCAACTGTATCTGTTTTTTACAAGTTCCAAAAAGTTCATAAGGCTTATTTGTTAAGTTTTTCAATGAATCTGTTTCGGTCAACGATGAATCTCAGGTGAGTGCCTTCGCCAAGCAGTATTCCGTTGCTGTGAGCACTAACTTTGAACTCTATTTTCTTGCCCTCTACCTTTGTAACCTCGGCTGTTGCCGTAATTTTATCGCCAATTTTCGATGGCTTTAGGTGCGACGACTCGATGTGCCCTCCAACAGTTGTCTCGCCATCTGCCAGACTGTCGGCAACGGCAAGCATGGCGGCATTTTCCATCAACGCGAGCATAGCCGGAGTGGCAAGCACAGGCATATCGCCCGAGCCAATTTTTGCGGCTGTAACATCTTCGGAAACTGTGAGTTCGCTTGTATGTTTTTGTCCTGTTTCAATCATTTTTTTAATGTTTATGGTTAATAGTGTTGCAAAAATAACGAAAGTGTTTCAGAATCTTGCTTAAAATGATTATTTTTGTCTGCTATAAAATTTAAAATTATGATTGACCAGATTGTTGCCTTCAATAAGAATTTCGTAGAATCGAAGAGTTATGAAAAGTATCTTACCGACAAGTATCCCGACAAGAAACTTGCCGTTTTGTCGTGCATGGACACTCGTCTTACCGAGCTTCTGCCTGCTGCGCTTGGATTGAAGAATGGCGATGCTAAAATCATCAAAAATGCTGGCGGATTGGTTATCTCAGCATTCGACTCGGCAATGCGAAGTATTATCGTGGCGGTCTACGAACTTGGCGTTGAGGAGATTATGGTTGTTGCTCATTCGCATTGCGGGGCTTGTCACATGAGTTATGAGCATTTTCACGACGAGATGCTGTCGCGCGGTGTTTCCGACCAGACACTCGATACAATTCGCAAGTGCGGAATAGACCTTAATGCGTGGCTCGAGGGCTTCAGGGATACTCCCGACTCGGTAAGAAGGACTGTGGAAACCATAAGAACGCATCCTCTCATGCCTCGCGACATCATTGTCCGTGGCTTTATTATTGATTCGGAAACGGGAGAGTTGGAAGAAGTTTCGTCTTCCAGATGAAGATTGATTTTAAAGCCATAACATTTCTTGACTGAAAATATATCCAAGCGTCATCAGACATGATTCTGGTGACGCTTTCTTTTATCCGCGTTGTGGGGATGAAAAGAGTAAGCGAACATTCTGTAAATAGGGACTATAAACAAAAATCCTCTCCAATAAAATTGGAAAGGACTTTCTTAGTGACTTCGGAGGGATTCAAACCCGCAACCTCTTGATCCGTAGTCAAGTGCTCTATTCAGTTGAGCTACGAAGCCATCGCTTAAAAATAGTGCCTTATCTCGAAAAAGTGACTTCGGAGGGATTCAAACCCGCAACCTCTTGATCCGTAGTCAAGTGCTCTATTCAGTTGAGCTACGAAGCCTTATTTCTCAAAAGCGATGCAAAGATACGCACTTTTTTCGAAACCTCCAAATGTTTTTCATTTTTTTTTGCCTAATTTTTTGAAAAAAATATTTCTGAAAAACCTTTCTGTGCTTGGTTGTGGCTGTATTTTGGCTATTGTATAAAAAAGGCAGAAAAGTAAAAATCTCAGATAATCAATTATTAAGCGTTGTTGAACGAACAAAGACGGCTTTTCCTGTCACCTTTGTTCGTTTTTTTGCAGAAACTTTCCTAAAGAGTCTGTAATTTTATGCCAAGCGACAAACCGATAATGTCGGACAGTTTTACATTGTGGTCTATCACCTTGTTGCGAATATACAAATCGCAAGTGCTTAGTTCGTAAAAGAAAGACACGCTTTTGTTGTAGCGTCGGTATTTCTGCGGAATTTGTACCGTTATGCGTTGCCCCACGGCTACATTAAACCTGAATGTGGTTGACATAAAGTAGTAGCCTTCGGGATAGCGGCTTGGCTGTTTCTTCCAGAACTCGTGTCCGTAGATTGCATTAAGGTACAGACTTGTTGTCAGCGGCTCAATGCTCACTCCCGGTTTTATGTCGTAACTCCACGGAATGTAGTTTTCTTTCAGAGTGGTGGTTATTTTGGGGCGCGTGCTTTGGTGTTTGGGAACAAAACCTATCAAAAACTGCGTTTCCCATTGATTGCGCTTGCCGTAGTTCCATCCGCTGCCAACCGACACAAGTCCCATGTTGCCGGCATTCTGTATAACAAACTGGGTAGGGATGAGGGCTGCCCAGTGCTTGCGATAGCGGTGTATGCGCTTGTCGTATGCGCTGAATTCGGGCTCGGACGTGTATATGCTGTCTGCTATGCCGATGACTGACGATAGCAGGAAAACACTAAAAATCAACAACTTCTTCATCGTATCCGTCTTTTGTAAATGTAAAAATTCTGTATTGCCGTTTCTCTGCACTTCCTACTCCGTAAAAAGGAAGGTCGTCGTTGTAGAAGTAGCTGAGTGCGGTTTTGTGGTTGTGCCCATAAACGCAGAACATCAGATTGGGAAAGAAATCGAGGTATTTTCTGAATGCCTTGCACACGTTGTTGTTAAACTGGTCGCTGTATGGCGGCGCGTGCATTACAAGTACGGTGCGGTCGAATAGTGCCGAATCTTTGGTTATTTCGGTTTCCATGAAGTCGAAGTTTGGCACGGCGGCAATGTAGTCGTATTCGGTTGCGTTGGTGTTTAGGCATACGAACTTTATGCGCGAAACGATGAACGAGAAGTCCATCTGCCCGTATATTACTTGGTATGACTGGTCGCCAGTTCCGAGAAAATCGTGGTTTCCGATGAGCGTGACGTACGGCACGCGGATGTCGTCGAGAATGTTGCGTGCAATCTCGAACTCTTTTGAAGTGCCCGTGTCGGTGATGTCGCCGCAATGAACCACAAAGTCTATGTCCGTGCGCTTGTTAAGGGCTGCAACCCCGGCTTTCGTTTCGGTGTACCAAGTGTGTGTGTCGCTGATAAAAGCCACGCGCAGAGTGTCTTTGTCTCCGATTTGGTTTTCAATTTTCTCAATCTGATGTTCGTTGATGCTCTTCTCGCCTTTGAAATTCACGTCGTAAGGATGAATGTCGAAGACATCGCTGCACGAGGCGAGAAGCATCGTCAGCAAAAGTAAATGATGTTTCATCTGTTAAAAAGTCGTTATATGGTTTTGGTTAAAAATGATAGTGTTGCAAAGATAGTTAATTTATTGAATGTCTGTTGTATGTGCTCCGTTATAGAACAGATTGTGTGAGTTTTTGAAGAAAAAAATCCTGCAAGTTTTACACGACTTGCAGGATTCTGTCTTATGTCAATTATGCTGATTCTGATGTTATTTTATCAGTTCTACGCTTCGCTTTACGAAGTTGTTCAGAGCCTCACCCTTCAGCATGCCGTTTTGCAGCAATGCAAGGTCGATGAGCTGGTGTACAATCTGATTGCCCTTTGCGTAGTTTGCATAAACCTCTTCCTTCTTCTTGCGCTCATCGTCGAGTTTCTTTGTTACATCGGCAAGAGCATCCTTGTCGGCCTGAGGGATTTCCTCGTCTTTCTTGCCCACCTTTGCCTTTTCAAGGCTCTTGCGCTTGTCGTTGAGCGAAGTGATTTCTGCCTCGATAGGAGAGATGGCTGCGCTTGTGTTTGCCTCGCTGTCGCTAAGGATTCCCTTGATGAGGGCGTGGTCGCTGTTGAGCACGATGTTGTACATTGTAGGCATCTCGCCATAGAATGCCATGCCCTGCTGGATGTTTGCCATCTCTTTCATACGGCGCATGTACTCGCTCTGAGTAATCATTACAGGAGTAGCGTTTTCGCCCATGCCCTGAGCCTCGATATTGAATTCAGTCTTGTCGATCTTTGGCATCTGGCTCTTGAAGATTGAAGAGAGAATTGATGACTTGGCAAAGTCGAGATTGTTGTTTGCGTTGTCGTCCTTAACGATGAGTTTATCAACAACATCGCCGTCTACGCGAGTAAAGTGAGTCTTCTCCAGTTTGCGCTCCAGCATAGAGATGAGGGCAACATCGAGTTGACCGTCCATCAGCAATACGCTGTATCCCTTGTTCTTTGCAGCCTCGATGTAACTGTACTGGTCGTCCTTGTTGTTTGAGTACAGATATACAACATCGCCGTTCTTGTCGGTCTGGTTGCCCTTTACAAGAGTTGCGTAATCCTCGTAAGTGAAGAACTTGCCCTCGGTATCCTTGAAGAGGGCGAACTTGCTTGCCTTGTCGTAGAACGCATCCTCGCTCAACATTCCGTAGTGGATGAAGATCTTGATGTCGTCCCACTTCTCCTCGAACTCTGTGCGGTTGTTCTTGAAGATGCTGCTCAGGCGGTCGCTTACCTTCTTGCTGATGTAAGAAGAAATCTTCTTTACGTTTGCGTCGCTCTGAAGATAGCTTCGGCTCACGTTAAGCGGAATGTCCGGAGAGTCGATAACGCCGTGCAGCAGTGTGAGGAACTCAGGAACGATGCCCTCTACGCTGTCGGTAACATAAACCTGATTGCAATAAAGCTGAATCTTGTTCTTCTGAAGGTCGAAGTTGCTCTTGATCTTAGGGAAGTAGAGTACTCCGGTGAGGTTGAACGGATAGTCTACGTTAAGGTGAATCCAGAACAGAGGGTCGTCAGCCATAGGGTAGAGCTCGTGGTAGAAGTTGATGTAGTCCTTGTCCTCGAGTTCGCTTGGCTTCTTTGTCCAGATTGGAGTTGTATTGTTTATCACGTTGTCCTCGGCAGTTTCAACCTGCTTGCCGTCCTTCCATTCGGTCTTCTTGCCGAATGCAACAGGGATGGCGAGGAACTTGCAGTATTTGTTCAGAAGTTCCTGAATCTTGTTCTTCTCGAGGAACTCCTTGCAGTCATCGTCAACGTAGAGAACGATATCCGTACCACGCTCGCTCTTGTCTGCCTCTTCGAGGGTGAATTCAGGCGAGCCGTCGCAGCTCCATTTTACAGCCTTGCTGCCTTCTTTCCAGCTCTTTGTTATGATTTCTACCTTCTTGCTTACCATGAATGAAGAGTAGAAACCGAGTCCGAAGTGACCGATGATGGCATTTGCATCGTCCTTGTACTTGTCGAGGAAGTCTGTTGCGCCAGAGAATGCAATCTGGTTGATATATTTGTCAATCTCCTCCTCGGTCATACCGATACCGCGGTCGCTGATGGTTATTGTGCCCTCGCCAAGCGAAACGTGAACGGTAAGGTCGCCCAGTTCGCCGTTAAACTCGCCTTTTGCAGCTAGAGTCTTCAGTTTCTGTGTTGCATCTACTGCGTTTGATACAATTTCGCGAAGGAAGATTTCGTGATCGCTATATAAGAATTTTTTGATGACCGGGAAGATGTTCTCGGTTGTAACTCCAATATTACCTTTCTGCATAATATATTTTTTTAGTTTGAAAAATCGTTAGTCATGTTGTACCAAACAAAGACCGTGCCAAGTTTGATTCTTGACACGGTCTTTTTCATATTTTTTATGCAAATGTCAGTCCGAACATCTCCTGAAGGTCCTTCAGCGCTGGGTTTTCCTTAACCATCATGTCGAATTTTTCTTTGTTCGAGAAGGCACGTTTTACCTCTTGCCGTTCGCTCACCCTCGTCTTCATTGTCACGGCCGAGTTTTGCAGAACTTCGCGCAGGTAATTCTCTATTCGCGGACGCAGATTGTCGATGTATCCCTGAACGATGCTGTTGTCTACAATCGCCTCGAAGGTGTTGGCATCGAGAATCTTCAGCGTTGAGTTGAACATTCTCTGCTTTGTTGCCGCCTCTTCTATGCCGAGCATGTTGCTTGCGAAGTTACGCCAGTAGTGCGACAGGCTGCCGTCTTCGAGCGGTTTCTGCTCGTTGGCAGATATTGTCTTGTTGTTCTGTTCGCTCTGTTTCCGGGCATTCTCTACGGCAATGTCGGCCTGAGTCTTTATCTGCTGCGGATTGGTAATCGATATTGTCATCGGTCTGCCGCGGTGCAGCGTCTTGGGCAGAGTGGTGTTCAGACCTTCGGGCATCTTGCGGGCCTGCGTCTGCGGCGTGCTTGCCGGCGTGGCGGCTTGTGGCGCGCTGTGAGTTCCGGCAGCAACGGTCGACACTACATCGACCTTTACTCTGAACTCTTTTATGGGTTTGATAATCTTCTTAGGGCTACGCCCCGAGCCTACGGCGTCGTCGGGCTGGGTTATCTGTGCCACCTCTATTAGTGTGAGTTCTACGAGCAGTCGCTGGTTTTTGCTTACGCGATAGTTCAGTCCGCACTCGTTGCAGAGTTTTATGGCTTTGTACAGGAATCCGGCGCTGCATTTCTTTGCCTGTTCCTTGTACTGTTCCTTAATCTTGTCGCCAACCTCGAGAAGTCTGATGGTTGCCTCGTCCTTGCTCACCAGCAGGTCGCGCATGTGCGATGCGTATCCGTTTATGAAGTGGTCGCCCTGAAAGCCTTTCGCCAGAATCTCGTTGAAGAGAAGCATCGTCTCGCCAATCTTGTTTTCGAGTGCGAGGTCGGTTAGTTTGAAGAAATAGTCGTAATCCAGAACGTTGAGGTTCTTGATTACATTATCATAAGTGAGATGCCCCTGCGTAAAACTTACCGTCTGGTCGAAGATTGACAGCGCGTCGCGCATACCGCCGTCGGCTTTCTGTGCTATGATGCCGAGAGCCTCGGGTTCAGCCTCTACGCCTTCTTTTTCTGCCACCTTTGTCAGATGGTTCACTATGCCCTGAACAGACATTCGGTTGAAGTCATAAATCTGGCATCGGCTCAGGATTGTTGGCAGAATCTTGTGCTTCTCGGTTGTGGCAAGGATGAAGATGGCGTGTGCCGGCGGCTCTTCGAGCGTCTTCAGAAAGGCGTTGAAGGCTGATGGCGACAGCATGTGAACCTCGTCGATGATGAAAACCTTGTATTGTCCAATCTGCGGCGGGATGCGCACTTGGTCGCACAGGCTGCGTATGTCCTCAACGCTGTTGTTCGATGCCGCATCAAGTTCTATGATGTTGTACGAACGCTGCTCGTTGAATGCCACGCAACTCTCGCACTCGTTGCACGCCTCGCCATTCTGGTTTGGCGACAGGCAGTTGATGGTCTTTGCAAAGATTCGGGCGCAGGTTGTCTTTCCCACGCCTCGCGGTCCGCAGAAGAGGTAGGCGTGTGCCAGTTTCTTCTCCTTTATGGCATTCTTCAGCGTTATGGTCAACGCCTCCTGTCCCACAACCGTGTCGAACGATTGCGGACGGTATTTTCTTGCCGAGACAATGAAATTCTCCATTCTCCTAAAATGTTTTTTTTGATTTCAGCGCAAAGGTAGCGAAAATAAACGATTAAAAAGAAAACGCGGCGCATCTTTTCAATGGGAAAATTAAGTTGAAAGTTGAAAGTTGAAAGTTGAAAATTCTGAACCGGATGATAATTAGGGATTTATAACGAACAATTTCGCCAGAAATTGTTCGTTTAGTGTGAAATAGTGGCAAGGTAGGAAGAAGGTAGGAAGAGGGTAGGAAGAGGGTAGGAAGAAGGTAGGAAGAGGGTAGGAAGAGGGTAGGAAGAAGGTAGATAGAGGGAAGGTAGAAGGAAGATAGATTCAAGATACGTCCAAGGTACGGTAAGGCTGTTAAGATAAGCATACAATCCGTTGTTTGTATGAATTTTATCCCGAGCCGGCGTAATAATAATAGATGTTTGCCGCCGGTGCTATTGTGAAACTCGAATAAAGTTATTATTTTTGCAACTTGTAAAAAAAGTAACGATAAGAGTATGAATATCAAATGGTCTGGCCTGAAGAAGGCTCTGCCGTCTCCGGCTTTTCTGAAGAATAAATATGTAATAACGATATTTATCTTCCTTCTGTGGATTGGCATCGTCGATTCGAACAGCCTGTGGCAGAGAGCCAAGATGCAGTCGGAAAAATCGGAGCTCGAAGAGCGTATTGCCGAGTGCAAGAAGGCGATAAAGCACGACAGCGACTGCCTCGACCGTCTGCAAAACGACTCGTCGGAGATTAGGCGTATTGCCCGCGAACGCTATTTCATGAAGGCGGACAATGAGGATATTTATATTCTGGAATAAAAAGTAATTATGAATAAATTGAAAGATTGGCAGGTAATGATGATGTCTGCCGGAATGATTCTTGTGTTGATAGGTGTAGGATGCTATTTCTTTCATCAGTGGGCTGCCTATGTTGTTTATGGAGTGGGAGTTCTGATGTTCGTGCCTATGCAGCTTCTGCAGCGTTACGAAGGCAGCAACTTCATTCTCCGCCGCCTTCGCCGTATGCAGATTATCAGCGATGTACTCTTTCTCCTTACCGGAATGCTGATGTACCTTAACGGCAAGTTCATTCTTAACATGTATATCCGCAACGAGTGGATGCTTGCCCTCACCGTTGCCACTATTCTTCAGCTTTACACGGCTTTCCGTATTCCTGTTGAGCTCGACAAGGACAAGTAGGGCTTAGAGATGCTTGTCTATGTGCTTCTTGAACCGCTTGAAGTAGAGATAGCCTGCAATCGACAGTCCGAAAGGAAATCCCCACCATATACCGCACGCTCCGCCATCCATTGCGATGCCGAACGTGTAACTTAGCGGAATGCTTATCACGCCGTAGGCAATGAACGAGTATTTCAGAAGCTTCTTTACGTCGCCGATGCCGCGAAGGGCATTGACGAAGCACGTCTGAATGCCGTCGCCAACCTGATAGAACACCAGCGGAAGAACCATCGACACTACCGTTGCCGAGATGCGCGCAAGTGCCTCGGGGTCGCTGTCGGATATGAACAGGGCCGTGATGTGATGGCGCATCATGAACACGGCAGATGTGCTTATTATTCCCACCGCCAGAATCATGTGGTATCCGGCGTATGCCGAATCCTTTATGCTCTGCCAGTTGTTCTGCCCGTAATGGTTGCTCACGCGGATTGATACCGCCGTTCCGATGCCGAGGTAGAACATGTAGATGAACGATGCAAGCTGCACGGTTACCTGATGCGAAGAGAGAGCCGTCGTCGCGTCCCATGAAACGCCGCCCTTGCCAAGCAGCAGCGTAACGCCAGAGAAGGCCGCCAGCTCCACCACTATCTGTAGGGCTATAGGCCAGCCTATGTTGTTCTGTCGTTTCATCTCGGCAATGCTGATTTTGGCGTTTTTCCATTCGGCGCGATACTTGGCAAAACGCTTGTTGTATGCAAAGTTAACGATGTAGATTGCAAGCATCAGCACACGGCTTGTTGATGTAGCCCATGCCGCGCCGTCTATTCCCATCTCGCTGAATCCGAACTTACCGAAAATAAGCAGATAATTGAAGATTATGTTCCACAGATTGCCCACGAGGACAATCCACATCGTCGTGCGCGTGTCGTTTATGCTGTCCATAAACGATTTCATGCCCGTGCAGCCGCTCATTACAAGCAGCGACGGCAGCAGAATGATGTAGTAGCTCTGCATGAGCGGCAGCAGAGAGCCGTCGAGCCCCATGTAAGGCAATAGCAGATAGATGCCGGCCATAAGCGAGCATACAAAGAGACCTTGAAGCATGTCGGCAAGGAGCGACGACTTCAGGGCGACGGTTATTTCGTGTGTCTTCTGCTGGCCGTACAGGCTTCCGATAATAGGGACGGCAGCCATGCAGAAGCCCATGCTCAGAAGCTGGGCAAGCAGCAGAAGCGAGTTCACGAATCCTGCGGCGGCAAGTTCCGATGCCGAGTGCTGACCGAGCATAAGCGTGTCTGCCATGCTTTGCAGAACCATGCCGAGTTGCGCTATCGTTATCGGAATTCCAAGTTTCAGCAGACTTTTGTATTCGCGTTTGTAGTATGATAATTTCATTGTGTCTTTGTCTTATTCTGAAAAAGTGTGCAAATATAGTGAATTTTTATGAGAAGAGTCTGACATTCTTGGAAATTGAAAGAGTGGATTGTAATTAGGAATTCATAATTCAAAATTCATAATAGACAATTGATAATGTTTTTTTGAGAGTTGAAAAATTGTGGCAACATAGATTCAACATAGATTCAAGGTAGAGGCAAGTAAGGGGATAGCAAGAGGGTAGTAAGGGGATAGCAAGGGGATAGTAAGAGGGGGCGACAAAGCGTATAATGATGAGTAAGTTGAAAGTTGAAAATTTTGAATTGAATTAACAATTCTGTTGGGAGCTTAAAATTATAGAAAAAGTGTTTTTTTTGTCTTTTGGTACATACAAAATGGTGGGAAGGAACGTTCAAGGTAGGTCAAGTAACTGGGAATATACGGTCAAGCAAGCCGGAATGTTCGGGATGTCTTCGGGATTCGTTCGGGACGTGAAGAAGCAAAACTCTTTCGTTTTTTCTGCTCTTGTTTTTCAAAAGGGATTGTAAGCAGAACTGTGTCAAGGTCATTTGTAATGTCCCTAGGGCATCACTTTGCAAAATAAGCAACAGAGTTGTAATTGACGCATCAACCCTAAATTTTGTAAACTTTCCCTCTTGTTTCTACAATTTTTTTTCGTAAGAGAATTGGGGACGAATGTGATTTTTTGAGAGAATGGGAAGAAAATCGAAGAATTTTATTACTTTTGCAGTTGCATTCTGCCCGACGTGGCCGTGAAGTCCTTTAGAGAAGGACGGAGCTAATGGGTAGAGCACTACATATTAGAAGGCGTTGCTGACGCTTTGTTTTTGGTCGTTCAAAACTTCCACAATAGAACAGAGAACAAAAACAAAAGCAGGGGTGACTCCACGGGGTGTGTTATATTACTCCGTAGTGTGCTGCGAGGGTGCTTAGTGTCCTCAAAAGCACACTTTACGGGTGTACTATATGCTCTAGCGTGGGTGTTTCTCTGTCTGTTTTTCTCTGAGGCTGTGGAAGGCCGTGAACGACAACAGGCAGATGCAAGCACCCACGCTTTTTGTATGTGGATGATATTTGACATTAACAGGCCTGACTGAGGGTGCATAAGGCAGAGTTGCATTATGCCAAGACAACAAACAATAAAAAGTCGTCCTCAGCAACTGGATTTATTCCAGATACAAGTTGAATATCCAAAGGAAATTGTAAAAAATCAAGGTCAAAATATAGACTTGAAATTTTTGGATTTGTCTAAGAATGTCCTTATCTGCAATGTCAAGAAAGACAATGTGGAGCACTTTTTGGACGGGACGGCAAGGATTTACTATACGGGCAAGCGCTTTCCGTCTACTGTTGCCCTCAACAAACTATATTATTTCATTCCCTATATAGGAAAACAATGTGATTTGGATTACTATGGGATAAGAGACCTGTATTTGATAAAAATTGCTCGGGTTGGCTCTCGTAGAGAAGGTGAAATAGATAATGACCCAAATGATTTGCGTCTTGTTTTTGAATTGCAGTTTGTTAAGCACTTGTTTGCTGATTATAAGAAACAGCGACTTCAGATTTGGGATACATATACCGATGCTACGTTAGAGCAACTTGTTGATAGCAAGGTATTAATAAAAACTCAAGAACCAAATAGGCTTACCTATATTAGCCTGTTCAGTTGTGCTGGTGTAGGATGCTATGGATTCAAGCAAGAGAATTTTAATTGTGTTGCTACAGTTGAACTTATCGAACGCCGTCTGAATGTCCAGAAATATAACCATAAATGCATATATGAAAGTGGTTATATTTGTGGCGATATGACACTACAGGAGACACAAGACAAGGTGTTTCATGAGATACAAATGTGGCGGAACATGAGAGGGATGACAGACTTAGATGTTGTTATTGCAACGCCTCCTTGCCAAGGTATGTCTGTTGCAAACCACAAAAAAGGCAATGAACTCAAACGCAATTCTTTGGTGGTTGAGTCTATCAAACTTATTCTGCAAATAAAGCCACGATTCTTTGTCTTTGAGAATGTTCCTGCATTTTTGAAATCTATCTGCACAGATATTGATGGTCAGGACAAACTTATTAGGGAAGCTATCGACTTAGACCTTGCTGGCGATTATAACATTGCTGCCAAAGTCCTCAACTTCAAGGATTATGGCAATCCAAGCAGTAGAACAAGAACTTTGGTCATTGGAGTGAGAAAAGACCTGAAAGAGATTACACCTCTCGAACTATTTCCAGACCGACAAGAAGAGCAGACGCTGCGTCAAACGATTGGACATTTGCCTCATCTGCACTATATGGGTGAAATATGGGATAAAGATATCTACCATACATTTCGCCCGTATGCGCCCCATATGGTTAGTTGGATTGAAAACATTACTGAGGGACAGTCTGCTTTTGACAATGAGGACGAGAGCCGCATTCCTCATCATGAAAAAGATGGAGAAATTATCTTCAACCAACGAAAAAACGGTGATAAGTATACTCGTCAGTATTGGGATAAAGTGCCACCTTGTGTTCATACCCGTAATGACATCATGGCAAGTCAAAATACGGTTCATCCAACAGATAATCGTGTATTCTCTATTAGGGAAGTAATGTTGATGATGTCTGTACCTCAATCATTTGAATGGAGTGCGATACCTTATGCCCAGTTGAATGTCTTGCCATTGGTGGAAAAGCAGAAATATCTGAAGAAAGAAGATCCGAATATCAGACAGAGTTTGGGTGAAGCCGTTCCTACCATCATATTTCAACAGATCGCCCAAAAGATTAAAGGCAAAGTTGTTGAGGCTGAATTAACAGATCAAGAAGTGCAAGGCATAATTGAAAAGAGTGAACTTACAGATACTGACAATTTGCTGAAATACGTCAGGAAACACAAAAAACTTGGCTTTGTACGTTTGGCAAAAATTGCTGAATACGCCAACGGGGCAAGGGAGGAAACTGCGGCATACTATACCAGACAGGATATTTGCTACTCGGTTGTTAAGAACCTGCCCGATTATCCAGACTCTAAGATACTTCATATTTTGGAGCCTGCTACAGGAGTAGGCAATTTTTTGCCTTCGCTCTTTATGAAGTATGCAAATGTGGCAGAACTGCATATAGATGTTATTGACATCAATCCCGACAGCATTGCATTGTTGAAGCAAATTCTCCAGTCAATTCCTCTTCCTGAGAACGTAAGGCTGAACTTTATCAATAAAGATACGTTGCTTGAGTCTTTTCCAAAGCGATACGATATAGTGGTTGGCAATCCGCCTTACATGAAGGTAAAGGACAAGGCATTACTGAAAGCATACAAGCAATCTGTAACCAATACAGACACCAACAACATTTTTTCTTTCTTTATTGAAAAATCCATTGAACTTGGAGATGTTGTTTCACTTATCGTTCCCAAGAGTCTGATAAATGCTCCTGAATTCGGCAAGACTCGCCAATTGATGAATGAATTCCCGATAACAAATATTGTTGATTTCGGAGAAAAGGGTTTTAAGGGAGTCAAGATAGAAACCATAGCATTTACAATCAACAAAAAGGTGAAGAAAGGGTTGACGAAAATAGAGTCTTACATAACTAAATCTGTTGAAGTAAAACCACAAACTTATATTACGGATTCGAAGTTTCCTTATTGGCTAATCTATCGAAATAAGGATTTTGATGAAGCTGCAAGTAAGATGGAATTTGGCATTTTTAAGGCTTTCAGAGACCGTGTCCTCACAAAGTCTAACACTCAGCAACAAGGAACCATTCGTGTGCTAAAATCTCGGAACATTGGAAACAATGAGATTGTCAACATTGAAGGCTACGACATGTTTATAGACAATGTCTGCGATTTGGAAGTCGGAAAATTTCTGAATCACACAGATTGTGTGTTAGTGCCTAATTTGACCTACTATCCGCGTGCTTGCTTTATGCCTCGGAATTGTATTGCAGACGGGTCGGTTGCTATTCTCTCGACAATTGGTGATAAAACCATCACAAAGGAGGACTTGGCCTACTATGCAACTGAAGAATTCGGTAAGTTCTACAGTATTGCCCGCAATCGCGGAACTCGTTCTCTCAATATCGATAACAACTCTGTATTTTTCTTTGGTAAATTGAAATAATATGATAAGTGAAATAACTAAATTCTTGACTAAGTATGACTTGGATGTCCGTAAAAGCCATGATGCGCGATTTATGGATCAGAAGTGTACCCCCGATGTTGTCTGCTTTATTGCTGATTGTATCATCAATTTGAATCCCCAAGAAAATGAGTTTACGGTACAAGACGTATGGGATATGCCATACTTTATAAAGAATGCCTCGGCTATATTCGGTAAGCCAAGTCCAAAAAATAAGACTGCTCGACATGAATATGATAAGTTCATTCAACAGCCTTTGAGAATGTTGGCATACGCACACGTTCTTGGTATTGAGAAAAGGGGCAATGTGAATTTCTACAGAATTGCAGATGGAAATATTCTTGACTATATTGCTACTAAAGAGCGTAATGCTTACAATTTCCTGTATGTGTATATCACAAAAGTGTTGTCAGACAGCGGTATTCTAAAATTTTTCGAAAAGTTCAAGGATTCTTGTATAAAAGGAACTGTTTCCCAACAGGACTATACGGAACTCAAAGAAAGGTATAGTCGGTTTATAATCGGTAATACAGCAATCAATGGTGCTGTGGAAGTGGCTCGTATCTTTACGAAGGTTATAAATGTTTATTCGGCGGAGAATGACATTAAGGGAACAGAGAAGGGCAGATTGTCCAAGGACATTATCGCTTTCTCTGATTTGATGTACAATCGCAAGAATTGGCGTGATGTAGATAAGGCTAAGTCTCAAACTCGTCAAGAGGCAGCAACGGCAGAAGAAATGAAACAGCAAGAGGCGTATGATGCTTATCAGGTGAATAAGGCCATAAAACTGTTACATAAGATTCAGTATGATAGCGAAGTTAGAGACCAATACGCAAATGGTGAGGCAACTCAGATACATCATATATTTCCAAAGTCTCAATTCCCAGAGATAGCTCACTATTTGGAAAACCTTATAAAGTTGACCGCTACACAGCACTATACGAAAGCCCATCCCAACAATCATACACAAGTAATCAACAAAGACTATCAATTAGTTTGCTTGTTGGCAAAATCTCAAAAGATACAGCAATCGTTAGAGGCTACAGGTGATAAGTATTATCGAAAAGAATCGTTCATCTATGTCATCAATGTAGGCTTGCATGCAGATCTTAGCCAAAACCTATCTTTTGCTGATATTAGAAAACAGTTGCGAATACTCTATAATAATGTTGCGTAGTTATCGTTCTCTATCCTTTTCTATCAGACCTTTAATCTTTCTCAAGGCATTCTTTTGCAGTTTGAAACTGAAGATGACCACGGCTACGAATGCCACGAGTCCCACTCCGGCGGCAACATCCTCCGAAACACCTTCGGAAGCCATCAGGATTCCGTCGTAGACGCCGTGCGCAAACACAGGCGCAGCAATCGTCATTATGCCGTTGCGGAATCTGTTTATTCCGAAGTGGCGGAGCGAGTAGTAATAGCCCATCAGCACGGCAAAGGCATAGTGTCCCGGAACGGCGAGAAGGGCGCGCATGATGCCCACAATCTGCCAGTCTTCGGAATCGAAGAGATACAAGATGTTCTCGAAGGCGGCAAAGCCGAGTCCCACGCTCACGGCGTATGTAATGCCATCGAAATACTCGTCGAACGCCTTGTTGTGGCGCACCACAATCCACAGGGCTATAAGCTTGAATGTCTCTTCGGGAATGGCAGCCACGAAGAAGGCGTTAACCACTCCGCCAATAACCGAGTGCGACTCACCGTCGTCAAAAAGAATTGCACCTACAATCTCCTCGACCAATGCCACTGGAATGCAGATTGCCATTCCCCAGAACAGGGCTTTCAGAAGCTTGCCGAGAGGCTCGCGCTGAGGGTCTCGCCAGTTGATGTATAGCCACAGCACGAGGGCTGGCAAAATTCCGGTAATCAGAATACTAATCATGTTTGCTTATGTAAAAATGTTGTATTTTTCGGCTGCAAAAATAATAAAAAGTGGTGGCGGTGGCAATTTTATTGTCGGAATTGTGCATTTTTTGGATGTTGTTGCAGCGGTTTAGAAAGATTTGTTGTATTTTCGCAAGCGGACTTTGTTTCGTCCGAAATCTTTGATTTACGCAAAAATATCAGAAGAAATAATTCTAAATAATTCAAAAAAATATGACACCACTAATTGTGATTGGAATTGTTGCCCTGTTAGTGCTTTTCTATTTCGTAAGCACTCAGAGAGCATTGGTTAGTAACGACGAGATGTGCAAGAACGCACTCAGCCAGATTGAGGTTCAGCTTAACTCGCGATGGGATGCCCTGCTTGCCTTGGCAAAGATGGCTGCACAGTACTCAAAGCACGAGTCTGAGACTCTTATAAATGTTATCCAGCAGCGCAGAGGCGAGAAGGTCGATTCAGCCTCTCTTATCGACGAGCAGCAGAGTGCCATGCAGCAGGTTGTTGGCAGACTCCTTGCCATTGGCGAGGCCTATCCCGACCTGAAGGCAGCCGACCTATACAAAGAGGCTATGGGCGGCGTAGACAAGTACGAGGAGCACGTCCGCATGTCGCGTATGATATACAACGATACTGCAACGAAGATGAACCGCTTGGTTCGCCAGTGGCCTTCTTCTATCGTGGCATCTATGCTGCACTTTACCGAGAAAGATTATCTTACAGTTGACGATGCAAGGAAAAAAGCTTATCCCGACTTAGATGAGGCATTCAATAAGTAAGGCTGTAGCCCTGACTCTTCTGCTTGCCGTACTTTCGCCCCTGAATGTTCTGGCAAGCGATGTGAAGAATCTCGAAATAAGCGTTGTTCTCTATCGCAACGGAGATGCTTATGTCGAAGAACGATGGGATATAGACCTCGACGATAGCGATGCCAAGAGCGAATGGTACGTAAAGCACAAGGCTCAGTCGGGCATGAGGATTGAGGATCTTCAGGTTGAGGGCTATATCCCCGGTAAAAATGGCCTTCAGAAGTTCGAAACGCTTGGCTCGTGGGACGTTGATGCCAGCCGCGACGAAAAGGCAGGAAAGTGCGGAATAAACAACGGCGATGAAATCTGCTGGGGATTTGGCGACTATGGCAGACATCAGTATGTCGTGAGCTACGTTCTCACAAATCTTGTGAAGAGTTACGATACCAACGACGGATTCAACCATTGCTTCGTTGACATGAACTGCGACATCGAGAATGCCTGCGTTACCATCTGGCCCGATGATTCAATCAACATCTCCGAGGCAAACACTCGCCGATGGGCTTTCGGACATAAGGGACGCATTGAGTTTGGCGACAGCTGCATTGTGGTAACGCCGAGCGAGACCATAGGCAACGGCAAGCGAATAATCGTGATGCTTGAGTTTGACAAAGGCATCTTTGAGCCGGCTGTGAAGGCTGACAAGACATGGGAACAGCGCAAGCAGGAAGCACTCGACGGCAGCGATTATTCCAGCGACGATGAGGACTGGGATTTTTGGGATTATGTTATAGCCGTTGTGTTTGTAGCATTTTGCTTGGTGGCAAGATTCCTTGCAGGTATGTTAGCCAACTTCTTGCTGTACGTTCTGTGGGGAATACTTGTGGCGTTGTGGTGGATTGTCTCGCTTGCTCCGCTCAGACTGTACTATCGCCGTAAGCGAATAGGCATAGCCAAAGGCAGATATTACCGTGATGTCAACCCTGAATGGTCGCTCGTCGAGAACCGAAGTCTGATAAACAAACTTTCGTATTTCTTCAACATGAACGAGGAGAATCTTCTCGGCGCAATCATCCTCCGCCTTATCTCGCGCGGCGATATTTCCATCGTGAAAGAAAACTGGAAGGGCAAGCTTACCGACATGATGAAGATTGAGCGTCCGGTAAAGCGCGTCAGCAAGGAACTTGAGGGCGATGACAGAATCTGCGAGCAGGTACTGAAGGTGCTCACGCAGGCATCGGGTAGCGACCTCGTTCTTCAGCCAAACGAGTTCGAAGCGTGGGGAAAGAGCCACTACGGAATGATAAAGGAAGTGGTTGATGCTCTGCAAGTAGATGTCGAAGACGATTACATCAACAAGAACGGAGCCGATGTGTTTGGACTGAAGGCTTTCCTCGAAGATTTCTCTCTGCTTAACGAGCGTGGAATAATGGAAGTGAAACTTTGGGACAACTATATGATTTATGCCCAGTTCTTCGGCATTGCCGACAAGGTTAGGGCAGAGATGAAGAAACTAAATCCTGAGTATCTGGATATGTCTAACCTTGCCAAGAATCTCGAACTTGCCGATGCCGGATTTACCGATGTGTGGACGGATGTTATACACACAGGTGTTACGAGTTCGATAGATGCGCATGACAAGAAGACATCGTCGTCGGGACACAGCAGCTGGTCGTCGATAGGCGGCGGTGGCGGCTGTAGCGGCGGTGGCGGTGGCGGCGGAAGATGATTCCGTCACAATAGGATATGAAATAAAGAAACTCCTGCATTTCTTCTCGGATTTGCAGGAGTTTTTTTGTGCTTTTTGTCATTTTTTTTATATCTTCGCATAGTTTTAGCTATTATGTAACCTTTTTTCAGATGATGATAAGAAAAATGTGTGTGGGCGCGTTGCTCATAGCAGCCGCCATATCGGTAAATGCACAAACCGACAACAGTCAGCGTTTGTGGTACAATAAGCCGGCATCGTGCTGGCTCGAGGCTCTGCCGCTGGGCAACAGCCGTATGGGAGCTATGGTCTATGGTGGAACGGACGTAGAGCGGATTCAGCTTAACGAAGAGACTTTCTGGAGTGGCGGTCCGCACAATAACAACAGCAGCCAGAGCATCTATTACCTTAACGAGGTGCGAAACCTAATTTTCGAAGGCAAGGAAAAACAGGCTGAAGACCTAATAAACCGCGAGTTTATAAAAGGTCCTCACGGAATGAGATTCCTTACTCTCGGCAGTCTGAAACTCGATTTCGGAACAAAGGGCGAGGCGCAGCACTACACTCGCGAACTGAACCTGAAAAACGCGACAAACACCACTTCTTACACGATAGACGGCGTTAAGTACACGCGAACAACATTTGCCTCGCTTGCCGACGGCATTGTGGTTATGCACATAAAGGCGAGCAAGAAGGGCGCGCTAAGTTTTGCACTCGGACACGAATGTCAGCTCGCATCTACCGCCGAGGCAAAGGACGGCTCGCTGCTTATTTCGGTGAAGGGCGTTGACCAAGAAGGCGTGAAGGCGGCTCTGACGGCTAAATGCCGTGTCGATGCTAAGTCCGACGGAAAGATAAGCGAATCGGGCAACAGTCTGAAGGTCGAAAATGCGACAGAGGCAACATTGTTCATCTGTGCGGCAACGAATTTCGTTAATTACAAGGATGTTAGCGGAGATGCCGACAAGAAGAACGACGAACTTCTCTCGGCTGCCGAGAAGATGAATTACAACTTGCTTCTGAAGCGTCACGTCGCAAAATATCAGAACCAGTACAACAGAGTAAAACTTACTCTCAGCGAAGAGCCCGCAACCAACGCCGCCCTGCCAACCAACGAGCGACTGGCAAACTATTACAAGGCGGTAGACCATAAGCATGTTGCAGGCGAGGGCAGAGGCTCGCTCTGTGCGCTGCTCTTCAACTACGGAAGATACCTGCTCATCTCGTCATCGCAGACAGGCGGTCAGGCAGCCAATCTGCAGGGCGTTTGGAACGACAAGACTAACGCTCCGTGGGATTCGAAATACACAATCAACATAAATACCGAGATGAACTATTGGCCAGCCGAGGTGTGCGGACTTACCGAGAGCGTTGAACCGCTGTTCTCGCTCATCTCCGACCTCAGCGTTACCGGCGCAGAGACAGCCCGAAAGATGTACGGCTGCGGCGGTTGGATGGCTCATCATAATACCGATATCTGGCGCATTGCCGGTCCGGTTGACGGCGCATTCTGGGGTATGTTCCCTAACGGCGGAGGATGGCTCTCTACCCACATCTGGAAGCATTATCTCTACACTCTCGACTCCGATTTCCTTCGCAAATATTATCCTATTCTGAAGGGTGCTGCCGATTTCTACCTCGACTTTATGGTTGAGCGTGACGGCGAACTTCTGGTCGTTCCGTCAGTTTCGCCAGAGCATGGCGGAGTGGGCAAGCAGTCGCCTGTAACTGCCGGCTGCACTATGGATAACCAGATTGCTACCGATGTGCTTGAGCAGGCTCTGCGCGCGGCTAAGGTGCTGGGCGAGGATGAGGCTTACTGCAAGAATTTGAAGAAGGCTCTTAGCAAGATTCCTAAGATGAAGGTGGGACAGTACGGACAACTTCAGGAGTGGCGCGAGGATATTGACGACCCTAAGGACGAGCACCGCCACATCTCGCACCTGTACGGCTTGTATCCGTCGTCGCAGATAAGTCCGTTCGAGACTTACAAACTGTGGAAGGCGGCTGGCGTAACGCTCGAGCAGCGCGGCGATCAGGCAACAGGCTGGAGTCTTGGCTGGAAGATTAATTTCTGGGCACGAATGCTCGACGGTAATCATGCTTACAAGATTCTGCGCAATATGCTCAGACTTCTGCCAAACGAAGGCAAGGAGCGCGAATATCCCGACGGACGCACGTTCCCGAATATGTTCGATGCGCATCCGCCGTTCCAGATTGACGGCAACTTTGGTGCTACGGCCGGTATTGCCGAGATGCTTCTGCAATGCAACGACGAGTTTGTTCACATTCTGCCTGCGCTGCCCGATGCTTGGGGCGACGGCAGCGTGAAGGGCTTGAGAGCGCAGGGCGGACTGATTGTAGACATTGACTGGCACAAAGGCAAACTGTCGAAGGCTACGATAACAAATACCGTAATGCCGGGCGAGCCTCGCACCATATTCGTACGCTCGCCAAAGAAACTTTCAGGCTTCGAAATGTCGGCTTACGACGAGGAACTGAAGGTTTATACCTACAAGGTTACTTTCAGCAAATCGGTTGTATTGAAATAAGTTCCTTTGAAATCTGTGCGACTTCTGAAAATCGTGTCGCACAGATTTCAATCTTTTATATTGATACCTAATTTTGAATAGTCTAAATATCAGAAAATGAAGAAAATAATAACAGCATTGCTAATCCTTTGCGTCTCTGCCGGAGCAGGCGCACAGACCTCGCCAAACGGCAAAATAAAGGCTACAGCCAAGGGCGATTCGATAAAGATATCGTATCGCGACGGCGGAAAGTGGCAGCGAATCTGCTCTGCCGAGGTAAAGGGCATCTCTGGCTTGACGAGAAAATCAAACGTAAACGAAAAATATCAGATGCTTCTTGGCAAAAGGCAGATGTGCCAAGCCAAAGGCGTTGAATATCAGTATTCTCTCGCATCGGGCGGTAGCCTGATTCTGCGAGTATACAACGACGGCGTGGCGTTCAGACTGATGAGCCGCGCCAGCATGGACTTCAACGGAGAGCACCCTGTTGCCGTAAGTTTTGCATCGGCTACAAACAACTGGCTTCAGAAATGGGTTGACAGTTACGAGGAGTTCTTTCCGAAGAATAGACCGACGAAGAAGGGCGACCGATGGGCTTTTCCGTCGCTGTTCGAGTACGGCAACGGAGTCTTCGCGCTTCTCACAGAGGCCGATGTTCACAAGGACAACGCGGCATCTTGCCTATACAGTACCGACAAGAAGGGCGAGTTCACCATCGTTGCCGACGAGAACGTGAACATTCCGAAGATGAGCACTTGGAAGACCGTCCTCATCGGAAATCTTGCCGATGTGGTTGAATCGACCCTCGTAACAACGCTTTCTGAGCCTTGCAGAATAGACGATACTTCGTGGATTGAACCGGGTGTGGCTGCGTGGGTATATTGGGCTTATAATCATGGCTCTAACGATTTCAACATCATCAAAAAATATACCGACATGGCAAAGGTACTAAAACTTCCTTACGTCTTGATTGATGCCGAGTGGGACGAGTTCAAGGATGGAAAGACGGTTGAGGACGCTGTGAGATATGCCACAGACAACGGAGTGAAGCCGATAATATGGTACAACTCGTCGGTAGGATGGATTAACGGCGCGCCGGGTCCGAAGTTCAGACTTAACAATGCCGATGACCGCGAGAAGGAATTTGCGTGGTGCGAGAAAATTGGCGTGAAGGGCGTGAAGATAGACTTCTTTTCGGGTGACAACAATCTGAACATGAAGTATATGATTGAACTCCTCGAAAGCGCGGCGAAGCATCATTTGCTTGTCAATTTCCACGGCGCAACGCTTCCACGCGGCTGGCAGCGAACTTATCCGAACCTTGTAAGTACCGAGGGCGTTTACGGAGCGGAGTGGTACAACAACGTGCCTACGTTTACCGACAAGGCGGCTGCCCACAACGCAACCCTGCCTTTCACCCGAAACGTCGTAGGCTCGATGGACTATACTCCTTGCGCCTTTACCGACTCGCAGCATCCGCACATCACGACCCACGCTCACGAGCTGGCTCTCACTGCACTCTATGAATCAGGTATTCAGCATCTTGCCGACCGCCCCGAGAGTTTCCTTGCACAGCCTGCCGAGGTCAGAAACTATCTGTCTGAACTGCCAACAGCATGGGACGAGACAAGACTTCTTGCCGGCTATCCGGGCGAATATGTTGTCATGGCGCGCCGAAAGGGTAGCACTTGGTATATTGCCGGAATAAACGGCACGGACAAGGATTTTTCGGCGAAGTTCAGCACCAAGAATCTCGAAAGGTTAGGACGCGACGTGACAGTTTTTGCCGACGGAAATCCGTGGAACATCTCGAAAGACCAGTCTCTTCCAAATGAAATAGAAATGAAGCCGCGCGGTGGCTTTGTTATAGTTGTGAAATAAGATAATGAAGATAAATATCGAAAAATCAATCTCTTACGCTTGTATCGCGCTCATCGTGCTCGAGGCGCTGATGCTTTGCGTATGGCAGACCGATTTGCTGTTTGCCGCGCAAGACTTCACGGTGTGGCACTTAACAGCCGAGCACTTTGGCAAGTGCATCGCCCAGCCGCTTGGTCTGCTGCTGTGGTTTTCGGCGTTTCTTACGCAGTTTTTCTACTATCCGTACCTCGGCATTGCAATAATGCTCGCTATGTGGCTGATGTCGTATTTCGGCATTGCTTACGGCTTCAGAGTGCCAGTCCGTCTGCGTCCGCTGATAGTCGTGCTCGTTGTGTGCATTCAGGTTTCCATAACTCAGGTGGGCTATTGGATTTACACGCTTCAGTTAAGCGGCTACTGGTTCTTCGGAACTGTTCTGCTGCTGTGGGTTGCGGCTTTCTCGGCTTCTGTCAGAAAGGTGGGCGAGATAGAAAACGTCTTCTTCCGCTGGATGATGATTGCCGTCATTTCGGTGGCGTGGATTCTGATGCTCACACCGTTCAACGGAATGCCGCACTTCAATCTGTTCGAGGGCGGTCCGTCATCAATGCTTATGCCGTTCTATATCGGCATCCTCGTCGTGGCGGTTCTTGCCTTTTCGCGTTTCGCCGCCAAATATGATAAAATCGCGCTTGGCGTGAGTGTTGCGGCAGTCGTTGCGGTGCTAAACTGGGGCTTTCTGATGAACTATCACAACCCATGTTTCCGTGCCGAACTAAGAATGACAACTTATGTTGAAAAGGCTGAGTGGCAGAAGATTATCGATACCGAACTGGAGATAGATCGCACCACCACAAGGCAGATGCAGTTGCTTCGCGATGCTGCCATAATATGCCAGCACGCTCCTTCGGATTCCATTCTGCTGAATCCGAACGACGGCTACCGTCCGCAGATGATAACAAATCCGCCGGTTCACATGGCGTATACTGGCGGTGACGTGGTTTACTATGCCTTCGGAATGTCAAACTATTCGTACCGATGGAGTTTCGAGAATGCCGTAGAATTCGGTTTCTCGCCACGACGGTTGCGAATGTTGTTGCGCTGTGCCATGCTTAACGGCGAGTGGGATTTGTGCCGCCGATACATTGCCCGACTGCGCACAACGATGTTCCATTCGGCTTTAGCCGATGAAATGAACGCGCTCGTTGGTCATCCCGAGGCGATTGCGGCTCATCCCGAATTTCGTGATGTAAAGAGATGGCAGGCTCAGCGCGACATCCTTACATCAGACAACGGATATCCAGAGAAGTTAATAATAAGATACTTACCAGCAACAAGAAAAGTCCAATGGAATTTCAGAACTTCAGAAGCGCTGCACACTTATTAGTCTGTGCACTCATGATTGGGGCTTGCGCATCGTTGCCCCGTGTTCCCGAAAACTGTCATGTTACGGGCGATGAGGCTCGCATCTGGCCCGACTATACAGGCGTTACCGTTCCTTCGAACATCGCGCCGCTTAATTTCGCCGTGAAGGATGCCGACGAGTGCGTGGCGCGATTCTCGCACGGCGGAAAAACGATGGAGTGTGGCGGAAGCGGTCAGATAGAAATAGACATAGACGAATGGCGAAAGATGCTTTCCGAAGCCGCCGGCGACAGCATAAAGGTTCAGGTCTTTGCATCTTCTGGCGGCGAGTGGAAGGGCTACAAGCCGTTCTGTGTTCATGTTGCAAAAGAGCAGATAGACAGTTTTGTAGCGTACCGCCAGATTCCGCCGTCGTATGTGATGTACGACCAGATGCGAATCGTTCAGCGCGACCTCACGTCGTTTGCCAAATACGAGGTCTACAACAACAAATGGAGCGAGGTTCGGGGGCAGTCGCATTGCGTAAATTGCCATTCGTTCCAGAATTACCGCACGGCAAAGATGCAGATGCACGTTCGCGAGGGCTTTGGTGGCACGCTCATTGCCGAAGATGGCGCGGTTAGAAAGATAAACCTCAAGCGCGAGGGCAATCCGATGGGCGGCGCATATCCGGCATGGAATCCTAAGTTCGATGTCATAGCATATTCGTCAAACCTTACGATGCAGAATTTCTTCACCGCCAACATCGCCAAAATAGAGGTGCAGGACAGCAAGAGCGACCTTGTTCTGTACGACGTAAAGAAAGACAAGGTTATAAGGATTACCGATACGCCTTTCGACCTTGAAGTGTTCCCGACGTGGAGTCCCGACGGGCGATGGCTCTATTATAGCGTTGCAGCCGTCAAGGACACGGCGCGCATTGAGTTCGTAAAGCAGTACGACAAAATAAGATACAACATCTACCGCCGCCGTTTTTCGCCCGATTCTCTTTCGCTTGGCGAGCCCGAGCCAGTTCTGATGGCATCGGCTGACAGCCTCAGCGCAACGCTTCCGCGCATCAGTCCCGACGGCAAGTGGCTGCTGACAGGGCAAGCACCATACGGTGTGTTCCATATTTGGCATCCCGAGGCTGATTTGTTCCTTACGAATCTGGCAACGGGCGAGACTCATGCGCTTGCAGAAGCCAATTCGGATAGGGCAGAGAGTTTTCACAACTGGTCGTCTAACGGAAGGTGGATTGTCTTTACGAGCCGCCGCGGCGACGGCAACTTCACCCGTCTGTACATGGCTTATATTGATGCCGATGGAAATGCGCGCAAGGCTTTCGAACTGCCGCAGAAGAATCCGCTTGCCGAACTCGAATCGATTTGGAGTTACAACATTCCAGAATTTACAGTCGAGAAGGTGCGCATATCAAGAAAGGCTTTTTCTGATGCGGTTGTGGGGACAATTGATAATTGACAATTTTTTAGTTGAAAATTGCCTCTTGGGGTGGGGCGAGACATAAAAAAAAGGGCGCAAACTCATGCGAGGTTGCGCCCTTTGTATTTGTTAAATTAAGAAATCGTTATTTTGCAAGGTTCTGCTGCTCGCTGAACTGCTTTGCATCTTCCTGATATTTCTTTACCAGTTTGTGCTGCTTAAACGCATCTGGGGCAGTTGTCAGAATATCTTCAATCTGCGGAGTCATAACAGGGTACTGCATGTTGCTCAGAAGCATCACGAATACGCCCACGCCAAGTGCATCGTTGTAGTGGCTCTTGATGAACGATGTCGTAAGCACGTCTTCCTTTGCCGAAACCTTCTGCATCTCTGCCATCAGACGCTGGTTTATAGTCTGCTCGTCAACGCCGTTTACAGTCATCTCGTATTCCATCTTCTGTATGTCTCTAAGTTGAGTCTGAAGCGAGTCGCGGCTCTTGAAGAACTTATAAAGCGTCTCGTTCAGTTCCGTTCCTCCCCAAACAAGGTCTTCAGCCTTCAGGTCAACGCTGATTTCACCCTCTTCCAGAACTATAGGTATTACTATGTCCTCGCCGATAAATAGGTTTGCCATAGTGGCGGAATCAATCTGTCCCTTCACGGTAAACTTGCCGTGCGCCATTGTACCGGTTGCCACGGTAGCAAGCGAATCATCCTTGATAACCTTAACGGAGATTTTCTTTCCGTCAAGTTCAGATATGGCAGACGAACCCTCAATCTTGTACTTTTTTGCACAAGAGGCGAGCATCAGTACTGCCGCTAAAATCATTAAAAATTTGTGCATATATAAATTATTAGTATTTGTTTCTACTGCAAAAATAATATCCATTTTGGATAAATTGTAAATAAATTCATACTTATTGCAAGAATAACAGAAAATTTAAGTTTTTTTTATATTTTTGCGCCAAATATTTATAACAAGATGTAATGAGAAAGGTTATTTTATCAATTTTTGCGTTGGCGATGACACTCTGTGCCAAGGCCGACGAAGGTATGTGGATGCTCCAGCTGATGAAGGAGCAGCATGTAATTGACCAGATGAAGAAATGCGGACTGCGCATTGAGGCTGATGACGTGTATAGCACTACCAAGCCTTCGCTGAAGGATTGTGTGGGCATCTTCGGAGGAGGATGTACGGGCGAGGTCGTTTCTGCCGACGGACTGGTGCTTACTAACCATCATTGTGGATTCGATGCCATACAGGGTGTCAGCACCGATGAGCACAACTATCTGAAGAACGGATACTGGGCTAAGTCGAGAAGCGAGGAACTGGCAACAAAGAACCTCGCCTTCACTTTCATCGTAGATATTACCGATGTTACTGAAGAGGTAGAGAATGAACTGAAGGAGATGAAGGACAAGAAGTCAGCCTCTGGCATCATGACGGCTTCGCAGCTCAGAGCCTTCGCACAGAAGAAACTGGCAGCAAGCAAGTATTCGGGCAAGGCTGGCTACAGAGCCGAGTGTCTTCCGTTCTTTGCCGGAAACAGCTACTATCTCTTTATTAAGAAAGTATATAAAGACGTGCGCCTTGTCGGAACGCCTCCACAATGCGTTGGCAAGTTCGGCGGTGAGACTGATAACTGGATGTGGCCTCGCCATACCTGCGACTTCTCTATGTTCCGCATCTATGCCGACAAGAACGGCGAGCCTGCCGACTTCAGCACAGACAACGTTCCGCTAAAGTGCCCAAAGCATCTTGCCATCTCCCTAAAGGAACTTAACGAGGGCGACTATGCCATGGTTATGGGCTTCCCGGGCAGTACCGAGCGTTATCTTACAGCAAGCGAGATTAAGGTGAGAATGGATAGCGAGAACACTCCGCGAATCATTATCCGTACCGAGCGTCAGCGTGTGCTAAAGGAGGCTATGCAGGCCGACCCAAGCATCGCCCTGAAGTATGCCAGCAAGTACGCTCACAGCGCAAACTACTGGAAGAATGCCATCGGCATGAACAAGGCTATCGTAGACAACAAGGTTATCGAGGGCAAACTTGAGCAGGAGAAGGCTTTCGCTACCTTTGCCGAGAAGGCTGGAAACAGCGAGTACGAGACTGTTGTAAGCCTCATCGATGCTCTGATGAAGGATTACGGTCCATTCTACCGCGAACTGATGCTTTTTGTCGAGTTCCGCCGTGCCATCGAGTTTAAGGTGGATGATGTTTCGCTCTTCTCTGCATACGCCGACAAGAAGGGAACAGACGAGGGCAAGGCTCTCGAGAAGAAAATACGCGGTCTGTACGACATGATTCACAACAAGGACTACGACCACAAGGTGGATGCCGACGTCCTAAAGGCTCTTCTGCCGCTCTATGCAAAGGAGGCAAAGCAACTTCCTACATTCTACAAGGAAGTTATCGAGAAGAGCTTCAAGGGCAACTACAACGCCTTTGTTGATGATATGTACAGCAAGTCAATCCTTGCAAGCGAGGCCAACCTTAACAAGTTCCTTGCAAAGCCAAGTGCAAAGGTTGCCAACAACGACCTTATGCTTAAGTTCAGCGCGTCGATGCGCAGTTTCTTGCAAGATAAGTATGCCGATTATTCGAGCTACAGCGACAAGGCTAACCTTCTGCACAAAATCTACGTTCGCGGCTTGTGCAAGATGAACGAGAAGAATCCTGTTTATTCTGATGCCAACTTTACTCTTCGTATGACTTACGGAAACGTGAAGGGCTACAGTCCTAAGGATGCACTCACTTACCGCTATTACACAACTCTCGAAGGTGTTATGCAGAAGGAAGACCCTAACAACGATGAGTTTGAGGTGCCTCAGCGTCTGAAGGACTTGTTCCAGAAGAAGGATTACGGCAGATATGCAAACAAGGACGGCAAACTTGTAACTTGCTTCCTTACAACAAACGATATTACCGGCGGAAACTCAGGTTCGCCTGTAATCAATGCCGACGGTCAGCTTATCGGTCTTGCCTTCGACGGCAACTGGGAGAGCCTTAGCGGCGACATTCACTTCGACAACGAGTTGCAGCGTTGCATCTGCGTAGATATCCGCTACGTTCTGTTTATGATAGACAAGTTTGGCGGCTGTCCGCAGATTGTTCAGGAAATGACTATTGCTGAGTGATATCACTTATTTATACAACACTTATTGAAGTCCGGGATTCGTTTCTCGGACTTTTTTCGTAATCAGAAAAACAAATCAGAATTCAGAATTGCAGTTGACAATTCATAATTCATAATTCATAATTCAAAATTTTTTTCATAATTGCCGAGGACTTATGAAGGACAATTACAATACGAATTGGTCTTTTGGTAAATACAAAATAGTGTCAAGGTATATGCAAGGTATATGCAAGGTATATGTAGGCTATATGTAAGCTATATGTAGGCTATATGTAAACTATAGCCAGATTAGGTGATGGGTAGGTTATGGTGAAGTTGGAGTTCCCGCGTCTGTGTATTATTATACTTATTACAGACGCTGAAAGCGTCTCCGCTTAGTAACGTAGGTCGGCACGACCTGCGGAATAAGAACGAACAACAAGCAATCTGAAAGAGTGCCCCATCTGTCGCAATGGGTGACCGCTTTCAGGGTCGATTATATTTGTATCATTTCAGTCCGCAGATCCTACGGATGCTGCGGTTACTGAGAGGTGACGCTTTCAGCGTCATTCCGAATAATCATTTCATGATATAGGAAAAAGTTTTTTAGGTATAGGCTGGTGAGAAGATAGGGAAAGGGAGTGTAAAAAATCATTGCTGAAAATGTCTATAACAAATAAATATTCTGTATTTTTGCAAATGATGTCTTTAGTAAAAATCAATATGTTAAACACAGTTAAAAAACTTGGTCTAATGACAACGATAAACTTTCGACAGAGAAATTCAATAAGACACTTTAGCAGCCTGTATATGGTGCTCGCTCTCATGCTGGCATTCGTCATACCGGCGCGCATGGCGGCGCGAGACAGCTATCCTGTGCAGATGCTGTCGCCATACAGCCTTAACCTTTCGGACTACGGCAACGGCTCAGCAGAAAAGTATAAAGGCTGGAAGGCTGCAAGCGTAACGACAGATAATCGCGAAATAAGCATCGGCAAGATTAAGCCTCTGTTTGGCAAAGCCGCAATTGCTGCCCAAAATGTAAGCAATGCCTTTATGGAAAACCTTTTGCGCTGGCTTGCCGAAGAGGGTATAAGCATGGAAAGGTTTGTAGAGCTTGTTCCAAAACGTCGTGCTGAAGACTTGACTAATTTAAAGCTTACAGAAATGAATAAAGAGGAGTTCGACTTGATTACAAGGATTAGAAATCACATTCCTGTTTCTGATATTACAGAAAGAACCGTGATGCAGAAGGTTATACCCAAAAATGCTTTCGAGAATTACACAAAAACAGGTGGTTGGGATGCCAGAGTAGGCGGTTTTATGTCGAGAGCGTGCGACTTAATGCACCTAAGAACAGTTGAGGACTATTGCTACGGATTGGCGTTGAATTATAGCGGCTCTCCATATTTTAATGAAGAGCTGACAAAGGTTATTGTCGATGAGATTTATGTCATGAGATACACTTTGGATAATGGTGCTATAAGGAAATTGCGTATTCCGAATACTGCCGATGATTTGCAGAATAATCCTGAGCCTTTTAAAGGTCATGGCTATACTGGTGGAGGCATAAATCCAGAGGGCAAGTATATTCTTGGCGGTCCTGAATTTGTTCCAGAAAAAGGAGGCTTTTTTGAAATGACTGCTGCCGAGATTTATAGAATAGACAAGAACGGCAACGAAACGCTTGTGGGGGTGCTGGTCGCAGAAACAAATGATGCTGGAGAAACAATAAATGTGTTTAAAAAGGTCGTAAAATAGTAAAAAATGGAAGTGAAAATTAGAATAAAAGGAGTACATAATTATGCTTTCTTAGATAACATGTTATTACAGGCAATATCTTTTTCAGAATATGGATGGGGGTATACAACTGTTGATTCTGTTTTGGTTGAAAAGTATGGCTTCAAGAAAATTAAACCAGATATATGTTTGAATGAAATAAATTTCCTGCCAATAAAAGACATCGCCCATACAAGAGGTTTTTATTCCACAGTATTTTGCGTGTATAAAGGTTATAAATGTCAATTTATGTCATCTACATTTAACGAGGAGAATCAAACATTCTGTATGAGGCTTTCTCCTGATTTGGCTTTGACAATGGGCATTGATGGTTATCGATGGGGACATGAAACTCCGAGCATGGATGTCCCTCTTTCCGACCTCGACGAAATCTATCGCCACCGCGAAAAACTTGATGATTTCATCTTCGATGTAGACCCAATAAAGCCGATATACAAAGACGGCAAATGGCTAATAGAGCCAGATGAAAACGGCGTGTACGTTATCTAACCCATACTCAGTTTTGCCGAATTTGCCGCTCGAACAAGTGAAGATGGCAAATTCGACAGCATTATAAAACCGATAGCTTGCAACTCGCCTTGTCGTTGGGCGACAAGAGGTTAGGTATAAAAACAAAACTTTAGCATTACAGAATTGTCTTTTCTTGTTCCGAACTGGCATTTTTGTAATGCTTTGTTTTTTGAAAAGTCATGGGTTTTCGATATTATTTTGGTATCTTTGCATCATACTATTAGTTTAAACAGTAAGATTAAAATTTGTTTAGATAGAATAATCCGAAACTAATGACAGATATAGAACTCAAAAACCTCAAAGACAGACTCTGGCACTCTGCTGATATGCTCCGTGCAGGTGCTCATCTTGCTGCCAACAAATATGGTCAGCCTATCCTTGGTCTTATATTCCTCCGTTATGCTGATGTCCTTTTCAAGCAGCATAAAGCAGAGATTGATGCTGAGTACAATCAGTATAAAGGTACACGTATGGAGCGTGATTACAAGGATGTTGCTGTGGAGAAGTGTGGCTTCTTCTTGCCAGAGTGTGCCTATTTTGACTATATCAATGATGCACCAGATGATGCTAACAAGGCATTGTTGGTAAAAAATGCAATGGAGGCTATCGAGAGTGAGAACCCTCGAATGGATGGTGTGCTGCCAAAGGAAGTATATGGTCAGTTAGTGCCAGAAGAAGAACCTGAGTTGCTGAGTAGGATTGTGCGTGTTTTCAAGGATATTCCAGAAGACATCAGCATTGACCTCTTTGGTCAGATATACGAATACTTCCTTGGAAACTTTGCCCTTGCAGAAGGTCAGGGTGGAGGAGCATTCTATACTCCTGCTACTGTTGTTCAGTATATGGTAGAGGTTCTTCAACCTACTACTGGTGATAAGAAATTCCTTGATCCTGCTTGTGGTTCTGGAGGTATGTTTGTGCAGGCTGCCAGATATATGCACAGACACAATGCTACCAACGATCAGATGATGCAATTCCGTTGCTATGGTGTGGAGAAAGAACCTGATACTGTGAAGTTGGCAAAGATGAACCTTCTTCTTAACAATGTCAGAGGTGATATTACTGAGGCAAACTCTTTTTATAGCGACCCTTATAGTGCCTTTGGACAGTTTGACTATGTTATGGCTAATCCTCCTTTCAATGTAGATGAGGTCGTGTTAGAAAAGGTTATTGATGATGCACGCTTCAATACATACGGTGTGCCACGAAACAAGACAAAGTCGGGTAAGAAATCGTCGGACAAGAGAGAAACTGTACCAAATGCCAACTATCTGTGGATTGGTTACTTTGCTACTGCCCTAAATGCCAATGGCAAGGCTGCTCTTGTTATGGCAAATTCTGCAAGTGATGCAAGTGGTAGTGAGTTGGAGATAAGGAAGAAGATGATAGAGGATGGCATCATCAGCCAGATGGTGACATTGCCAAGCAATATGTTCTCTACTGTTACCCTTCCTGCTACACTTTGGTTCTTCAACAAGAAAAGAACAAATCGTGATGAGATTCTTTTCATTGATGCCCGTAATGTATTCACCCAAGTGGATAGAGCACATAGAAAGTTCTCAGAAGAACAAATCAAGAACCTTGGTATCATCAGCAGACTATATGAAGGTGATAGTGATGCTTTCTGGGCATTGGTGGATGAATACAAGAAAGAAAAACAGAATGCTCCATCTACCTCTGATGATAAGGAAGTCAAGACAAAGGACTATTGGCAAGAGCAGATTGACTGGCTTTTGGAACGTTGGTCTGATGGTAAGTACCAAGATGTTATAGGTCTCTGTAAGGTAGCCAAACTTGAAGGTGAGGATGGAATCATAGATAATGATTACAGCCTCAATGCAGGTCGTTATGTTGGTGTTGTCATTGAAGATGATGGTATGACAGAGGATGAGTTTAAGGAAACCATGAAGGGACTTAATGCAGATTTCTCTACCCTTAATGTAGAAGCAGAAGAACTTGCAAAACAGATAAGTGAAAATCTTAAAGAGTTGTGGGGGGAGTGATGTTTTATGAAAACTAAAAGATATAGATTATCAGAAGTTCTTACAATAAAGAATGGTAAGGATTATAAACATCTTCAATATGGGAATGTTCCTGTCTTTGGAAGTGGGGGATATATGTGTTCTGTTGATTCTTTTCTATATGACAAACCAAGTGTTTTGTTGCCCCGAAAAGGCACTCTCTCAAACATTCAATATTTTGATAAGGGAAAGTTTTGGACGGTTGATACTTGTTTCTATTCTATCATTAAACAAGATCAATTCGACCCATTTTATATTTTCTGTTATTTGAAAAATCTTGACCTGTCTGGTTTCGATACGGGAGCAAGTATTCCAAGTATGACGCAAAAGACCTATAACTCAATTAAGGTTTTCTTGCCATCTTTGCCTGTTCAGCAAAAGATTGCCTCTATTCTTTCTGCTTATGACTCTTTGATTGAGAACAATACAAAGCGTATTAAGTTGTTGGAACAGATGGCAGAGAATCTCTACAAGGAATGGTTTGTGCGTTTCCGTTTCCCTGGACATGAGAATGTGAAAATGGAGAATGGTATGCCAAAGGGATGGGGAGTTAAAAGAATGGCAGAGTTCTGTAACGTAACAGATGGAACGCATGACACGCCTAAACCTGTTGATGATGGTGTCCCGTTAATAACGGGTAAATGTATCTCAAATGGATTTGTTGATTTTGATGAGGCATACTGTATAAGTTTTGAAGACCACGAAAGTATTAAAAGACGAAGTGGACTTTCAACAGGAGACATTCTTTTTAGTAATATTGGTACTGTTGGTAAATGCTGTATAGTAGATTATGATCGTGAATTCAGTGTTAAGAATGTTATTATCTTTAAACCTAACGACATTTTAAAAACTGCATATCTCTATTATTGGATGATGAGCGATTCTATGCAAAATGTGTTTTCAACTCAGACAAATGGCGCATCACAGCAATTTGTTGGTTTGACTTTTATGCGTAGATACAAAATACTTGTTCCTGAAAAAAATGTGTTATTTGCTTTTGGAGAAAGAATTAATCCGATAATTGAACAGAAGAGATATCTGCATAAAATAAATCAAATCCTTATTCGTCAGCGTGACCTTCTTCTTCCTCGCTTGATGAGTGGTAAACTGGAAGTTAAACCTTAAAAAGAACAAAAATGAGTAACTACAATATACCAACCTTGCCTCTTGTCTATGACTTGGAGACAAAGGAAGTAATGCGGCAACTAATTAGTGCAAACAAAAAGTTGGCAGAACTCAAGGGTGTGGCTCTTACCATACCCAACGAGAACATATTGATAAGTACTCTCACTTTGCAAGAGGCAAAGGACAGTAGCGAGGTGGAGAATATCGTTACTACCCAAGATGACCTTTATAAAGCAGACCTTAACCTCAAAGATAGTATAATTAAAGCCGCCGACAAAGAGGTGATGAATTATCGTCGCGCAATGCAGACTGGTTTTGAATTGGTAAAGGAACATAAATTGCTTACATGTAATATCATCCAGAGAATCCAATCGGAACTGGAGTCTAACCGTGCAGGATTCCGTACTGTTCCGGGTACTTTGTTAAAGAATAACCTTGGCGAGGTTGTATATACACCACCGCAGGAATATGACGAGATTGTGAAATTGATGAGCAATTTGGAAGAGTTCATCAATAATGAAACTCTGTCAGATATTGACCCATTGATTAAACTTGCAATTGTTCATCATCAGTTTGAAAGCATTCATCCGTTCTTTGATGGTAATGGCAGAACTGGACGTATCATCAATATCTTAATGCTGATTACAAATGATTTGCTTGACCTTCCTATTCTTTATCTCAGTCGATATATAACCCATAATAAGGAACGATATTATCAACTCATTCAGGCAATTAGAGATAAGGAAGGGGACAACTCTAAAGAATGGGAGGAATGGATTTTGTTTGTAATAAATGGCATAGAGGAAACGGCAGAAGATACTATCGTTTTGATAAAAGCCATTTCGTCATTAATGACAGAGTTCAAATTCCGATTAAAAGCAATTTTGGGGAACAAATATAAGCATGATTTGCTTAATAATTTGTTCAGACATCCGTATACAAAGATTGAATTTGTGGAAAATGATATGATGGTGACACGCCAAACGGCAAGTAAGTATCTTGATATGATTGTAGATGAAGGCTTATTGTCTAAAATGAAAATAGGGAAAGATAATTATTATATAAATGACGCATTGTGTCAGTTGTTCATAAATCAAGGTCATGTTAAAGAAAATGAAAAAATATAACACGTGAGTTTTGTCGTGTTAAAAAAATACATTTTTCTTAACACGTTATGTACTTCATGGGTAAAAAACAGGGATTTTTACTCATAAGAGTTAAGACGTGGTCAACAAAACGCCTTTTTATGGACACGTTGTCAAGACATGGTCAATAAAATGCCATTTAATGGACATGTTCTGTAAGTAGATATACTCTTAAAAGGATTTTGATTAGTATTCCTAATATCAGAACTAATGTGTTGAACTTTAAAATAGGGTATGAATATGAAATCATTCATAAGCGAAGACAAAATAGAGCAGGCTATCTGTAACCGACTCTCTCAGATAGAGTATGGATGGAAACGCATTGAGTGTGACCCAAGTGTGGCTGCACAGGATGATGTCAGTAAAACTGGTCGTGCCAACCCCTCAGAGTGCATACTGCCAGAAGTGTTCTTTAGTGCCTTGAAACGTATCAATCCACAGATTGATGCTGAGATATTAAAGGGCATAGTGCGTGATTTCAGAAAAGACTATACTGCCACAGATATGGTCGACACTAACTATAAGTTCTACAACCAGATTCGCAATGGGGTAAAGGTAAAGGTTAGGAAGAACGGCAAGGAAGATTTTGATATTGTCAAACTAATAGACTTTGACAATGTGGATAGCAATGACTTCCATTGTGTCAATCAGATGTGGATAAAAGGCAGATTCCGTTATCGCAGACCTGATGTGCTGTTGTTTGTAAATGGTTTGCCCGTGGTGTTCATTGAGCTAAAGAACTCCACTGTAAAGGTAGAGGAGTCGTACAATAAGAACCTTGTTAGTTACAGAAAGGATATACCAAACATCTTTGCACTTAACCAGATTTGTGTGCTCTCCAATGGATTACAGACAAAGCTTGGTGCTTGGAATGCTGGATATGAATTCTTCTTTGAATGGCTTAGGGTGGATGACGAGAAAGAGAAGCTGGATAGAGACCATATTGCAGAGTATGGTCTGTCTATAACAAACCTTATTGATGGTCTGTTCAAAAAAGAACGTTTGCTCGACTATATAGAGAATTTCATCTTTTTTGATAACAAGCGCATCAAGATTATTGCCAAGAACCATCAGTATCTTGGTGTTAATAATCTGATGAAGAGTGTGGAGCGCAGAGAGGAACTGAAAGGTAAGCTTGGCGTATTCTGGCATACACAAGGTTCGGGCAAGGGTTATAGCATGGTGATGTTTGTGAGGAAGATGAAACGTAAGTTGCATGGCAACTTCACATTCCTTATCATAACAGACCGAGATGACCTTGACACACAGATACATAAGACCTTTGTGCGTACCGAGGTGATAGGTGATAAGGAAGAATGTCAGCCTAAGAATGCTGCGCAGTTGCGTGAGTTTCTTGGTAGCAACAAGCCTATGGTCTTTACTCTTATACATAAGTTCCAGTATGATAAGACTGAAAAGTACCCAATTCTATCAGAGCGTAATGACATCTTTGTGCTGGTCGATGAGGCTCATAGAACTCAATACAAGCAATTGGCAGAGAATATGCACACAGGTCTGCCAAATGCCAACTATATAGCCTTTACTGGTACTCCATTGCTGGGAGCAAAACGATTGACCAACCAGTGGTTTGGCAACTATGTGTCTGAATATAACTTTGCTCAGGCAATAGAAGACGGCAGTACTGTTCCTTTGTTTTATAGCCGTAGAGTTCCAGAGGTGGGACTTGAGAACAACTGGCTTGATACCGACCTCGACAAGATTGTTGAAGATGAGGAACTAAATGACAGGGAAAAAGAACTGTTGGAAAACTCAGGAGCCAGAATATTGGAGGTAATAAAGCGTGACGAACGTCTTGACAGGATAGCGCAAGACATTGCGCATCATTTTCCAAGAAGAGGTTTCCTTGGAAAAGGAATGGTTGTGAGTGTGGATAAGTACACCACGGTTAAGATGTATGATAAGGTTCAGCATTATTGGGCAGAGGAAAAGAAAGCATTGATGAAAGAACGTAATGATGCCAAGACCAAAGAAGAGTATGATGAAAAAACAGCCAGATTGGACTATATGAACAAAGTGGAAATGGCTGTTATCATAAGCGAGGATGCTGAAGAAGTTGAGAAGTTCAAAGAACAAGGACTTGATATCCTTTCTCACAGAAAGAAGATGAATGATATCTCACCAGAGGGCAAGGATATAGAGGACAGATTTAAAGATAAGGACGACCCACTGTGTCTGGTCTTTGTTTGTGCTATGTGGCTCACAGGTTTTGATGTGCCGTCGCTCTCTACACTATACCTTGACAAACCAATGAAGGGACACACCCTGATGCAGGCTATAGCAAGAGCAAACAGGGTGTTCCCGGGTAAGCCTTGCGGTATTGTGGTTGACTATGTAAATGTGTTCAAATATATGCAGCAGGCGTTGTCAGACTATGCCTCAACAGGTGATGATAATGCCGACTATCCTGCCAAGGACATAGAACAGTTGATAGATAACATAGATAAGTGCATCGTAGAATGTGATATATTCCTAAGGCAGCTTGACATCAATCTGGATAAAATCATTGATGGTGGGGACACTCTTGACAAACTGGAGTTGTTGCGTGTGGCATACAACAGGATTTTGGAAAAAGATGAATGGAAGGACAGATTTATGGTTATGACTAATCTGCTGATAAATCTGTATGATGCCTCAAAACCAGAAATCTTTGAGCGTGGATGGTACAATGAAAAGTTCTCTCCGTTAGACTATCTCAATGGATTGTTCTGCAATAGAATAGACGATGAGAAACTTAACCGTGCCAAGTTAAGTATGGCAAAAACTCTGGATAACAGTGTTACTGCAATGGTGGCAGAAGACCAAGTTAAATATGGCATACGCCAAGGCAAGGTTATTGACTTGAGCAAACTTGATATTGAAAGTATAAGAAAGGAGATAAAAACTACTCCATACAAGTCTATGGAGATAGATGACCTCCGTACTTTTATAGAAAAGACTCTGGAGCAGCTAATCAATAAGAATTGTACCAGAGTGGCATTCTCACAGCGATACAGAAATATTATAGACAGATATAATGCTGGTGGTAGTGAGAATGAGGATTACTATGAGAAGTTGCTGCAACTGATTGCAGACTTAAAGAAAGAACAGGCTCGTTCAACAGAAATGGACTTGAAGGAGGAAGAACTGGAAATATTTGACCTCCTTATCCAAGGCAGGAAACTAACCAAGGATGAAGAACAAAAGGTTATTCTTGCCTCTAAGAATCTGTATAACAAACTAATGGAGGAGAAAGACAGACTGATGGTGGTTGATTGGTATAAGGATGAGCAACCAAAGACAAAGGTGTTTACCCTAATACAGAAATCTCTTAACAATGACCTCCCCGAATGTTATGACCGCATTGCCTTTGCTGACAAAACCAATCTTCTTCTTAACCATTTTGTAGATATGGCAGTTCAAGGAAATGGTTGGGTGGCATAGAAATAAAAACGAAGAAACAGAAAATCCGTTTGTGAGATTTTCTGTTTCTTCGTTTCTCGGCAAAAGCCAGGTTTATTTGTTGTTCGAGATATTCTTAACGCCCTCCAGCTTAACCTCGGCAACCTTTTTGTGTGATACAAATTCGGTTTTACTTGCCAAGCTCCTTTTCTATGCTTTCTTCCATTCCTTGCGGCTCGGTTGTTGGCTCAAAGCGACATACAACCTTTCCCTCGCGGCTTATCAGAAACTTGGTGAAATTCCATTTTATGTCTGGCTTCGAAGCATAGTCTTTGTCAGCCTTTGTAAACATCTCGTCAAGAACCTTTGTGAGCTTGTGCTCCGGGTCGAATCCGGCGAATCCAGCCTGACTCTTCAGCCATTTGTATATAGGGTGCTCATTCTCGCCGTTGACTTCTATTTTCGACATAAGTGGGAATGTTACGCCGTGGTTTATGCGGCAGAATTCCTCAATCTGTTCGTCGTTGCCCGGCTCTTGATGTCCGAACTGGTCGCAAGGAAAGCCGATGACTACGAGCCCTTGGTCTTTGTACTTCTGGTAAAGAGCCTCCAGACCGTCGTACTGAGGTGTGAAGCCGCATTTTGAGGCTGTGTTGACTATTAGCAGAACTTTGCCTTTATAGTCGGCGAAGTTTACTTCCTTGCCCTTGTTTGAGAGTGCTTTGAAATCATAAATTGTACTCATATCGCTTGTGTTACTTTTGCACGACAGCAGACATATTGCTGCCATCATGACGGTTAAAAAACGTTTCATCTGTTTTATTTGTTTGTAGATTCCTTTTTGGACGTTTTGTGCCGACTTCTGCTGCTTTGCAGAAAGCAAAGAGAGCCGAAGCTCTCCTTGCTGTCTGTTTATGCTGGCTGCCACTTGCATCGCACGGGCGAGACAATTGCGCCTTCCTTCTTCAGTTCGGCGAAAGCCTTGTCCACTTCCTTGCGGTCGGCTCCAAGAGCCTTGGTCACATCGCCTGCCGAAACAGGCTTGCCTGCGTTGCGCATGGCCTGTAATACTTGTTCTTTCATTGTGTATGCAAATTAGAATTTGATTGTCTCGTCCAACTCCATCATCTTGAAGAAGTTGGCTGTAGCATTGGCGAGGTAGTACATCACGCCGTTTTCGCCGTTCTCGCCCAATGCTGGTTTCAACACAGGCATCTTGTCGACAAGAGCCTTGCCTACTTCGGGACGGTTGTCTTCTACAAGGTTGCACTCTATGCGTAGCGTCCTGCCTTTGAATGCGCAGATTTCAGCCTTGTTGTTTGTGGCAATTTGGCGTGTGGCGTTGGTCTTTCCGAATGCCATGATGTAGATTTTTCCTTCGAAAAACAACATCGCTCCGTATGGGCGTACACGCGGCTGGTCGCCATCCATAGTGGCAAGATAGAATGTCTTGGCATCTTCCAAGAAATCGTAGACTTTTTTAACTGATTCCATATTTCTGTTTTTTTATTGAGTTAATTAAAGTTGTGTTACAAGCCAATGTTTCGATTGATTTCTTCTTATCCATAATATAAATTCTTAAAAAGTTTAGTTTTATTTTGTATGGTGCTAAGATACGGTTTTTATCCGGTAGATGAGCAAACCCAGACGGAACAAAATACGACTGAAACGGAACAATTTAAGATTTTTGTTGTATATTAGCCGCCAGATTGTGCCACAAAGCACCTTAATATATATAATATGTACACTATAAATGAGTTCTGCACGCTTACGGGCGGAGAGGAGATTGGATGTAAAACCGATGGGAACGTGTTGTGTGTTGAGACCGATAAGGAACTTACATTCCGCACCAACCAGACGCAGGGGTTTCTTGCCGCCTATTCGTTTACCATCGTTACGGAAGGGTGGCTTACGTTACAGTACAACGGAAAGAGGCTTACTTTGCAAAAGGACCAACTGTACACCTATTCGCCCGGACTGCCGGTAACTATTCTTTCGGCATCCGACGATTATCGTGGCATCTGCCTTATTGCCGACGAAAACTATACATTAGAGATTCCGCAGGTAAGAAAGGCTATCCACTCATCATATTTCTCGCTGGTGCAACTAAGCGAGCCGCGAATGCAACTTTCGCCCGACGACAGCCGCCGTCTGCAAGAACTTATGCGTCTGGCTATCCAGTACTGTTCGCCGACCCATGCGGCAGTACAGAGCGACAGCCTCAGAATGCTCTATGCGCTTTTCCTTACCGACCTGACGGCAGTTCAGGAGCGCACCATCCGTCAGCATCGTTTTTCAAGGCGTGTAGAAGATGTGTTTCTCGGCTTTCAGCATCTATTGCCGAAACATTTTATGGAGCATCGCGATGTTGGCTTTTATGCCGCCGAGTTGTGTATAAGTCCGCGCTATCTGTCGCGCGTCGTGCATAGTGTGAGCGGACGCACGGTGGTAGATTATGTAAACCGTATGCTTATTGCCGAAGCCGCCTATCTGTTGAGGCAGACTTCTTTGAGCATAACCCAGATAGCCAATCGCCTTGGCTTTGCCGAGGTTACGACTTTTGCCCGTTTCTTCCGCAGAATGAAGGGGATGAATCCGAGGGAGTACAGAAAAATGGGAGATTGAACAAGTACGACTGCTTCGGGATTCGTTCGGGATCCGTTCGGGATTTGTGTGCCGGTTAGGCTGATTCCGTAGTATAAGAAGGTAGAAGTAAAAAAACAAAGAAACAGAAAATCTGACAGACGGATTTTCTGTTTCTTCGTTTCTTGGCAGAAGCCAGATTTATTTGTAGTTCGAGATATTCTTTACACCCTTCAGATTAACCTCGGCAGCCTTTTTGTGGAACAAATCGTTAAACTGCTGCAACGAAAGTTGGTATTTCGGCACAAAGTCGTCGGAAGTGAGGTAATGCAGAATAGACGAGATGTAAGCCTTTCCCTCTGGATAAGAAGTAATCTTCTGCAAGTTGGTGGTGCAAATCAGAATATTTCCCTTGCCGAGTTTCGCCTCCATCATTATGCCAAGTTTGTGGCATCGCTCCACGTTGTCAATCATCTCTATTACGGGGCGGAAGTTCTCGTCGGTATTGTCGAGAATCATCGGACGGCTGTTGTGTAAGATGCTCCACCATTGCCAGTTTGTGTAGTTGTCGGTAGGGAAGTGGTTGAATATTGGGTGCTGGCGGCGCGTGTTTATAGACAGCGTGCCCGGCGAAACCTCCTTCTTCAGTCCCTCGCAGATGCCCTTGAACATAGAGTAGTTCCAGTAATCAGGCGTAAACAAGCCTTTAAGGCTGAACGGCTCAATATCCTTGTGCGACGGGATGTAGAGCACGTCCTTGCCCTTGTTGGCAGCGGCTATGGCATCCTCCTGCGTGTAGGCAATGTGAGTCTGTGCATCCCAGTCGAAGCCAGCCGTGGCTTTCTCAATCTTGTTTACAAACTCGTTGTTTATGCTCTGTTTGTTGTAGACGTAGAACATATAGTGGTTTGTGGCATTGCCGAACCGCAGTTCAAGAAAATACATGCCCGTTGGTATGTTTTCGGGAAATATGACAGATGCGCCGCTGCTTTCCTTGTCGATGTTGCAGCCCCTGTTTGTAGGAACGATGTCGATTAGTTCTGGGCTTACAGACTTTGTTACCATTCCTCGCGGAGCGGTAAGGCTGAAAGAACCCGAGCTAAGTTCGGTCATGTCTTCCTTCATGATTTTCCATCTGACCCTGTCGCTTACATCGTTTTCGGTAAAGTTGGCAATGACGATGTTGGCATACACCCTGTCGTCTGCCATGTAGCAGAACGAAGGATGCTCGCCCATGATTGTGAGCGGCGAGTTGAACTCCCTGAACATGGCTGGCGTGATGCGGTTGTTCTTGCGCTCCATGAAAGCATCGAGCAGACCGACGAGAGCCGTGCCCTGACCCGGATAGTCCTGAAGGTCGAGCATCTGGAATCCGCCGAAGTTAGGCGTTCTCATGCACATCTCGATGTCGGCCTTGTAGCAGTTGAATGCCCAGAATGATGAACTGAATGAGTATTCATCGTCCTTGTTGGTTAGTCCGTGCTCTGCCATCCTCTTTCTGAAAATCTCGAAGTTTACCGGAGCGAGCACGCCGTTGTATTTTTCTGTCTCGGAGAAATTAGGGAAACTTTGGAACTGGCCCGTCTCGTGGCTCACCACCGGAATGGTTATGTTGCGGATGGCGTTGGCGTAGTTGTATAGCGTGTTTGGACGCATGGTGTTAAGCAGGCCGCCATCGTTCTCGTCGGCAAACGAGAATGACGAGCGCGTGTTGCTGCTGTAGTTTGTTCCGCCGCCGTTGCGACAGGTTATAAAATAGTCGTCGCCAGCCATCTGACCTTTCCATCCAAGGTTGTTGTTTGCTCCCAGAACGTACAGGTGGCGCGAGTCGGTTTCGCGGAACGTGCGGCAGAAGTCCTGCATCGTGCGCAGGTCGCCGTGAAGTTCGTTTCCGAGCGATAGCGAGAAGAACGAAGGATGATTGCCGTATGTCTTCAGGATAGCCAGTCCTTCCTGCATCATGAAGTTGTTGCAGAACTCGTTGTCGGCCTTGAACTCGCCCCAGTAAGGCAGTTCTACCTGAATGTAGATGCCAAGGCGGTCGGCAGCCTCGAAAGCCGCTTCGGGAACAGTCCACGAGTGGCATCGCAGGTGGTTGAATCCGTACATCTTGAGCGTAGCCAGATAGTAACCCCAGTCGTCGGTATTCATAGGTGCGTATGCCGTTATAGGCCACACGCATCCGTCGTGCTTTCCGCGCAGGAACACAGGTATCTTGTTAATCATGAACGTGTTGCCCGAAATCTCGAACTGGCGCAGTCCGAACGAGAAAGGGTGCGAAATTTCGACCACATTCTTGTCTTTCGTAGATACCTTTATGTTCCAGCAATGTATGTAAGGGTGGAACTCCGACCACAGTTTGAGGCTGTTGCTCATTATCGTGAAGCGGATTTTGTTCATGCCCTTTTTGAGTGCAGTCTCGAGTCTGACGGTTTTCAGCAGTTTTGTGCCGGACTTTGCGTTGTCGGTCTGTCCGTTCGGCTTTATTTTGGTGTATTCAATCTCCACCTCGCTGTCGTTGTCAGACGAGACCTTGCACGAGCCGTCGGGCGTTATCATAAGGTCGTTGATGGTATTGTCGTCGAGTTTGCTCCAGTTGTAGTTTTTCGACGATGTTGTTACGCACTTCTGTTTCAGTCCCAGTTCGGTCTGTCCGTCAAAGCCGATGGTTGCCTTTTTGTAGTCCTTGTCGGCGCAGATGGTACATTCAAAGATAACGCCGTTAAGTCCTGCGGCAGGATATACCTGCATCTCGTCGATGTAGATATCGCTTTTAGCCTCGAGATACATGTCGCCAAGTATTCCGTTCCAGTTTGTCTGAGTGGATTCGCTCCACATGTGCGAGCCGTGCACCTCTTTCGGAACAGCCTCGTTGCGGTTGTCAACCTTTATCTTAATGGTGTGTATTCCGAACGAGATTTTTCCCGTAAGGTCGTATATGTGCGGCGTTTCGAGATATTGCTGGCAGCCTATGCTGTCGCCGTCGATGTAAAGTGTGGTAGGGCGTGTTCTTTCGAGGTAGAGCATAATCTTCTTGCCCTCGAACGACTGCGGAATACTTACTGTTGTAGAGTATTCCATTATGCCTACGTATGGATTTCTTCGTGTAAGGTTGCCTGTCGTGGTGTTGTCTGTGTTGCTTTGTGCCAGTCTGCTTTGGTCAACCGTTCCGGGCAGCGTAATTGTGCCCAGAGAGCACTTCCATTTACCCGAGAGGTCTATTCTGCCTTGTGCAAACAGAACTGTATTTGTAATCAACAGTAAAACTGAAGCATATATAAAGCGTCTTTTCATGATTTTTATTTTTAAAGTTATTTAACAAAGATAAACAAAAAAATTCATTTACTTGCGATTTTTTTCATATTTTTGTACGAAAGTCTAATCAATATATTAAGTGTAAATGAATAATTTTGAGTTCTATAGTCCAACAGAGTTCGTTTTTGGACGCGATACAGAGAGCAAAGTTGGCAAACTTACAGCCGAGGCTGGTGCCAAGAAAGTAATGATTGTTTATGGCGGCGGTTCGGTTGTTAAGAGCGGACTGCTTGCAAGAGTGGAAAAATCGCTTAAAGAAGCCGGCATCGAATTTGTAGAGTTGGGCGGCGTAAAGCCTAATCCTGTCGATACAAAAGTGTATGAGGGCATTGAACTTGCAAGAAAGGAGAATGTTGACTTCATGCTGCCTGTTGGAGGCGGAAGCGTTATCGATACAGCCAAGAGCATTGCCGTGGGCGTGTGCTACGACGGCGATTTCTGGGATTTCTACGAAGGTAAGGCAGAGATTAAGGCAGCTCTGAAGGTAGGCGTCGTTCTTACCATTCCGGCAGCAGGAAGCGAAGGCTCGGGCAATGCCGTAATAACAAACAAGGACTTGAAGAAGTTTGGCATCCGCGCTCCAAAGTTGCTGCGCCCAGTCTTCGCCATTATGAATCCTGAACTAACAATGACCCTTCCGGCATGGCAGACGGCAAGCGGCGTGGTTGACATGATGGTTCACATCTTTGAACGCTACTTTACAAACACGAAGAACGTTTCTATAAGCGACCGCCTTTGCGAGGGTATTCTGCTAAGCATCATCGAAGAGGCTCCGAAGGTAATGGCAAATCCTAACGACTACGATGCACGCGCCAACATAATGTGGGCAGGAACGGTTGCGCACAACGGCACATGCGGCGTAGGACGCGAGGAAGAATGGACTTCGCACCAGATGGAGCACGAAATAAGCGCGTTGTACGATGTTACCCATGGTGCAGGACTTGCTGTAGTGTTCCCTGCTTGGGCTACTTACATGGCTAAGCATCATCCGGCTTACGTGTACCAGATGGCAACACGAATCTTCGGCGTTCCAGAGGGCGATGACAAGACGGCCGTGGCTTTGCAGGGCGTTGAGCGTCTGAAGAAGTTCTGGAAGAGCATAGGAATGCCGCTCACATTCAAGGAACTGGGTGTTGAGAACCCTGATATCGACCTTCTTGTAAAGAACCTGCACAGGAACAAGGGCGAGGAGTTCGGATTCTATGTGAAGGTTAATCCGGCAATATCTCGCGAGATATATGAATATTGTATTTAATAAATAGGAGGTAAAAAAATGTTTTCTGGAATAGTAGAAGAATTTGCCCAAGTGGTGGGCATAGAGAAGGAGCAGGAAAATGTACACTTTACGTTGAAGTGCTCGTTTGTAGATGAACTGAAGATTGACCAGAGCGTGGCTCACAACGGCGTGTGCCTTACGGTTGTGCGCATAGAGAACGGAACGTATACAGTTACGGCTATGAAGGAGACGCTCGAACGCTCAAACCTCGGACTGCTGAAGGTGGGCGACAAGGTTAACATAGAGCGAAGCATGATGATGAACGGCCGTCTTGACGGTCATATTGTTCAGGGACATGTTGACCAGACCGCAACCTGCATAGCCAAGGAGAATCAGGAGGGCAGTTATCAGTTCACGTTCAAGTACAAGTTCGACAAGGACATGGCAAAGCGCGGCTACTTTACAGTAGATAAGGGCTCGGTAACGGTAAACGGCGTGAGCCTTACGGTATGCCGTCCAACCGAGGACACTTTTCAGGTGTGCATAATTCCTTACACATACGACAACACCAACTTCCACACCATCGAGGCTGGCAGCGTTGTAAACATCGAATTCGACATCATAGGCAAGTATATTGCCCGAATGAATCAACTTTCATAACAGAAAATGAGAAAAGTTTTTGTTTCGATAATGATAATGATGACCTTCTGTGCCGCAAAAGCGCAGAAGGTTGTCTATGAAAAGAGCGACAGCATAAAGGTTGTTACTTATCTGCAAGAGGCTGCCAAACTGGGAAAGAACGAGAGCCGAATGATGTTCTTTGCCAAGAAGTTCCTCGGCGTTCCGTATGTAGGCGCAACGCTCGAGAAGCCGATAGGCGAGGAACAACTCGTGGTAAACCTTCGCGAACTTGACTGCACAACCTTTGTCGAGACCGTGGCAGCCCTGAAGATTGCCGACCAGCGCAACGAGCGCACCTTTGCCGGCTTCTGCAAGGCTCTTAAGCAACTTCGCTATCGCGGCGGAGAGATAAACGGGTATGAGTCGCGCCTTCACTACTTCTGCATGTGGACGGCAGACAACGAGAAGATGGGCTTGGTTGAGGATGTTCTTGCCAAGAATCCGAAAGAGTGCGTAACGCAGACGGTTGCCATCAACTACATGAGCACTTATCCCGAGAAATATCGCCAGCTGAAGGATAATCCCGAACTGACAAAGAAGATTAAACGCTACGAGGACGAGTGCAACGGCAAAAAGCTGAAGTACGTTCCGAAGGCTAAGTTCGGCTATGCCTACAAACGCTTGTCGCAGATTCACACAGGCGACATTCTGGGCATAGTTACCCGAAAGAAGGGACTCGACACGACACATCTGGGCATTGCCGTATGGCAGAACGGACGGCTTCATCTGTTCAACGCATCGTCGGTATACAAGAAGGTGGTGCTTGACAGCGAGACCCTTGCAAAGTACTCTTCAAAGCATTCTTTGCAGATTGGAATACGTGCAATAAGGGTGAAATAGTATAACTTGGTGTGCGTTAACGGATAATATAAATCAAAAAAACGTATTTTTTAATCACTTATTAGTAATTTTTGGTTTTTTAGTTGCTCAAATTTTATTACTTTTGCAGCCGTAAAAAAGCTTGGTAAAAAAGATAAATGGTAAAATTAAAAATTGGGTGAACATGAGAAATGCGTTTATTTTATGTCTACTGTTTTTGTTTTCCGCAATGATAGATATGCGCGCTGGCGATAATGCTCGAAAGGAAGTACAGATGGGAGTCTTTACGTTTAAGCAACACGACTCTTCGCTGGAAATCTACAAATTCAAGGATAACGACCAGTTTTCGCACATCGAGTTCAAGGGGAAAACCAAAATGATGAACTCAGCAATCTACAAGGCCGACGACTCTCAGGAAGGAGTTCTGAAACTTTGGGCAAAGGAAGGAGGTTCCGAATTTATGTGGGAGATTGTCTGGGAAAAGCAAATCATTACTCTCTACGAGTATGTTGATGGTGTTGAGAAAAGTAAAGAGAAGTATAAGTTTTAATAGAAATGACATCTGCTAAAAACGGATGTCATTTTTTTTGTTTTTTGGGGGCGTGTGCAATGGTATGGAGTTGCACATATCCGTTGTACATGTGCATTTTCGGGGCGTTTTGTTGCTCACTTGTTTTGCGAGTGTGCAAAGACCGAAAACTTTGCGTATTTTTATAGTTTTTTGTTTGGCAATAGTAAAAATACTTTTATAATTTTGTGTTCCGAAAGACGAGAAAACGTGTCTTTCAACATAAAATTAGAGTTTTAAAAGGGTAGCCGAAGGACTTGTTGAAGTCCGGTTTCATCTGCCTTGTATGCAAAACAGAAAATGATAGAACATTACTTAAATAAAACGGATTTTCATTCCTATAACGATTTTATGAAGCATTTCCAGTTGAATGTTCCCGAGAACTTCAATTTTGGATATGACGTTGTTGATGAGTGGGCAAGGATTCAGCCCGAAAAGAAAGCCATTCTCTGGGCCGACGACAATGGCAATGAAAAATCTGTTACCTACGGTCAGTTTAAGGATTATTCGGACAAGGCGGCAAGTTTTCTGCAAAGCCTTGGGATAGGCAAGGGCGACTGCGTGATGCTTATAATGAAGCGTCATGTTGAGTGGTGGTATTGCATGATTGCGCTACACAAGATAGGCGCGATAGCCATTCCGGCATCGTTCCTGCTGAAGAGCAAGGACATAGTGTACCGCTGCCAGACAGCCAATATAAAGGCTATAATAACCTGTCAGGACGACACTATTATGGAGAGCGTTGATGTGGCTTGCTGCGACCTTAGGGAGAAGGGCAAGGACATAGTAAGGATTTGCGCCTTTAATAATGATATTCATCGTATGGGGTGGCTCGACTTCTGGGCAGGACTTGGTGCTGCCGCTCCTTTCCGCAAGGTTGAGGGCATCAGAAATAGCGACAGCATGCTGCTTTACTTTACAAGCGGAACGACGGGACATCCGAAGGGGGTGGTTCACGACTTCAAATATCCGTTGTGCCATGTGCTGACGGGAAAATACTGGCTCAACCTGCATGAGGAATCGCTCCATCTTACTCTGTGCGATACTGGCTGGATGATGGCGGCATGGGGGCAGTTCTACAGTCTGATTTTTGCTGGCGCGTGCATCTTTGTATATGCGCAGGAAGGCAAGTTTAATGCCGCAAATCTGCTAAGCATCATTCAGAAATATAAGATTACTTCGTTCTTTGCTCCGCCTACGGTTTACCGCATGATGCTGAAGGAGGGACTTGAGAAGTACGACCTATCGTCGCTCGAATACTGCACAACGGCTGGCGAGGCTCTCTATCCAAAGATTTTTGACGACTGGAAGAGGCTTACGGGCATAAGGCTGATGGAGTGTTTCGGGCAGACGGAAACGCCGCTTGTGGTGGGCTCTTATCCGTGGGTTGTTGCCCGTCCGGGTACAATGGGACTGCCAAACCCGATGGTGGATGTAGATGTTGTTGATGATGAGGGCAATTCGTGCGCACCTAACGTAAAGGGGCATCTGGTAATATATCTTCGCAACGGCGAGAAGCCGATAGGTCTGTTTAAGGAATATTATGGCGAGCCTGAGTTGACGGCGCAGAAGTTTGCGGGCAGATATTATGATACTGGCGACATGGCTTATCGCGACGAGCAGGGCTATTACTGGTACGAGAGCCGCGCCGACGATGTGATAAAGACATCGGGCTACCGCGTTGGGCCGTTCGAGGTGGAGTCGGTATTGATGCAGCATCCTGCCGTGGCGGAATGTGCCATAACTGGTGTTCCCGACGACATTCGCGGTCAGTTGATAAAGGCGACAATAGTGCTTTCTGCCAAATATCGCGACAAGGCTGGCGACGACCTTGTAAAGGAGATTCAGGCTTTTGTAAAGAGCAGGACTGCTCCGTACAAGTATCCGAGAGTGGTTGAGTTTGTTGCCGAGTTGCCAAAGACGGTAAACGGCAAGATTCGACGTGTTGCCATACGCGAGGAGAGTGCAAGATGATAATAAGAGAGATACATGTCTGCAAGGCTTCCGACTGATGAGGCTTTGCGGACTTTTTGTTTTTTGGGGGGGATTATAATGGGCTGGATGATGTTCTCTTTCGTCTTAAAATGACATTCCCTATCCTTAGTTTGTCTTTAGTCAAGATTTTTATTTGGATAGAGTCTTCGATAATGCTGCCTCCTTGCAAGGCTTTTTCAATATCGCTCTGAATGGGGTTGTTGTTGCAGGTGATATTTATCATTCTGTTATTGGATAGGCTCCATTTGCCTTGACATGTGTTTTTTGATAAATCCATGGTTCTTTCGAATGTACTGGTGCTATCTTTGTGCAAATCTAACAATATGAATGCAGATAGGTTGTTCTTTGCCTTGTCTGCTCCGACATATCTGCCGCTCATAGAGTCCGTATCAAATTGTTGGGCTTTACAGGATGCAAATAGTATTGCCGGAATAATATATGCTATAATGTTTTTCATTTTTTTTAATGATATTGATGCTTGCCTTTCATATTATTGTTAGTTGTTGGCAAATTCTGCACAAAGGTAGTACAAACATTTTGGGTATGCAAGTGTTTTTGGGGTGAAAGATGCTGCATGGGGCTTGGAAAATGAAAAGCGACGGTACATGCTCCTTTTGGGGTGATGTGCCGCCGCTTGGGGGAGTTATGTGCGCCTGAAGACGAGTACCAGTATTATGACTGCCATGACTGCGGGCAGGAGGGTGGACTGGCGTGATGCCTTTGCTGGCGAGGGGGCTGTGCGGACTACCGTAACCGTATCGTGCTGCACCTTGTTGAGGCTCTCCCTTCCGGCGGCATAGACGATGGTGTGCGACTTTTCGCGCTGGCATGTGCCGCTGTCGGTCTTTATGATAAGTACGGAGTCGGTACGGCGGACGATGACGTGCTGCTGTATGGTGTCGTGTACCATGATGGTTTGCGCCTTGGCGGTGGTGTGCCTTATGGTGCGGCACGAGGCGAGGAACGGCAGCAGGGGGACGATGAGGAGGAGCGGGCGGTTCATCTTATCTGTATGGTAACGGGTTCGTCGCGGCTTATGGCCTGTTGTATGAGGGGCATTATCCTTGCGCAGGCTGCGCGGCTGTTGAGCACCATTCCCACCGCCTTGTTCTCGCCAAGGATGATGCATCCGAGGGTGTCGGCCGCCGTGTTGCCGGCGTGCATGCGTATGCAGCTGAACATGGGCACGTTGTGTAGCTGCGGCAGGTACTTGCCGAAGCGCGGACTGAATGTCCAGATTACTTTGTATGTGCCTGTGGGTATTGCCGTCTGTCCGTACACCTTGAGGCGTCGCAGTTGCGTGAGCGGCATGTCCTGGGCGAGTCCGCGGTCGCGGTCTTCGATGGTGTCGCACATGTATGTGCCGTTTATGCTGAGGCGGCCTATGGTGTAGCGTGGCTTGCGTGCCGTTCTTGTAAGGAGTATTTTCATGTTCGTTTTGTTTTAAGGGGTTAGCTGATGTTGTCGGGCTGTTGCGGAGGGGTGTCTACCTCGGCGGAGAAGTCGCCCTTGCGCAGTTTGATGTTCTTGCCGGCCTTTGCCATCTCGGGAATCTGGCCTATGAGGGCGAAGAGCAGGAGGAGTCCGACGGCGGTGAGCACGGATCCGTCGATGATGCCGACGGGTGGGACGAAGAATCCTGCAACGATGAGTATGAGGCTGGCTATGAAGTTGAGGCGGAAGAGTGTCATGTGTTGCGAGTGTTACGGGGTTGGGTTAAAGTACAGAGGAAGGGGCCGGGTGTCAGCCCCGTTCCTCTGTAGGGCTGGAAAAAGATTCTCGGGTTCAGACTGCCGAAGGTGGCAGGGTGATGACGTTCTTGTCGTCCATGTACTTGTAGAGCACCTGCGTGATGTTTGAGAAGTTGTAGACGTGCTTCAGCTTCTGCACCTGCTGGTATGCCTCGGTACCCTTGACTCCGTTGGCGGTGCTTGGCTTGTTGGCGTTGAGCCATGCGGTTGCAACGGCCTGACGCTTGGCGAACTTTGCCTGCTGCTCAATCTGCTTGTCGGTAGCCGGTCCTGTGTAAGGGTGCGAAATCTTGGCTATGCGTATTCGGTTGCTCGACCTGTTGGTGGCGAAGTAGATGTTTGAGTCTTTTCCGTACTTGCCGCTGATGCCCTTGATGACATCGATAGGGGTTATTCTTGCCATAGTGTTTTCCTCTCCCCATCTGCCGTGGCAGATGTTTTGTATTCCGCGGAGGGGGTAGCGGGGATGGATGGTTAATAATTCGGTTTGTTTGTGTTCCTGAATCCGTTTGGGCTTTGGGTTGCTTGGGTTTGTCTCTGCCTTGGGTTGGCTTGTTGGTTTGTCTTGTTGCGGGCTTCCTTATGCCTTCGGGATTCGTTCGAGATGCGCGCCTTTCTCTTGGTTCACGATGCAAAGATACGACATCTGAAATTGGCGGTTATGCGTTAGCGTACGTTTGTAGGAGTTGCGTACGATTTTAGGACTTTTTTTTGTTTTTTGGGGGCAGAAGGGGGTGGCTGAGGCTTGTTATGTGGGCGAGGTGCGGAGATGCGCTAAGATGCAAGAACTACGCGAATTCGGGATAAATTATACATTTCTTACTTGTACAACGCATAGTTTTGTTGCTTTTGTAAGACATCACAGAATTGATTATCTGTATGTTACAGACGCTGAAAGCGTCTCCGCTTAGTAACCGTAGGTCGGAACGACCTGCGGAAAAAGCCACCAACCTACGACAAGCACTCTGAAAGAGTGCCCCATCTGCTGCAATGGGCGACCGCTTTCAGGGTCGATGATATTTGTTTCATTACTGTCCGCAGATCCTACGGATGCTGCGGTTACTGAGAGGTGACGCTTTCAGCGTCATTCCGAATAATCATTTTCCAAATATAGAAGGATGGAGTTTCTTATTCCGAACTCACGTAAGAACTATGGCGGCTTTATTGACGGGGCTTGGTGCGGTAATTGTTGTATGGCTAAAAAAAATGGCAGAAGAATTTTGAGGTTATTGGTTAATATGCTATATTTGCGAAAATTGTCAGTGGTAGCCTTTGTCGCTCCACTCACAACTTCCAAAAGTAGAAAATGGCTTCGCATTGGTTGTGAGGCTCTTTTTCATAAAAGCAAGTTTTATTAGATGTTGAGGCTTTCACATTGGTTGTGAGAGCCTCAAATTTTTTTGTCCATGCACAAGGCATTTACTTGAAGATTGTGAGGGGGGGCGAGACAGATTGAAGGACAAAAGCGAAGGGCTTGGTTCATCATAATTGCGAATTATATGCCTATGGCTTATAATAAATCCCCACCCTCACGAGGAGAATGGGGAAGGGCTGCGCGGACGTCGATTCTAAGCCTCAAGTCCATGGGGGGCGTCCCCGACTTTGGTTGCAAATATACAAAGAAATTATTACTGCTCAAATATTTAAGCAGAAAATATGGCATATGACAACATTAGAACGTATGTCTGTTATCTTGTTGGAGTATATAGATTCGATATCAAATAAAAAAACCGCACTAAGGCGGGCTGCGCATGCGTCGATTATCTCAGAGAGACACCCACGCTTAGCTAAGAGGGTCGCCCCAAATAGCGGTATCGCATGGCAAATATACAAAGAAATTATTACTGCTCAAATATTTAAGCAGAAAATATGGCACATGACAACATCTTCTGAGATTTTGTTGAAGATTGTGAGGGGGGGGAGACGAAGAAACGAGTTGCGTTCCGAGGCCGTGGCGCAGATGTGCGGAGGCTGGGACACAACTCGTTTTTTGGGGGGTTATGGCTCGCCTAAGTACTCTACTATGAGGCGCACTTGGCGGGGGGTGAAGAACTTGGACGACTTGCGGTAGCCGCTGGTGTAGAGGGCTGCAAGTAGCGTGGTGTTGCGGTTTATCCACGACATAAGGCGGTTTACGGATATGTGCGTGTTGCTGTCTGTTGGAAAGTAGAGCATGGCAAGCTCGGACTTGCCGTAGGTCTTGATTCTGAATTGGTTCATACGTTGTTTTGCTTTTTTGATGAGACATAATAGTCGCTGAAGTCCTTGCAGCCGGGTGGGAGCTGGTGGCGCTCCAGACGGGGCAGTATGCCGCGCAGCTGCAAGAAGAGCCTCTCGCCCGGGACATCGCAGTCGGGGTACATGTGCAGGCTTACGGAGTGCCGCTCGTGCAGCTGGGACAGTATGCCGGCGTCGCCGTGGCTGAGCAGGGTGGCGCTTGGTATGGCTATTGCCTTGTGTCCTGCCGAGAGCATAGCCCAGCAGTCGGAGCAGCCTTCGGTAATGAAGAGCTCGTCGCCGGGGCGCAGCAGCCGCAGCACGGGCAGGTTGTAGATGCCGCAACGCGAGCCTCGTGGAAACATGAATCGCGGTATGCCCTCGGGGGTGCTGCCGTAGTCGAGGTTGCGGTTCTGTATGCCTGTGAGCGTTCCGTCGGCGTTGAAGTAGGGTATCTGTAGCCAGTTTATGCCCTGCCTGTCGCGCCACGAGTTGAGCCTGCACCAACGCACCACCCGAGGGTCGAGCATACGCCGCTCGAAGAGGAACTGCCGTGCCGCCTTGCCAAGGCTGGGGCTGCTGAAGAGGCGGCTGTATCGGGCAGCATCGAACGGCGGTGGCTGCGTGGCGGCTGGCGGCCTGTATTCGTGGCGGATGATGTTGTGCTCGTCGGCCAGCCATCGGCATGCCTCTTTGAAGTCTTTGTTGAGATGCCGCATAACCAAGTCGATAGTTCCTCCCGACGCTCCGCAGACGAAGCACCTGAAGGTGTTGCGCGCCACGTTGAACGAGAGGCTGGGGTGGCGGTCGTCGTGGAAGGGGCATAGGCTCTTGTGCCGCTCAACGTGCAGTCCGAGCCGCCCGGCGACTCCCTCGATGGGGAGTTCGCGGAGCTGTTGGAGCTGGTTCTTATCCATTGCCTTTCAGATATTCTTTGGTTTTGGTGTAGAGGCCGGTTGCCTCGTTGAAGGTTATAAGTTGGCGATGCACCCACACACGCAGCTGACGCTTGGTTGCGCTGCCTATTGGCTTGCCAAGGCTCAGGCGAAGCGCATCAAGCTGCTGTTCGGAAAAAGACTCACCCTTGATGTTGTCTAACATGTTGGCAGGTGTTGACTGTGAGGCATCAGCCGTGCTTGTGTCGCCTTCTTTAAGCATATCTCCCAACACTTGGTACTTGCTCCACAGGTCGTGAAACATCAGCCATTCAACTACGTCGGCCATTGAGCGATGCCAAGTCATATTGTTAAGTGTCCACATGATACAGCCGGCTTTCCACGCGGCAATCAGGCTTCTCTTGCCCATATCCCACAGACAATCGTTGTCGGTGAGGTCGCCCAGCTCTGCTATGTCGTTGGCCAGCCGTTCGGTTAGTTTGTTCAGAGGCCTGATGACATAGCGTCCCTTGCAGTTGTCGAGCCGTGCCAGATAGTTGTCCAGTTTCTCGTAGAACTCGTCGCTGAATTTGCCGATGCGCGGAATCTTTCCGTCGCGTCCGGCGCGTGGCTTGTATGAGAAGACCATGCGTCCCAGCGTTCCGTCGAAGAGGTTTGACTTAAAGAACTGCCTTATGCGCACGGGAGTGGTGCTGACGGTAAGGTTGGTTCTTAAAAGTGCCGAGCCGGTGATGCCGTCGACCGTAGCCCTGAGTGCATTATACACTTCTCTGTCCCACATCAGGCGCAGTATCTGGGTTACTTGTTTATGAGAGCCGCAAAGGCTGTCGAGCTGTTCAATCTCCTTCAGGTCGATGTAGGTGCTCAGTCCGCCATGTTCCTGACAAACCATCTGTGCCTTCAGATAGCCGGGCTTTGAGCAGTCGGCAGGCAGGAATCTCAGTAGTGGGAACACCTCTTCGGGACGCTCTTTCGACTGCGAACGCTTTTTGTATGATTTCTGGTACTGAAGGTATTTCTGCAATTGCTCGGCATCTTGTTTGCGGAAGTCGCGGTTGCAGGCTTCAACCAACAGTCCAAGTTGCCCCTTGTTTCCTGCACTATCGGCTACCAAGGCAGCTTGCTGACCGCACATTTCGAACCAATGACCGCTTGGATATTGAAATTCGGCATTCGAAATTTTTGTGCCAAGTACAGGAAAAAGCATAGGCAAGAGAGGGGCGTGCATGTCAAAACTTGTCTGCGAGAGCAGTAATTTTAAACATTCTGTGCCTTTGCCAAGGTTTGGCATAGCAGGTGCTGTTGATTTTGTGATATCGTACTTCATTGATATTCTGCTTTTTAGATGAAAAATAATTAGTTGGGCGTTTCAGCGTTTCAGCGTTTCAGTGGGGGGGTAGTGGGGTTTCAAAAACTCTTTATTATTATATAACTTATTAATTATTAAATAGTTATAAGTATAAAAGAAGGAAACGTACCCCCTCTTAGTTTCTTGAAACGCTTGAAACGCTGAAACGCTTTTTGTCAATCCGAAGTGTTAATTCCCGTTTTTCTCTACAAGGCCAGACAAGGCTTTGATGAGTTCCTTGTACACTCCGGTGGCATACTCCTCGGCGCTATTGAGCGAGTGGCAGTCTTTCATGGCTCTGAGGTTTGGGCGGTAGCTGCCGTCGTCTCTGCGCGTGATGGTGATGTAGTGTCCCGAGAAGACGTGCGGATTGCGCTTGCAGCTGCATATCCGTAGCGTTTCGACAAAGTCGAAATGGTCGAGTCCGTTGCGTCGCAGCACGCCTGTGTATGGGCGGTTAAGCGTTAGCAGTACGGAGCTGAACAGGTGTGTCTTGAGCGTTACGCACAGGTTTACGTTACTTTTCATGTGTTGTTCCTCCTTTCTCCGCGCTTCTCTTTTGTGCCATGTGCCTGCGGAAGCCTGTGGCGAGTGGTGAGTTACCGTGGAGCATAAGTCTGACGACAGCTCCGACAGGGCGAGGGGTGTACTGTGCTTCGACCCCTTGCGCGAGAGTATTGTATCTCTTCATGTTTTCTGTTGAAAGCCCCATGTGAGGAACTCTCGACGGCAAAGGAACGGGGGATTGAATGGGGAGCAATATGGGATTTTTAATGCCCGAAATCCCATTGGCGAGGGGGTGGCTGAAGGCGCGCGGCTGTGGCGGTCAAGTGTCTGGCTGTGAGGTGGTAAGGCTGCGTGCTGGGCGATGTAAGTTTTTGTAATTTTTTTTGATGGGATTTTGAAAATCCCGGAATCACAATGGTTTTTTGAGGGGGATTGTATGGGGGGGCTTTTATTGCAAGTGTTTTTTTCAGTTTGGATTTGCAATTTTTTTTGCAAATGTCTTGGAGTTATGGTTGGGAGATGGTGGGGGATTGCAAATTTTACACAAGCGAAGGATGCAAATTTATAGGCATTATAGGCGAATAATTGGGTGGCAAGTGATAGGAAAAGAATTTGTTTTGTTGGATTGTTCAATTTTTTTTCTGCAAATAAATTTGGCTTTTGTGCATTTTGTGGCTATATTTGCAACATCAGGAAAGGGGGGTGCTAATCATCGACATCTGCCCGTTCCACAAGGGGGTGTGCATATTTAGGTATGCACACCCTCTATATTTTTATGATATTGCGCTCGTAGCCGCCGCACAAGCGAAATGCAAATAGCCCCACAAGCGAGAATGGCTCACTTGTGAGGGGAGTAAATTCTTAATTACTCAAAAATACCCAATTTTTTTATTTTTTCATCAATGGCTTTTCTTATTTTGCCATTTAATGAAATATTGAGTGTAATGTCGTCCAATTCTTTTTTATATTTCAACAAAAATTTTTTGTATACTACTTTATGTTGGTTTGATTTGCAATTATCTGGGATTTGATATACCTTTACCTCAATCTTCTGCATTTCTTCAAGTTTTTTGATTTCTTCAACAAGATTGTTGTCAATTTTCTCTTGAACATTTCCTTGATTCTCGAACTCAATAGGTTTATAATTATTTGCCTTGTATAATAGCCAGAAGTTCCATGCCAGCTCAGACTTTTCAATATTGTCTTTTTTACATTGGGTTAAAAAAGCCTCAAATTGCGTCTTGTTTCCGAATATCTGCTCCCAGAAAGGCTCGCAAACTATGGAATTCAAATCGGGTCTTGATGTTTTCAGGCCAAGACGTACAAACGTTTTAATATAGTAATCTGGATTCTTCTCAACTCTTTGGCGATACGCTTTAAGACATTCTTTATCCAAAAATATCTTTCTTGTTGTTTCCTCCATATTATCAATACATCGATACAGCCAGTTAATGAGATTGTCATCATCGGCTGAATCATCCTTCGTTGTTTGGATGAATTTTTTCTTAATCAAAGGCCAAATGTCATTGTCTTTAATAAGATATTCATCTTCGTTTTTGCGTAATGTTTTGTACTCGTAATGAATACGAGTGAATAATTGAGGGGCGTTTCCTTCTATTATTTCAAGCAAACGATTCTTATAATTTGTAAAATCTAATCTATATTTTTGGTGATATTCATATAGGTTTTGAGTCTGAATAACTTTCATGAACAACTCGTATGCTCGTGAAATAGGCTTTTTATATGCCAAATATGCAAGCATTTCCATATATCTGAAATATAAAGAGCCATTTCCTAAATTGTCTATGTAATAACTATCAAGATAATCAGTGAAGTCCTTTGATTTATCCTCATTAGTATTCCATTCGTCTATCGTATTTTTTACCTTGTCCCATTGTAATGAGAAGAGGTTTTTCATGTCTTTAATCCTTAATGAGCTATATATTCGATTTACGAAATAATTATCAAAGCTATGTATGTCATAAACATGCTTGTATGAATTATTATCGTTGTCTGTAGAAAATAAAGTATTTAAGATTGTATATATATTGAGTTTTTTGTCTATATCTTTCTTTAAGTATAAAATATTCATATTGCCATAGATAATACCTCCTTCTTCAACATATTCTTTTTTAAATAAAGATTTATATTGGTCTGGATAACGATATTTTATTAGCTGTACTAACAAAAATTCTTTAACCACAACATCTCCTCTGACACCTTTGTAATCGTGCCTAAACTGATTTATGTAGCGTTTTGCATCTCTTAGGGTTGGAATATAGTCCTTGAATATAGATTCTTGCTTTGTTATCGTTTTGTGAAAATCCGCTTTTTCATCATCAGTTGCATCTGGCAACAAATACTCTTCAATATAGCTTGAAATGTAAGAATATGGACGTAAAGGTATGGCAAATTCAGAGTTAAAGAATTTGTCAACAAAGCAAGCATCTTTAGTTTCGTAATCATTGCCTAACATTTTGTTAACCTGCACTTTGTCGTACGCAGTAAGAAATATGAGGTTTGTAAATGCAGCATTACTGTCTATTAGTTTCAATACTTCAAAAATTTCGGCTTTTGACAGTCTGTCAAAGTCGTCTATCATAACGAGAACTCTTTTGTTGAGAGAAGCAAAGGATTTTTCGATTGATTCTTTAAGTTCTACTTTATTCCATATTTGGTAAAAGCTTGTGAGTTTTTCTATAATGCCACGATTGTCAATTAGCTGCAAAGATGCCATATAATCTTTTATCGTATTGCTGCATCTTGAATCGTATTTAGACAATACACACGCAATAGTTGTAAAAAATTCCTCTTGGATAGTTTGGAATGATTTACAATCGCGAGGATTAAAACGCACAATTTCAAAATCCTTTTTATTTATATTCTCTTTTACGAGATTCATAAAAGAGGTTTTTCCTGTTCCCCATGCGCCTGTAATAGAAATACTAAAAGATTTCTCTCTATCATGTTTTTTTATTTTCTCTAAAATTTTTGTTACTTCATCTTCAAACTCAAATATATCTTCTTCTTTAGTTTCTATAGGGTAATCGTCTAATATTTCACAAGTTGAATTATTTCCTTTGTATTTTTTATATAACTTTATACGGCGTAGTCTGTAATACTTCAATATAGTATGTCTAAGGACATCTATTATATGGAGTATTCCTTTGTGTTTTTTATATAACTTTATACGGCATAGTCTGTAATACTTCAATATAGTATGTATACGGGCATCAAGAGCCTTCAAAGGGTGTAAATCCAGATACTTTATAAGGACATCTATATGGAGTATTCCTTTGCATTTTTTATATAACTTTATGCAATAATTCAATATAGCATGTCTAATGTCATCTATATGGAGTATTGTAAAAATCCAATCTAACAATTTGTAACACAATTTGAGAGGTGTTATTATATAATTTTGGTTGGGGCATAAAAAGTCCAAGAATATAACATCTTTGGGACTTTTTTCCTTATTTCTTATACATTTGATACGATACGTTCTGTAATAATTTACGGATGCAACTATAGAGTATAAGAAACCGAAAGAGTATATAACATCAACATAGTATACGGGACATATCCAATAAATATAGTTGTATCTTTCAGTAAAAAATCGGTAATATGCTAATAATATAGATACAAGAAATAAAGGCAGAATTACTTTCCAGTCATAATGATAACGCAATTGATATTTCGATTTTAGATCATATCCAGCTATAACAATCAAGACTCCAGTAAGTAGTTGCATCCAGATATTTGATTTAAATTGGCTAAGAATTGATACAACATTTTTATTATGCCAATCTATATACCAATCTATGTAAGCAACAAAGATATATGCGATAAAGAGAGAAAGGGTTATGTATTTAGTAAATGAACGTATCATAGGAAAAATTCAGTTTTGCAAAATTTATATTTAGTGCAAACATAATGAAAAAACGTTATTATTGTGTCATTTTTTATATAAAACTTGTCGGAAATAGCCTTTTTTTATGCTTTGTGGCTGATTTTTGGAGAAAAACGGCAGGTTGGAATAGTAATCCGAACTTTTTTCTATTTCTGCAAATGTGGCATTACAAATGCTTTCGGGGGGAATGGGGAAGTGTGGGATTCGTTTTCTTGTCATCGCCCACAACAAGCGAGAAAGGGAAAAGCGTCCGTATCAAATTCTTTGTGATGCGGACGCTTTTGTTACTTTGTGGTCATTCTGCTTCGGGCGAGGGACTGCCGGTACACATGTCGTAGTTGTGCGGCTTGTCGGAGAAGTGGTTGGCGAGCGACGAGGTGCTGTCGCCAAACTGGGCGAAGGTCTCGGCAAGGAACTCGAGCCAGAGGCTTCGGCCTATGTCTCTGCCCTCGTTGCGGTAGATGAGATAGAACGTGTAGCGCAGGTGGGCGTTGCTTAGGCAAGTGGTTATCTTGCGCCGCATCTTCCTAACCACGCCGTTCTCGACAAGGTAGTCGACACATTCGGTCATGATGTCGTAGTCGGCCGGGCGCATGATGCTCTGGCTGCTGCAAGGCAGTACGCCCTTCATGAAGGCGAGCCGCCTGCGTATGCCCTCCTTTATCCTGCTGCGGTCGGCTCGTCTTATCTTTCTTACCGGGTCGGGGGTGGGCGACTGGTTGTCTATGCGGTCGCTAATATATTCGTCGGCCTCGATGTATGCCCCGACATATTCGGCCAGCTCGCCCGATATGCATGCCTGCATGGGCAGACAGATGTCGTCGGGGTTGGAGTGGCATGCCAGCATCTGCATGAGATAGCCGTTGTATCGTGCCAGCTCCCATCGGTGGCTCGCCTCGGTAAGCACCATGAGCGTGTAGAGCACGAGCGAGGCTGCCGTCTCCATCTCCTGCCGGTCGTAGCTGCGTCCGCAGTCGTCGGCATCGTTGCGAAGGTCGTTGAACACATCGTCCCAAAGAGTGTCGGTTATAGCCTCGGCTCTGTCGGGCTCGCGGAGCATGCGGTCGAAGCAGACGAAGCAGTTTACGAATATCTCCTCGGGCGAGAAGTGCAGCCTTTCCATGTCGGTCTCTCGGCTCTTGTAGGCCTGCTTTACGGCTATGTAGACGGCGTTGTCGCGCAACTGCTGGCGCAGCAGCTTCCTCTGGTCATTCGTCAATAATCTTATTGTCATAGTCGCTAATCTTGTTTCGGATGTCGTCGAGGACAGAAATGAGCTGGTATGTGGTCTGGCCGTTCTTGTCGACGAACGACTGTCCGCGGCTGAAGTCGTCGATAATCTTCTCGTCGATGGTGAAGCATGCGTTTGCCACGTTTTTCATGTAGACGGTAGGCGAGTTGTAGAAGTGGTATGACAGGCTGTAGTTGTTCTGGGCGCTAAGGGCTATAATCTGCGCCATGTCCTCGATCTTGGAGTCGTCTACGCACATAGGCTCGTCTTTTGAGCCGCTGAGAATGAGCTTGCCCTTGAGGGCGTTGGTGGCCTGCGTTATGAGCCTTAGCCCCTCGAGGTTCTGCTTCATCTGCCGGCTTGCGTCCACGCCCTTCACCCTGTCGGGGTTCGGAAACTCCCATACAATCTTTCTTACATGGTCGTTGTGGTTGGCAATCCTCTCGCGTATCAGCTCCTTGAACTTGCCGGCCTGATACTTCTGCTTTACCACAATCCTGAGACAGTAGTCGGACAGCCTTGTGTTGATGGAGTTCTTGAAGAACCTTATCACCTTGTCGGTATCGGAGTTGAACGCTCCGTTCCTCTCGACAAGAATCTGGCATACGTCCTCGCGGTTGTCTACTATGATGTAGCTTCCCGGATGCGACTCGATGACGTTCTTGTCGTGCCCCTCGTACTGGGTTATCTCCTTGGCGTTGCAGAGCGTCCACGAGTAGACGTCGTTGCGCTCGGTCATGTTGATGCTGCGCAGGGGCATGGCCTCGCGTTTCTTCTTGCCCACAACGGTAAGTCCGTCGTGAAGGATGTTTCCCACTATGGTGTTGGCCTTGTCGATGGTCCTGAGGCTTGTGTTGTTGTAGAAAAGGCTCTTTTCGCCTTCCTGAATCTCGAATGTATAGACAGAATATACGGACATTTTTATTATTGTACGTTTCTTGTTTTTGCAAGTATTGAAAAATGTTTTAAATGTGCTGCTGCACAGGCGTGCTTGCTGTATCTGACAGGTGTGTGCGCGTGTGCACCTTGATGTGCGGCATGGCCTCATAACGGGATGAGAGGGTAGGCAAGCCATGGCATAGTTTATTTTCTTGCTTCTTAGACATTTTTTTATGTTTAGTGTTTTTTTTGTTTTAGTTTAATATTGTACAAAAATAGTATAATCATTTGATGTAGGCAAGCATCTTTTTGGAAAAATGTAAATGTTTTTTCGCGAAATATGCTGAACTGTAAGTTATATGGCCGTTTTGCTTTGCATCTGTTATGGGGAGGGGCGATGCCATTATGCCGTTTTCTCGAAACCATGCTTGAAAAGGGAAGTAAGCACATGCTTTTGTTGCATAAAGAAAGCGCGATATGCCATCTTGTGACATACCGCGCATGGGTTATAGATTAAAATTTGTTATTTTTCTTTGCCGAAGGTGGCGTCTATCCATGAGGTGAGAGCCACGAGCGTTGAGTTCCAGTTGATGGCAATCTCGTTCTGGGCATATGAGCCTTCAACATCCTGATAACATTCGTCGGCTATGTCGGTTGTATATTTGACGTATTCCTTGTCGTTCTTGCCTGCGTTAGGACCGCCAACAAGGAATCCCGGGATAGGGTCGTCTATGCCGTCGGCTGCGCTCAGACGCATGTGCGGATGCATAGGACTCTTTGTTCCGAAGCCTGTAACGTAGCAATACGACAATGGGTTGATTCCGAAGATATAGTCGGCATTGCGGACGGCATTGGTGCTGTATTTCGCATCGCCCGTACACTTGTAGCCGAACATCATCGCAATACCTTCGTTGGCAAAACCTTCGGAAAGACAGCCCCAGAAGAAATCCTTGTCGCTATTTCCGAATGAGGTGTTGAAGCATGATGTAGGAACTTTCTCGAGTTGCGAATCGAGGTATTTGATGAACTGCGCCTTCTGGTTCTCGAATAGCTGAACCTCGTCCTTGCAGCCTTCGCTTGGCGTGTGGGTGAGCAGTTCGTAAACGCCGAGAGATGCCACGTTGCCCCATGTTGGCAGAGTGAACTGCTTTGGTGCAAACTTTATCATGTCTTTCTTGTACTCGTCCTTGCAGGTAAGCAGAAACATCTCGGTGGCAGCCCAGAATCTTTCGTCGTCGATGTGCTCGTCGCCGTATGTTCCGGTATTAACCTCTGGCTTGAACTTTTTGTTCAGCTCATCTTGTCTGTAAGTCTGCGATTGGTTTGCCAGAGCCCATTTGTAAGCCTTCTCGGCTGCCTTGCGAGCCTGCTCTGCAAATCCCTTGTAGTCCTTCTCCCAGATGTCGCTGTTGCGTGCAACCTGAGCCATAAGCGCGGCAAAGTCGAGCGTTGCCGTAACCGATTTTGCCACGACGTATCTCTTCTGCTTACATTCCGAAGGCATTATGAAGGCCTCGAAGTTTGGTGTTGTAAGTTTGTGGTAAACTCCGCCGTCCTCTGGGTCTTGCATAGTCATCATCCATTTCAGGTTGAAATAGAGTTCGTCGATAAGGTCGGGAGTGGCGTTCTTGCTTTCTGGAATGTTGAGATTCTGCTTTGCGAAATATTCGGGACATTGCGCGTAGACTTGCAGCATCATGGAAACGCTATATGCCGAGTTGACGATGTATTTGTTGTAGTCGCCGGCATCGTACCATCCGTAAGGTGATGAGATCTCCGTTCCGGCAGGACGCGATTTAGATGCCGCGCTCTCGTGGATGTAGACTTTTGTGTCGGGATGTCCGGCAGGGCGATGCCATACTCCGGCATACTGCTCTTCTATCGCAACTCCCGTGCGCTGGTAGTAGTAAGCCTTGGCAGATGCATCAGCAAGTTGTTTCAGGGCGTTGTCTTTAATCTCGATTTCTACTTTTCCGCTCGGACTTGAGATTGTGTATTTTCCGGGCTTTGAGACAGATGTGAAATCGACCACGGCTCTTTCCTTGCCGCTCCATGGTGATGTGGCTGTTCTCGACGCCTTTCCTCGCCAAATTTCTTCTTTTGTCTGAATGTCTGTGATTGTGTACTCGTCGTCGGGTGATGCGCCTTCAACGACGATAACCTTCTCTTGCGAAGGGTAGTAGCCTATCTGATTATACCTAATCAGTTCGCTTTGTTGCTCCGTGCCTGCGTTTTTGCAGCCGGCAAAAGCCATTGCTGTCATGCAGCAACATGAAAATAATAAGGTGTTATTCATTATTTGGTAATTAAAGGTTGTAAAAAAAGGCTACCTCGCCCGGAAAAGACGAGATAGCCGTTGGTATTTTTTATTAGAACATAGAATTTACCTGCTTGTAAACATTCTCGGCTGTGAAGCCAAGTTTCTCATCGAGCACCTTGTAAGGAGCAGAGAAACCGAAGCTCTCCAAGCCCCAAATCTTACCTTCAGATTCAGGAACAAGACCGATAAGGTTTACTGGAAGACCAGCTGTAAGACCGAACTTCTTCACACCTGCAGGAAGTACGCTCTGCTGATATTCCTTGCTCTGGTTGCGGAACAAGCCCTCTGATGGAACGCTCACGATTGCAACCTTCTTGCCGTCCTTGCGCAGAAGCTCAGCACCTGCAACCAATGTTGAAACCTCAGAACCAGAAGCTACGAGGATAACATCAGGATTAGCATCGCTACCTGCTACAACATAACCGCCCTTCTTAGCCTGTGAGTAGTCGTTGCCCTCAGGAAGGTTGTTGATGTTCTGACGAGAAAGGATAAGCGCGGTAGGAGAGTCTGTGTTCTCCATAGCCATAGCCCAAGCCTCTGTTGTCTCCTTTGCATCAGCAGGACGGAGAACGAGAGTTGAGTTCTTGCCGTGGTGGTTCTTCAGTTTCTCCATCAAGCGAATCTGTGCCTCCTGCTCAACTGGCTCGTGAGTAGGACCGTCTTCACCTACGCGGAATGCATCGTGAGTCCAGATGAACTTAACTGGCAACTCCATCAATGCAGCCATACGAACTGCTGGCTTCATATAGTCAGAGAATACGAAGAATGTACCGCATGCTGGGATAACACCTCCGTGAAGTGCCATACCTATACAGCAGCAAGCCATTGTAAGCTCGGCAACACCTGCCTGGAAGAATGCGCCTGAGAAATCACCCTTAGTGAATGCCTTAGTCTTCTTCAAGAAGCCGTCAGTCTTATCTGAGTTAGAAAGGTCGGCTGATGCGCAGATCATGTTTGGAACCTGCTCTGCCAAAACGCCAAGACATGCAGCAGATGCTGAACGTGTAGCATCGTTGTCCTTCTGTACGCACTTGCTCCAGTCTATCTTTGGAGCCTTTCCGCTGAACCACTCATCCTGAGCAGCAGCCTTATCTGGATTTGCTGCAGCCCATGCCTTCTCTTCAGCATAGCGGTCGGCTGCAATCTTCTTCAACTCCTCGGCACGCTTTGCGTAAAGCTCCTTGACCTCTGGGAAAATCTGGAATGGATTCTCAGGGTCGCCGCCAAGGTTCTTTATTGTGTTAACGTATGCGTCGCCGCCAAGAGGAGCACCATGAGTCTTGCAGTTAGCCTCGTATGAAGTACCGTCGGCCTTGATAGCGCCCTTACCCATGATACACTTACCGATGATGAGTGCAGGTTTGCCCTTAACAGCCTGTGCCTTCTTGATAGCCTCGCGAATCTGCTCGGCATCGTTACCGTTGATTTCGAAAACTTCCCAGCCCAAAGCCTTGTACTTAGCGGCTGTATCCTCGTTCATAACCTCCTTAGTCTCTGTAGACAACTGAATGTCGTTAGAGTCGTAGAACATGATGAGGTTGTCAAGACCCAAAACGCCGGCAATACGTGCAGAACCCTGTGAAATCTCTTCCTGAACGCCACCATCTGAGATGTAAGCGTAGATAGTCTCCTTCTCGAATGTAGGGTTGCCTGTGTGTGCAGCAAGGAACTTGGCTGCGATGGCTGCACCTACAGCATAAGAGTGACCCTGACCAAGAGGACCAGATGTGTTCTCGATACCACGGGCAATCTCGAACTCTGGGTGACCAGTTGTTGGAGAACCCCACTGGCGCAACTGTGCCAACTCATCGAGAGTGAACTTGCCGATGAGTGCAAGCTGTGAGTAAAGCATTGGAGCCATGTGGCCCGGATCGAGGAAGAAACGGTCGCGACCTACCCATGTTGGGTTTGCAGGATCGTACTGAAGAAACTCAGAATAAAGCACATTGATAAAGTCTGCACCACCCATAGCACCGCCGGGATGACCAGACTTAGCCTTTTCAACCATTGATGCAGCAAGGATACGAATGTTATTTGCTGCTAGGTTCATAAGTTTTGAATCATTCATCTTTTTGTATTTTTTCTTTAATAGTTGTATTTCATTTTGTAAACAATTGCAACAAATATAAGAAATATTGATTTTACGGCAAAAAAAAATATTGTTTATTTACGAAAACGGGTGGACATTTTGTGTCCACCCGTGCTTTTTGTAAAGTGTGCTTAACAAATTTTTCTCGAACCGTCGCCAATAACAACGTCATAGACTTTCGGTTCCTTACCGTACTTTTCGTTATATTTTTGTTTTGCTGTTGCGATGAAGTTGTCGTACTTGTCTTCGGCAACGAGGTTGATTGTACAGCCGCCGAAACCGCCGCCCATCACTCTCGAACCGATAACGCCACATTCCTTGGCAATATCGTTCAGGAAGTCGAGTTCCTCGCAAGAAACCTTGTAGTCTTTGCTCAGACCTTCGTGTGTCTCGTACATCTTCTCGCCAACAGTCTTGTAGTCGCCCTTCTGAAGCGCGTCGCAGACAGCCAGAACGCGGTCTTTCTCGCCGATTACGTACTTAGCGCAGTTGTAGTCCTCTTCAGAAACCTCGCCCTTAACCTCTTCGAGCATAGCCCAGTCGGCATCGCGTAGAGTCTCAACGCCTGCGTGCTTCTTTGCGATGTGGGCAACCACGTTCTCGCAGCTTGCGCGGCGGTCGTTGTAGGCAGATGATGCCAACTCGTGCTTTACGCAACTGTTAAGAAGAACGAGTTTGTAGCCAACCGGATTGAATGGGAAGTACTCGTACTCGAGCGAACGGCAGTCGAGACGGATAAGGCTTCCCTTCTTGCCGAATACAGAAGCGAACTGGTCCATGATGCCGCAGTTAACGCCTATATATTTGTGCTCTGTAGCCTGACCAGCCTTTGCCAACTCGAACTTGTCAACCTTGTTGTCGCCGAACATATCGTTGATGGCGAATGCAAAGCAACTCTCGAGTGCTGCTGATGATGACATACCAGCGCCAAGAGGCACATCGCCTGCAAATGCTGTATTGAATCCCTTCACCTCAACGCCGCGAGCCTGCATCTCCTTGCAAACGCCGAAGATGTAGCGTGCCCAACTTGCGTTAGGACCTTTCTCGTCGTTCAAGTCGAACTCTACCAAGTCCTTAAGGTCGATAGAGTAGGCGCGAACCTTGTTTGTTCCATTAGGCTTTATCTCAGCCATCATGCCGCAGTCAACTGCGCCCGGAAAAACGAAACCGCCGTTATAGTCGGTGTGTTCGCCAATAAGGTTGATTCTTCCCGGTGAAGCGTATATAGAACCTGTTGTGCCGTCGAAATGCTTGATGAAACGGCTTCTTACGAAATCTATTTCCATAATCGTATTGTATTAAAAGTTTAAATTAGTTTTTGGTTATTCCACAGGAATGTCCTTGTTAACATTCTTGCAGCCGATGAGGGCATAATATAGAATGTATGCAAGCATTGCAACTACGAGCCAATAACTGAAGATTGGGTTTACGCTCTGAGCTATGAAGTCCTGAATAAGCGGCATCACGCCACCGCCAACAACCATCATCATGAAGATGCCTGAAGCTGCGGCTGTATATTTGCCAAGTCCCTCGGTTGCAAGGTTGAAGATACCACCCCACATGATTGATGTGCAGATACCGCAAGCAGCAATAAAGAAGCACTTTACAGGAACATCGTGATCCATGATGTTTGTTGTTATTGATGTTGGAAGGAAGATTGCGATAAGCAAAAGAGCGATGGCAAGTGTAGAAACTGATACCATCTGTACCTTTGTTGAAATCTTTCCGCTGAGGAAACTACTCAGGAATCTTCCGCACATCATAAGAAACCAGTAAGCCGATGCAAACGAACCTGCTACGGCAGCCCAGCCTTCACCCTCGAACTTTGAAAGGTAGGCATTTAGCTGACCTGGAATTCCGATTTCAACGCCAACATAGAAGAAGATGGCGATGACACCAAGAACACAATGACGGAAACTCCATGGGCTGTGCTCAAACTTCTGTTCGGTTGTTGTGCTCTGTGGTTCAGGAATGCTAACGAACGAAATGATGACGAATGATGTTGCGAATACGCCCATTCCGATGAAAATCAGAGGACATACGTCAGTCATGCTGGTGTTTTTGCTCAACTCGCCTACAAGCAGACCTGTAAGAAGTGGAGTGAGTGTACCAGTAAGAGAGTTTAGCGTGCCGCCAATCTGCAGCAACTGGTTGCCTCTATTACCACCGCCACCAAGAAGGTTAAGCATTGGGTTTACAACAGTATTAAGCATACAAACGCAGAAACCGCAGATGAATGCTCCGAGAAGGTAGATGAACAGATTTAGCATAACTGGCTGTTCCTTGATTGTTGTAACAACAGTTTCTGCACCAACTGTACTTGAAAGATACTGTACGAAAAGACCGATAACGCCGACAGCAAGTGCTATCAAGGCAGTCTTCTTGTAGCCATACTTTACAAGCATCTTACCTGCTGGAATACCCATGAACAAGTATGCCGCAAAATTCATCATGTTACCCATCATGCCAGCCCAGTTGTATGTGTAACTCCAAAGGTTACCGAAAGGGGCTGCCATATTAGTGACGAATGAAATCATCGCAAAGATGAAGCACATTGTAATTATGGCAATCATGTTGCCGTTTTTATTCTGGCTCATTTTTGTAAATAGTTACTGAATAAAATTTATTAATTATTGATAATTAGACTTTTACTTTACACTAAACTTATACACAGTCTTCTGTGTGTACTTCTCGCCCGGCTTCAATACTGTTGAAGGGAAGTATGGGCGGTTTGGAGAGTCTGGGAAGTGCTGGCACTCGAAGCAGATACCGCTTCGGCGTGGGAATGTTGCACCATGCTGGCCTGCGTAGCCAGTTGCCCAGTTGTCTGAATAAACCTGAACGCCCGGTTCGGTTGTATATGTCTCGAGGATTCTGCCCGAAACTGGCTCGTACAGTCTTGCTGCAAGCGACAGTTCGCCAACCTCTCTCTTGTTAAGCACGAAGCAATGGTCGTAGCCTGCGCCGTTCTTAATCTGCTCGTCCTCGGCATCGATGTCCTTGCCGATTGGCTTTGGCATACGGAAGTCGAACGGAGTATCGTTAACCTTCAGAATCTCGCCTGTAGGAATGCTTGTGTCGTCGATAGGAATGAAGAAGTCTGCATTCATTTCCAGAATCTGATCGTCGATAGTAGGGGTTGGGTTTGCAATTCCCTGAAGAGAGAAGAATGCGTGATGGGTCAGGTTTATGATAGTCTTTTTGTTTGTCGTAGCAAGATATTCGATAACAAGTTCATTATCATCTGTCCAGTTGAATTCAACAGAGATTTTAACCTCTCCGGTGAATCCCTCGTGACCGTATGGTAGTTTGATGTTGAGTACAAGAGTCTGGTCGCCAACCATATATGCGTCCCAAACCTGTGCATGCAGTCCTGTTGGTCCGCCATGAAGTGCGTTAGGACCGTTGTTGATAGCCAGCTGATACTCCTTGCCGCCGATTGTGAATCTGCCCTTGCAGATACGGTTGCCGAATCGGCCGATGAGTGTAGACAAGTATGGCTCTGGCGAGTTAATCACGTCGTCGATGTTATCGTGTCCCTGAATAACGTTTGCAAGTTTCCCGTTCTTGTCTGGGACCATTATAGATACGATAGCACCGCCATAGTTTGTTATGGCTACTTCATTCTTGTATGCATTTCTCAAAATGAACAAGTCAGTTTTCTTACCATTGATTTCCTTTTGGAAATTCTCCCTCTTTAGACCAGAGACATTTCCCTCAAATGTATTTGACATGGCAATTATATTTAATAAGTTTATAATATTTGTTTAATGCAAAGTAAAGTAAAAAATATTAAAAACGCAACACTTTCTTTGATAAAAGTATTGCGTTTTTGGCATAAATCTCATTTTGCGCAGGTTCTCTGCCAAAGATTATTTCAAGAACGACAGTAAATCGGCTACGATGAAACTGCTTCCGCCCACGAAAACCAAGTCGTTTTGCGATGCGTCGTGCAAGGCTGTCTCGTATGCCTGCCGAACGGTAGGGTAGGCGTCGCCTTCGAGTCCGTACCCGGCAGCCTTTGCCTTGAAGTCGCGGCAAGGCATGGCGCGCTTTACGCTTGCCTGAGTGAAGTAGTAAACGGCATGCTTTGGCATCATGCTAAGGACTGTGCTTATGTCCTTGTCGTTGACCATTCCCATAACGATGCGCAGGTTGTCGTACTCCTGAAGTTCGAGTTGCTTTACGATGTACTGGATTCCGCCAACGTTGTGGCCGGTGTCGCATATTACCTTAGGCTTGTCGGAGAGTTTCTGCCATCTGCCCATCAGGCCTGTGTTTTTGCAGACCGATGCAAAGCCGTCTGCCACGTTCTGACGGGTGATTCGGTAGCCCTTGCCGATGAGCTGTTTCAGAGCCTCGATTATTGTGCGCGTGTTCTTGGTCTGGCACAATCCTCCAAGTTCGGCAGTTATGAGTCCGAAAGTCTTTGTCTGATAGTCGAATCCGCCTTTTGCCAGAAGACATTCGCCCATAACCTCGTCCTGCTCTTCGGCAAAGATGATTGGAGCGTTCTGCTCTTCAGCCTTCGAGATGAATACGGGTTTTGTCTCGGGAGTAGTCTCGCCGATAACGACGGGAATGTTAGGTTTGATTATTCCAGCCTTTTCGCTTGCAATCTTGGCAAGAGTGTCGCCAAGGAACTGAACGTGATCGAAACTGATGTTGGTTATTATGCTCACGTCGGGCGTGATGATGTTGGTGCAGTCGAGCCTTCCGCCCAGACCTACCTCTATGACGGCAACATCGACCTTCTCGTCGGCAAAGAACTTGAATGCCATGGCAGTTGTGAGTTCGAAGAACGAAGGATGGAGCGGCTCGAAGAATGCTCTTTCGTGCTCAACGAAGTCGATAACGTACTGCTCGCTTATCGGCTTGCCGTTTATCCTTATGCGTTCGCGGAAGTCTACGAGGTGAGGCGACGTGTAAAGTCCAACTTTGTATCCTGCTTCTTGCAGAACCGATGCTATGGTATGCGAACAGGAACCCTTTCCGTTGGTTCCTGCCACATGGATAGTCTTAAAAGAAAGGTGTGGATGAGCAAAATGTTCATCCAGCACCTTTGTATTGTAGAGACCTTCTTTGTAAGCGCCTGCTCCGATGTTCTGGAACAGGGGAGCGCTGTTGAAAAGGTATTCGATAGTCTCTTTATAGTCCATTAGTCGAACAGTTTACGGAATTTTTGGAAGATAGATTCTTTAACCTTTGCGTTAGGCTGGAAACTGTCGCTCTTGAGAGCCTCTTCCATGAACTTCTTTTCCGACTTGTCGAGTGTTTCAGGAATGTAGACCGAAACATTTACGATGATGTCGCCCGTGCCAGTTGTTGTTCCGTAGCTGTTGATGGTTGGCAAGCCCTTTCCTCTCAGACGCAGAACCTTGCCCGGCTGTGTTCCGGCAGGAATGTCGATTTTTGCCTTTCCGCTGATTGTAGGAATGTCGATTGTTGCGCCGAGCGTAGCCTGCGGAACGCTTAGCAGAAGGTTGTAGACGAGGTCGCTTCCGTCGCGGATAAGCTCGGGATGCGGCTCTTCCTGAATCATAATCTGAAGGTCGCCTGGCACGCCGTTTCGTTTGGCTGCGTTGCCCTTGCCCTGAAGGGTGAGAATCATGCCCTCGCCAACACCCTTAGGGATGTTTGCCTCGACAATCTCCTCGCCAGAGATGACGCCGTCGCCATGACATTGCTTACACTTTGTCTTGATTATTTTGCCTTCGCCGTTACATGTAGGGCAGACCGACTGAGTCTGCATCTGTCCGAAGAAACTGTTTACTGTACGGTATGTAACTCCGCTTCCCTTACATGTTGAGCAAGTCTCGGTCTTGCCGTCTTCCGAGCCAGTTCCGTTACAATGAGGGCAGGTAACGTTCTTTTTTACCTTGAATTTCTTGGTGCATCCGTTAGCCACCTCTTCGAGTGTGAGTTTAACGCGTACGCGGAGGTCGCTGCCTCTTGACGTGCGTGCGCCGCCGCCTCTTCCGAAGCCGCCAAAGCCCGAGTGGCCGCCGAATATGTCGCCGAACATAGAGAAAATATCGTCCATGTTCATCTCGCTGCTGAAGCCGCCGCCAAAGCCGCCTGCGCCGTTCACGCCCTCTGGTCCGAACTGGTCGTATCTTGCACGTTTGTTCTCATCGCGCAATACATCGTAGGCCTCGGCTGCTTCCTTGAACTTGGCTTCTGCCTCCTTGTCGTCAGGGTTGCGGTCGGGATGGTATTTGATAGCCATCTTCTTGTAGGCCTTCTTTATCTCATCAGCACTTGCATTCTTGTCAACACCAAGTACTTCGTAGTAATCTCTTTTTGCCATTTGTGTATATTGTTAATTACTGACCTACGGCTACTTTGGCGTGACGCAGAACCTTGTCCTTAATCATGTATCCAGTCTGTACGCAGTCTATAACCTTGTTTTTGTTGTCTTCTCCCATGCCCGGAACCATGGCTACGGCCTCGTGCAGGTCGGCGTCGAAGTCCTTTCCTACGACGTCCATTTTTGCCACGCCTTCGCTTGCGAGAGCCTTCACGAACTTGTCGATGATAAGTGCCACGCCCTCTTTAACGGCTGCCACGTCCTCTGCCTTCTCCATGTTAGCCATGGCGCGTTCCATGTCGTCCATTACCGGAAGGAAGTTTTTCAGCACTCTGCCGCCGGCTGTATCGATGAGTTCAGCCTTCTCCTTGAGTGTGCGCTTGCGGAAGTTCTCGAACTCAGCCTGCTTGTATAGCATCTGGTTCTTCAGCTCGTCAATCTCGGCCTTTGCTGCTGCAAGTTCAGCCTGAAGTTTTTCCTCTTCTGTAAGAACCTTCTCCTCGGTCTGCTCCTCGGCAGCCGATTCTGGGTTGTTTACTTCATTGTTGGTCTCTTCGGTTAGGGGAGTATCCTTTACTTCCTCTTCTACCTTTACGTTTTCGTTAGATTCCATATATTGTTTTGTTATTTTCGTTTTGAATTGCACTCTGCAAACACTTTGCCAAAGTGGATTTTATGACAAAATTTTCTGCAAAAATACTTATTTTTTGCCGATTTGACAAATTATGTAAAAAAAATGCTATCTTTGCAAACATAATATTATAATATTAAGGTTTATAGATGATAACTATTTCAAATTTGGCCATTCAGTTTGGCAAGCGCGTTCTGTATAAAGATGTTAATGTTAAGTTTACAAATGGTAATATCTATGGTGTTATCGGTGCCAACGGCGCAGGAAAATCTACACTTTTGAAGGCAATTTCGGGCGAACTTGAGCCTAACAAGGGAACAGTTACTCTGGGTCCGGGCGAGCGTCTGTCTGTATTGAGTCAGGACCACTTTAAGTTTGATGAGTTTACGGTTCTTGATACCGTGCTTATGGGACATACCGTGCTCTGGCAGATTATGCAGGAGAAGAATGCCCTTTATATGAAGGAGGATTTCAGCGACGAGGACGGAATAAAGGTTGCCGAACTTGAAGAGAAGTTTGCTGAACTCGACGGATACAATGCCGAGAGCGATGCAGCCCAACTTCTTAGCGGTCTTGGCATCAAGGAGGCACTTCACTATAAGTACATGAAGGAACTTAGCGGTAAGGAGAAGGTGCGCGTGATGCTTGCTCAGGCTTTGTTTGGAAATCCTGATAACCTGCTGCTCGATGAGCCTACCAACGACCTCGACCTCGAGACTGTTGTATGGCTTGAGGAGTATCTGGCAAACTTTGAGCATACCGTGCTTGTTGTGAGCCACGACCGTCACTTCCTCGACAGCGTTTGTACCCACACACTTGATATCGACTTCGGAAAGGTTAACCTGTTTGCCGGTAACTACAGCTTCTGGTACGAGAGTTCTCAGTTGGCTCTGCGTCAGGCTCAGAATGCCAAGGCAAAGGCCGAGGAGAAGAAGAAGGAACTTGAGGAGTTCATCCGCCGATTCTCTGCCAACGTTGCAAAGAGCAAGCAGACAACAAGCCGTAAGAAGATGCTCGAGAAACTTAATGTTGAGGAGATTAAGCCGTCGAGCCGTAAGTATCCGGGCATCATCTTCCAGATGGACCGCGAGCCGGGCAACCAGATTCTTGAGGTTAGCGGCTTGAAGTCGGTTACAGAGGACGGAACGGTATTGTTCGACAACGTGAACTTTCAGGTTGAGAAGAACGATAAGATTGTGTTCCTGAGCCGCAATCCGAAGGCTATGACTTCGTTGTTCCAGATTATCAACGGAGAGGAGAAGGCTGCTGCAGGTTCATTCAACTGGGGCGTTACGATAACAACCGCATATCTTCCTGTAGATAATACAAAATACTTCAATTCAACTCTAAACCTTGTTGACTGGCTTAGCCAGTATGGCGAGGGAAACGAGGTTACCATGAAGGGATTCCTTGGCAGAATGTTGTTCAGCGGCGAGGAGATTCTGAAAGAGGTTAACGTGCTTTCGGGAGGTGAGAAGATGCGTTGTATGATTGCCCGTATGCAGTTGAAGAATGCCAACTGTCTGATTCTTGATACTCCAACCAACCACCTCGACCTTGAGAGTATTCAGGCATTCAACAACAACCTGAAGTTGTATAAGGGTAACGTGCTGTTCTCGAGCCACGACCACGAGTTTATCCAGACCGTTGCAAACCGTATAATTGAACTTACTCCAAACGGTATCATCGACAAGATGATGGATTACGATGACTACATTACCGACGACCACATCAAGGAACTTCGTGCCAAGATGTACGGCGATACAGAAAACTAACCGATTATTCGGGTATCAATATAAAGCGCAATTCCTATTGGTCTTGCGCTTTTTTTGTGTTCGTTTTGCCAAGCCATAGTCCGAGGGCAAAGCCGAGAATCTTGTCGTCGAGCATAAAATGGGCGTGCTTGTCTTTGCTGTTGTTGGTGTAGCCTATAGGAAAGCAGATGCCGTACATCTCGCCATGAGTGTTTGATATGTAGAAGTACATATCGTTTGAATCGTAATGCTCTTGGCATTTGCAGTTTTGCACCAGCTTGTGGTTGAACACGATTGGCGTATTGAAAACCTCGTCGCATCTTGGGTCGGCAAGCGTTTCTTCGGTATGCTTGTATGCGCCTATAGAGTCGGCAGAAGGTACAAACGTGTGTAGCGCGTAGCCTTCTTTTGACTTTGCCACAACTATAAAGTCATATCCGATGCCAAACATCATGAAGGGTTCGTAGTTTGCCGCTTTAGACGATAGCTCGAGTCTTTTCTGATATTGCCAATTATGTGACACAACCCTGTCTATGCCTTGCGAAAATAGGGTTGTTCCTTCGGTAATCTTGTCTTTTGCCGAGAGGCTTTGCGAGCAGACTGCAAGCGATAGTAAGAATGTTAATATTATACCCTTCATTTTTTAACTGTAACTGTAACTGTAACGCTTTTATGTTTGTGATGATTTTCTTAATCCTTGTTTTGTAAATTGTAGGTAGGAAAAAGGAGCGAGGCAACTTGCAGAAAGTCGCCTCGCCTTTATATGTAGTTGATAGTCTTTTGCTTATGTTAGAGAGGCTATGGTATTATCGGACAACAATAGATTTTGGTAATAAACTATTTGTTGTTGTTCTTGAAACTCTCTTCTATGAATTTCTTATAGCCATCGCCTTCACTTTGGTATAGCTTCAACAGTTTGTCAAGATTCTTGTTTTTTCCGAGGATGTCTTTGTTTGCTGCATACAATTTTACAACTTCAGTTATTCCGCTTGAAAAAGTGTCGATATTCCATCCTTTTTGATGTGAAGCCAATGCGTAGAATGAACAACCTGCTATATAGGCTAAAAGATAATCGGCATTAGTCATGGTCAAATCCATAGCCTGCTTTCCTATAACGATATTCACATCAGGTGAAGCCGTAGACCATGTAACGATATATTTCTTTACATTAGGCATACCTTTAGACTCTAATGTATGTGTCATATAGAACTTGCAGGCAGCCATAGCGTCAATATTATGTTGATGTGCAGCCTCTGCAGTCTTGAACTCCACAGGGTTAGGGACATATCCATATTTCAAATCTTTCTTGAACACCTCAAGCTTACCGATAGTATTCCACAAGCGTTCCTCCTCACCCTTATGGGCTGTAAGCCAGTCTGCATTAGATTTGTGCTGAACCTTGGCATTTTTCATAGCCACATGAAAGAAACATTCCAATAGTTTCTGACGCTTCAACTCTGAGAAGAATGGCATGATACCATCATCTGTCAGGTCGTAAGCATACGAGAATGGGACAGGAGTGCCAAGGGTATCACGGCATATAGCAGGAATTACGGTAGTAAATATGTCGTATAGCTTACCATACTTAGAAGGCTCAGACTTTAGCACCTCCTTTACTTTGTTGAGAGAAAGGGTGGATAATGGTCCGGAATTAGGAGTAACATTCTTATTTCCCCATTCATTCAATGCTACTTCAAGAGCTCCTACCTTTTCACCAACAAACAAGGCACTTATTCCGAAGCATGCTATTGCATTATAATATCCACCTTCATCAGCCATAATTCGACCATAAAGACCGAAGCTTGCTGGATGAGTGGGGTTACATTCTATTGAATTATCCAGATGGTTGAATATTTGCTGAGTCCTATTTGCAATCTTTGCCTTATCTTCATCTTTTAGATTATAGAGAGTTAGGGCCTTGTTGTAGTTTATAAGTTGAATGCCTGCGACATCAGAAGGAGAAACATATTCCAAAGCCTTATCAAACGCCTCCAAAGCCTGCATAGCCTTGCCATCATAATCTAAGAGATTTGCATATAACATATAAGGCATAGAAAGAGCATCGTCGGTTTTTCCTTGCTTAAACAGATTTTCCAGCTGTTCCTTAGCCTCGTTCTTATTTCCCATGGCTGTGAGGCTATATGCCTTCTCGTATGTTAGTATTGCGTCGTAGGGAAGTATTTTCAAAGCTTCATCATACTTCTTGATAGCCTCTTCAAACTTACCTTGATCATGAAGAGTCATGCCTTCCTTACGCAAGGCACTTGCCTTTTGCGTTTTCTCATCCGTCTGTCCGTAGGCAAACGAAATGGTGAATAACATAACCAACAAAAGCATACACTTAGCCTTCAAAAGTGAAGGAATAAAAGATAGCGTTTTAAGTGATTTTTTCATTTTTCGACTGTTTTTGTTGCAAAGATAATATATTGTGTAGGTAAAATCGAAAATAGGTAATAAATTTAATAAATATTAACTTTTGAAACTGAAAGAGGGGCGATTCTTCAATAAATCGTCCCTCTCGTTTATGTTATTCTGTTTGTTTTATTACCAAGCGAACAACTTTGGATAGCCAGTCATAATCTCGTTAACCTGAGCACGAACCTTAGCGATTACAGCCTCATCTTCTGGAGCGTTGAGGACAGTCTCAATCATGTTTGCAATCTCGATCATGAGGTCTTCCTTGGCACCACGGGTTGTGATGGCTGGAGTTCCGAGACGGATACCTGAAGTCTGGAATGCAGAACGGCTGTCGAATGGAACCATGTTCTTGTTTGCTGTAATGTCGGCAGCAACAAGAGCCTTCTCGGCAACCTTACCAGTCAAATCAGGGTACTTAGAACGAAGGTCTACGAGCATAGAGTGGTTGTCTGTACCGCCAGATACGATGTTGAAGCCTCTCTCCATAAGAGCGTTAGCAAGAACAGAAGCATTCTTCTTAACCTGCTCCTGATAAACCTTGAACGATGGGTCGAGAGCCTCGCCGAAGGCAACAGCCTTGGCTGCGATAACGTGCTCCAGCGGACCGCCCTGCTGTCCCGGGAATACGGCTGAGTTGAGGAGCTGGCTCATCATCTTAACCTCGCCCTTTGGAGTCTTCAAGCCCCAAGGGTTCTCGAAGTCCTTGCCAAGAAGGATGATACCGCCACGAGGACCGCGAAGAGTCTTGTGAGTAGTAGATGTTACGATGTGAGCATACTTGACAGGGTTGTCGAGCAAGCCAGCTGCGATAAGACCAGCTGGGTGAGCCATGTCAATCATAAGAAGTGCGCCAACCTCGTCGGCAATAGCGCGCATACGCTTGTAGTCCCACTCGCGGCTGTAAGCAGAGCCACCGCCGATGATGAGCTTTGGCTTGTGCTCCTTTGCGAGCTTCTCCATGTTGTCGTAGTCAACGCGGCCAGTCTCCTTGTTCAAGTCGTAGCCGATGGCGTTGTATAGGATACCAGAAGTATTTACGGCAGAACCGTGAGAAAGGTGGCCACCGTGGTCGAGGTTAAGACCCATGAATGTGTCGCCCGGTTTAAGAACGGTAAGCAGTACGGCTGCGTTAGCCTGTGCGCCAGAGTGTGGCTGTACGTTGGCATATTCAGCACCGAACAGTTTCTTTACTCGTTCAATAGCGAGAGTCTCGCTCTCGTCTACAACCTGACAACCTCCGTAGTAACGCTTGCCCGGATAACCTTCTGCATACTTGTTTGTAAGAACAGAACCCATGGCTTCCATAACTTGGTCGCTAACAAAGTTCTCAGAAGCAATCAGCTCAATACCTTTAAGCTGACGCTGCTTTTCTCTCGCGATGATGTCGAAAATGACTTCGTCTCTTTTCATTTGTTGTTTTATAATTAGTTGTAATTTCTAAAATTCGCGTACAAAATTAGTTATAATTTGTGGTTTCGCCAACATATTTAAAGTAAAATATGTTTTTATCTTACATATATTTGCAAAACCGCCGCTATTTCCTTTTGTTTTTCTGGACGCTCCACCCAAATTTGCCTATTTTCTCGCCAAGTTTGTAGTAGCCTCCGTGAAGGTATACGAGCGGATTGCTCAGCGCCAAGTCCCAATGTTGGGCGGCATCCATGTACTTCTCGTCGGCCTTGACGTTAACCACGTCGGCTATGAACATATCGTGCGAGCCGAGGCGTATTATCTCCTTTACCTTGCACTCTATGCACAGGGGCGACTCCTCGATGTACGGGGCGCGTACAACCTTGCTCTTGCCAAGTGTGAGCCCCATCTCCCTGAACTTGTCGTAGTCCTTGCCCGAGCGTACTCCGCACCAGTCGGTAGCCCTTGCCATGTCCTCGGTTGTGAGGTTTATTACGAACTCCATGTTCTTTTTGATGATGGGGTAGGAATGCCGTTCGGGGCGTACCGATATATAGCACATTGCCGGGTTGGTACATATAGTTCCAGCCCAAGCAATGGTTATGGCGTTGTACTCGTCGGGAGTGCTTCCGCAGGTTATTAGTAATGCCGGCAAAGGGTATATGAGCGTTCCCGGCTTCCAGTCCTGCTTCATTATTTAAGTTTGATGCTGCGCAGGTCGAAAGCCTTTTCGCAATACTTGCACTTGAGTATTCCGTGAGCCTTGTCTATGACGTTGAATACGGTAGGCATAGGCTCGTTGTTTGTTATGCACTTAGGGTTTCCGCACTTTATGATGTTGTGAATCTCCTCGGGCATAGAAGCCGTCTTCTTCTCTGTTACCTCGTAGTTCTTGATGATGTTCAGGACCACGTTAGGCGCAACGAGCGAGAGGCGGTTAATCTCCTCATCGGTAAAGAACTTGCCTGCAACTTTAATGAGGCTCTTCTTGCCCATTTTCTTGCTGGCAAGGTTGAAGCCTATTGTAACGGCGTTCTCCATCTTGTCAAGCCCCAGAAGGCTCACGATGGTAAATAGTTTTTCGGAAGGTATGTGGTCGATGACTGTTCCGTTTTCGATGGCAGCCACTTCTAATTCTTTCTTCATTTTGCTGAATGTTTTAAAAGGGTTATCCGATAATTGTCTTGTCGTTCTTCACGTCGTCGAGGGTTATGCCCAGCGCGTCGCAGATGAGAGCCTCGCGTGCAAACAAGCCGTTGCGTGCCTGCTGGAAGTAGTATGCGTGAGGCGTTGTGTCTACATCCTGCGCAATCTCGTTTACGCGAGGAAGCGGATGCAGAATCTTCATGTTAGGTCGGGCCTTTCCGAGCATATCGGCCTTGAGGATGTAGGCATCTTTTACGCGCTCGTATTCCATGAGGTCGCTGAAGCGTTCTTTCTGAACTCGCGTCATGTACAGGATGTCGGCATCGGCAATAGTGTCTTCGTTAAAGTCCTGATGCTCTATGTACTTTATGCCGTGTGCGTTGCAGTATTCCTTGTATTCGTCGGGCATACGGAGTTCGTTTGGCGCGATGAAGTGGAAGGTAGGGTTGAAGTGTCGCATAGCCATCAGAAGCGAGTGTACCGTGCGTCCGTATTTGAGGTCGCCAACCATGTAGATGTTAAGGTTGTCGAGAGTCTTCTGCGTGTCGTAAATAGTGTAGAGGTCGAGCATGGTTTGTGAAGGGTGCTGGTTTGCTCCGTCGCCTGCGTTGATGATTGGCACCGGTGCAACCTCGCTTGCGTATCTGGCTGCTCCCTCAAGATAGTGTCTCATGCATATTACATCGGCATAGTTGCTCACCATCATGATGGTATCTTTCAGAGTCTCGCCCTTTGTTCCGCTTGTGATTTTAGGGTCGGCAAAGCCAATTACCTTTGCGCCCAGACGGTTGGCGGCAGTCTCGAAACTGAGACGTGTGCGTGTTGAAGGTTCGAAGAACAAAGTTGCCACCACCTTGCCTTTGAGCAGTTCGCGGTTGGGGTGCATTTCAAACTCGTGCGCCATGTTGAGCAGATACATAATCTTTTCTCTTGTATGGTTCGCAATGGTTACCAAACTTCTATTTTCCATCACTTGTGTTATTGTTATTTTTTGTTTTCTGTTGATTCTAATTTTTTCAAAGCCCTGTCGAACATTATCTCCTTGATGGAGTGGTTAGGCGTTACGACATTGAGGTCTACGTTGCCCTTTATTCCCATTTTGCTGCCGTCGCTCTTATGTTGCCATATCAGATAGTCGGCGGTATCTTTTAGTACCGGCATCTGGTCGCAATAGCGCGCTATCATCAGTTTGTAGTTTGGGAAATGCCCTTGTATGCAGTCGTGGTAGAATGCCCAGAGAGTGTAAATTATAGGCTTTCTGCCGTATGCCACCTCGAGCGAGTCCATGAATATCTGTAGGCTGTCTCTGAATTCCTGCGGCTTTAGGTTGTTGCGCGTCTCGACGTCTACGATAGGGACTATGTCGATGTCGCTCGGCGCAACCATAGAGCGGAAGTTGCGGAACTGGAGTACGGGCGATACCGTTGGTATGAAGTAGTGATAACTGCCCGTGATGAATCCCACGCGATGTGCGTTCATCATGTTGTAGTGGTACATCTCGTCGCGGATGTCCGTTCCCTCGCTCGCCTTGATGTAAACGAAGCCGATGTCGAGGTCGTTGGCAAGTTCGTCCCAGTCGATGACACCCTGATAGTGCGACAGGTCGATGCCGTTGTTCATGTTGTGTGTAGCCGAAGCCGGCACTTGCTTGTTGTCGTTGCCGCATGCCGTCATGGTTAAGACGGCAGCCGCCAGTAGTGCGTATAGTGGTTTTCTCAGAGTCATTACTGCTCCACTTTCTTCATGTTAAACTCTGTAATTTTTCCGTTTGTGTCTATTCGGGCTATGACCGTAAACTTCTTCTCGCCCGATTTGTTGCGGTCGCTGCTCTCTTTCTTCTGCGTGAGCGTGAAGTTGGTGTAGTAGCCACATTCTTCCTTGCCCTCGACAAACTGTTTTGTGATGATGAAGCCGTTCATGTCGTATGACAGTTTGCTTACGTCGGGAGTGTTTACCTTGCGCATGAACGTAACCACGTCGTTCTCGGTAGCGTCGGGCTTGTTGAGGAAACTCTTTACAGGCGCGGCTACGGTAGATTTGAGGGTTGCCTCGTCTTTGTTGCAGATGGCATCGAAGAACTTGCGGAAGATGCTCCGAACCTTGCTGCGGTCGGCTGTCTCGACCTTCTTCTTGTTTATGTTGTTGAGTGCGCTCTCAGCCTCTTCGCGATGCCTCTGCTTGCCGATGTACTTGGCAGGAGTGCTCAGATAGCGCAGGTATTCGTCCTCGGTATCGTTGAGCGATGCCTTCATCCATGCCAGAGAGTCGATTTTTGCCTGTGCACTTGGCACGAGGTCGTCGTGCGGATGCGTGTCGATGAACTGCATGAAGTCCTCGGCCGAACTTGACTCTGCAATTTTCTGCCAGTCCTTCTTGCTCTTTATGAGTTTCTGGTTCATCTCGTAAATCTTGTTTCGGTGTGCTCCGTTAGGGAACTCGTCGAGATATTGCTTTATGTTTGCCTCGCAAGGATTCTTTATAACCTGAGAGTACACTTCCTCCTCGTGCTTTGCGGCTGTGTAGTTTGAGTAGACCTTTAATCCCACGATGCCTGCGATGATTAGCGATGATACGCAAATCCATGCCACGGCGTGGCTCTTCTTCTTTGGCTTTTCTGTTTCTTCTGCCTTTTCTTCAGGCTTCTGTTCAGGCTGTGCTGCTGGCTGTGCCTTGTCTGTATTTTCTGCCGGTTGTGGTGATGTCTCAGCATCGTTGGCTGCTGCCGTTGTAGGAGTTGTATCTTCTGTCTCTGCGGAAGGAGTATCGGCTGGTTTTTCATCGTCGGTTACTGTTGCCGAAGGCTCTTCGGCTGGTTGTTGCGAAGGTGTCTCGGCTTGTGTCTCTTGGGTTGCAGCATTGCTTTCGGTAGAGAATGATATCTCTTTGCTGCTGAAATCGTTATTGCTGGCTGTGTTTTCGGTAGCGGCTGATTCTTCGGCATCTTTTTCGGTAGCCTCTTCTGCCATGGCCGTCTCGGTCATCTGGTTTGCCACGGCTGCTGCCTGAAGTGCTGCTGCCTCTTCTTCCTCGGCAACCTTCTGCGCTGCTATTGCCGCCTGAATCTTTCGGTTGTCGTTTTCTTCCTGCTTGTTGTCGGCAGTCTTTTCGGCAACGCCTGTTTCCGGCGCATTAAACGTAATCACCTTGTCATCATCACCTGTAAGGCTTCGTCCGCACTTAATACATGTCTTGTATTGCTTTATGTTATACGAACCACAAAACGAACATAACTCTAAGTTGTGTTCTATCCGGCATCCGCAATTCGGACAGCTTGGAGCGTGGGTAGAGACATCGTGTCCACACTCGGGGCATTTAATCATCGACATTGTTGGTATGAAGTTTGTTTAACTATGCAAATATAATGCAAACAAAAGACAAATCAAAATTATGCGCTGTTTATTTTTTCGTAAAATTGCTTTGGAATGGGGTTGTTGCGCCGGATTTTGGCAAATGGTATTTTTTTGCTCGGAATTTCTTCGGGATTCGTTCGGGATGCGTGCAAAAAAGTATTATTTTTGCGGCATTGTTAAAAAATCTAAAAAAAGTTTGAGGCTATGATATATTCAGTTATTGGCAGCGGGGCGATAGGGGCGTATTACGGCGCAAAGCTGGCTAAGGCCGGCAAGGATGTGCATTTCTTGTTCCATCGCGACTACGACGATGTTGTTGCAGGCGGATTGCAGGTTGACTCGTGCGACGGCAGTTTTCATCTTGATAACGTAAATGCCTACGATTCGGCAGACAAGATGCCAAAGAGCGATGTGGTTCTGGTGTGTCTGAAATCGGTAAACAACAGTCTGCTTGCCGACTTGCTGCCTCCGCTTCTGCATGACAATACCTTGGTGGTGCTGATAGAGAACGGCATAGGCGTGGAGGCCGATGTGCAGAAGATGTTCCCCGATGTTCAGCTTGCCGCCGGGCTGGCTTTCATCTGCTCGGCAAAGACCGAGCCGGCAAGGGTTAACCACCAATGCTACGGCTACATAAACATTGGCAACTACTCGTGCCGCGATGCCGCGCTTGTGCAGAGGGTTGTTGCCGACTTTAACGAGGCTGGCGTAAAGGCTACCGAGGTTGAGTATAACGAGGCACGATGGAAGAAGGCGGTATGGAACATGCCGTTCAACGGTCTGACGGTGGTGATGAACACGCAGACCGACCGTCTGCTTGCCAACCCATCGACCCGATGTCTTGTAAAGGACTTGATGATGGAGGTTGTGCGTGCAGCACAGGCTTGCGGCGTGAGCAACATTGGCGAGGACTTTGCCGACAAGATGATACAGAACACTCTCGACATGACGCCTTACTCGCCGTCGATGAAACTCGACTACGACTTTGGCAGACCGATGGAGGTGTATTATCTCTACACCCGTCCGATAGAGGAGGCCCGCAAGGCTGGCTACGAAATGACGAAGTTGCAGATGCTGGAGCAGCAGCTTAGGTTCTGCGATGCAAGGTGATGCTTGAGTGGTATTGCCTTTTAGAGAAAAAGCGTTACAGTTACAGTTGTTACAGTTCTTTTTTGCGAGGTATGATATTTTTTTAGAATATAGTCTTTAATTAGTATATATATAATAATTATAATATATATTATATATATAATATATATTATAAAATATAAATAGTTATATATTGATAGTAGATTTATAGTAAATTTAGAGTAGAGTTATACCCCCCTTAAAACTAACTGTAACTACTGTAACTGTAACTGTTTATTATTGCTAAGTGCTTGATTGGTTGTAAGATAAATTGCCTTAAAAATATTCTTTACAAGGTTTGTGTTTAGTTTGGCTATGCCGAAGAAGTTGGATTTAGGCAGTATTGAAGTGTGCTAAAATGTGCCTGAGAATAGCCCCAGATGCTTTATGACTGGCAGTATGTGTATTGGTTGTTTGCTGATAATTGCCGTTTGGGATGCCTAAAAATGCAGTCGTTTTTGCTTGGGTTTTGTTAGGTGTCAGGAGGGGAAGGGGTGTAGCTCTGAATGCTACACGGTTTTTGATAATGTAATGGTTATTAGGGTGCTTGCTGCATGTGGCTATGTTTTTTTTGAAGGCTGGGTAGGCTTTTAAGGTTTTGAAAACACTATGTAAAGTGAGGAGAAGGAGAACGAGCCAACAGCGGAAGAAAGCACCGCTGCAACAGAAAAAGAAGCACAAGCCGAGCCGAACACGGCTCGTAGTGAGGCGGAACAGGCTAATACCGCAAGCAGAGGAGCAGGAAACTGCAAACGAAACTGCAAACGAAGCAGAGCAGCGCGATGCCGTTAACAAGCAGCACCGAGTAGCGCATGGAAAGCGAAATAATGGCGGTGTTGACTTTGAGAATGACGACAAAATTTAAAAGTTACTATTCGTAAGAAAGTTAGAGAAAAGGGTAAGAAAAAGCAAAGAAGAAGGCAAAGGCTGTAGACTTTAGTAAGTTTGTAGCAAAAGCCGAATTGTGGGACAAAGGTGTGCCTATGTGCATTTTCCATTCGCTTGAAAAAGCCAAGGAATATGTGGAGAAGAAGCGCAAACTTGATGCAGCAAACGCTGAATACCAGAAGAAGGCTGCCGAGAAGGCAGAGGTAGAGAAACCGAAGCTGAGAAGGAACGCAAGAGGTTTGGTGGTTCTACCGACGGAAAGACACCGATGCAGGCAGCCAGCAAAGCAAAGGTTCTTAGCGAAATTTTGTTAAATAATGATTGTTGATTGGGCTGTTGCAACCTTCTATTTCCTTGTGGCTGAGAGGATTGAATAGGGTAGCGTTACAACGTTACAGTTACAGTTCGTTTTTTTGAAGGGTATGATAATATATTAAGAAGTGAAAATAAAAGTAACTGCTTCATACTGACGGGGATATCGGTATGAAGCAGTATTGTGTGACATTGTTTTTGCTTTACTTTAAGGATTCTAAACGCAATATTGAATCCTCATGTCCTTGCTTGGCTGCTTTTTTGTACCATTCAACCGCTTTTTTGATGTTCTTTTCAACACCTTCGCCGTTTTCGTAGCAATATCCTAATTTGTGCTGCGATAACGGGTCGCCTTGCTTGGCAGCCTTCATGAACCATTCAAAGGCTTTCTGGTAGTTCTGTTCAACTCCCAATCCTTGGTGGTAGCTGACTCCAATATTGTGTTGTGCATCCCTGTATCCTTGCTCGGCAGCCTTTAAGAACCACTCGGCAGCTTTCTTGTCGTTTTGCTCAACCCCCTCGCCATAGTGCAAACACAGTCCGTAAAGAAACTGTGCCTTTGGTGCACCTTGCTCGGCGGCTTTCAAGAGCCATTCTGCTGCTTTCTTGACATCTCGCGTAAAAAGCTTGTTATAGTCTTCGAGATACCACTCTCCCAAGCGTAGCTGTGCCTGAACATCTCCTTGTTCGGCTGGCTTAATGTATTTTTCTTCAAGCCATTTCTTGCAGACGGTATTCAGCTTAAAATATGCTTTGTTTTTATGCGACATATTTCTGTACAATTCAATAGCCTTTTCCATGTCTTTCTTTACGCCTATGCCGTTTTCGTAGCAGGTAGCCAAGATGTAATTTGCTTCAGAACCAATAACTTCGGCTGCTTCGGATAACAATTTTGTAGCTTTCTTGGCATCCTTTTCTACACCAGTTCCGTTCAGATAATGTTTCGCCAATTCTGTTTTTGCAGAGTCGTCGTGGGGCACGACTGCCTTTGTGTAAAATTCGACAGCTTTTTTGTCGTCCTTTTCAACTCCGTAGCCATTTTCGTAGCATATAGCCAATTGAAAGTATGCTTCGCCGTATTTTTGTTCGGCAGCTTTGTTAAACCATTGTATTGCCTGTTTGTAGTCTTGTTTAACTATGTTTCCTGAAAAGTAAAGTCTTCCGAGAAACAATTGTGCGTAGTCCAGTCCTTGTTCGGCAGCTTTTGTTATGCAATCTATTCCCTTTTTTGTATTTTGTTCGGTGCCTTCGCCTTTGTAATACATTACTCCTAAGTTAGTAAGCGCGTATAAATTGCCCTGCCCGGCAGCTTTTGTGAACCAATAGAAAGCCTTGTTATAGTCTTGCTTAATGTTGCGGTAGTATGGAAATTCTGAATCGTTGGCGTAGTAATAGCATACCCCTGCGTGCAGTTGGGCGAGAGCATCACCTTTTTCGGCATCCTTAAAAATTTCCTTTATTTCGAATTCATCGTATGACCTGATAATGGCATGGTAATCCACTACATTTAAGTCGGATTGTTTGCCGTACATTTCTTGCTCTATAATTTTTTCCTGCTCTATAGATGCGTTGAGCCATTCTTCAGCTTTCTGGTCGCTTTGTTCAACCCCCTCGCCGTTTTTGTAGCATACAGCCAGATGCAGCTGGGCATGGCCGTTGCCTTGCTCGGCTGCTTTTTTGTACCATTCAACCGCTTTTTTGATGTCTTTTTCAACCATTTTGCCGTTTTCGTAGCAAGCGCCCATTGTATATTGTGACTCGGCATGTCCCATTTCGGCTGCCTGCCTGATGTATTCGAAGGCTTTTTCTAAATCGGGTTGAGTGTTGCCGTCGCTGCCGGTGTACTTCATTCCGAGCTGGTACAGTTCGGCAGCCTTGTCTGCGTTTTTGGAAGTTGATGATTGTTCTTGTGCCACGGCAGTAAGCGAAGCCAGCAGCATCAGGCACAACAAGAATTTGATTTTTGTTGTCATATCATTTTGTTTTAGAATAATCTGGACATGTCTCTTTTTGGGGAGAAGAGATGTTAAGCGCGCCTTTTCGATATTGGCGGCAGAATGAAAATGTTTGCGGCGTTACAAAGTTACAGTTACAGTTCGTTTTTTTGAAGGGTATGATATCTTGGTATGTTCTTGCAAACGAACAACTGCCTTGTTCTTGTTAAGATATGGGCTTATCGGAATCTGAGCAAGTCTCTTATCCATGAGAAGTAATTGCTTTTTCCGTTGAGCGAGTCGAGGGCATATTGGGCATCTCTGTTGCCTTGCTCGGCAGCTTTGGCGTACCATTCTCTTGCTTTTGCCTTATCTTTGTTTATGCCAACGCCAAAGAAGTAGCATCTGCCAAGTTGCAGCTGTGCAAGGTCGAAGCCTTGCTCGGCGGATAGGGTATACAGCTCGACCGCCTTTCTGTAGAATTGTCTGACGCCTATGCCTTTGTGGTAGCAGTAGCCCAAGTGATAAAGAGCCTCGGCATGGTTTTGCTCGGCAGCCTTGGTGCACCAGTCTATGGACTTTGCGTAATTCTTTTTTACGCCGTCGCCGTTGTGGTATGACAGGGCAAGGTAATATTGTGCGTCGGCATAGCCTTGCTTGGCAGACAATGTGTATAGTTCTATGGCTTTCTTCTTGTCCTTGTTTATGCCAATTCCTAAGTCGTAGTGTAATGCCAGCATGTACTGGCCAGTAGCGTTGTTCTGTTCGGCAGCCTTGTTGTACCATTCTATTGCCAGACTGATGTCTTTCTTAACGCCCATGCCATTTTCGTAAAATGCGCCCAATTTTGTTTGTGAGTCGGCATCGCCCAGTTCGGCAGCTATTTTGAACAGCTCGAAGGCATTCTGTAGGTTCTGCTTTATACCTGTGCCGTTTTGGTAGCATACTGCCAGTCTGTATAGTGCATTGGTATTGTCGTGCTCCGAAGCCTTGACGTACCATTCTATAGCCTTCTCGTAGTCTTGCTCAACGCCTGTGCCGTTTTCGTAGCAGTAGCCGATATTGAATTGTGCCTCGTCATCGCCTTGCTCTGCAGCCTTTTTGTACCATTCTGCCGCTTTGTCATAGTCTTGCTCAACGCCATAGCCTGCGTAAAAATAGAGACTGCCTAAGCACAGCTGGGCCTTGGAGTGTCCTCGGCGTGCAGCTTCGGTGTATAGTTCTACGGCCTTCTCGTAGTCTTGTTCAATGCCTTCGCCTTTTTCGTAATAGCATGCAAGATTGTATAGTGCGTATTCGTTTCCTTGCTTGGATGCCTTGGTGTATAGTTCAATTGCCTTTTCGTGGTTTTGTTCAACGCCTTCGCCCGTCTCGAAGCAGGCGCCCAATAGGTTTTGCGCCATGTCGTGCCCCATGTCGGCTGCCTTCTGCAAATATTCTATGGCTTTGTCAAGGTCGCGTTCGGTATTGTCGTCGCCACAGTAGTATCTTGCTCCGAGCTGATAAAGATATGTGGCTTTGTCGTTATTTTCCATAAGTGATAAAATGTTGATGATATTGATGTTATATGCTTCTCCAATTCAAATAGAATGTCTTTTTTTGAATCATGATGTGCAGACGTGATGCTGCGATTTTGTCATTTCTCTCTGATGGAGTTTTATTCTATGATACAAAAGAACAAAAAAAATAAATATAACACAACCTTTCGCCTTGCTTTTTTTGAATGAAAAACGTGCTGCCTGCTTGGAGTAGGGCAGCACGTTTGGAGTAAGTTATCTGAATATATTCTTGATAGCTGAGATGATACTTCCGAAGAAGCCTTTTTCAGATTCTGTATTCTGATGATTGTTAGCGACGGCTTGTCTGCTAACCTCGTTATTTGCTGCAGATGCGGCAGGCTTGGTTGGCTTGGCAGATTTTTGCGGGTAGACTTTTGTAATGTCGAAATCAAGGTCGACCAGCATATTACAAACTTGCTTTTTGGCTTCTGGGTGTCCCTGCTCGGAAGCTTTCTTGAACAATTTGAATGCCTCTTCTAAGTTACGGTCAACGCCGTCGCCGCTATAATACATACAGCCAAGAGCGTATTGTGCGTCGGCATTTTCCTGCTCTGCGGCTTTGTTAAACCATTCTAATTGATGTAGAGAACAGAGCCTATTTCCAGAACAGAAAGTTTGCTCCCTGTTTTTTGAGCAGCTTTCTTTTCATTCTGTAGCGGTTCATCCCACGGGTGATTTGAAAGACAGAACTTCCCATGATGTACGGTGACGTACTGAAGAGCACCAAGGTCATCCATGACATTTGGAAGTTGTTCTGGTAATGTGTGGATCTGCGCCCAGGTCTTATCATATTGTCCGTTTTCCAATATCGCAAGATTCATCTTTGGGAAACGTTGTCCAATCTTTTCAAAATGAGGCGCATAGCCACTGTCTCCCCCCACAAAGATATGTTTACCATCAGGAGACTCTATAACGAATGACCCCCAAAGAGCCTGATTGCCTTTTAGCGCACGGCCCGAAAAATGGCGTGCTGGCATCTGGTGAAAGGTGAATCCGTCAGTGAAAGACTTGTGTTCATACCAGTCCAAGTCTGTGATATGTTCCTTTGGAAATCCCCAATACTCAAAGTGTTCTCCCACACCTAGGGGAACAACGACTTCTGCCACACGACTGCGGAGAGCCATTTGGGTATCATAGTCAAGATGGTCCCAGTGGTCATGTGATATCAGCATGTAGTCGATATCGGGCATATCCTCTGGCTTGTAGATATCGCTACCTTCGTATGGTTTATTAAACCAAGGTAACGGTGAAGCCGAAACGAGAACAGGATCAACGAGGATGCGTTTACCGCTCAGTTGCAGCAAATAAGAAGAATGGCCGAACCATATCATCCAGTCAACGTCCTTGGGCAGACTATTGATGTCGGTCTTAACAGATTTCACGGGCTTTTCCGGCCTCGTTCGAGGATGGCTGCCAAAGAGGTAGTCAAGGATGACGGCAACACCGTTTCCTGTCATCATCTTAGTTGGTACTTCGTTTTGCCATTCACCATTCTTATAGTGAGCAGACTTTTTGATGCGTTCTAAACGTTCGCCAGTTGGCAGTTTACCAAACTGTGGGCGGTTGAGAAACACCACGGCAAAAAAACTGATTGTAACTATTATGCCTAATACAATGTATAATACACTCATTTTCTTAATTTTCATTTTTTCTTTTTTATCGCTCAAATGTCTAATACGGCTGCAAAGATACGAAGAAATTAGCGGTGAGCGATGTTTAATATCACCTTTTTTAATTCATGTTTTTCCACATAGCGACATTTTGGACACAAAAACGGGATTGAAAGACATTAAGATATGAAAATTTTGTGTAATTTTGCATGCAAAAGAGGAATTATGAGACATCAAGAGGAACTGACGATTCAGTCGCTGACCCAAAACGAAGATCTGAAGGTAGGCTATTCTGATAATGACATCGTGATTGTAGATAGCATTCAGACCTATACAGAAGAATGCCGTGCCCATATGACCATGAACTCTATTCTGCTCTGTACCAATGGCAGAATGAACGCAAAGATGAACGGTATGGAACTAGAGCTCAGCAGACATCAGTTGGCTGTCATTCCAGAGAATGTCATGATGACCGAAGTGATGGTGAGTCCAGATTTCAATATGAAGGCGATTTTTCTCACCAATGATATTCTCCAGTCATTCCTGCATGAGAAAATGAATGTGTGGAATGATATGCTATATGTTCATAAGTCGCATATTATCACTATCGACGAAGAACGAGAAAAGATGTTCGGTCATTTTTACGATCTCTTACTTCATCATCTGAAGCATTATCAAGAGAATCCATACATGTTAGATGTCGTTCATTCGCTTATACGCTCGGAAATTCTCGCTCTTTGTGGCATGATGAAGCAGACGCTGCCAGCTGGCACAAAGAGTAATATCATCAAATCAGCGAATGGACATTTCCAGCAGTTCCTTGACCTGATACATTCAAGTAATGTGAAATATCGGCCTGTTGAAGACTATGCAGCAGAACTGTGTATTACACCCAAATACCTGTCAGCTATCTGTAAACGACAGTCAGGTAAAACTGCCAGTGAATGGATACGTGAGCAAGTGATAGCTGATATAAGATACCGTCTTCTACAGACAGATATGAGTATCAAGGAAATAAGTAACGTGATGAATTTTCCTAATCCATCTTTCTTTGGAAGATATGTGAAACTATATTTGGGTGTGACTCCTCAACAATACAGGAATAACAACATTCTAAAGACGGACTAATCCCAAATCCAATGTTGGTGGCGTTCAGCGGTGATTTAACCCAAAACGGTCATTAGAAAAAATAAGTAGCAAAATGTAAGTTGGTTTAATTATTCAGAGTCAATCATTAGCACTTTTCGCTTATATTTTCATAGGCTCCGAATACTTATCTGAACATTATGTAAGGCAAAATTTCTAATGACCGATTTGGGTTTATCTTACGCCGCCACCGCCATGACGACCGGAGAATCCGCCTCCGCCGCCTCGTCTCGACGTGTGACCGCCGTGACCCGACGAGCGTGCTCTGGCGGCAGCCTCGCGCGATGCCTTTCGGGCTGCCGCGCGTGCCGCTCCCGAACTGAAGGTGGAGTGGATAGCCGAGATGGTAATTTTGTCAGCCATCTGACTTGCTATCGCATCCATGTTGAAGTATTCGGGATTTATCTTGCGCATTTCATCTATTACCTTATCGGCAATTCCGAAGAGCGTGGCGTAAATCATGTATTCTTTCCACAAAGCCACCTCGTTAATGCCGCGCTCGTTGAGCAGAGAGAATTCCTGAAGGAATTTCTTCAGTCCGAAAACCTGACGCACATCGGTCTGGCGGTCTTTGTATTTTGATACCGTCGGGCTTGACGAATGTAGCAGTCCGGCAAACGATTCCATTATTCCGGCGTTGTATTTAGATTCGGTATATTCGCGCAGTTCTATTGGTTCGAGAACAGTATCGTTTCCGGCGGCTTTTCGGAATATCTCGTGAACCTTTTGCAGAAGCAAAGGCGTTTCGTCGGCATTCTGCAAAGGACGTATTACGAACTTTGGAATCTTCTTGCCCACGTTGTTCCGTCGTTGCTCAATAGCTATGCTTCCCATGCTTATGAGCCTTAGGATGCAGGCCGAGAGCAGATTGTTGTAGTTGTTTCGGGAATATCGGTATGCGTTTAGTATGTTGTTGGCTTCCTGAAGGTCGCCTCCGAGCGGAATGTCGCGATACCACATCAGATTCTTGAAAGCCTTGCGTCGCGCCAGCCATATACTGATGCCGCCCCACAGCATCTCAATTATTCCGTAAGTAAAGATTATGATTACGAAGATGACGCCAAGCCAGTCCTCGATTGTCCATTCGGAAAAGTCTTCGGCATAGTCGCTGCCCTCGAAGGCTTGCTCTTTCTTGTGCTCGAAGGTATCGTTATCCTTAATTGTCGGCTCGAATATGCCCTTGTCGAAGCGCACCATTATGTACAGTCCGTCTTCCTGTCCGAAGGCATAGGTGTTGGTTGCCACTATCTTTCCCTCGCTGAAGACCATGTCGCCAGCAAAGCGGAATCCCCACGCGCCGCTGTTTTCGGTCGTAAACATTACGGAGTCTTCCGACTCAATGGTTAACGTTGCCTTTTCGGGCTTGGGGCTGACCGATGGGTCCATGAACACATGGCGTATGGCATCGGCATCGGGGTGGGCACGCACGAGGCCTGTAACGACATATTCGGTTATGTAGGTGCGTTCGCCCGACGCACCCAGACCCCAGCACAATTCATATCCGTTAGACTTGTTAACGATGCCGCATTTGCCGGTTTTCCATTCGCGGCTGCGGTCAACGTCCCATTCGCCCACGTTGGTGTATTCCTGCCCGCTCTCGTCGGTAACGCGAAGGTCGCGCACCGTGCTGGGCGACATGTGCCCAAGACCTATGTAACATTCTGTTCCGTAGTCGTCTATCGTCATGTCGCGCCGTTCGGTAATGAGCGCGTCGCCATTGTGCCTAAGAACCACGCGTATGTCGAGTTTGTGCAGCTGCGGAGCTGCCTTGGCGATGGCTGATGCAAACAGGAAAATGTAGAGAAAAAGAATACGCAAAGGCATTTTTTAGAATGATTAGATTTTAAGTTTAGCAAAATAGAAGTAAACGGCATAATAAGAGACTATTACGCCGTTTACTGAATCCTTATAAAAAATTATTTTACGATGTAGACTGCGAATGTCTCTGGCGCGATTGTCGTGTCAAGACAGTTGCCGCTTATCGTCATGTTGCTCTCTTTTGTAGAGATTTTGTTTGGCTCGTCGAGCGTGTTCTCAGCCTCGAGATTGTCGCTCTGGAGCGTGATGACGTGTGCGCCTGCAAGCTTCTGCTTCTTGTTCTTTAGCTTGAAGTTAACCTTCAGAGGCTGAGGTTCTTTGCTTGTGTTGGCAACCTTCACGATGTAACTTGATGAAGCCTTGTCGAATACCGCGCTGGCAAACAGACCGTTCTGACCCTCGTTTCCAGCCACAGGCTTGTTGTCCATAGTCAGACTAACAACATTGCTGCCCTTGTAATGGCTGTAAAGCTGCTGAACAAGATAGCTGCAAGAGCGGAAGCTGCGCAGATTGTCGAACCAGATAAGGTCCGGACGCCATTGCCAGCCCTCGACGTGTGCAAACAACGGAGCGTATGTTGCCATCTCAACCACGTCGGCGTTGCGCTCAAGACCAGTCATGAAGGCAGCCTCGAGTAGCGATGCGTAGAACTGGTTGTACTTCTTGCCCTTGATGTGGCACGCATATTCGCCAGCAAAAACCTTCGGACCTTTGCGGTCGTAATTGTCGTATCGGTTGCCCGATTTCAGGAACCAGTCGGCTGGGCGATAGAAATGCTCGTCAACCAAATCAGCCTTCAGTTTCTTCATCTCAGGCCACAGATAATCGAACTTCTTTCCTTCAGAATCAGGACCAGATGAACCTACGATTTTGACCTCTGGGTGAGCCTTGCGCAAAGCATCGATAAACGGTTTGAGGTGAGCAGGGTAGATGTCGCCCCATTGCTCGTTGCCGATGCCTATGTATTTCAGGTTGAAAGGCTCTGGATGACCCATCTCGGCGCGAAGCTTTCCCCACGTTGTGGTGGTTGCTCCGTTGGCAAACTCAATGAGGTCGAGCGCATCCTGAATGTAAGGCTTCAGCTCCTCAACCGGAGTGTGAACCTTGTCGTTGTTCTGATACTGGCACACCAGTCCGCAACTAAGGATAGGCAGAGGCTCTGCGCCAATCTCCTCGCTAAGCAGGAAGTATTCGTAGAAGCCCAGTCCGTAGCTCTGGTAATAGTCGGGGTAGAAGCGATGCTCGAAGGTGTATTGCCAGCGGTTAAGGTTTAGCGGACGGTTCTCTACCGCGCCCACGCTGTTCTTCCAGTTGTAGCGGTCGCCCTCTTCCGTTCCCTCGACTATACATCCGCCCGGAAAGCGGAAAACGCCCGGCTTGAGGTCGGCAAGAGCCTGAGCAAGGTCCTTGCGCATACCGTTCTCGTGTCCCTTCCAAGTGTCTACAGGGAAGAGTGAGATATGGTCGATATCCACCGCCGATGCTCCGGCATGAAGCACGCGCAGGTGAGCCTTGTCTATCGTAGCCTTACTCTTGATTATAGCCGTGTACTTCTTCCACTCCTTAGAGTCGATGGCAATCTTAGCCTCTTTCTCCTGAATAAACTGAACCTCGCCCATGTTGCTTGGGTCGATAAGTTGGATGCGAATGGTCGCGTCCTTGTCGTCGGTACGTCGTGCCGTGAATGTGATGCGATATTCCTCGCCCTTCTTCAGGCCGATGCCGAAGAATCCGCTGTTCTCCAAGCCTGTGCGCTTGTGGCGGTGTCCCACCGGAATGAGGCGCACATAGTTAGGGTTGCGGTCGTATGCCGGATTGTCGTTTCGCACCTCGAACTTACCGAACGCCGTCCAGCCTTGCAGGTGATTCGGGAACTCGAACGAGCGGTTCTTTACCAACTCGGCATACAGACCGCCGTCGGCAGCAAAGTTGATGTCCTCGAAGAAGATTCCGTACATAGTCTTCGGAATCGGCGCGCCCAGTTTTTGGGCATTAACGGTAATATTATTCTGCGCCGATGCGCTGATAGCTGTGGCAAAAGCCAAAGTTGTCAATAGTGATTTCATTGATATTACTAATTTTTACTATATTTGCAAAGTCGAATGCAAATATATGCATTTTGCATCAGACTTATGTTTACAAATGTATAAATAAAGTAAAAAATCTAAATTAGTATGAGAAAAATTACTATGTGCTTGCTTGCGGCAGCCGTTGCCGTTATGTCAAGCTGTGGCGGCTCTGGCAGTAAGTCGGCAGACGCAAGTAGCGATGCGGAGGTTGTTGTAGGTAACGCGGTAGACCTTGGTCTGAGCGTTAAGTGGGCCGACCATAACGTTGGCGCGGCATCGCCCGAGGAGCACGGAGGCTACTTCATGTGGTCTGACATTAAGGGTGACAAGGATGTAAGTGGTCTGAACACCTCTTCCGACAGCATTACCGGCAAGATTGGCAAGGACGTGGCTGCTACAAGATGGGGCGGCAAGTGGAGAATGCCAACCGCTCGTGAGGTTGAGGAACTATGTTCGAAGAAATGTTTATGGACATGGACAACCATAAACAGCGTTGCTGGCTACAAGGTTACAGGTCCTAACGGAAACAGCATATTCTTGCCGGCAGCAGGCTGCAAGCAGGGCGAGACAACCGAGAAGGGATTCGGTAAGGAAGGATATTACAGAGCCTCAACCTGCACGGCTAAGGGTAATTCGGAGATTATGTACTTTAAGTCGGGCGTAAACTACAAGAGCTATTTCGCTATGAATGTGGCTATGAGCGTACGTCCTGTTCAGGATTAAGTTTCAGAAAGAATTATTTATCAGAAGATGTCATCATCTTCTTCATCATCGAGACGTTGGAATATGCAGTCGGGCAGAATTTCCAGCGTCTCGCTGTTTATTTTCGACAGATGCCAGACGTAGTGGCATCGCGCGTCGCCGTTGGTCATGTCGAGGGCTTCCATCACCTCGTCTATGCTTTGCGGATGAGTGATGTGGCACTCGCAGCAGGGCGATGCCAGCAGAACGCCGCCAAGCCATTCGGTCATGGGCAGTTCCTCGCCCAGCGGAAAGTGGTTTACCATCCGTCCTTCCTCGCCTGCAATCTCAACGATATGCCTGCCCAGAGGCTCGTCCTTGCCGGCTATGAACAGTTTGCACGCGGCAATTCTTCTCATATCTTATGTGCGTGGTTAAAGTTCGTACATATCCGAAGGCACTTTGCGCCTAAGAACCTCGATGCTGATGTCTTTTCCGACGATGAGCCCAATCTCGTACAGGTGTGCGCCGATGCACTTCTCAACGATGGTAGGGTGGTTGTTCTCCTCGCTAAGGTGGCAGAGCCAGACGTGCGTCAGTCCTTCGTGATAGTTTTCGGCCAGAGCCTTGGCTGCATCGGTGTTGCAGAGATGACCGTTCTCTCCGCCTATGCGCTCCTTCAGGTATGCCGGATAGGGCCCCATCTCGAGCATGCTGTTGTCGTAATTCGATTCGAGCACGAGGTAGTTGGCATCTTTTATCATCTGCTCGGCGGTAGGGGTTATATGCCCTATGTCGGTTAGTACGCAGAAGGTCTTGCCCTCTGTTCGGATGCGGTAGCCCACGTTGTCGGTTCCGTCGTGCGGCACTTCGAACGAGCACACGCTAAAGCATCCAATCTCCGTTTCCTGCTCCTTTTCGAGCAGTTTAACGTATTCAGCTTCAATATTTTCGGTAACGCAATAGCTCTTGCGTATGCCTTCGTGTATCTTGGTGGTTGTATATACTGGGATGCGATAGTCGTTGGCAAGATGTGCAACAGCCTTTATATGGTCGGCATGGTCGTGTGTAATCAGAACACCGCGCACGTTGTCGATTTTTAGCTGTGCCTCTTTGAAGTATCTTTTCAGGGCTCTGATGCCCACTCCTGCATCAATCAAAAGGGCATCTTCGCCGTTGCTCAGATAGTAACAGTTACCGCTGCTGCCGCTTCCGAAACTCTTGAATTTCAACATAAGGACAAAAATTTGAGCAAAAATAAATATAAAAATACGAAATGACAAACATTTGTTATATTTTTGTTTAACTTTGCATAACAAATTTAAAATCAAGATGCACAAGATTATATATTCGTTTGTAACGGTTTTGCTGATGGGATGCATGTGCCTTTCGTCGTGTAAGTCTAAGGAAGATAAAGAGATAGAGGCCCGGAACGATTCCATCAGGGCGTGCGCGCAGACATTTGCAGACTCGTTTTTTAACATGCGCTACCGTGCGGCGGTTGAGTATTGCACTCCGCGATCACGAAACGTCATTAAGTTTATAGCGTCGAACGTGTCGCAAGACGATTTGGCAACCGTGGCGCAGGACAAGGAGGGCGCAAGCGTGGCAATACAGAGTCTGAAGGTTAACAAGGCGGCTGATGCGGCTGAGGTGAGATGTCGCGTAAGCAACTTCCTTAACTGGGACTCGATAGGTGTCGACGGCAGACTTACAAGCCGCAACATAACACTTCAGGTTGTAAAGTCGAACAACAAATGGAAGGTAGACCTTGAAAACTTTCTCGACCAGCTGAGGTGAATAAACAATAAACAATTCATAATTGATAATTCATAATTCATAATTGCCGAGGGTTTATAAAGAGCAATTATAATGCGAATTGTTCTTTTGGTAAATACAAAAAAGTGGGAAGGAAGAAGGTAGGAAGAAGGTAGGAAGAAGGAAGGTAGATTCAAGGTACATCCAAAGTACATCCAAGGAACGTCGTAGGAACGTCCAAGGTATATGTAAGCTATATGTTAGCTATATGTTAACCGATAATTGTGGATTGTCGAATGAAATTACAATTCAAAATGGGAAGTTGTATGGTGCGTATACTTAAAATCTCAGAATCGGAATATCTGAACTTAAACTGTACTGCGATTATAGAGGAGGATTTTTGGTTTTGCCATAGCTTTGCAAAGATTGAGACTCCGTGGGGATGTTACAAACTTTGTTGGAAAAGCGAACTCGTGCCGCCCGAGATTGTTGAGATTGAAGAGGGCATTTATTCCTTCGGGATAGATTCTGTTTTCGTTGTGACAGACTTGCGCAATAATGTCGAGAAGCTGCATCTGGAATTTCCGTGTTATTTCTTTCGTACCAAAAGAACCGATAAATTCTTGATTGTCGTTTCCGAAATGGAAGTTTTTTTAGTAAACCGCCAATATGTTGTTTCTGAAAAGATAGACTTGCCAGATATCTGCGAGAATGTTGAAATTACAGATGGAATACTCAACATTCGTTGTATGGACGGCTCTTGCTTAGAACATCAGCTAATGAACCATAAAAACATTTGAAAGATGAAAACGACCTTTTGGATAAACTGCATTTTGTTTATCTTAGAAATACCATTTGCATATTTTTTGTCGTTCTTTACGCTTGGTAGTAGAGAAACATGTATTAGTACATATAACAACGCACCGTTAGGTACTTTCTTCGGAAGGTTTCTGATTGCTTTTGTGTCTATACTTATTGTTAGCCTGCTATTGCAATGTTGCCTGAAGCTGATAATCGTATTTTTAAAGAAAGAATGTTTTACCAACTCTTTCAAAAAAGTCTTGTCGGGCATTTTTATCGTTGCGTTTTTTACTTTGGCGATATATGCTGTTAAGCCGACAAAACCGATAGATTTTATTTATGTACTGCTGTTTTCTGTTGTGTTTTTTGCCTTCGTACGACTGGCTATTTGGCTGCTCAGAAAATGCGATTCGTTTAATCTACTCGGCAGTATTCTGAAAAACGCAGCCCTTCTTTCGCTAATGATACTATCAATCCTTGTCATAGAATTGTTGGTGTATGGATATGTCTGAAAAGCATCAGAACGGCAGACCAACGGCGAAGTGGAAGGCAAAGTCGCCACGCTGATTTGAGTTTGGAGGCATTAAACGCTAATAAGAAATTTAATGACGCAATAAAGAATTGTATAAAATTAACAGATTAGAGACTATGTGGAAAGAAACTAAAGTAGTTAAGAACGTAGGGTATGATAATTTCGATGCTAGATTTGGAGCATACGCAACAGATGAAGCAGAAAAAAAATCTATTCTTCATATTGGAGATAAGGAAATACTATTAGACATGGTTACTTGTGTCAAAAGTTATGGTGATAAAGTTGTTGTCCAAGTTGATGATGGAGCTGGGCTTAATGATGCTATGTTGTACACCAAGGATGGTGAACTGCTAAATGTGGTAAATAATACACTTTCTCTTACATCCAAGGCGAATCTTCGTTATTTGAATGTCAAAATGGAAAAAGGGCTTAAAAGAATCTATAATCTTGTAGATATAGAAACAGGTAAGATTCTTTTCAAAGAAAATATTCAGAATAGAAAGATATTTGTATTCAATGATATGATTTTCTCAAACAGAGACAATATCGTAATTCGCTACGACTGGGACGGCAGCATTATGTGGCAGCATAACTACGAGCCAGACTTTAATGTAACTATAGATCTTGGCTTTCGTCTTGAAGGCGTCTGTGGCGGAAAACTTTGGGTAAAATCAAAGCATGACAGACATGAGATTCTACTTGCCATAGATGTGAATACGGGCGAACTTGTAAAGGCATTCTCTGATTCCGAAGAAGATACAAATCTACCACATTGCAACTATGGCAGTTTTGGAGGCGTATATCTTAATTGCGAAAACGATCATGTCCTGATTGTTACAATGGATAGAGAGTTTAATAATTTTATGAACTTCGTGGATGCAAAAACTCTCGATGTCATTGAAAAGACAGACTACACAATAAATTATGATTATGATGATGAGTATGCTTTCAGAATTTCTGAATTTCAAGGGGATTATATTACTGTTAAAATAATGGGCTTAAATGCTGATTTAGCTAATTTTACAGGCTTTGCAGTTTATAATTACAAAACAAAGGAAGTCGTTTTTGCACACAGATTAATCACCTCAGAGCAGGCAGCAGATGGCTTGCATATAAGTACACTTTCTCCATTGCATTATTCACCAAATAGTGGTTGCTTCTTGGTTCATGACAATTCGGAAAATCTTCACATCTTTGAAGATGTAAAAGAGTAGTAACTCTTTGGTTCTGCCGAATTTCCGAATTCGGCAGCATCAATAAACGCGAGTTTGTAACTCGCATTGTCGCTTAGCGACAAGAGGTTATGTAAGGATGCAGTATTTGTGCGTTACGGATTTTTTTCAGCGGTGGGAATTCTTGCGTCCTTTCAGTAGCAAGTGACCATAGGTCGAGCGACAAATTCGGCAGAACATACGAACGGCAAATTCTACTGAACAAGGGGCGACGCTTTCTGCATTTGTGGTTTGTACAACTAATCGGCTTGGATATGTCTGAAAAGCATCAGAATGGCAGACCAACGGCAAAGTGGAAGGCAAAGTCGCGCGACAGATTTGGATGTGCGATAGGGAATCGCTTGTAGCCGTCGCGAGGGTCGACAGCCTTTACGCCGCCGTCGAATCGGACTATGAAATAATCGAAGTTGAAACGCAGTCCAAGACCATACGAAGCCGCAATCTGCTTGTAGAACTTGTTAAGCCTGAATTCACCGCCCGGCTGGTCGTCGTACTGGCGCACAGTCCAGATGTTTCCGGCATCGATAAATACCGCGCCGTTCACCTTCCAGAACAGGAATGTGCGGTACTCAATGTTCATATCCAGCTTAACGTCGCCGCTCTGGTTGATGAAGTTTATCGTCTTGTCCCTTCCGGCATACGAGCCCGGACCGAGCGTTCTTACCGACCATCCGCGGACCGAGTTTGCGCCACCCGAGAAGTAACGCTTCTCGAACGGAAGAACCGTTGAGTTGCCGTAAGGATAGGCTATTCCGAAGCCGATGTGAACCGCTACGGAGTTCTTCTTGTCTATCACAAAACCCTTTGAGAAGTCGAAGTCGCCCTTCAGAAACTGCGCGTAGGCTATGTTGCCCACCTTGTACTGTCCATGCTCGTTCTTGGCTGTCTTGAAGGTTGATGTAACGGCATACAGCAGGTTGCCCGACGACTCTACGTTGAAGCGTATGTTGTAGGCGTTTGTGCCGTAAGACGCGTTAGAGTTTGCCATTCCGAGCGAGTTGTAGTTGTATGTGTAGCCTGCCTTGGTGATGAGCAGATTCTCGTAGTTGTACTTCAGTATGGCATTCTGGTTGCCGAGGCTGTCGATATAGTCGTGCTTGAACTTCTCAGAAATCCACGGCATGTAAACATAGTTAAGGTCGAGTACATCGACCTTGTGCTGCGCCTTTCGGCGGTACTGGTTCCAGCGGTATCGCCATACGGCTGTTGCCACCCTTCGCTTGAATTCGGGGCGGTTCTGCGTGTTGTACTGAAGGCTCAACTCCGATGTGGCATTCACCCTACGTCGGAAATCGTTCTTCAGGAAAGGGCAGAGGAACGACGGGAATCGGATTGAAGCCTCAGCGCCAAGTTCGGTATAGTTGTTGTCGCTGTATCCCTCCAGACCGCTGATAGCCTCGTATGCGCCGCGCACTCTTATCTGTAACAGCTCCGAGCCCTTGAACAGGTTGCGGTGCTGGAATGTAACGGCAGATGCCGCTCCAAGGTCGCCTGCCGAGTTTGTTCCCTCAACCTCGAAGCTGAACGACTTTGAGCGCCCGTGCGTAAGGTTGATATAGCAGTCGAGAAGCGTAGAGTCTGCGCTGTTCTCGCGGAAGTTGATAGTTGTATATTTCAGATACTGAAGTCGTCCCATCGACGTGTATGTGCTCTGTACGGCTCTCTCGCGATACGGATACTGCGGTCTGATGTGCGTGTGGCGCGTCAGAACCTTAGGGCGGTATCTCAGGCGGCCTTTCTCGTACAGAACGTTGTAGCCGTTGTATTTTATCGTGTCGATGCGGCGCGGACGCGCGTTGTCAATATCGGCAAGTATATTAACGCTGTTTACCGTATATTTGCGATGCATGGTAGGTTCCGAACTGTTAGTCTGCTTGTACAGCTTCAAGTTTAATGTCAGGTCTACCATCTTAGAGCCGCTGCAAGTATCGGCTGTAAACGATATGAATTCCTTGTTAAAGTGATAGTAGCCAGAGTTTTGCAGATGCGTTGCGGCTCTGCTTCGCTCCTGTTCAAGAGTGTTGATGCTGAATACCATTCCCGGTCTGAGCAGAGAGTTTGCCGAGTCGTTGCGCAGCACGCGGGCTACCGCCGTGTCGGGAATGTTGAAGTTAAGGTTGCGCACATAATACAGCTCGCCCGGCTTGAGCAGATACTTAACCTTAATCTTGTGCTTGTTCGTAGTGGTGTCTACATCTACCGATGCGCCCATGTATCCCATGTTCTGCATAACAATCCTGAGGTCGTTGGCAGAACGCTCGGCAAGTTCGGCATCATAGATTACCGGAGCCTCGCCCAGCTTGCGCAGCGTGCGGTTTCTCCACTTTGTTGAGTCGAGTCCCGACATCGAATAGATGTGCAGCGGCACTTTGAACGTGCTGAACCACGATGCGTTAGGATTCTGCCTAACATATCCGTGCAGATTGCCTGCCTTTACGTCCTTGCTTTCCGAAACGACGCTTACCTCGTCGAGCAGATGCTCTCCCTCGGGAATGAACTTGGATACCGAGCAAGAACACAGCGTGGCGAGTGCCGAAAGCAAGAAATAGTGGGTTGTCCTACGCATCTTAGAGTAAATAATTTGTTTCGGAGAGCAAAGGTACTTAATTATTTTGATTTGTGAAAATTTTATGTAATTTTGCATGTAATTTTAATAACGACAACCCTTCAGACGGCTTCGTCCGTGCGCTTTGCCGATTTTCATTTTTTGCGCGGCGGCGACCGTTATTTTTATTGGATATGATTAGTAAGAACGACATAAAATTCGTACACTCGCTCGAACTGAAGAAAAAACGCCGCGAAGAGAACGCCTTCGTTGCCGAAGGACCGAAACTTGTTGGCGAACTGATTGGCACATTCAGACTGCGCGCCGTCTATGCCCTTCAGCAATGGATTGAGGCTAACGAGGCATCGCTCAACGGCGTTACGGTTAAGGATGCCACGCAAGACGAACTGCGCAAGATTAGCTTTCTGGAAACGCCTCAAGAGGTTGTGGCCGTGTTCGAACAGCCCGACTATGATGTTGATGCTCGCAAGACCATTGCCGAAAATCTGTGCATAGCTCTCGATGGCGTGCAGAATCCGGGCAACCTCGGAACAATCGTGCGCCTTGCCGACTGGTTTGGCATAAGCGATGTGTTCTGTTCTGCCGATACAGCCGACATCTTCAACCCAAAGACCGTTCAGGCTACCATGGGCGGAATGGCGCGCGTGCGTGTTCATTATACATCGCTTCCCGAACTTGTCGATTCGCTCGACAAGGATGTGCCAGTCTATGGCACTCTGCTCGACGGCGGAAACATCTACACGCAATACCTTCAGCAACGTGGACTTATCGTGATGGGAAACGAGGGTAAGGGGTTAAGCGAGGAGATGCGCAAACGCGTGTCGCACAAACTTTATATCCCGAACTATCCCGAAGGCTCGGAATGTGCCGAGAGCCTTAATGTTGCTATCGCCACTGCCGTTGTGTGTGCTGAGTTTAGAAGAAGAGGATAAAGTTGATTTGTAGTTATGGAATCAAGTAAAAAGGTTGAATTTTTTGGTTGTTGCTTTTTCGTATTTTTAGGTTTTTGTTGCCTACATAGTTGGCATGAAAGGAAGAAAGTGATTGAGCGGGGAGAACCTATTCCTATGGGTTGTTTTGAGGTTAAGGAAATTAAGGGCGGAAAATATGCTCATGCAGAAATATTATATAATGGGAAAACTTATAGGGTACTTATGGATGGTTCGTATTGTTATTATGATTCCATAAAATCGCTCAAACTGTATTACGATGCAGAACGTGATTCAATGGTCGAATCGCATCAGGCTGTTTCTGATGCTCATTGGATTCCATTTTTTTTCGCAATACCTGTGGTTTGGATATTCTGCTATATAAGAGAACGAAAGAAATTTAAGAAAATTGAAAGTAAAGGACAAAGAAAACATCGCAGGAAGAAAAAACGGATGAATCATCGCTGAAAAAAGTCATAATCTGCCTATCTGCCATTTCATTATAAATGCCGAAGAAAGGCTTTCAAAACAGAAGTTTTTCTCGACAATATCCTCTACTATGAAAGAATAAGGAACAAAACATTCAGAATTGACTCAACTGATAATGCATATTTTTTGTATTTATAATACCTTTGTTCCATGAAAACTTTGAAAGAACTTTATAGAATTGGAAGAGGTCCGTCGAGCAGTCACACGATGGGTCCTCAGCATGCGGCAGAGATATTTCTGGAGAGATGTAGCGATGCCGCCAAGTATGTTGTAACGCTTTACGGCAGTCTGGCAGCCACAGGCAAGGGGCACATGACCGACCAAGCCATCGGCGATGTGCTGAAAGGACACGGACAGCTCGAAATACGCTGGGAACCGCAGACGTTTCTGCCGTATCATCCCAACGGAATGCGCTTTCAGGCTTACGACTCGCAGCAGAATCTGCTCAGTGACTGGACGGTGTTCAGCGTGGGCGGCGGCGCGCTGTCCGAAGGCAAGGGCTTCGACAAATTCGACGTGGCAGAGACTTACGCCTATCCCAATCTGACTGAGATAATGAAATGGTGCTACGACAACGGCCGCAACTACTGGGAATATGTAGAGATGTGCGAGCAGAAGGACATCTGGGACTATCTGGGCGAGGTGTGGAACGCCATGAAGCAAAGCATCTCCAACGGTCTTACTAACGAGGGCGTTCTGCCCGGACCGCTTAAACTGCCTCGAAAGGCGGCAAACTACTACACAAAGGCAACGAGCTACAAGCCGCTGCTTCAGGAACGTTCGCTCATCTATGCCTACGCGCTTGCCGTAAGCGAGGAGAACGCTTCGGGCGGAACGGTGGTTACTGCCCCGACGTGCGGCTCGTGCGGAGTGATGCCGGCGGTGCTCTATCATCTGGAGCAGACGCAGGGCTTCTCGGAGATTCGTATTCTGCGAGCCCTTGCTACCGGCGGACTAATCGGAAACGTAGCCAAGCAGAATGCCTCGATAAGCGGAGCCGAGGTGGGCTGTCAAGGCGAGGTGGGAGTGGCTTGCGCCATGGCTGCCGCGGCTGCCTGTCAGTTGCTGGGCGGTAGTCAGTCGCAGATTGAGTATGCCGCCGAGATGGGTTTGGAGCATCATCTTGGAATGACCTGCGACCCGATGTGCGGAATGGTTCAGATTCCGTGCATAGAACGCAACGCCTTTGCCGCCTCTCGCGCGATAGACGTGGCTCAGTTCGCGCTCCAGTCGGACGGACATCATCATGTGTCGTACGACAAGATTGTGAAGGTTATGAAGCAGACGGGGCACGACCTTCCGTCGCTTTACAAGGAGACGAGCCAAGGCGGAATGGCATCGCTTGTTGAGGACATATAGCCAATTTCCTTACATAATACAAAAAAACTCACAAATCCAGATGCGGACTTGTGAGTTTTTTATGTATTTAGCAAGATTTACGCCTCGGCAATAACAACTTTTGCACGCTCAAGAGCTATGTTGATGTTGCTGCAAATGTTGGCGTTGCCAATCTTAGTATCGAAGTGATTCTTGATAAGAACCGACTGAACCTTCTCGTTTACGCCCGAAAGGATAACCTTGATGTTCTCCTTTTTGCTCATAGAGATGAGGTTCTCGAGGTTGTGAAGACCGGTTGAGTCGATGAACGGAACTTTTCTCATTCTGATGATTCGAACCTTTGGACGGTCGGTGCTCAAATCAGCCATCATCTCCTCGAACTTGTTGGCAATTCCGAAGAAGTAAGGACCGTTAATCTCGTAAACCTCAACGCCTTCAGGCACGGCAAGATGCTCCTCGTGAGTATCGGCATCTGTGTCGGCGTTAGGGTCAATCTCATCTGTAATAACCGATACCTGAGTAGTCTCGGCCATACGGCGCATACAAAGAAGGCACGCAAGAACCAATCCAACTTCAATTGCTACGGTAAGGTCGAAAATTACTGTAAGCAGGAATGTTGCCAAAAGCACGCTTACATCGGACTTTGGATTGTTGAACATCTCGCGGAATGTTCTCCAGCCACTCATGTTGTAAGAAACGATAACCAGAACGCCGGCAAGACAGCTCATCGGGATGTACTTTGCAAGCGGCATCAGGAACAGGAAGATGAGCAGCAAGACAACTGCGTGAACAATTCCGGCAATAGGGGTCTTACCGCCGTTATTGATGTTGGTCATTGTTCGTGCAATTGCGCCTGTTGCAGGAATACCGCCGATGATAGGACATACGATATTTGCAATACCCTGACCGATAAGCTCCTGATTTGAGTTGTGGCGGTCGCCAATGCAACCGTCGGCAACAGCGGCAGACAAAAGGCTCTCGATTGCGCCGAGTACCGCGATGGTAATGGCAGGCGAGATAAGTTTCTTTATAACCTCCCAGTTGATGGCTGGCAACGCAGCCTCAGGAATTTCAGAACTGATGCTGAAGCGGTCGCCGATGGTCTCGATGCTTGCTCCCATGCCGTTCTGCTTAAGGAAGAATACGGCAGCTGTCATAACAACGATGGCGATAAGCGAGCCCGGAATAACCTTCGAGAACTTAGGAGTAACGGCGATGATGATGATGCTAAGAATTCCCACGCCAGTACACCAAGGGTCTATTGTAGCGAAATTCTGCAAGTAAACGCCCCACTTAGCGATAAAATCGGCAGGTATTCCGCCTTCGATTGTAAGACCGAACAAATCCTTCACCTGAGTAGTGAAGATTGTAAGCGCGATACCGCTGGTAAAGCCCACAACGATAGGATAAGGAATGTATTTGATTATTGTTCCGAGACGGAAGATACCAAGCAGAAGAAGGAAGATACCAGCCATGAAAGTGGCTATTGCAAGTCCGCTCATTCCGTACTCCTGAATGATGCCGTACACGATTACGATGAACGCGCCGGTAGGACCGCCAATCTGGATTTTCGTTCCACCGAATGCCGAGATAAGGAAACCGGCTACGATGGCGGTTATGATTCCCTTCTCAGGAGTTACTCCCGATGCAATACCGAAGGCGATTGCCAGCGGCAAAGCCACGATACCCACAATGATACCGGCCATGAGGTCGGCCATGAATGTTTGTCTGTTGTAATTGCGCAACGTCGAAAATAAACGTGGCTTAAATACAAAACCTTTCATTTACCCTAATTTAATTTTTTTTTGTCTTTAAACACTTATATTATTTCTCTTTTTATCTCTTATCTGTCTCCAGTCTTAATTTGCCGCAAAAAATAAAGTGCAAAAATACTTCATAAAATTCAGAAATCCAATTTTTGACTTTGATTTTGGCTCTAAACTGCTGTTTTATTGCTTTATGTTAATTATTGGCGATTGCGCTTTACGCCTCGCACGGCTTCCGATTCGAGCGGATTGTCGGGCCACGAATGCTTTGGGTATCGGCGTTTCAGTTCCTTGCGCACCTCGAAATATGTGTTCTGCCAAAAGCTGTTGAGGTCTTGCGTTAGCTGAACGGGCTTGAATCCGGGCGAGAGAAGTTCCATAAGCACGGCTCGCTTGCCGTCGTCTATGCGTGGTGTGCTGTCCATACCGAAACATTCCTGAAGGCGCACGCGAAGGATTGGCAACTCGGCTCCCACGCGATACTCAATCTTTATGCGACTGCCAGTCGGCACTTTAATGTGGGTTGGTGCAAGGCGTTCAACCTCGGTCTGCTGTTCGTAGGCAAGGAGCGACCACAGAGCCTCGCAGAGGTCTATTTTCTTCAGTTCGGCGGTGGTTGTACTGTTGCCGATATAGAACGGAAGCCACTCGTCGGCTCGCCTTAGAACCGCCTCGGTAGAGAGGTCGGGCAATTGCATTTCGGGATGCCATTCTGCCACTACCGCCACGCGCCGCTGTAGGTTCTGCACCTCGTCCGAGAAGTTGAGCATACTTGTGCCGTACTTCTGCGCGGCGTTGCAGATGGTTTGCTTTATTGCTTCGGAATTTCCGTCGGAAATAGGCTTGGAATCTATCAGCAGACAGCCGATTTTGTATTCGCGTTGTGCCACGATGCAGCCCTGACGGTTATCCCATGATATATTATCTTTTACTTTAGCAAAACTTTTTAAGTCTTTAATATCCAACGGAGAAGCAAGAATAATTCTGCTATTTACAACCTGCGCCACGGCAAGATTGTCGTAGGCCGACAGAGCATCATCCTTGTCTATTACGGCCTTGTCGCCGCACGACAGCATGAATGTGTTGTATTCGCCTTTCAGAGCCATTGCAATGCGCTCGGGATAGGCAGATGCAAGCAACATTCCGGTGGCGTAGATGTCGGGCTCGGTGTTATCTTCTTTCGTCTTGGCGATGTGGCGGTAATGCTCGCTTGCCATCATTATGCGCTGCCATACCTTGCCAGATGCGTTGCCTTTTCGTGCCCTTCGCAAGGCAGAAAGGCGAGTGTTGATGTCGGCATCGGCGGTGGCGGACGAGTTGCGTACAGAAAGAGGGTCGCGCTCTTCGAGAAGGGCGGCGATGTCGGCGGCGAGAGCCTTCATTTCGGGCGTTTCAGCGGTGGCGAGCATCTGCGCAATTCGCGGATGGCATGGCAGAGCCGACATCTTGCGTCCGTGAGCCGTAATCTTGCCGTCATCTGCTATCGCGCCAAGCATTTTCAGTAGTTCGCGCGCCTGCTCAACTTGCTTTGTGGGCGGAGTGGTGAGCCATGCGATGCTTTCGAGCGGCTTCTCGCCCCATGCCGTGATGTCGAGCACCATTGGCGTGAGGTCGGCTGTAAGAATCTCCGGCAGGCGGTTCTCGTCCATGCGATGTTCGGTTGCGAGCGACCACAGACGATAGCATACTCCCGGAGCCGTTCGACCGGCGCGACCGGTGCGCTGGTTTGCCATATCCATGCTTATCTGCTTGGTTTTCAGATGGCTGAGTCCGCTGCGAGGGTCGAACACCATTGTGCGATGCAGTCCTGAGTCGATTACGATGCGCACGCCCTCGATGGTGAGCGATGTCTCGGCTATTGATGTGGCAAGGACGACCTTGCGCTCGCCCTCGGCACTTGGCGCAATGGCGAGGTTCTGCTCGCGTTGCGAGAGAAGTCCGTAGAGAGGGTAGACGCTCGTTTTTCCGAGCGAGTCGCCAAGCATCTCCTTGCATCTCAGAATCTCGCTTTCGCCCGGCAGAAACGCCAGAATGTCGCCGTTGTGCTCCTTGTGTGCCTGTCTGATGGCGTGGGCTACGGCTTCGGCGGAATTCTGCTCGGTAGCCTCATCTTGGCTGTGGATTACGTCTACAGGGAACATTCTGCCTTCGCTCTCGACGATTGGTGCGCCGAGTGTGCGACTGATGCCCTCGGCATCTATCGTTGCCGACATGATGATTATTTTGAGGTCGGGGCGGATAATCTGTTGAGCCTCGAGCGAAAGGGCAAGGGCGATGTCGGATGCCAGGTTGCGTTCGTGAAACTCGTCGAAGATGATTGCCGAGACGCCTTCGAGCGTTGAGTCGGCAACAATCATGCGCGTCAGAATACTTTCGGTAAGTACCTCGATACGAGTAGAATCCGACACCTTATTGTCGAATCTCACGCGGTAGCCCACGGTCTTGCCTACGGGCTTGCCAATCATCTGCGACATTCGTGCGGCTATCTGTCTTGCAGCCAGTCGGCGCGGTTCGAGCATCAGAATCTTGCCATCGTCGGGCAGTCCTTGCATAATCGTGAGCGGCAGAACAGTCGATTTTCCAGCTCCCGGAGGGGCGGTAATCACAACGCGACTGTCGGTTTTCAGAATTTCGTTAACCTTGTCGGCTATCTGCATGGCTGGCAGATTATCGGCATATTTTATTGTAATCATCAGTATAATAATCTTTTACAAGTTGAAAATCTCATCGGCGCATTTCAGATAATCGTTCGATTCGGGAGGGTCGAAGGCGATGTCGAAAATTCTCATTCCCTTCTGTTTCTGCCTTTTGAGCCGTGCCCAAGTATCGTCGCGCATCGGGTCGAGACGGAAATCGGAGAGGATGAGCAAATCGGCCGTGTTGAAATCGGCTTCTTCCATCTTCTTCACGGCATCCTCGACCGCAGGGGCGATGTCCGAGCCTTTGTGAAAACTTATGCAGAGAAAGTGGACGAGCTTCTTGAAGTCAAGTTCGAGATTGCGGATTGTTATCGTAGAAATGTTCTCTGAAAAATTGATTATGTGGAACGGTCGCTGACGCGCATCGTTCATCTCGGCAATGGCAAGGATTATGCTTTTGCTCATAACCTCGGCATAGCCCATCATGGATGCCGATGTGTCTACGCAGATGATGAAAGGACCTTTGCGTTCGGGTTCTTCGGCTTCGTTGCCTTTCTGGTTTGTGCGGTCGAGACGTGCACGCTCCTTGCTTGCGTATTCGAAAACCTGCAATTTTTTCTCGCGCATCTTGCGCATAAAAATCGGTTGAAGTTCTTTGTCGCTTAAAAACGCATATTCTATTGGCAATAAAGATGTTATATTGTTGCCTTCTACAATGCCGACGATGTCGCTGTGGGTGGCATGGCGAGTTGTCCAGCCGTTTTTCGAGCCCGGTTTTGCGGCGTGGTTGCGTTTTCTTACCGATTGCTCCCGACCTATTTTTTCGACAATCTCCTTGACCTTGCTGCTCTTCTCGGCATATCGCTTGTACTCGAAAATCTCGTCTATGACCTCTTCTTTTTCGTCGCGCAGAAGATACATCAGTCGCGACAGTTTTCCGCCGCTTCCGATGGCAAATTTCAGTCTGACTTTCTTGTAGATTCGGGCTTGCTCGGCACAGAATTCGTTGCACAGACGGTTTATGTGCTGCATCTGGAAGTTGAACTCCATGTCGTACAATAGCCGCCGCCATTTCTGTATGAAAATGTTGCGTTGGGTGGCAAATTCGGCGGTGCGGACGCGGTATCGTTTCAGGTTTTGCAGATGGAAGTCTATGTTGAATTCCTCAACGTCGTAGAAGCGAACGAAGTTGTAGCGCATCTGCGAAAGGAAGATGAGCATTTCTTGGTCGTTCTTTAACTCGCATTGGTTCAGCGCGTTCCACTGCCCGTTGTATTTTGAGTAGAGCGATTGCAGCGACTGGCACGTGCGACCGAAATAGCTGTCGGCCTGCGACTTTAGTTCCATTTCGGTGGCTATGCCGTTGCTGATGAGCGAGTTCTCGTCTTCCTTCACGCGCCTAATCAACATGTCGCGATATAGCTCCAGCAGATATTCGTATGCCAATCGTTCGTCAGCCTTGTCCATAATACGTCTGCTGAATTTCCTTTATCTCGTTGTTGTAGTCGGTAATTTCGGTACGCATCTCCTTGAAAGCCTTTCTGAGGGCGCGTTTCTGGCGGTTGTCGATGAACAGACTGCCGTTTATGTAGTCGGCTTCTTCGGCTTCAAGACGCTTGTATTCGTCGAGCAGAAACTGATAATGGTCGATACATTTTCCGATGCGGTTCTCTATGTCCTTGTCGGTATGGTTTAGGTCGAGAGGTTTTGCATCTTGCTCAAGTTCAAGCGGATATGATGTTCCGGAGATGATTACGGAGCGCACGCCTTTGCTTATCTGAATGATGTTGCGAGGGTCGATGTTGAGCAGTTTTGTGCGGTCGTATCGCTTCATGACGTAGGTGTTTGTCATGTTCTTAGGCTTGCTGAAATAGAACATCGTGCTTTCGTTCATCTTCAGAGCCTCGTATTCTGCGGCGTAGATTAGCACCCGGCCGCGTGTTGAGTAGCCGTTAATCTGGTGAAAGAACGAGTTTACCGTCTTTATGCTGTGGTCGGTCATCTCCTTTACACTTGTAAACGAACGCATATCGTCCTGAATGCGAAGCACTTTCTGACGCAGGTCTTCGAGCCCGATGCCAATTCTCATTCCTTGGTGAATGCCTTTGTTTACAATCTCCTCAATGTCGTCGAGTTGGTCGGGATTGTCCCACAGACAGTACATTATCAGCGAGCAGTCGGCATAATGGATGCTTGTTTCGTTGTTGATGAATGCGGCGGTGCGCATCAGCCCGAAAATCTTCTTCCAACGGCGGTCGGAGATGTAGAGAGGCTGTCGCTCTTCCTCGCGCTCATCGTGCTGGTTGTACTCGTTGATTAGGTTTTTTATGGCATGAATCGTCTGCATAATTCCAGCAGAATAAGTCGTCTGCTTGCTCTGCTCGTGCCATTCGTGATATTCTTCTTCGCTGAAAGACAGAGAGTTGTCTACCTCAGCCTCAATCTGACTGCTGCCAGATGTTATCATGTACTCAAAACTGCTCGGATCTTCGATAGGGTTCACGAAGTAGCGAATCAGGAATCTGTCCCACAAGGCTTCGAGTCCTTCGCCCTCGGCGGGCAGCTCGTTAGATGCCGAAATCAGAAGTTTCAGCGGCAGCGGAACGGTGTTCTGTCCGTTGCGGAAAATCTTCTCGTTGAGCACCGTAAGAAGCGTGTTCTGAATGCTCGGGCCAGCCTTCCAAATCTCGTCGAGGAATACAACGTCAGCCTCGGGCAGATAGCCGTCGGTTATGTGCTCGTACTTGTCCTCGTCTTTCAGTCGGGAGATTGAGACAGGACCGAAAATCTCGTCGGGCGTAGAGAAACGCGACATCAGATACTCGAAGTTCTTTCCGTCTCTGAATGCTTGTTTCATTCTTCTGGCTATCATTGACTTAGCCACTCCGGGAGGACCCAGAAGAAAGATGCTCTCTCCGGCAACGGCACACAGCAACGACAATGCAACGGCCTGTTCCTTCTCGTACAGACCGTTGCACAGTTGTTTTAGCAATAAGTCGGCTCGCTCTTTGCGGTTCATTTATAGAGTAAAGCGGATTATGAACTCAACAATCTTAATTCCCAGCGCGCCGAAGCCTATCATATAGAAGAGAGCCTTGTCGTCGGGCTTCATAAAGTAGACGACAACGGTTGCCACTGCGGCGATGATGAACAGGGCATTTAGCACGGCGCGAACCTTTTCGGTTGGAAACTCTTTCTTTGAACTCTTGCCGAGTTTTTTGTCGGCACTCTGTGCCTCCTCGATTATTTTGTCAATTTCTTCAGCGTTCATAAAATAATGTGTTGATAAGAAACATTTTGTTGCAAAGTTACAAAAAACGAGCGAAAGGCGGAAAGGATTGTTTACTTTTCTTTGTGTGATTATTTTATGGATAACCCTAACACCATTGCAGAGCAAAGAGCCTTGTATATGCCCTTAACGAGCGCAAGAAGTATTGGGAGAGCGTGAAGAATGTTCCGACTGCAAGAACGGCACAAGCCGAAGAGGAGCGCAAGAAGAAGGAGGCAGAGAACGCTTTGCCACCGCTTCCTGAGAACGTAACGGTAGGCGAGGACGGCTCTTTGCAAGCCGTTGAGGACAACGAGGAGAAAGAGGAAGAACAGACAACTGGAGTGGGTGAGCCGCCTATGGATGAAGAAAACGCTGATGTGTTTGTTGCAGCAATGGAAGATAATGCGGAAGAAGACCCGAACATAAGTCTTACACCTGAGGCTTGGGTTGAGTCATTCGGTGCTTTCAATTCATTGGAAACCCCAATAGGACGCGTAAAGATGGGTGAGAACCAGTATGCGAAATTGGAGGAAAAGCAGCGCACAAGGGAGTTCGGAATGGTTGTGCAGACCCTTAGAAATCCAGACGTGGTGTTTATTGAACAAAGTGAGGCTAAAGAGGGGCAGACAACAGAACGCCCTTATTCACTGGTGTTTATAAAGACATTTATCCGTGATGGTGAAAAGATAAGATATTATAGTTCTGTCACCGTATCGAAGGATGGTATGGAGATTTCGGTAAGCAGCCATTACGCAAAGCCTACAAAGGTTAAGGAGAAGTTGACAAACCTCAGACGTTACTATACGAATGAAGCATTATTCTCCAACAGCTCTGAATGGCGCTTAGCTGAACAGCAAGATAATGCTGTGCCGGACCTCCTTCCTACGCAAGAGAATAATGCTTCTGCGAGCGAAGATACAACAAGTGAGGAAGAAATGCAAGAATCTGCACAGGAAAATGCAGACAAGGCGCAAGAAATTGACGCAGCATCAACTGCACAGCAGGCTGAGGAGCAGAATAGGGAAGAGCGCAAGCAGATGCTTGAGAATATGAGCATTGAAGAACTTGAAAAGGAGATTGAAAGAATAAGAAACTTCAATCATCCTATCTTTACCATGACCGAAGAGAAAAGGGCAAAAAAATAGCCGACAAGAACTGGGTTCTTACGGCTTATGATTTGTCAGCAAGTGATGGCAGTAGTGCTATCACCACCACTAATCAAGGCGAAGCCGCACCAGCCACTGACAAATCTGCAAGCAAAGATACGGCAAAAACTTCTGACTCGCAAGAAGATGAGAAAAAAAGAACTGAAAAGGACAAGAGAAATACTTCCAACTTTGATTTTGACGAGATAGAGGCATTGAAAAACGCACCGCGCAGTGTACGCACTGCGATAATGGATTACGCGGTTAATGCCTATTATCGTGCTATGCTTAAGGTTCCTGCTTTCCAGTTTGGCATACCGGAAGAAAAACAAGAACGCATGACCTTTGAAAAGTTCCGTGACGAGTTCAATGATGATGCTGGAATATTTGCCAAAGGCACAGAGAAATACTTGCCAGCGGTGTATGAGTATATAAATAAGCAACTTGATGCCAAAACGCAAGAGAAAGCCGAGGGCAAGAAAGAGGACAAGACAGACAGCCAAGGCAACCCGATAAATGAGGACGGAACGCTGAAGGTTGAGCAGATAGGCTCTATTGACGAACTGACGGACGAGGATTTTACCACTCCGACACGAAACGTACAATTGCCAACACTTTCTGAAAACGTGGCAAATGCCATTAGTACAGAGGGCAAGGCGGTTGTAATAAAGAAGAACATCTTCGAGAAGAACAAACGAGACCATAAGGATTTGACCGCTGAACAGAGCCGTGAAATATTAAAGAGTGCCTTGTATAATCCTCAGTTGTACGGACAGAACCAAAAGGCAAAGAGACCATACAACTGGGTTGTAATAAACACAAAGGATGAGGCAGGACATAACCGTCTTGTCTTACTTGAAGTGAATAACAACAAAGATAATGTTGAGATTGTGCATTGGCACTATGTCGACCAAAGAGGCGTAGAGAAAATAAAAAGACAAGCCGAGCGTGAGGACGGGCAACTCCTCATACTGCCTTCCGATAGTTCGGAAGAGGTCGGTGCCCTTTCCGACCCTACGCAAGACTTGCCTTCTGAGGGCAAAGATAGCAAATCGGGCGCGGAAAAGCAAGGAAAGGGTAAGAAAAATGAACGCAAGAAGAGAAAGACAAAGAGCGACCTTATAGACGAGCTGGGACAGCCTGCGAACGTGAGAGAATGGATTATGCGTTCTCTGTATCGCCGTGAATACAAATTCATCTGGGATAGCAACGGCAAGACAAAGGAACTTGGACAGCATCTTGGATTGGCAGACAGCAAGGCTGAAAGAAAGAACCACTTTTGGATGCTTGCAGGCAAGGATAAGGGCGGCATGTATCCTGAAAGCGTAGCCGAGGCTATGACGGAGCAGATAAACGACGACTTGGGCCTGACTGGCGAAGCAAGGGTAAACAGCATTGATGTGCTGAACGAATTGCTCGATGTTGTGGGTTCTTACTCATCACAAAGCCGTCTGTTTGATGCCATTTTCGACATTCACAAGGGCATTGAGGACGGCATCAGCGACGAGGAAGCCGAATATTTGGGCAACGAAAGTTTGGCAAAGTCGTGGGGATTTGATAGTTTTGCCGAGTACGAACAGTACAGAGATGCTGTTGAACAACTTGCTGGAATGAACGAACTCTCTGAGGACGAATATACAGAATTACAATCACTTTATTACGATTGCTATTATGGACAAGAAAACGATGGACGAGTGCAAGAAGGCAATGACGTATTGTCTGGAGAACAAACTGATTCCAAAGAAAATGGAAATAGAGGCGGCTCGGAACAAAGAGGGAATGCGGAAAATGGCAGTTCATTGTCTGACAATATACAGACGAATGAAGGAAACTGGGCAAAGTGAAGGACGAGTAGAGGGCAACATCATTCTGTATCACAAGGCAGAAGATGGAGCTGAAAGCGGTGTGTCGGAGCGTGACGCAGCCGTTAGGGATGCCATTGTAGACATTATGCGCGGTGCTGGTATAGAGGTTGTGACAGACACCGAAGAGGCTCAGAAAGTTCTGGACTTGGCAAACGGCAAGGACACAAGACTGATGGGCGAAGACTCGGAAAGACGCAAGGAACGCAACAGAATAAATGGCGTTATTGACGAGGCAACAGCCATGGTGAGCCACAAGGACATAAATACGGTGCGCCGTGAGAGACAAGCTCGTGAGGCTGCAAGAAGAATGCAGACGAAAAAAATATACGACATTATTTTGTCGGGTGAATATAATGATGTTTCTTTGCAAGAAATAAATGATTATATTAACGATGTCACACCTTACAACCCATACGGACGACGATTATCTGAACGACTTCCACAGAGAGTGGAACGAAAGATGTATGAAAGAGAGAGAGAGAACGCAATCGATGCGCTTTACTCACGCGTTTCTGAAAGCACAGTCAGACCGAATGAACGAGTTAGTGCGTCAGGAAGAAGAGCGATTGAGGAAAAGAAGAAAGAACTCTTAGAGCAGTGGGCAAAGGCAAGCGGCAACTGGCACACCGACATAAGGGACTTTACGGACGATACCGAGCCGATAGGCAGCGGTAAGGACAGCGATGTGTATCTGTCGAAAGACGGGAAGAGCGTAATTAAACTATCGAAGGGAAAGCCGGACGCAAAGCGGTTCCGTCCTGACATCGACAACATCCCATTATTTAACTATGTATTCCGAAATACTGCCTACAGCATTGTAGGATATGGAAATTTCGGCAACGGTTTTGTACGCATTCTTCAGCAGCCGGCTGTTGATTTCTCGACAAGCACTCCATTGACAGAAAAGGAGAGAGTGGAATACATGAATAATCTTGGATTCCATCCTATCAATAAGGAGAATACGGCATTTAGCAACGACACAATAATTGTTGCAGACTTGCAAAAAGGCAATATTGTAAAGGATGCAGCAGGTAACATTACGGTTATAGATGCCGATTGTAAACTCCACACAAAAGACGTGGGCGGCAAGTACGGTTATCTGCCGTCCTATGCAGTTTGAAGAATGGAAGAAGCAGCGTGAGAAAGTGGGTACAAAAAAAACTTCCACCCAGAACCGTGAAGGCGCAAGCGCAAAGTTCTCAGCCGTTCCGAGTGAAAGCGGTGCAAAGGTAGCTGAAAAACTTGAGAGTACAAAGAGAAACTACGAAAATGCACCGAACAAGCCTCGTGGATTCATTACTGATGTGGCTCAGGCTCTCGACTTGGAGCAGCACGAAGCAAGTAAATACGGTACGTTTAAGACAGAGGACGGCAAGGAGTTTACTTTGCGCATAAGCAACCATAATGCGTCGGTAGCAAACTTTGACGAAAGTGGCGAAAGCGAGGGCGTGAGCATAGTAATATCAAAATATGGAAACAGAGGCATCAGAAACAACGGCACAGCCCACGTCTCAGAGTTCTTCTATCCGAAGAGTGCAATAGAGCGTGCCGAGGGCAAACCGCTCGCCGTGTTCCGTAGTGCCACTCATATAGGCAGCCATGTGATACTTACGGAACTGAAGCACAAGGGCAAGAACTTTGTGACAGCGTTGGAAGTAAACAGACAAGTTGGTAAGATTAGGGTAAACCGTATAAGAAGCCTTCACTATCGTAACAGCTTGAATATAATAAACTGGATAAACGAGGATTTGGCAGACTACATAAAGCCGTCTTTTGCCGAGGAATGGTTTGAGCCAATGAAAAACGAGCTGCGTTCCAAACCGCAGTACAATTCCGCGGAGGTTAGAACACAACTCGTTTCGGCTGCAAATAAAATAAAAAGTTTTGAGAATCCAAAACAAAACGGCGGAAATCTTCGTTTCAGAGACAATGGCAGCAATGCAGCGGCGCACCCTGACGAGGCTGACATCCATTCGACTTGAGCGAAGTAAAGGATTTGGTGAGTGCTATTCAGAAGCCTTTGGCTGTATTTCGTAGTGCTACGCACATAGGCAGCAATGTTATCTTAACCGAATTAAAGCACGATGGGAAAAACTTTGTTGTAGCAATAGAGACCAATCGTCAAGCAGGTAAAATAAATGTCAACAGTATTCGTAGCATTCACCCACGTACAACATCTAACGTGATAGAGTGGATAAACGAGGATTTGATGGATTATGCAGACAAAGAGGGGTTGACAGCTTGCGTATTGGATAAAATAAAAAGCAGACATTACCTAAACAGCAGTGACCCCGCTGACGTTAGGAAACGCCTACTTTCTGCTGCAAATAAAATAAAAAGTTTTGAGAATCCAAAGCAAAACGGCGGAAATCTTCGTCTACGCACATCGGAGGAACTTGACCGCGACTATCCGAACTGGAACGACACGCAGACGACATCGAAGGGCGGACACTCGACACAGATAACCGGAACGGTGAGCACCTCCGTGTAAAACAACCATGCATGAGTATAGAGGAACTGAAAACTGCCGTCCGCATAGTTATGAAGTAGCAAAAATAGGGTTGTTGGATGACAACGCCCAAAATCGTCAGCCAACAAACATGGAAGCGAACAATGGTGCAGAATCAAACAACAACTCTATATCTGTGGCAAAACTAATAAAAAATGTTGAGAAGTCTTACGATAAGGGAAAAAACTTCTTGATGCGAGCGAAAAGACATTGCCAAGCGGCATCCGTTTCCGAGACAATGGCAGCAACGCAGCGGCGCACCCTGACGAGGCAGACAACACTCTTAGGGGCGTTGCACTTGAATACAACAAGCGACTGGGCGAGAGCGGCTATCAGACGATAGAGGCGGTGCAGGACAGTATGCGCTCGCTGCTTGAGGTTCAGCGCATACTTGAGGAGCGCAGCGGACAGCCTTTGGAGGACTGGGAAAACGCATACATGGCAGAGAACGCCATGAGCAGCCGCAACAACGCTGAATATGAGGCGTGGAAGCGTGACAACTACAAGCCGCTTACCGAGGCAGTACGCGCACTTATGGAAAGCGAGGGGCTGAGCCGTGAGGGTGTTGAGGAATACCTTTACATGAAGCACGGCATAGAGCGTAACCGTGAGATGAGCGTGAGGGCAGCCATTGAGGAAAAGGCAGAGCGCGAGGGCAAGAAGGCGGCTCATGCCGAGATAAGGGCGCAGAGAGACGCGGCAAAGCAGAACGGCACGGACTTTAAGGAGCCTACGGACACAGAACGCAAGCGTTTGGAGAAGCAGAAGGAAGCAGAGATGCAGAAGCAGCTGCGTAACGACTGGAAGCAGAAGCGCGACGAGATAAGAAAGCAGTATCCGAACGACTGGGAGAAGGCACAGAGAGAACTTGACAAGGCGGCAACACAGACAAGGAAGCCGATTTTCTTTGCAACAAAAGTAGTCGCGTAAGAAAAAACAATGCTGTAAGTCAATAAAAATATAATTCTTTGCAAAAACTTGGTACTTTGTATTGCATAGTACTAAAACTTTACATATATTTGCAACCGAAATCATTCAAAAAACCTTGGAATATGAATATAGAAAATGCAAAGTCGCAGATGAGGAAGGGAATGTTGGAGTACTGCGTGCTGCTGCTCCTGCGCCACGGACCGTCCTATGCAAGTGACATAATTCAGCAGCTGAAGCAGGCAGAACTGCTGGTGGTAGAGGGCACGCTCTATCCGCTGCTAACACGCCTGAAAAACGACGGACTGCTGCAATACGAGTGGCAGGAGTCTACGCAAGGACCTCCGCGCAAGTATTACGCTCTGAGTGCCGAGGGCGAGAAGTTTCTCGAAGGGCTCGACGCGGCTTGGGCTGAACTGTCGAGCACGGTTAGTTATCTCAAAAACATTCAACTTAAATAACAGTATAAAGATATGAAGAAAAACATTACCATAAATATGTGCGGACGCCTCTATCAGATTGACGAGGACGCTTGCAATTTGTTGCAAAAATACATTGAATCGCTCCGCTCGTCGTTTGGACGGCAGGAGGGCGGCGACGAAATTGTCGATGACATTGAGGCTCGCATTGCCGAACTCTTCGACGAACTGAAGAAAGACGGCATCGAAGCCATCACGATAGACGATGTGAAAGCCATCATAACCCGAATTGGCGAGCCTGAACAACTTGCCGGCGAGGAAGAGAAAGAAAACGCAGGCGAGGAGACTCGCTCGGCTGGGCAGAAGATGTACGACAACTTCCGTTCGCGCACTGCCGGAAAGCGTCTGTTCCGCAACCCTAAGGACAAGATGATTGCCGGCGTTCTCTCGGGCTTGGCAGCATACACCAATACCGATGCCGTGATATGGCGAATAATAGCCGTAATTCTGTTCTTCTTCTACGGCGTGGGACTCATTGCCTACATCGTTCTGGCAATTGTTGTGCCTGTGGCTACCACTGATGAGGATTTCCGCCAGATGCATGGCGAAGGCACTCCGCAGTATGAGTCGTCAAGACCGCGAACATCAAACCGGAAACTCTTCCGCAATCCTAACGACAAGATGGTTGCCGGCGTTCTTTCGGGCTTGGCTGCTTACACCAATACCGATGTCATAATATGGCGAATCCTTGCCATCGTCTTCACGTTCTTCTATGGCATTGGGCTCATTGCTTATATCGTTCTGGCAATAATCTTGCCCGAGGCGATAACTCCCGAGGAGAAGTTGCGGATGAGAGGGCGCGAGGTGAATCCGCAGAATCTGGCCGATGCCGTAACCGACAAAGAGCCTGTCAGACATCACGGCTTGCTTGCATCGCTCTTCTCTGTTTTGCTTAAGATTGCCATAATCTTTGCCGTTGGAATTGCCGTTATCATTGGCATTGCGCTCTGCGTTGTGTTCTTGGCGGTTCTCGTGGTTCTTGTTGCGGCCATCTCTCTGCCTGTTGATGGCGATATGGCTTGCACCTTGCAGTCTATGGGCTTTGCCGAGGTTTGGCATGATAATCCTATTGTGCTGTATGCCTTTCTCGTGAGTCTTCTTGCCCTTCTGCTCATTCCAATCTACTCAATCATTCACATGCTTCTGTCTTTTGGCGGAAAGGTTAAGGCTATGGGCGTTGTTCAGCGCATTGTGTTTATCGTTCTGTGGATTGCGGCTCTCTGCTGTTTTGTGCCTTGCTGCATTTATATTGTGCATACCCACAACAGCAAGTACACGGTTGTTATCCGTGATGATTATGTAGAAGAATCGATAAAGCAATGTGGTAATGACAATGACGATAACTTGGCTTATGTCGATCAGCACAACGTTTTTGAACTAAAGGACAGCGTTGCTTATCGTAGCCTGTATTTTGATAGTGTGGAGCCGGGCGTTTATCGTTTTACATGCAAGGCTCGTTCGCTGGGCAAGGGCGTATGTGTTTTTGTTATGAATAACGATGGCACAAGATGGCAGAAAGAGATTCCCGTAACGGCGAATGCCGAGAATGGTCCGAAGGCTGCCAAGAATAAGAAACGCGCAGCTGATTCGGCGAAGAATACAGATGAATGGGCCGATGTCGTCATCGACAGCATTAGCGTAACAGAATCTGGCAGAATGGCATACGGCGTGTGTCTGGGCGAGAATCATACTGGCATAAAGTGCGATTGGCGCGACTATTCTGTTAAGAATTTTAAACTGGAACGCGTTGGCATTTAGTGTCTTGATAAATCAATTATTACGACCGAAAGCAAATGGGACGAAGCACTTAAAAACTTCGTCCCCTTTGCTTTTTTGCAGCTTTAATAGTTTATTCTATTTTCATTAACCAAATCTTCGGGATACAGGGCTTCGAATGTTTTGCAAAGTTCATCAACCTCTGGAATCATCTTTTCTATTTCCTTTGGCTTGTTTTCCTTTGTGTATTCTGTAATTTCTTCCAGAATCCGAACTAACTTTCCGCAATTCGTCCTTTCGTCTGGCGACCAACATTCGGCAGACCATAAATTGCCGCTATAAATTTGGTACATAATACCGTCACAGCCAAATCTCTTTGCAAGAACTGAAGATGAAATTGTGGCTGCCTCAAACAATTGTTTAAAGTGTTTTGCTATATCTTTTGACAGTGGACATCGGTATTCCGTTACTTCTATATTGTTTGAGTTTGGAAATATTTCCTTTTTCTTTTTCTTGTCACTGTCATTGTTGTTTATCATATTGGAATTTGTGTAGTAAATACTTCTTTGGGCAATTCTGTAAACAACTTCTTCTTTTTGTATATTGTAGAAACAAAAAGATTCTCCGTGGAATGAAGGGCGGATTTCGAAGGCAAAATAGTAGAAATCAGCGTCATTTTGATGCAGAAGTTTGTTGATGTAATATCGGTATTTTATTTTGTATTTGGCAGTAAGGGCTGAAGCTGGCGTAAGTCTGCTTTGTGCATGTATTTCGCTTGCAAAGCCCATCAGCATAGCGGCGATGATTATGGTAATACGTTTCATTGAATAATGATATTTGTAATGCTATATTTAGGAAAAGAAAGACCCGCAATCGGCGTTTTGGGCTTGCGAGCCTTTCTACTCGGTTTGCTTATTCGTTGTCAAAGCTGTATTTAGGCGATTCTCCGTATTTGTTTGGATATGGGTCGCTGTCTATGCAGCAGAACGCAATAATGATTATTTGGTATATGATAAATACTATAGTTAAAACTATGTATTTCATAAGCAAAGAAAATAATCCAAAATTGTTGAATGTTCCGTTACTTGCATCGATAAATAATGCGACAAGGTCGTAACAGGCAATGCCGAAAAATATGACCGACAGAATGATGCTTCCGAGCAGCCACCAACCGCTGCGCCCAGTGTCGTGCAGTCGGCGAACGGTAAGCGGAATTGTAAGCAAGTCGAGCAGAATTCCAAAGCCAAAAATCATGGCGAGGAAGAAGGTAACAAGTTTTGTCCACCAAAATTCCGAGCGTCGTGAGCGTCCGTTGATGTTAAGCAGATTGTTTGCTGCTCTGTTAATTGCCTCGGTAAAAGTTAGCGTAGGTGATGCGTTTGGATATTTCATAATGCTTGTGTTTTAACTGAATTTCAAGTTGTTATTGGTATGTCCGGCGTTGTTGTTATTGTCGTAATTGTTGTATTTAGGCGATTCTCCGTACTGGTTTGGGTATGGCTCGCTATCCATGCAACAAAGTGAGAAGATTACTATATTGTAAATAACCGTCGCTACAAAGATAATATAGTAGAATAAGTTTGCAGAGTTTAAAGCTTCTACAAGAAATGTAAGTATTGTAAAAGTAATAGAAAGAATAATATCTCCAGCCAACAGCAATCCGCTGCGTCCTGTATCGTGTAGTCTGCGAATTGTAAGCGGTATTGTCAGCAATATGACGATGGATGAAATGCATGGAATCATGAATGAAATAGCAACAACGAGCATAGTCCACCAAAATTCCGAACGTCGTGAGCGTCCGTTTATGTTTAGCAGATTGTTTGCAGCTCTCTCAATAGCCTCGCCAAAGTTTAGCGTAGGTGATGCGTTTGGAAATCTCATAAAGTTAATTGTTTTTAAGTTGTTATAAAAGTCTTAGAATTTGGATTTTTGACAAAAATCTCGGTAAAAATAGAAAAAATCTTCGATATAATACACTCTTTAGTTCGAAAATAACCACGCGATGCAGAAATTTGTCCGCCCCCTTCAGAAATCCTTTTTTCTCACAAAATGCTGAAGTTGATGCCGAGTAAAGGCTTTTTTTTGTATGTTTGCAGCCGATTTTAACAAAAAACAACATGGAAGAAACACCAGTTCTGAACGAACACAACAAGGCTGAACATCAGCCAAGCCATACTGCCGAGCATCTGCTAAACCAGACGATGGTTAGAATGTTTGGCTGCGAACGCTCAAAGAACGCGCACATAGAGCGCAAGAAGAGCAAAATTAACTATAAGCTTGATAGCCAGCCAACTGCCGAGCAGATTGCTGAGGTTGAGCGCAAGATGAACGAGCTGATAGAAAGCAATCTGCCAGTCGAATATGAGTTTGTTACGCGCGACAACATCCCCGAGGGCGTAAAACTCGACAAACTGCCCGAAGATGCCAGCGAGACGCTACGCCTTGTGCGCATCGGCGACTACGACATCTGTCCGTGCATCGGCGCACATGTTAAGAGCACGGCAGAAATCGGCTCGTTTCGCATAACCAGCACAAGCTACAAGGACGGCGATTTTCGCATCGTCTTCAAGGTCGATTCTCCGGCTTATTCATAACAGAAAATAACCAAAAACAAATACGCATTAAAATGAACATTTTTGTACAGATGATAGCCAAGGCAATAGGCATTGCCGACTGGCAGGTTGAACATACGCTCGACCTTCTCGACGGAGGGGCTACAATCCCTTTCATCAGCCGTTACCGAAAAGAGGCTACTGGCTCGCTCGACGAGGTTAAGATTGCCGAGATAAAAGAGCAGAGCGACAAGCTGAAGGAGATTCAGAAGCGAAAGGAAACTGTGCTCAGTACCATCGAAGAACAGGGTAAACTTACCGACGAACTGAAGAAACGTATAGAAAATTGTTGGAACGCAACCGAACTCGAAGATATCTATCTGCCTTTCAAGCCAAAGAAGCGCACGCGCGCCGAGATTGCCCGTCAGAAGGGGCTCGAACCGCTTGCTACAATCCTTCTCTTTCAGAACGAACGCGACATCGAAAGTCGTGCCATGAAGTTCGTGAAGGGCGATGTAGAGAGTGCCGAGGATGCTCTGAAGGGCGCATGCGACATCATCGCCGAGCAGGTGAGTGAGGACGAGGTGACCAGAAACAGAGTGCGAAACCACTTTCAGCGCGAGGCTGTCATCACATCCAAGGTTGTTAAGGGCAAGGAGGAAGAAGGGCAGAAATACCGAGATTATTTCGACTTCTCCGAGCCGCTGAAGAAGTGTACGTCGCACCGACTTCTGGCTCTGCGCCGAGGCGAGAGCGAGGGCGTGCTCAGAGTCAGCATATCGCCTGATGACGAGCGCGTTGGCGACGACCTTCAGCGTAAGTATGTGCGAGGCAACAACGAGTGCAGCAAGTGGGTTGGATTGGCTGTTGCCGATGCCTACAAGCGTCTGCTCAAGCCGTCGATAGAGAATGAGTTTGCCGCATCGAGCAAGAAGACGGCCGACGATGAGGCTATACGCATCTTCGCTGCAAACCTTAAGCAACTTCTCATGGCAGCCCCTCTCGGACAGAAGCGCGTTATGGGACTCGACCCGGGTTTCCGCACCGGATGCAAACTCGTTACGCTAGATGCACAGGGCAATCTGCTGCATCACGAAGCCATCTTCCCTCATCCGCCAAAGGCTGATGTAGCCAAGGCTTCAGCCACGGTTGTAAAACTTGTAAAGCAGTTTGGCATCGAGGCGATAGCCATAGGCAACGGAACGGCGAGCCGCGAAACCGAGAGTTTCGTCCGCAGTCTGAAGTTCGACCACGATGTCAAGGTGTTTGTTGTGAGCGAGGACGGTGCATCGGTTTACAGCGCATCTAAACTGGCGCGCGAGGAGTTCCCAGACGAGGACGTGACGGTGCGTGGTGCGGTGAGCATAGGTCGCCGTCTGATGGACCCTCTTGCCGAGTTGGTGAAAATCGACCCTAAGAGCATCGGCGTTGGTCAGTATCAGCACGATGTTGACCAAACCGAACTGAAAAAATCACTCGACCAGACGGTGGAGAATTGCGTTAATATGGTTGGTGTAAATGTCAATACTGCAAGCCCTTACTTGCTTACGTATATATCTGGCCTTGGTCCTGCGCTGGCAAAGAATATCGTGGCTTTCAGAGCCGAGAATGGTCCATTTGCCAACCGCAAGCAACTGCTGAAAGTGCCAAAGATGGGCGCAAAGACGTTTGAGCAGTGCGCCGGATTCCTCCGCATTCCGGGCAGCACAAATCCGCTCGACAATACTTCTGTTCACCCCGAGAGTTACGGCATCGTAGAGAAGATGGCAAAGGACAATGGCTGCAAGGTCGAGGAACTCATAGCCAATGCCGAGCTCAGAAAGAAAATTGACCTGAAAAAATATGTTACCGACACTTGCGGTCTGCCAACGCTAACCGACATTATGAAGGAACTTGACAAGCCGGGACGCGACCCGCGCGAGCAGCTGAAGGTGTTCGAGTTCGACCGTAATGTACACGAAGTCAGCGACCTTCATGCCGGAATGGTTCTGCCGGGAATAATAAGCAACATTACTAATTTTGGCTGTTTTGTTGATGTTGGCGTGCATGAGAAAGGACTCGTCCACATCTCGCAGATTGCCGACAAGTATGTAAGCGACCCGACAACAGTCGTGTCGCTGGGACAGCAGGTAATGGTCAAGGTGCTCGATGTTGATTTGCAGCGAAACAGAATCTCGCTCTCAATGAAGGGACTGAAATAACCTTTTAAACAGGTTTTTGCATCATTTTTGATGCAGAAAGAATAAAGGCCAAACAGAAAGTTTACAAATGATTTTCTGTTTGGCTTTTTTTGTAAAGTCAGTGTTTATTTTTGTAAATTTATTTTCTTCTTAATGTATGAACCCAGCAACTTCCATCTTCGGATATGTGCGATAATATTTTTATTTCATTTTTGTTTTCAATCCAGATGCGGTTGCTTCCTATAAGATTTTTGTCAAGTTCGATATAATCAATAGGATAATTTTTGTTGTCGACTGTTAGCGTATCTTTTTTCATTTTCCAGTTTCCTTTGGTTCCTTGCAGCCAAAAGCATCCATTTTCGTTTCTAAATTGAAAGGAACTGTCCGAATTCAATATCAGTCGAAAGTGAACACCGTCGTCAAATTTGCAATATTCACCAACCATATCGTTTTGCGTATAGTGGGCAGTCGTCTGGTACGAAGTCAGAAACGTGATGATTATGATAAAAAGAAAGTTACTCATTGTTTTATTATTGAATTGATGTAAAAAAATACGTTTTCTTTTATTGAAACCAAGAAAACAGACGCTTTTTTTGCAAAAAATACATCAGTTCGGATTTAATTTCAATAATATTCGCTACCGTTGATAACAGAATATTGAGAACTTCGCCATATTGACTGGCTTTTGATTGGCTACCTTGATAAACAGGTATACGCCAGTTCGGGATAAGATTAGAGTTCAAACAGCTCAAGTTGTCTTGATTTTTCGACATGCACAGGAAGGGCATCCGGCTTGTTCTCGAAGAAGCAATATGCAGTAAGGGCAGAGCAGATGTTCATGATAAAATTATGTATCGAGCGATGGCGTGAGTGCACAAGGTTTGCCTTGTTCTTGAGCAGGTCGTTGATGCACTCGATGATGCATCTTTTCCTAAGCAGAATCTTCTCCTCAAGCGACATGAGTTTGTTCTTCATGTTCGCCTTGAGACCATGTACGAGAAGGACTCCCTGATCGAACAGTGAGTCGAAGAGTTCCTTCTTGATGTAGCCCCTGTCGGCGAAGACTTTTCCGTAGAGAACCTTTGAGAATACGTTCCATACGCGGCTGTCCCTATCATCGACGTTTGCACCTG
>FNBQ01000040.1 GCA_900102385.1 Bacteroidales bacterium KHT7 | reverse complement strand
TTGATTCCGAAGGCTTTTTGCTTGTTTATCTTCCAATGCTCTGGAGATATTCAGTCTTTCTTATCTCGTATTGAGTTACGTTTTCTACAAATCTGTCCTTGCTTTGCTGAAACATCGTCTGTGCCTCGAGAAGGTCGCTCATGGTGCAAGTGCCGGCGTTGTAGTAGTCGGTGTGCAGACGAAGATTCTCTTTGCTCTGGCCGATGCTGTTCTGCGAGATTTCAATCTGCTTGTAAGCCTCGTTCAGCGCGTTCCACTTGTTCTTGATGTTGATGACGAGCAGTTCGCCGTTGTCCTTCAGACTGTTCTCGGCGTTCTGGACTTCGATTTTCTGTCTCTTCATATTGTGCGAACCGCCAATCTAGTTGCTTATCGGAATGCTTACGGTTGCCAGACCGATGAGGCTGTTCTGGCTTTTGTCCATCAGATTGTTGTAGCTGTACATTCCGCCTACCGAAACGGTCGGGAGATTCTTTCCGACGCTCATCTTGTATTGCAGCTTCTGTGCCTTTACGTTTTGCTGAAGAAGCTGATACTCGCTTGTCTGCTGAACGGCATCGTGTGCCGAGGCATACAGGTTGGATGGCGATTGCGGCATCCGCTCGTCAATTGAGCAAGCCACATCGATGCTGTCGATGCCAAGTCCCATGCTTTGTGACAGCAGATTGCGGCAGATGGTGATGCTGTTCTCTACCGTGATGCGCGAACTTTTCAGTTCGTTGCGCTTAAGGTTTACTTGCAGAAGGGCGTTTCGGTTTGCCACTCCTGCATTTACGGCGGTGTTTACGTTCTGCTCTATTGTCTTCAGCTGGTTGTCGACGATGGCCAGCGTGTTCAGTTTCTCTTTCAGCATAACGATGTTCCAGAAATATTGAGTGATGTTGAGTTTTACCTCGTTTGCCGATATGTTATGCTTCAGCGTGCTGACCTCTATTCCCACCTTGGCAAGTTTGTTGCCTGCCGTAATCTGTCCGCCAGTGTAGAGCGGCAGCATAGCCGAGACGCTGCCAAGAACGCCGTCGTCTACCATCTCCATTGTCTGCGGAATGCCGAGAGGCGAGAGGTTCATCTGTACCAACCCTTTGTCGGCTACGAATCCGGCAGCCGTTGCGCTTACCTGCGGAATGTAGTTGGCAAACGCCTCCTTTTTTTGCTCCTTGGCACTCGAAATCTCGTTTTCAGAAGTCTTTAATTTAGTGTTGTTCTGCAAGGCGATATTTATGCACTCTTCGAGCGAATATTGCTTCTGGGCCACGGCTGGCGCACATAGCAGAACTGTTGTGATAAACAAAACTAATTTGCGCATATCTTTTAGTCTTTCTTTTCGTTAAGTTTCCAATAAACAACCGGCAAGACGGTTACGACCATTATTAAGGCTCCAATTCCGCCGGCAAAGATTGTTACTCCCACAGGCATCCAGAAGTTTGTTGCCTCTACAATCATCGGCACAACTCCAACGGCGGTGGTGGCTGTTGTCAGGAATATCGGAACCATGCGTCGCCGTCCGGCATCGTAGGCAGCGTCTTTTATCGTCCAGCCCTGTTTTACACGGTCGTTGGCATGTTCGAAAATCAGAATCTCGTTTCGCATAATCATTCCCATAAGGGTGATGAAGCCGAAGACCGAAGTCAGTCCGACGGCACGATTCATCAGAGCCAGACCGATGATTGCGCCCGGGATGCAGAGACTTATGGCAGCGATGCAGACAAACGTCAGTTTGTACTGGCGGAAGTTGAACAGGATGAAGAAGAAGATAATAACCACCGATATTGCTATTCCCTGAGTGATTGGAGTCGTTGTCTCGTTGTTGTTCTCCGGTTCGCCGCCAATCTCAAGCCTTACGCCGTCGGGGATGTGAATCTTGGTCTTTGCTATGTTCTCGAACTCCTTGTGCAGAGGGGCAGAGAGAACGTTCTTCTTCAGCTCTGCCGTAACCGTGATGCATCGTTCTCCCTCGCGATGGATTATGTTCGTTGCTCCCCAAGAGTAGTGCGCATCGCCTATCTGACGGAGCGGAACGCTTGTCGCAGCCGAGGAGAGATACAGATTGTTGATGTCGCTGCAATCGAACTGCTGACAGTTTACGTCCTTTATCTTTACAGGAACGTTATAGTCGCCTTCCCACACGCTCGTAACCGTCGTGCTGCCAGTTGCCAGAGCAAGCTGAAGTTCGGACAGCGTGCGGTTTATGCCAAGTTGAGACGAAGTGACAGGGTCGAGTTCAACCTCTATGAACGGACGCTGCTCCTGCCAGTCGGTATGAACATACATGATGTCGGGATTCTTGCGCATCTCTGCCACCATCTCTTCGGCGGCTGTGCGAAGACTGTCGATGTTCTCGCCGTAGAAACGATATTCGAAAATAGGAACATTCTGAAAATCAAGCTGCTTGAACTTGACGAAGGCGTTAGGGTAGTGCTCGCTCAGCATCGGCTCGTACTTGTCGAGCAATGCTTCGGTGGCTTCTACCGACTTTGTGTTCACGATGAACTGGGCGTAGTTCGTTCCTGCAATCTTAGGAGCGTAGGCTGCGTGGAATCGTGGCGATGAGCAGCCGATGAAGCGCGTTATGCCCACCACGTCGTCTTCCTGCTTCAACAGATTGTAGACAGAATCGGCAATCTCTGTTGTCTCGTTCAGTCCCTTGGTATCGGGAAGAGTTATCTCGACGGCAAACATATCTCTGTCGGCAACAGGCATCATTCTTACCTTCATGTTCGGGGCAATCAGCAGGCACGACATGACGGTAATGGCAACAGCTCCGCAGATGGTTGTCCAAGGGTTGCGGAATGTCCATTTCAGAACCTTCTCGTAGTAATCCTGAACATAGTCGGTGAGTTCCTTCTTAGCCTTCTTCTGCTCCTTCTTTTTTCTCTTTATGAACATGAATTCCATAACCGGAATGGTGGCAACGGCAAGAATCAGCGAAACCATCAGATTGATGAGGATTGTCCATGGAAGCCACTCAACGAAATCGGCTGTTGTTCCGACCATTGTGAAGAGCAGAGGGAAGAAGATGATGGCGATGCACAGAGTGGCAAGCATCATTGGCATAAAGTAGTGCTGTGCCGATATTGCTGCCGCATACCATCGGCTGTAGCCCTTGTTAAGATATTCAAGATAGCCGTCGAGAACCACGATGGCATTATCTACCACCATTCCGAGCACGATAATCAGTCCGGCAAGGGTTACGGTGTTGAGCGGAATGCCGCACATATACATTATTCCAACCGAGATGAACGTGCTGAGAGGCACGGTGATGCCGGCAACGATGGCTGTGCGCCACGGAAACAGCAGGAGCATCACGACGATGATGATAATCATCGACTCGATAAGGTTCACCATGAAGTCGCTTACGCTGTTTCCTACCACCTTGCATTGGTCGGCTATGCGGATGATAGACACATCCTTAGGCAGTTCGTTGGCTGTGAAATCGTCGAGCACCTTCTGCACGTCCTTTCCGTATTCAACGATGTTGTTGCCCTCAATCATTTCGAGCGACAGCAGAACGCACTGGTTGCCGTTGTAGTCTATTCGGCTGCTGCCTGCGTCGTATTCGCGCTTTACGGTGGCTATGTCCTTCACGCGCACCACCTTGCCGTCCGTTCCGCTGAAGATAATCTGGTTCTCAATCTCCTTTTCGCTTGCAAGACTTGGCTTGACGTGTATCGGCATGTTCTTTTCGAGTCCGCTGATGCCGCCGCTCATTGTAGTCAGCCCTGCCGACTGCATAGCCTGCAGTACTGCCATCTTTCCTATTCCGTACGAAGCCAGACGCTCTTGGTCTATGTAGACGGTTATCTGCTCCTGATTGTTGCCGTACAGAACCGCGTTGCTTACCGAAGGCACTTGTCTGAGACGGTCGGCAAGGTCGTCGCCGTACTTCTTTAGCTCCTTATAGCTGCGGCTGTCGCTCTCTATGGCTATGAGCAATGCCGATGAAGAGCCGAAATCGTCGTTCACGCTCAGGGCGAGTACGCCGCTTGGCAGACTCTGACTCTTGAAAGAGTTAAGACCGTGCTTAATCTTGCTCCAAACCTCGTCCTTGTTGTTTACGTTGTCCTGAAGCTCGACCATTGCGATGCACATTCCGTTGGTGCTCGTGGTGGTTGTCTTGTGCCTCTTTACCTCGTCGTAGGTGAAGAGATAGCGTTCGAGCGGCTTGGCAACCTGCTCCTCAACTTCTTCGGCCGTTGCGCCCGGATATACGGCAACCACGACGCCCTGCCTTATCACAAAATCGGGGAACTCCGACTTTGCCATCTTGTCGAAGCCAAAGATTCCGAAGACGAACAGCAGGATTATTATCAGTCCCGTGATGCGGAAGTTGTGCATCAGGTACGAAACCCAGTTTATCTTATTTTTCTTTTTCATAATCTGTTACATTTTTATTTCTGAGCCATCGCTTATTTTCTGATAGCCTTCGGTTATGATGATGTCGTTGTCGTTCAAGCCCTCCTCAATAACTATTCGGTTGCCGATGCTTTCGCCAGTCCTGACGTTGCTCCTTACCGCCTTGTTGCCGTTGGCTTTCCATACGAACATCTGTCCGTCGGAGCCTTTCTGCACGGCTGTAACCGGAACGGTTATCGCCATCTTTTCGTTGCCCCTGCCGTTGCCGAAGCGCACGTTGCACACCATTCCCGGCAGAAGCCTCTGTCCGTTGTTCTGAACCGAAATCTTGGCGTTGTATGTTCGGGTTATGGCATCAGCCTGAACGCCTTTCTCAATCTTTCCGCCCTTGAAAGATGCTCCGCCGAGAGCCTCCACCTTGATTGTCGAAGGCGTTGAGGCTTTGATTGAGCCTATCTCTTTCTCGGGAATAGAAACCAGAACCTTTACGTTGTTTACGTCGAGGATAGACAGGACTGCCTGTGCCGGAAGTGCCGTCTCGCCTGCGCCAACGTATCTTTTGCCTACAACGCCGCTCGTAGGAGCGTACAGATTGCAGTCGTCGAGCATCTTCTTAGCCATGTCGTAGCTTGCCTGAGCCTGCTGAAGCTTGCTCTGCGCCTCGACCCATTGTATCTCGGGAAGCGAGCCGTTGTCGTGCAGTTGCTTGTATCGCGAGATGGCGTCTTTTGCCTGCCTTAGAGTGGCATCGGCAGCCTCTACCGAGTTTCGCGCCTGTGTTGGGTCGAGCGTTGCTATCAGCTGTCCTTTTCTTACCGTCTGCCCCTCGTCGAATAATACTTTCTGAACAATCCCCATAGAGGTGAAGCTTACCGTTGTGGTGTTCGAAGCCTCTACCGTTCCTACATACGGCATAACGTCGTAGTCTGCCGTGGCGTGCACTTGCTCGGTTTTTACGCTCACGGCGTTGTTTTCCGTCTTAATCTCTTTTTCTGCGCATGATGTCAGAGTAGCGATTCCGACAAAAAATGCTAAATAACTTTTTCTAATCATATAATGTTTTATTATTCGTTTTCTGCCGCAAAGAAATAATGAAAAAAAGAATTATGGGACAGAAAAACATCTCCGAAGTTGTTCTATTTTTCTTTCTGTGTGAGTGAATGAGAAAAATAAGACATCAATAAGGGCTTTTGAGACAACAGACATAGACGAAAAAATGCTTACTTTGCAGCAGAATCAGAAAAACGAAAGTCATGGAAGATTTTTTATTGAATTGTGATGTCTGTACCGACAGACGCATAACGGTGATAACCAGTCTCGACGAGATAAGGAGAGAGATGCTCGACCGCGAAATTGTTATGAACGATTATGTGGCTGTCCTCTTGCTTAGGGGAAGTGCCGAGGTGTCAATAAACGACAAGATATATAGGATTGAGCAGAATCAGATGCTTTTCGGTCAGCCGAGCATCGTGTTGCGCAAGCTCATGATAAGTGTCGATGCCGAGGTGAAGTCGATAGCAATTTCGGGTGAATATGCCGAAGAGATATTCGCGTTGGACAGGGAGGCGATAAACATGCAGATTTTCCTGAAGCAGAATCCTGTCTTTTCTATTGATGAGGACAGCGTCCGCGTATTCTGCCAGTACTGCGACTTGCTGAAGAGCCGCCTTGCCCCCAAAAAATTGCCGTATCAGAAGGAGATTACGGAAGCTCTGCTTACGGCTTTCAAATACGAGTTTGGAGGCGCGATAATAAACCGCGTGGATTTCCCCAGGTCAGAATTCACGTCGGCCGATAACATCTACAAGCAGTTCCTTGTTCTACTCGAGAGTTCGTCGGCAAAGTATCATCAGGTATCATATTATGCCGACAAACTGAATATCACGCCCAAATACTTCTCTGCCGTGTGCAAGAAGATTTCTGGCAAGACTGCTCTTCAGGTCATAGACATGGCGGTGCTGAGAGATGTCGAGAGCCTGCTTAGACGCGACGATATGAACATCAAGCAGATAGCGGCCACCCTCGGATTCCCTAACCAGAGTTTCTTTGGCAGATATGTGAAGAAGAAACTGGGCGTGTCGCCGCAGAAATACAGGGAGAATTTGGCTAATAATGTTTAGTCTGTACGCTTTTTGTGACATTTGTGCCATAAAATACGACGTTTGGTTAGGCTGATTGTTGATATTTGTTAGTATTTTTGTGGCGCAATCTTTCTATCTTATTATTCTTAAAATGAATGCGACAAACAAAGTAGGATTGGTGCTCGAGGGTGGCGGACTGAGATGTCTGTTTACATCAGGAGTAATTGATGTGCTCATGGAGCACGGCATCGACTTTCCGGCAACCGCTGGCGTGTCGGGCGGTGTGCTGTTTGGTTGTAACTACAAGTCGAGACAGCCGGGCAGGGCTTTGCGCTACAACATCAGGTTCAAGGACGAGCCGAGATATATGAGCTGGAAATCGCTCCGCCAGACAGGAAACTATGTGAATGACGAGTTCTCGTACCACAAACTGCCATACGAGCTCGACCCGATGGACTTCAAGACCTATCGCGAGAACAGTATGGAATTCTACGTCGTATGCACGGATATCGAAGAAGGGAAACCCGTATATCGTCGCATAGACGATGCCGATGGCGAAGGACTCGAATGGTTCAAGGCATCATCGTCGATGCCCGTCTTTGCCAAGCCTGTCGAGATTGACGGACACTACTATCTCGATGGCGGAATAACCGACAGCATTCCGCTCAAGTTCCTCGAAGGTCGCGGATACGGCAAGAACGTCGTCGTTCTTACTCAGCCTAAGGATTACAAAAAGAAGAAGGCGCAGTTATACCTGCTTCTGCGTCTGTGGCACAGAAAGTTCCCTAAGGTGGCGCAGCTTATGAGAGTTCGCCATAAGATGTACAACGCGCAGCTCGACTACATTGCCGAGCAGGAACGCAGCGGAAAAGCCTTCATCGTCTGTCCCGACGAGACTCTCGGCATAGGGCGCATAGAGCAGGACGAGACTAAGATGCGCAACGTGTACGAGGCTGGGCGCAGAAAAGCCGAGGAAATGCTTCCGCAGTTGCTCCGGTTTCTTGAAGGTAAATAACGATTTTTGTTTCACCAGTAATAAATTATGAAGGCACTCCCCATTGCATTTTTATTGCAGGGAGTGCCTTTTTTGTTTCTCTCAACCATAATTATGCGTGTTCGGAATTCAGTTCAATGCCTCTTTTATTTTTTTTATATAGATTCCATAAAGGTTACAGTGTTGATTATCAGTGTATAACAGACGCTGAAAGCGTCTCCGCTTAGTAACCGTAGGTCGGAACGACCTGCGGAAAAAGAACTATCAAAAGTTAGCACTCTGAAGGAGTGCCCCGTATATTACAATGGGCGACCGCTTTCAGGGTCGATGATATTCGTTGTGTTTCAATCCGCAGATCCTGCGGATGCTGCGGTTACTGAAAGGTGACGCTTCCAGCGTCATTTCGAATAGTCACTTCATGATATAGGAAAATTGCGTTTTTATCCCGAACTTACGCATAATTATTGTTATTTTTGCATCTGAATTGAAAAAACAGACCGAATGATGACAGAAAACAGCATATTGCCGAAAGACTGCGACCCGATGGGGCAGGCTATTCTCGACTATCAGACAACCGGAAAGGCCTCTACTCTGAAGGTGCTCTCAACCATGTTCGACGATGACGAGATGTCCGTTCCGTACCTCTTCCGCACGGAAGAGAGTTTCCCTAAACTCGAACGGGTTGCCCTCGGGATGGCTTCGGGACGAGTGCTCGACGTGGGCGCAGGAGCCGGATGCCATGCCATCGCGCTCCAGAACAAGGGACTCGATGTTACGGCCATCGACGTGTCGCCGCTCAGCTGCGAGGCTATGCGCATGCGAGGATTGAAGAACGTGCAATGCGTTAACTTCTTCTCGCCAATGTTCGACGAGCGTTTCGATACCGTCTTGATGCTGATGAACGGCACAGGCATAGCCGGAGAACTCGAGAACCTGCCTAATCTTCTGCGCAGGGCTGCTTCGCTCCTTGCCGACGGCGGAAAGATTCTCATCGACTCGAGCGACCTTAAATACCTGTTCGAGAACGAAGACGGCTCGTTCGATATCGACCTTAACGACAAGTATTACGGCGAGGTAGACTATCAGATGCAGTATCGCAAGGTGAAAGGCAAGCCGTTCAACTGGCTCTACGTCGACTTCCCGATGCTGAAGGCCGTTGCCGAGGATTGCGGACTGAAATGCAAGATGGTTGAACAGGGAAACCACTACGACTATCTGGCGCAGATAACAAAATGAAAAAAACTAAAAAACAGATACTAATGAACAAGAAACTTATTGCTGTGGCATGTGTTGCTCAGCTTGCGTGCGCTAACATTGCGGCGCAGAATGCCGAACCGGTAAACGACATGACCACTCCGCTGCACCTTCTAAAACCCAACTATCGCGTAACCTACGGCGAGTTGGAAGCCAAGGACGTGAAGGCTACGCTCGACCGTATTTTTGCCTATATCGATGCACAGACTCCTGCCCGCCTCGTTAAGGACGGCAAGGAGATTGGCAAGCTGAAGAAACTGCCCGAGGGTGCGGCTCTCGACCGCGGAGCGTTCCGCATTGGCAGTTACGAGTGGGGAATAACCTATCAGGCTCTGATTGATGCCAGCGCAATCACAGGCGACGCCAAGTACAAGAATTACGTTACGCGCCGCTTCGACTTCCTGAAGAATATGTATCCGCTGTTCAAGCCTCTCTCTGGAATGGTCAAGGACGCCCAGATGGAACAGATTATCAATCCGCGTGCCCTCGACGACTGCGGAACGATGTGTACGGCAATGATGAAGGCAGGCAAGAAGCTCGGCACGAAAGGGCTCGACTCGCTTGTTGAGAACTATTTCCGCTTTATAGAGAAGAAGCAGTATCGCCTTTCCGACGGAACATTTGCACGCCACAGACCGCAGCGCAACACCATCTGGCTCGACGATATGTATATGGGCATCCCAGCCGTGGCTTATCGTGGCGTTTACACAGGCGATGCCAAGTATTTTGACGAGGCTGCCACGATGTACCGTCATTTTGTTGAGCGCATGTGGCTTCCCGAGAAGGGTATCTACCGCCACGGATATGTAGAGGGACTGAATCAGCAGCCTACATATCACTGGGCAAGAGCCAACGGATGGGCTTTACTCACTACCGTAGAGTTGCTCGATATGCTCCCTAAGAATCATAAGGACCGCGACTTCGTGCTTAATCAGCTTCGCCTGCATGTGAAAGGTTTGGCTGCCTTGCAGAGTATGGACGGCTTCTGGCATCAGTTGCTCGACCGCAACGACTCGTACCTCGAAACGAGCGCGACTGCCATCTATACATATTGCATAGCCCACGCCGTAAACGAGGGCTGGATTGACGGCATAACCTACGGTCCAGTGGCTCAGCTTGGCTGGCATGCCGTAAACAGCAAGGTCACTCCAGAGGGGTTGGTTGCTGGCACATGCGTGGGCACAGGCATGGCGTTCGACCCTGCGTTCTATTACTATCGTCCGGTAAGCGCGGCTGCGGCTCATGGCTACGGTCCTACGCTGTGGGCGGCTGCCGAGATGATTCGACTTCTCGACAAGTGGCATCCGCGCACAAACGACAGCGGTCTGCACTACTACGAGCAGAAGCAGACTTGTCCAAATCCGCTCTTCTATCTCACCGAGGATGGCAAGGGAGAGGAGGTCGTTTTCTGATATTATCATCTGAAAACCTGATTTTTACAAAGCCGATACAGTCTTGTATTTTTTTTGCAAGACTGTATCGGCTTTTTGAATAGAAAATATGTATCTTTGTCGCCGAAAAAATTATAACTAAAGAAAAAAGCATGAGAAAATTTGTTAATACCAAAGCATTGGCATTGGTAGGTTGTATGATGGTTAGTCCTTTGCTGGCGAAAGCACAGGGATATACTGGTCCTACAACAGAGGTTGATAATTATAGCGGTGCGTATTATACGGGCAAATACACAAGTCCGTTCAAGACTGTTCTTGGAAAGACCGACGCTGAAATTCAGGCAAAGCTCGACCAGTTGTGGAATCATTATTTTAAGGGTGACAACAACTGCAAGGTCTATTTCGACAGGGGCGATGAGGCCTTCGTCAAGGACATCAACAACAACGATGTGCGTTCAGAGGGCATGAGCTACGGAATGATGATTGCCGTACAGACCAACCACAAGACTGAGTTCGACAAACTCTGGAAATGGGCAAAGAACCACATGTGGCACAAGAGCGGTAACTGGGACGGCTATTTTGCTTGGCAGCGTAATGAAAGTGGCTCTGGTGGCGATGATAATTGCGCTCCCGACGGTGAGATGTACTTTATGACGTCTCTTCTCTTTGCTGCCAACCGCTGGAGCGACAGTCAGTACATGGAAGATGCACAGTATATCTTGAAGAAAATGTGGGAGAACTACAATCATAAACTGTTCAATCAGCAGCATTATGTCATCACCTTCCAGCCACAGGGCAACGAGAACAACTTCTCAGACCCGTCTTACGACCTTCCTGCATTTGTCGACCTCTTTGCTCATTGGTCTACAACAAACACAGATAAGTGGGCTAAGGCTGCCAAGGCTACTCGCGACCATCTCTACAAGTCGTCGCACTCTAAGTCTGGCTTGTTCTCCGATTACAGCAATTACGACGGAACGCCACATCCTACGGATTACAACAGTAATGCCGATAAATACATGTACGATGCCATGCGTTGTGCCATGAACTTTGGTATGGACTACTATCTTTTCGGTAAGGATGCTGAACGTCAGGAACTGATGGCACGAAGACTCATAGATTTCTTCGAGAAAGATGGTTACAAGCATGCCCGATTCAACTGGGACGGTTCAAATCCGAAAGAAAATTATACAATTGGCGAGGCTGGTTGTAATGCCGTGGCTTGCTATTGTCTGCTGAACAATCCGAATTACAAGGAGAGTGTCAAGAAAAACCTGAAGATGGCATGGGAGGCAGTTCCAATGAGAGGTCAGTACCGCTATTACGACGGCCTTGTTCATTACTTGTCTATGCTTCACTTGTGCGGAAGTTTCAAGATATGGAAGCCAGCACAGAAAACAACAGCCGTAAACATGGTATCTTCGGAGGTTGAAAGCGAGGCATGGTACACACTCGACGGCAAGCGTCTTAGCGCAGAGCCAACGCAGCGTGGCATCTACATTCGCAATGGCAAAAAGATTTATGTGAAATAAGAACTTAGTTTTTTCATGATAAAATGGCAGAGGATAAGAGCCGATTCTTGTCTTCTGCTTTTTTTGAGACAATTCATAATTAGTTAGAGAAAGTTGAAAAATTCAGAATTGACATTGACAATTAACAATTCATAATTCATAATTCAAAATTGCTTTCATAATTAGAGGAAGTTGTAAATTCTGAGACAATTCACGATTGACAGTTTAGGAGTCGTAGGAACGTCGTAGAAAGGTAGAGGGAAGATATACGCAAGGTATATGCAAGGTATATGTAGGCTATATGTTGTGTATATGTAAGATATATGCAAGGTATAGCCAGATTAGGTGGAATTGAAGTAAGTCGATAGTAGGGGGCAAGAGGATAGGTGATGGGTAGGTTATGGTGAAGTTGAAGATGGGAAAGTTGAAATTTTTAAGCCAAGATAAAATCCTTGTCTCTAAGTCCCTTCAGTAGTAAATGAACGGAGTTCGAGCGACAAATTCGGCAGAACAAGGAGTTTGCTTGCAACTGGAGGATGTAAAAAATTCTGATCAGATTGGGCGGATTCTGCTTAATAGATGGCATAATAATGTATAGCCATTAGGGTTTATTTGCAGCAAAAAAAGCCACTCCGAAAAAGAGTGGCTTTCCTTTTTATCTGAAGATAAATTAGTTTGCTGATTCAAACTCCTTAAGGAAGCGTACATCGTTCTCTGAGAACATACGCAAGTCCTTAATCTGGTACTTGAGGTTGGTGATACGCTCGATACCCATACCAAAGGCATAGCCCTTGTACTTCTTGCTGTCAATGCCGTTAGCCTCAAGAACGGCTGGGTCTACCATACCGCAGCCAAGAATCTCGACCCATCCTGTGTGCTTGCAGAACGAGCATCCCTCGCCGCCACAGATGTTACAGCTGATATCCATCTCGGCTGATGGCTCGGTGAATGGGAAGTATGAAGGGCGAAGACGAATCTTGGTGTCTGCACCGAACATCTCGCGCGCAAATGTAAGAAGAACCTGCTTGAGGTCGGTGAAACTTACGTTCTCATCAACATACAGACCCTCAACCTGATGGAAGAAGCAATGAGCACGTGCCGAGATTGCCTCGTTACGGTAAACACGTCCCGGGCAGATAACGCGGATAGGAGGCTGTGTGCTCTCCATTACGCGAGCCTGAACAGATGAAGTGTGTGAACGGAGGATGATATCTGGCTTGCTCTCAACGAAGAAAGTATCCTGCATATCGCGTGCCGGATGATCCTCGGCAAAGTTCATTGAAGAGTAAACGTGCCAGTCGTCCTCAACCTCAGGGCCTTCTGCCATTGTAAAGCCAAGGCGTGAGAAGATATCGATGATTTCGTTCTTGACGATGGTTAGAGGGTGGCGTGTACCTATGGCGATAGGGTAAGCCGTACGAGTAAGGTCGAGGCTGTTGTCGCCAGTCTCAACGCTGTCGAGCTGTTCCTTTAGTTCGTTGATTTTGTCGGTAACCTTCTGCTTAAGCTGGTTAACCTTCATACCAACCTCCTTTTTCTGCTCGGCTGGTACGTCGCGGAACTGATTCATCAACGAAGTAATCTCTCCCTTCTTGCTAAGGTATTTGATTCGAAGGGCTTCAACCTCTTCTGCGCTCTTTGCTTTTAGAGTGTCAACTTCTGCCAGAAGCTGTGCTATTTTGTCTAACATATACTGCTTAGAATAAATTATTTTCAAAAAACAAGTGCAAAGATAGTTATTTCTTTCTAAAAATCGCATCAATTCAAAATAAAAGCAGTAATTTTGTACGATTTTTTATTAAGCAGATGAATAAATTAGTGTATTCCTTTTTGCTGGCATTGTCGCTTTGTGCCTGCAACACTAAAAAAGGAGAGACAAATAGTAATTTTGAAGATTCAGACTCTGATTCTGTCGTTAACTTTAAAGATAGCATAGCCGGAATTATCGAAGAGCAGACCGTACCTAAAAGTGCTGATGAACTTTTCGACGACTTCATCTATGGATTCATGTCGAGCAAGAAGATGCAGAGACAGCGCATCGCCTTCCCGCTCGAGGTGGATGAGTATGGCAAGACCAAGACCATAGAGGAGAGTGAATGGAAGATTGACCGGCTGTACAAGAATCAGGAGTTCTACACCGTGCTCTACGACAAGGTAAACGACTGCTCCGTAGAAAAGGATACATCTATATATCATGCTGTGGTTGAGTGGATTTACCTCAACGAGAACAGAGTGAAGAAGTACGACTTCAACAGAGGAAAGAACGGCGAGTGGAAACTCACGAAGATAATATACGAACGAATGTCGAAGAACGTGAACACCGACTTCCTGTCGTTCTACCAGAAATTTGCCACCGACTCGGCTTTCATGCGCGCGCATCTCGAAACTCCGCTCGAGTTCATCAGCGTTGACGAGGAGACGGGCGAGGACATAAAGGGCACACTTACGGCCGACCAGTGGTTCGACCTTCAGCCTGAAATGCCGAACGGCAGGATATCGAACGTTATTTACGGTCAGCAATACAAGAATCCTAATCAGAAGATTCTGTTTATGAGAGGCTTGGCCAACGGTATGATGCTCTCGTTCAAGTTCAAGAAGATTGGCGGAGATTGGAAACTCGTATCATTTGTAAATTAAGTTGATGAAAGATATTTTAGACTATTCGCTGCTTGCTCACAACACGTTTGGCATCGATGTCAAATGCTCGCGGTTCTTTGAGTATCGCACTGTTGCTGAGTTGCAGGATTTTATACGCGAATATAATGCCAACGGACGCAAGGAAAGACTCTTGCACATTGGCGGCGGCAGCAACCTGTTGTTTCTGAAGAACTTCGACGGAATAGTGCTGCACTCAAAAATGTTCGGCTACGATATACTCGAAGATTCTCCGTCGAGAATCCTTGTAAGGGTAGGCTCGGGCATCGTGTTCGACGATTTCGTGGCTCACGCCGTGGGCGAGGGCTGGTACGGAGCCGAAAACCTGTCGTTCATTCCCGGCGAGGTAGGAGCGAGTGCGGTTCAGAACATCGGAGCGTATGGCGTTGAGGCCAAGGATATTATCGAAGAGGTGAACGTCGTCTCACTCGAAGACGGCAGCTATCACACCTTCTCCAACTCAGATTGCTGTTACGGCTATCGCGACAGCAAGTTCAAGCACGAGTGGAAGGGACGGTATGCCGTTGTATCGGTTGTATACAGCCTAAAGCAGACTTTTGTTCCGAATCTCGAATACGGCAACATTGCATCAGCCATTCCCGACGATGGCAGAGAGCTGACGGCAATACGCTTGCGCCGCGCCATCATCGACATAAGAAAGAACAAACTGCCCGACCCGTCTGTGATGGGAAATGCAGGCAGTTTCTTTATGAATCCCGTTGTGGAGCGCGATGTATTCGAAAATCTGAAGACGCAATATCCCGACATACCGTCGTACCCTCAGCCCAATGGCAAGGTTAAGATTCCTGCCGGATGGATGATAGACAAGTGCGGATGGAAGGGCAAGAGCCTCGGCAAAGCTGGAGTGTACGAAAAGCAGGCGCTTGTGCTTGTAAACAACGGAGGAGCAACAGGCGAGGATATCGTTGCACTGAGCAATGCCGTCTGCCAGAGCGTGAAAGAAAAATTTGGCATTGAGATAAGACCAGAGGTTAATTTTATATAAAAAAAGAATTTTTTAGTCTGTTGGGTATGAAGTTGACGATTATGGGAAGCGGCACGAGTACAGGAGTGCCGGTGATAGGATGCAAATGCAAGGTGTGCCAGTCTGCCGACCCACGCGACCATCGTTACCGCGTGTCGGCAATGTTACAGACTGATGGCGGAGCGCACATACTGATTGATTGCAGTCCCGACTTCCGCGAGCAGATGCTTCAGAACCATTTCGACAAACTCGACGCAATACTCATAACTCACGAGCATTACGACCATGTTGGCGGACTCGACGATGTGCGTCCGTTCAGTTTCGCAAACGAGATGAACGTGTACACGCAGCATAACTTCGCCGTGAACCTGAAGAGCCGCATTCCGTATTGCTTTGTCGACAAGGACAAGCGCTATCCGGGCGTTCCGCTGCTTAACCTGTGCGACGTAGAGCCTCACAAACCCTTCGATGTTGCCGATGTGAGCGTGATGCCCTTCACGGTGATGCACGGCAAGATGCCTATTCTGGGTTTCAGGATAAACGATTTGGCTTTCATAACAGATATGAAGACGATAGCCGACGAAGATTTGCAGTATGTGCTCGGAGCCAAGACGCTCGTTGTGAACGTGCTAAGGATGCAGCGCGAGCATCACAGCCATCAGTTGCTTCCCGAAGCCCTCGCGTTTGTCGAAAAGGTAAAGCCCGAAAAGGCTGTTTTCATACACATGACGCACGAGGTGGGGCTTCACGCCAACGTAAACGACGGTCTGCCTGCCAACTGCGAGTTTGCCTACGATGGCATGACTATTGAGTGTTAAAGTATAATTTCAAAGGATTACGACTATGTATTATGTTTCAAAAAGACTGGAGATTTCAGCATCGCATAGCCTGAGGCTGAACTACGAGAGCAAATGTTCCAATCTCCACGGACATAACTGGATAATAACGGTTTGGTGCAAATCGAAGACTCTTAACGAAAACGGAATGGTTATCGACTTCTCGGAGATAAAGAAGGCGGTTCACGCGCGTCTCGACCACGCCAATCTGAACGATATACTGCCGTTTAATCCTACTGCCGAGAATATCGCAAAGTGGATTTGCGACCAGATTCCTTCGTGCTACAAGGTAGAGGTTAAGGAGTCGGAAAACAATACGGCAATTTTCGAGAAGGACGAAGACTGATTATTGAAGGTAAAAAGATGAGGGTAAACGAGATTTTTTATTCGCTTCAAGGTGAAGGCGTTAACAGCGGTGTGCCTATGATTTTCATCCGTCTGAGCGGATGCAATCTGAAGTGCAGTTTCTGCGACACCGAGCATTGGGATTTCGTGGAGATGAGTTTCGACGAGATTCTTGCCGCGCTGAAGTCGTTTCCGTGCCAGCGCGTTGTCATCACCGGCGGAGAGCCTACGCTCTCGTTCGATGAGCAATTTGTTGGTTTTCTGCACAATAACGGCTACTGGATTGCCATCGAGACCAACGGCACACGCCCTGTTCCAGCAGGCATCGACTGGATTACCGTTTCGCCAAAGGCAGCCTTTGTGGGCAATGCCGGTACGCCCGTGGTTAAGAAGTGCAACGAACTGAAACTCCTCTTCGACGGCGAGCATCAAGTTGAGACCTTCGGCATCGACGCCGATTATTTCTGCCTTCAGCCGTGCGATGTGGGCGATGCTGAGCGCAACCGAAGCATAACGAGAGGCTGCATCGAATACATTCAGGCTCATCCCGAATGGCGACTTTCGTTGCAGACTCACAAAATGGTTGGAATTCAGTAATTTATTGACTCATCGATAGGAATATGAAGCAGTTTAAGTTGTGTCCGATAGTGGCAGCCCTTGTAATTTGCGGGGCGGTTAGTCTTGCCTCATGCACATCGAAAAAAGAAAATGCCGCAGAGCAGACCAATGTCGATTTGCAGCAATCTGATGGTATTACGGCAGAAATGGCATACGAGGGAGTGAACAACTATTGCCATAGCGAATACGATTGGAGCGTGGCAAAGGAAAATCCTTCCATAATGTTTGTAAAAATGGAAGAAGGGACGGACACGGAGTTCAAGGTGGTGTTCCGCAGTTATACGGGTGCGCTTGTGAATTTTTACGTTGAGAAGTCAAGCGGCAAGACAAGAATTGTAGAATCTGTTCCTTCTCTTGGCGTAGAAGACGAAGTAGGTACGATAGATATATCAGACTACTTGGAGAAGAAAAAATAGGGCTTTTGCATACCATAAAAAATAGGAATAGCCTCTTTTCTCAAAGAGGCTATTCTTTAATAGTTTTTATCAACTATTTAATAGTTATGCAACGTTATGAAAAAGAAATGGCGTGTCTTCACAGACACGAAGCCAAATTGAACGGGATTCGCAAGTGTCAAAAGAACTCGCGAATGCGGTGCAAATATAGAGCAATTTTATTAATAAACAAAAAAAATGCCCTAAAAATTATGTTATTGCTGAAAAATCAGTCATTAACTAATAAAATGTCAGCAATAGTGTAATTTTTGTTAAAACGACTCAAATCAACGTGATGGCTTTTTATGCCTTTCAGTCTGCCAGTCTCGGTAAACTGCCAGATGCAGTAGTCGCAGCTCGGCTCTTTGCCGTTGTAGTTGGCAATCATCAGCTTGTGCTTGTCTATCCGCTTACATTTCAGATACTTGTTGTAGAACCAGTCGTGCGTGTATATTATCGGCTTCTTGCCGTAATACTGCTCCATAAGGTCGAGAAGACGGATTAGACGCTTGCGCACCAGTTCGGGCGACTTATGATCGAGTGTCTCCACGTCGACAACCGGGATAAGGTCTTGCTCTGATTTCGGCGCAAGCTTCTTGAACTCCTCGAAATGCCTTTCGGGACTTGTCATGGTGTGGTAGAAGATGTAACTTCCCACCATGAATCCTGCTTTCTTAGCCTCTTCGAAGTTCCTCCTGTAATTCTCGTCGGGGCGCGATGAGCCCTCTATCGCCTTTATGTACACAAACTGAATGTTAGGGTGCTTGTCTCTTACCTTCTCCCAGTTTATCTTGCCCTGATAGTGAGATACATCAATGCCGTCTACCACCTCGCCCCTGTCCACGCTGTCGTCGTTAGAGCCGAAGATGCAGAATGCGATACAAACAACAAGAAGACTGGCAACGAGTGCCAGTCCCCATTTAAATTCCTTTTTGAGTCGTCTTTTTTTAGTCATATAAACATTTATTCAGTCCAGATGCTCTGCAAAGTAGGAGTCAGGAAGAACGACATCTCGTAGTCCTGATAAGGCAGCAGATAATCCTTCTCGGGGATTGCTCCCCAGCTGTTTACGCAGCCCATTCCCATCTGCTTTTTGTCTATGCATATCTCAACGAACTTGTCCTTTTCGAGCAGTTCGCTGTGTCGCTGATGCTTGTCGGTGCCTTCGTCGAGCGTCTCAACCTTGTATGGCAGAACCGAAGCCGAGAAAGCCTCGTTGCTGCACACCGTGAGGGCATTGTTGCGGTTGCTGCAAATCTCGATGAACTGCATGTCGGTGTGTGTGCCGCTCTCCTGCGGACGAGGGTAGAGGTTGTACTGCTTGTCCACGTTCTGCTGATAGAGTCCCATGAAGGCAGAACTCTTGCGGTCGCAGTAGTTCTCGTGCGGACCTCTGCCAAGGAAGACAATCTTCTGGAAGTTGTCGGGCATCTGCATTCTCATGCCGAATCGGAAGAGGTTAGGAACGTCCTTTTTCGCACCTGCCGTCATCTTTTGCGAAACCATCACCTCGCCGATGTTGCTAATCTCGTAAGTGAGTGTGAGTGTTGCCTCAACCTCAGGAATATTGATGGTCGAAACCACCTTTACGCCTTGCTCGGCCTGCTGTGCCTCGACGTTTTTCAGTTCCATCTTCGGATTCTTCCAGACCGCATATTTCTTCTGAAGTCCTGCGCCGAAGTCGTTGTCGGTTGGAGCGCGCCAGAAGTTTGGCTGAAGCGTGCAGCCCTGACCGATGTACGAGATGTGATGATAGTTGTATTTGCCAATCAGACCGTTCTTTTTGCTGATGGCGATGCTGAAGTCCGTTCCGCTAACGATGATTGAGTCGTCCTGTTCGGCAAACTTAGCCTTCGCTGTTCGAGGGTTGCTTCGCAAGGTGATGTGCTTGTCGAATGTCTCCTTTATTGTGAGCTGATTGCGCGCAACGGTATATCCGGCAGGCAGAAGCGAGTTGCGATGCTTGTTCTTGATAAGGATATTCAGGTGGATATTTTCCGAATCCTTCAGGTCGCCAAGGTCGTAGCTAAGCTTCAGCGTCTTGCTATGCTGCGGCTCAATGTCGAGGTCGTCCACGATGCCTGTCTGCTCAATAGTTCCGTAGTTAACCAACTGCCACTCAAGATAATAGTCGCTCAGATTGGTAAAGAAATTCTCGTTGAACAGTTTTATTTCGCCCTTGTTCAAGTCAACAGCCGATGCCCATACATTCTGGTAGAAGTGCTGAACCTCGTATGCCGTAGGATGAAGCGTTCTGTTAGCCTTTACGAAACCGTTGTCGCAGAAGTTGTTGTCGCTCGGGTCGGTGCTGTTGAAGTCGCCGCCGTAGGCGTAGAAATCCTTGCCGTCCTTGTTTTTCCAAAGAATGTTCTGGTCGGCAAAGTCCCAGATGAATCCGCCCTGATATTTCTTCTTCGAGCGTATGATGTCCCAATACTCCTTGAATCCGCCGAGCGAGTTGCCCATGGCGTGAGCATATTCGCACTGAATGAGCGGACGAGGATTGTTACCCTCTGAATATCTTATGCAGTCGGCATATCCGAAGTACATAGGGCAGAAGATATCGGTCTTGCCGTCCATTCCTGCCTGTTCGTACTGAACAGGGCGAGTTGTGTCTTCAGCCTTAATCCAGTCGTAGCACTGCTCAAAGTTAGGACCGTATCCAGCCTCGTTGCCCATGCTCCAGATGATGATTGAAGGGTGGTTGAAGTTGCATTGCACGTTGCGCTGGTTGCGCTCCATGTGAGCCAGTTTGTAGTGCTCGTTGCGCGCAAGAGTCTCCTTGCCGTACCCCATTCCGTGCGACTCTACGTTAGCCTCGCAGACAACGTATATGCCGTAACGGTCGCAAAGGTCGTACCAATAAGGGTCGTTAGGATAGTGGCTTGTTCGCACGGCGTTGATATTCAGCTTCTTCATTATCTGGATATCCTGATACATGCGGTCGTGGCTTACTACCGAACCGTTGTTTGGGTCGAGTTCGTGGCGGTTCGTTCCCTTAATGAGCACAGGCTTGCCGTTTACCAGAAGGTTCTGGTCTTTAATCTCGATTGTTCTGAAGCCCGTATTCACCGGAATGATGTCGGTCTTTTCGCCCTTGCCGTCCTTGGTGTAGACCAGCACCTTGTAAAGATTCGGTGTCTCGGCAGTCCATTTCAGCGGATTGTCTATCTTTATCTCGGTAAGTGAAACTCCGTTCTTTGCAGCGTTTGCCTTCTGCGAAACCACGGTCTTGCCTTCTGGCGAAACAAGGTCGATGAAAATCTGCTTCGGACTGTTAGTCTTAACTTCGGCAGAGAGGATACCGTTTGTGTAGTTCTGGTCGAGCCCAGCCTTTATTCTCACGTCCTGAATGTTCTTCTTGTCGCGCGCAAACAGAAAGCAGTCTCTTGTTATTCCAGAGAATCTGAAGCAGTCTTGGTCTTCGAGATACGAGCCGTCGCTCCATCTGAAACATTCTACGGCAATCAGATTTTTCTTTCCTGCGCTGATGTAAGGCGTGATGTCGAATTCGGCAGACAGACGGTTGTCCTCGCTGTATCCGACGTATCGGCCGTTTATCCACAGGTACATGTTTGAACTTGCCGCGCCAAAATGTGCAATAATCTGCTTGCCGCTCCAGTGCTTAGGGATTACTATCTCGTGGCGGTACATACCAACGTGGTTGTCCTTAACCGGAATAACCATAGGGTCAGCCGTGCTGCCCTTGCTCCAAGGCCACCACGGATACTGCATATTGGTGTATATCGGGTCGCCGAAGCCGTTAAGTTCCCAGTTTCCCGGAACAGGCATCGTGCCCCAGTCGCCGTCGTTGTAATTCTTTTTGTAGAAGTCGGAAATGCGCTCGTCGGCATTCATCACGCCCTTGAACTTCCAGTTCCCGTTTATGGGCATGAAGAAGCGTGAGTTCTGTATTCCGCTGTTCATGGCCTTTTCCGATTCGTACGAGAAGAATGATGTGTGCATAGGCAAGCGGTTAGCCTGATTAACCTCAGGAGTCTTCCACTCGCTCCGTTCCTGTGCGCCTGCGTTAGTCTGCACAGCCATTGAGCAGAAAAAAAGCAGGGCCATTTTTACTTTTGTTGTCATATATTATGGTATTTGTTAGGTTTTTCGAGCGCAAAATTAAGAAAACTCCTCATCTTTTTACATTTTTTTAGAAATAATTACGATAATTTTGTATTTAATTTAAAAATAGATATATTTGCAGATGTAAGTCTAACAGAATGAATTTCTGAATATGAAGAAGAGTTTTTTTATTTTTATAGCGATTATTCTATTGCCTGTGTTCGCAATGGAGGCGAAATCACAAGAGATAAAAGGGGGGCTGTCTATTGAATTTAGCGAATCTGATATGTTACCTAAATCAATAAATGTGCTTCAAAATATAAGGGTTGGCTGGAACTTGGGAAACACCTTCGAGGCTGTTCCCGAAGAGACATCGTGGGGCAATCCGCGAACCAGCCAGAAACTCATTGACTTTGTAAAGTCGCTCGGCTTCAACGCTATACGCATACCGATAGCCGTAAATGCACATACCGATAAGAACAACAATATCTCAAAGGCATGGCTCAAGCGAGTGGCTCAGGTTGTTGACTATTGCATAAAGGATTCGATGTACGTCATACTCTCGTGCAGTTATACCGAGGGCTGGATTAAATTCGACGGCGGAAAGGACTACGACCTTAAGCAGATTGTCGCCATCCGTAACATCTGGGAGCAGATAGCCATGCAGATGGCAGCGTACGACGAGCATCTGATTTTTGCCTTTGCTTCGCGACTCAGCGTGAGTGACATCTCGTATCTCGACAAGTTCATCCTTCTTCAGCAGAACTTCATCGACGCTGTGCGCCAGACGGGCGGTAAAAACATGTATCGCACGCTGCTCATCCAAGGACCTAACCTCGATATGGCTGAAACCGTGAAGTACATGCACCTGCCATCAGACTATAACGAAGGCTATTTGGGCGTTGAGGTGGCATATTACACACCTTGGAATTTCTGCGGACTGAAGACCGACGAGTCGTGGGGCAATTATTCATGGTTCTGGGGCGAGAAAAACCGCCAGAAGAAGGTTGATGGAGTAGACCGTAACTCGCCCGGATGGAGCGAGGAAAACTATATGGGCGACTACTTCTCGCGAATTGGCAGAAAATTCGTACAGAAAGGTATTCCGGTAGTGATTGGAGAGTGTGGAGTTATCCATCGTTCGCTGCCAAATGCAAAACTTCAGAAGGCGCATGAAAATTCACGGTATCTGTATATGTTCGAATATACCAAGACGGCGCGCAACAACGGTATTGTGCCTTTCATCTGGGACGATGGGCAGAAGATCGACAACAATATGTGCATGATACGCCGTCAGGACTTTACAATCTTCGACAGCAACGTTCTGCAAGCCATAATGGACGGCGTTCAGAAAAGCGAATATCCTAAAAACAAGTAAAAACATAGATGCATACAAGAGAAGAGAAACTTCAGGCATTCGGCAGACTGCTGGATGTGATGGACACTTTGCGCGAAAAGTGTCCGTGGGACAAGAAACAGACATTTCAGTCGCTGCGCCCAAACACAATCGAGGAAACATACGAGCTGTGCGATGCTCTGCTAAGAGAAGACAAGTTTGAGATAAGCAAGGAACTTGGCGATGTTCTGCTGCACATTGTCTTCTACGCAAAGATTGGCAGCGAGACGGGCGATTTCGACATTGCCGACGTTTGCAACAAACTGTGCGACAAGCTAATCTACCGCCATCCGCATGTGTATGGCGACACGGTGGCAAACAACGCAAAGGAAGTGTGCGAAAACTGGGAGCAGTTAAAGGTAAAGGAGAAGGATGGCAACAAAACCGTGCTTTCGGGGGTTCCGTCGGCATTGCCTTCGCTCATAAAGGCATACCGCGTTCAGGACAAGGCTCATAACGTAGGCTTCGACTGGGAACAGCCTGCCGATGTGTGGGACAAGGTTCACGAGGAGGTTGATGAGCTGAAGGCCGAGTTGGAGAAGGGCGACAAGGAAAACTCAACGGCTGAGTTTGGCGATTTCCTGTTCAGCCTCGTAAATGCAGCCCGACTCTATCACATCAATCCCGACACGGCGCTTGAGCGTACAAACGCCAAGTTTATCAGGAGATTCGGCTACGTTGAGCAGCAGACAATAGCGCAGGGAAAGAACATGAAGGATATGACTCTTTCGGAACTCGATGCCTTGTGGAATGAGGCAAAATCGCTCGAAAAAGCCGATAAAAAATAAAATAAACTGTTATTTTTTTGCTTTTCTGTTAAAAATAGTTATCTTTGTGACTATCGAATTGAAGAAATTATTGTAAAACTTTAAAACAAAACTATAATGAAGAAAATCGTATCAATATTGATTTGCTCTCTCTTTGCTTTGGGGGCAAATGCACAGGGTTTCGATGCAAGTAAGAATTATCAGGGTGAGAACTTGCAGGCTTATATCGGACAGACAGTAAGAGTTCGTGCTAAACCAGCCGACAAGCAGGCTGTTGGTTACGGAAGCTTCTTTAAGGTTCCGAAGTTTGCCGGTGGCGAGGTTTATTCACCTAACGAGCAGGGTAATACTGAATATGCAGCACTTCGCGGACGCTTGTTCCACGTTGTTGACGTGTTCTCTCGTGAGGCTGATGCTGCCAACGGCGAGAAGGTAGGAGCATGGCAGACTCTCGACGCTACAAAGGTCTACTATCTGGTTATGACAAATGCCGATGATACAGTATATTATAAGTATCCTGACAAGGAGGCAAGCTATCAGCTTATCTCTGATGCTTACGTTGCTGCATCAAAAGAGGGAATGGTTGGCAACTCTTACTGCCTTGTTAAGAAGTTCGCTTTCAGAAAGTACGGTTCAACAGAGACATTTGGTGCTGCAATCCCTTCAATGTGGACAGTTACAGACTTCGTATTGAATCCTGTTACTTGTGCCGGATTCGTGTATAAGATTGAGAGCGACCAGGGTCAGGTTTCTACAATTTCTTTGCAGAATTTGCAGAAGGTATTCATCTCTAAGGCTCAGTTCATCGAACTTACAGAGAAGTATCCAACAGATTTCGACAAGGCTCTTAACGGCGGTCCTTATGTAGGTGAGCCAGAAGAGTTGCTTATCCTGAAGTGGGGACAGCCAGACAGCAAGGCTAACGGCATCTACACTTACAAGGCTAAGAAGTTTAGAGCAACAGTTAAGGCTGGAAAAGTTGCCGCTGTTGCTGCTATTAAGTAACAAGATAACTGAAAAAAAAGGAAGTGCTGCATGTTGGATTACATGCGGCACTTTTTTTCGGTAGATGCCAGTAAACTGAGTTAGTCCCAGACTTGGTCGGACCTGATATTGAAATCTGATATATTTTGGGAATGAAATTCATATATAGCCAATAAAAGACATCGCCCATACTGGCTGTTTTAGAAATATTGCTGTCCGGTAAAATGACTATCTTTGCCCATGGTTACATAATTTATAAAATGATAATCCGCAATATCCCCAAATGTATTATCTTTGCAATTGAAAAAATCATAGTCAAATGAAGTTGTTGGATTTTGCAAAACATTTCGACAGCGAGGAAGCTTGTGAAAAGTACCTCAAGGAAACTCGCGAAAAAGAAGGTATAAAGTGCAG
>FNBQ01000054.1 GCA_900102385.1 Bacteroidales bacterium KHT7 | reverse complement strand
TCCAAGGAACGTCCAAGGAACGTCCAAGGAACGTCCAAGGAACGTCCAAGGAACGTCCAAGGAACGTCCAAGGAACGTCCAAGGAACGTCCAAGGTACGTCCAAGGAACGTCCAAGGTACGTCCAAGGAACGTCCAAGGTACGTCCAAGGTACGTCCAAGGTACGTCCAAGGTACGTCCAAGGTACGTCCAAGGAAGGTTGTGAACTAATGAAAAAACGAATGCTTCCGAAGGCAAATTGCACACTCATTTTTCGCAGGACGTCACGACCGACGTTGTTTGGCTGAGCTGTTTTATCTTCAGCTGTTGGCGTAATATACAGATAATCAATGGAGTTTTTGAGAAAATAGCAAATTGTTTGGACGCAAAGTAAGAAGAATATTGAAATTTGTCCTTAATTCGCGATATATAACAGCACAAATAAAAAACATTCGGGAAATTGCGCACCGTGGAATCGGCAGCGGCTTCCCGAATGTTTCTTATAGAGTTAATTTTTTGCTATGATGGAATTGCTGATTTTTCTATTTAAAGTTGAGGTTCTGTGGATGTTAAAATGGACATTCTTCCTGCACTATTGGAACACCAAGTTCTACAACGTTGTCGAATTCTGGAGATTTTATGAAATTTCCAGTCTTGTCAATTATTCCCCATTTGCCTTTTGTTTGGGCAAAGATTATATTTTTGTAGATTCTTATATCATCGAATTTTGGTTCGATAATTATTTTGCCTGTTTTGTCAATGCATCCGGTTTTTCCGTTTAAATGAATACATGCCAAACCATTGCTTTGGAATTGAAAAGCATAGTCAAACTGAGGCTTGATAACTATATTGCCAGTTTTGTCAATATAGCCATGTTTGTTGTTTATTTTGATGGCAGCCAAACCGTTATCGGAGAATTTATTAGCGAAGTCAAATTGAGGCTCTATGACAATTCTTCCAGTCTTGTCGATGTAGCCATCTTTACCTTTTATCCGCACGTCCGCAAGATCGTTTGACGCAAATTCATTAGCGAAGTCAAATTGAGGCTCTATGACAATTTTTCCAGTTTTGTCGATGTAGCCATTTTTGCCTTTTATCTTTACAGCCGCAAGACCGTTTGCCGCAAATTCATTAGCACCTTCAAATTGAGGCTCTATGACAATTTTTCCAGTCTTGTCAATATAGCCGTACTTATCTTTTATCTTGACTGCCGCCAAGCCGTTTTTTGCAAAACTGCAAGCGTACTCGAATTGTGGAGTTATTACAATATTGTTTTTGGTGTCAAAATATCCGTATCCGTTTTTATTATAGAATGGAGCCAGACCGTTGTCTGCAAAGTCTTTACCATATTCAAATTTCAATGTTTGTGGAATTTCTTTTCCTGTTTTGTCAATCCAACAGTCATGACTAAATGCATATCCGTTGTTGTTTGTCATAACAATGGCACGCGCTAATCCGTTTTTAGCGAAATTCTCGGCATAATAGTACTTTGGCTGTATTATCCACTTGCCAGTTTGGTCAATGTATCCACATCTTCCATTGACCTCAGCAGGGATAAGAATTTGTTCTGTCTTGCTGCTCTTTTGAGCATGTAGACTGATTGCTGAAATCAGCAAACCTGCAATTAATAGTCTTACTTTCATTTTTTAGTTAAGATAATATTTTAGTATGATATCGGTCGAAAGTTTTTGCACTATAATATAGTTAAGGTTCAAACTCGTATATCGATTGCAAAGATACAATTCTTTTTGTGCTTTATATTGTTCGATTTGTCTTTTTTTGAAATCTTTTCTCGTTTTTGTCAGATTATACGATGTACGGCGTCTTCATTCCTTTAATTCTGAAGTCTTGGCTTTGTAAAATAAATTCGGTCCATCCCATTTCTTGCACATCATAAAATAGAAATCGTGATTTTTGCTGAAGAAATAGCTGCCAGAAACGCAATAAGTGAAAGTCGAAGCAATCTCGGCACATAGCGTTGCGCCTGATGTTGACAGGCGATAGAAGCGAAACCACACAAATTCGTCGGAGTCGAATTCTTCGGAAGCCGCGTATAGTGTGCCGTCAAAATAGTCTGAACTAAACATGTCTTGGCTTATGCGCTGAGCCTTTGAGTTGTAAAGGTAGCTTCGGCTTTCCATCGGCATTGGAATGTGCAGAATGTAGAGTGAGTCGCCTTCGTCGGTTATTATTCTGTGGGCTGTGTTTATTTTTAAATCATCGCAACCTACGGTGAAGAATATTCCGTTTTGTTTATGGACGTCGTAAATTTTCCGAAGCGAGTCCTCCTTGTAAAACTCTCTTGCCAACCGTTTCACGAATGCGGTGTTCTGTAGCAGTTCGGGCTGTTTAAGAGGATGACGGGCGGCTTCTTCGTATTCTTCTTTTGTTATTCTTTCGATTTCTACTCCGGTGACTTTCCTCATCAGTTTGTTGGAAGATGTGGTGGATGCGTTGCCGATTGTGTCTGTTGTTACGTTGATTGATTCGGCATCGTATATTGTTTCAGGCTTTTCTGTATTGCTATGCGCCTGAGGTGCTATGCGTTTGCTTCTTGAACACGAAGTTGCTTGCAACAGCATTGCGATTGTTAAGATGTAAAAGAGTGCTTTCATTTTTTTGTGTCAGAATGTTAGTGTTATGTTGGATATATTGTAGAATCGCTAGGGTGCAAGAGTCATTTATAGGAAATTACTACCATAGTAAAGTAAAGCGAAATAGTATAGGCCCATAAGGGTATGGGCAATAAGTGCAAACCACTCTATAGTAAGAGCCAATGTAAACTTAGGTGGGTACTTCTGTACTATCCAGTATCTGCTATCTTTAAGCACTAATATCATTGATACAAAGAAAACCAAAAAGATTCCGCAAATATATCCCCAGCTGAAATTGAAATGCAACTCACGGAATCCCTTCTCATATAGAAAAGCAGTTGTTGCAAAAGCCACAATATATATCTGCCATGCAAAACGATACATGTTATTTTTCGATAGCTGATTCCTATGGAATATCAAAACGATTATCGGGAATAATATTGCCAGTGCTATCGCAAGTGGAATGTTTTTAGTATATAAGCTCCATACTCTAAAGAAACCAAAGCCAATGCCCTGTTCATCATTGTGTGAAGAGCCGCCAGAAAATACACCTAAGTACTGATAACCAAGTGACATTATTGTTGGAATATAGTAGCATCCCAAAAGGATTGTCTGGCGAAGATTTTTGAATCTACTCTTGAATAATCTATATAGCATAATAATTACTACAGTAAAACCGTGAACCAATGTGTAGCTTGGCTTTGCCAAAGTTGCAAGCAACAAAGAAATGGAAAAGGCAAGATAAGCAGTCTTCCGATATCGTGTAAATGCAGCGCCCTTTGCAAAGTCATGTTCATAATGCACTAGGGTATATACTCCAAAGAAAAATGCAAGAACCATAAAGGGACGTGCAGCCATATAGGTCGCATTGTGCCATGGATTTGGCGTAAACACACCGATGTATGTATGCACTATGCCAAGTTTTTTTAGATTATGGCTAAAGAGCATTGATAAAAAGAACAAGCTCATTGTGCATAATGAAGATAAAATACCTGCGCCGGTTTGCTTTTCCAAAATAATTTTTACAATAATCATTGCTAATATATTGAAAGATGTAATAGCAATAACCATGGCCCACTCTGGGGTAGGAGTAAAATAATAAAGTATGCCTGCCGTCTTAAAAAGTATTGGATATGGGAAACTGTATTGTGTTTGGATGCCTAACATTTCCTCTATGTATGGTCTTATATCAGAATGGTATGTACTTCCGTCAGATATGGACTGGCGATAAAACAATACTGTCATAACTGCTGTAGAGGCTAATAGCATAAATGCAAAGATAAGCACATCTGCAACTTTGTAATATTTACTGTTGACTAATTTTTCGTATTTTTCTTTCATATTTTTTCTTATCTGTAATAATTGTGCTTAATATTATTAATTATGATTATCCGCAATTCGCCCTTCCGTTATATAATTTGTGCTCAAACGTAGGCTTATACGAAACGGCAGCGATAACTAACCGGTCGAACATCCTGTCACCAAAATATTTACGGTTGAATTTGTAGCAGAATTCATTCAAGTATTCCTGAAGAAACTCCTCCTTGATTCCGTGATACATGTCTGTGAACAACGACTTGGCGTTTGAAATGGCGATGTGTACCCACGGAAGAACCTTTGGAGCATTGCATCCGCAGACCGTCTGCCGTTCCGACTTTGACACAGCTTTCTCGACTGTCGAGTGTGAGGCAAAATTATCCATCACAGCCGTGGTGTCTGGACTTACGCTGCACTCGACTGCCGACTTCAGCGTCTCACCCTTGAGGTCGGTGATGACCTTCATCTTCAGATGACCGCATTTACGGCTCTTTTGGCTAGGCTTTGGATTGTCCGCCTTCTCGCTTTCCACCAACGAGCACCTTCGACTTGCGTTGGCTGCCAAGCCCCCTCTTTTGGTTCTCGTCCTCATCTTCATCCTTTGCAGAATCGTTGTTTCTTGTAAAATAGCCCTCGTCCAGTTCTATTGTACCTTCAAGATTGTACTTTGAGTCGCGCTCGCCCATACGCTGCGGAGTTTGTGCATCATCTCCCAGATAGGCTGATAGCGCTTGTGCCCGAGCTGTCGCTGCATCTCGGCTGCTGAGAACGTCTTTTTTGTGGACGTGAGCAAGTGAATGGCTGTGAACCAGTACAGCAGTGGAAGGTTGCTGCCGTGCATAACCGTGCCCGACCTGAGGGTAGTCTCATGTCCGCACTTGGCACACATCCAGCGTTTGTGGCAACGGTTCCAGTACTGTTTCTCGCAGCCACAGCGGCTGCACTTTATACCTTCTTTTTCGCGAGTTTCCTTGAGGTACTTTTCACAAGCTTCCTCGCTGTCGAAATGTTTTGCAAAATCCAACAACTTCATTTGACTATGATTTTTTTCAATTGCAAAGATAATAACATTTGGGAATATTGCGGATTATCATTTTATTAATTGTGTTTTTATTACTTCACGTAGCAAAGATACATTTTATTTTGTTTTTCCAAAAAAAACTTAGTAATAGCAGATGATTCCGGCAAGTGCGCCAGCTGCCAGAACAATCAGAATGTTTGTCTTGAAGAAGCGTGTGGCGATGAAGGCGGCGACAAACAGCACAACGCTCACCACAAACTGGTAGAGGTCGGTCTTTGGGTTGCCGAAGTTCTCCTCCGTCATCAGCACGAGGGCAGCAGCCGCAATCAGTCCGACGATGGCAGGACGCAATCCGCCGAAAACCGACTTCACAACGTAACTTTCCTTATTCTTTATAAGGTAATGGCTAATCATCAGCATCAGAGTGAACGGAAGCCATACTACCGACAGCGATGCGAGCACCGACCCCACGATGCACCATTCGTATGAGTATCCGGCATTCTGCACGGCGGTGAATCCGGCGTATGTGGCGGCGTTTATTCCAATAGGGCCGGGCGTCATCTGGCTCACGGCAATCATGTCGGTAAACTCCTGCGAAGTCATCCAATGCTCTTTTGTTACCACCTCGTTCTGGATGAGCGAAATCATGGCATATCCGCCTCCAAAGTTGAATATGCCTATCTTGCTGAATATGAGAAACAGTTTCAGAAAAATCATTTTACTTCTTTTTTGTGGTTATAAATTCCGTAGAGATATCCGCCCACGGCGGCAACGATTATGATGTAGATTGGTGATACGCCCAAGAGCCATATCAGCAGAGCCGACAGAACCGGAATCCACGCGTTGTGCCACGATATCTTTGCCGTCTGCATCATCTTGAACACCGGCGATGCAATAAGGGCGACAACGACAGGGCGCAGACCCATAAAGATACATTGAACAATGTGGTTGTCTTTGAAATGCTGAAAGAAGAATACTATCAGCAGAATGCACACGATAGACGGCAGAAGGTTGCCCAGCAACGCGATTATTCCGCCCTTTATGCCCGTTAGCTTGTAGCCTATGTGACTTGCCATGTTGGCTGCGAAGATTCCCGGAGTTGCCTGCGACACAGCCATGATATCCATAAACTCACCCCTTTCCAACCATTTGTACTTGTCTACAATTTCTCTTTCCATCATCGGAATCATGGCGTAGCCTCCGCCAATGGTTGTGGTTCCAATCTTAAGGAATGTAAAAAATAATGTTGTGTTTACTCCCATTTTTATACCTTATAATAATGCGTAATGTAATGCTCTGCAAAAATACAACTTTTTTGTTTACCGTGTATTTCGTTTGTGTTGCTATTTTCAATGATTTAAAAACGTTTTGTTGTTGCTGATTTTCGCACTTTTGTGCGCTTTCTGAAAGGTTGAAAATCTTAATGCTTGAAAAATGTAATCAAAATACGATAAATAGTGATAAAATGTAATTATAAATAATAATTATCTATCAGATAATAATTAAGAATAAAATTTGACAAATATAATCCTAAAATATATTTTGTGTGTTAAAATGTTATGTATCTTTGCAAAAGAAAAATAAAAAGATATTCTTTTGAAGAAAAACAAACCATAATGTAATTCAAGTATGAGAAAAATTGAAGCAATTATCAGGAAGACAAAGTTCGAAGACGTGAAAGAGGCTTTGTTGGCTGCCGACATCGAATGGTTTTCTTACTACGATGTTCGAGGCGAGGGTAAGATGCGTCAGGCACGCATCTATCGCGGAGTTTGTTACGATACAAGCTGCATCGAGCGAGTTTTGGTCAGCGTGGTTGTGCGCGACAAGAACGTGGAGAAGACAATAAAGGCAATCGAGGATGCCGCAATGACAGGCGAGATTGGCGACGGCAGAATCTTCGTAATCCCAATCGAGGATGCCATCAGAATCAGAACAGGCGAACGGGGAGATATTGCTCTATATAATGCCGAGCAGGAGAAATAAAAACGATTCCTGCCCAATTACCGAAAGGGGCTGATGCCCGACAAATTTTTTACAACACATACACAAAATAAAAACACTGACATTATGAAAATATTTATGAAATATAGAAGGATGCTTGCCGTGGTTGCGGCGATGGCATCATGCACAATGGCTCATGCCGACGAAGTAGCTGCAGCAGCAACACTTGCCGAAGACAACAGCGTATCTATCAACACCGTATGGATGCTGGTTGCGGCAATGCTCGTATTCTTCATGCAGCCGGGATTTGCCTTGTGCGAGGCCGGATTTACACGTTCAAAGAACACGGCTAACATCCTGATGAAGAATTTCTGCGATTTTATAATAGGTACAATAGTTTTCTGGTTTGTGGGTTTTGGATTGATGCACGGAAGCGGTGATTTTGTAGGAATGCCAAACTTTGGCAGCCTCGACTTCTGGAAATCTGACGACGGACTGCCTGTTGAGGGCTTCCTGATTTTCCAGACCGTTTTCTGTGCCACAGCAGCCACCATCGTTTCGGGCTGTATGGCTGAGAGAACAAAGTTCTCGATGTATCTTGTTTATTCGTTCTTTATCTCGCTGATAATCTATCCGGTAGAAGGACACTGGACTTGGGGTGGCGGATGGCTCTGCAATGATGCTGCCGACGGATTTATGATGAGCACCTTCGGGGCAGCGTTCCACGACTTTGCAGGCTCAACAATTGTTCACTACGTTGGCGGACTCTTGGGACTTGTTGGCGCAGCCTTCCTTGGCGCACGACGCGGAAAGTACACAGCCGACGGCAGAAGCCGTGCCATTCCGGGACACAACCTTACATACGCAGCACTTGGTGTTTGGATTCTGTGGTTTGGCTGGTTCGGATTCAACCCGGGCTCACAGCTTGCAGCAACAGGCGAGGTTAACCGCTTTGAGATTTCGCTTGTATTTGTAAACACAAACCTTGCAGCAGCTATGGGCGGACTTGCAACAATCGCTCTCTGCTGGATTAAGTACGGAAAGCCATCGCTCTCACTTGCATGTAACGGTATTTTGGCTGGCTTGGTAGGCATCACAGCAGGTTGCGACTGCGTAAACGAATGGGGTGCAGCAGTAATCGGTCTTGTAAGCGGCGTTGCAATGGTTCTTGCAGTCGAGTTCATCGATACAAAACTTAAGATAGACGACCCAGTTGGTGCAGTATCAGTACACGGCGTTTCTGGATTCCTCGGAACATTGTGCGTCGGACTCTTCTCAACAGGAGCAAACGGAGTAGCACCGGGCTTGTTCTACGGTGGCGGAGCATCGCTCCTTGGTGCAGAACTCTGCGGACTTGTTGCAGTTGGAGCATGGACAGTTTTGACAGGCGTGATATTGTTCTACAGTATAAAGAAGATTCATGGTTTGAGAGTAGATAAGAGGATTGAAGATGAGGGACTTGATATTTATGAGCACGGAGAGGAAGCTTATAACTAAAATGTAAGAGAGGTATAACAAAAAAGTGAATGATGTATCGTAACTATGAAGAAGACATGGAAAAGGCAGGACGCAAGTCTTGCCTTTTTTCGTTCGTCCAATCTGATTTTAATGAAAGACGCTTTCTGTGAATTTGAAATTTGAAACTTGAAAAGGGGGATTAATAATTCATAATTCAAAATTCAGAATTCATAATTGATAACTTAGAATATATAACGGACAATTTTGCTAGAAATTGTCCGTTTGGTATATACGAAATAATAGAAGGTAGGAAGAGGGTAGGAAGAAGGTAGGAAGAAGGAAGGTAGAGAGAAGCTATACGCAAGGTATATGCAAGGTAAATGTTAGGTAAATGTTAGGTATATGTTAGATATATACGCCAGTTCGGGATAAGATTAGAGTTCAAACAGCTCAAGTTGTCTTGATCTTTCGACATGCACAGGAAGGGCATCCGGCTTGTTCTCGAAGAAGCAATATGCAGTAAGGGCAGAGCAGATGTTCATGATAAAATTATGTATCGAGCGATGGCGTGAGTGCACAAGGTTTGCCTTGTTCTTGAGCAGGTCGTTGATGCACTCGATGATGCATCTTTTCCTAAGCAGAATCTTCTCCTCAAGCGACATGAGTTTGTTCTTCATGTTCGCCTTGAGACCATGTACGAGAAGGACTCCCTGATCGAACAGAGAGTCGAAGAGTTCCTTCTTGATGTAGCCCCTGTCGGCGAAGACTTTTCCGTAGAGAACCTTTGAGAATACGTTCCATACGCGGCTGTCTCTGT
>FNBQ01000037.1 GCA_900102385.1 Bacteroidales bacterium KHT7 | reverse complement strand
TGCTCCGCACCAGACACCTGCAAACAAGCCCAATATGAGCTGTATCGGCTTATATCCTCTATTGGAACCCTGGACAGGAATACAGCATTTCTCCAATTGCTCTTCAAAATGGCATTTCTCAAGCATTTTCAGAAAAAGTGAAAGGCCTCCGAACGGGGTGATTTCCTTGTTCACGAACTTTATATCATAGTCACGCATCATCTTCTTATGTTTTTCTGCGTGGTAAAGGTAGTAAATTATTGAAGGATAGCCTAATACAACCGATATTTTCTAATGGCGGTCATTAGAAAAATAGACATGCCAAATTTCTAATGACCGATTTGGGTTTATCTCCTTTTTAATACCCTTCCAGTCTACCGGAATAATCTCTCTTGTCTGAGCCACGCCAAGCAGCGAGAATGTCAGACAGCATACAAAAGCCAGAATGTACTTGTTCATACTTTTAGATTTTGTTATTACATCAGTTTTAGTTGTATTTCAGGTACAAAAATAATAATATTTCGCCTACGTATTTCCTTTTTTCTGTATTTTGTTGCAATTTACGAACATTATTTACAAAAAAGTCTGACTTCCACATTCGGGAAACCAGACTTTCTTATTATGATATTTCTTTTAAATTACTTCACGTTCTGGAAGCCATAACCGTTTGTAATCTTAGATGTCTGCATATCAGTTATACTGAACGGCAAGAAGTAGATTGGAGGATAGTCGTAAACATATCCGCACAAAACATTCTTGTTATAGTCGTCCTTGTTATCGCTGCTGAGGAGAGAAATACCCCAGTCAACTCTTGTATATCCGTCGGCTTCGAGAGCCTTTGCCTCAGCCTCGTCTACATGACGGAACAAGCCTACAATTGAAAGGTTTGTAGTTGTCTGATTGATTTTTGCCAAGTTCTTTGTTCTATCAGACTCCAACGAATAAGAAGCATAGCCAACAGAATACCAGTCGTCGTTCTGACCTCTCCAGCATGGATAGAGAACTGTTGATGCAAGGTCATTCTGCCAGTCGTACTCAGCAGCCTCTTCAGGAGCAGAATACTGAGTTGTAAGACGATATCCGAAGAGTTTCTTGGCATCTACGCTCTTTACCCAGATATAGTTAGAAATCACGTTTCCGTTTTCGAAAGTATGATATCCCTTAGTCTGAAGGTCGGAATACATAGCCTCCATCTTGTTGTGGAAATCAGTAAGAACAGGAGTAAGCATATTGTTACGGATAAGGTCGTAACGACGTGAGCCCTCACCTCCGAACTCAAGCTTGCGCTCCTCTATAACAGCATCGAGCAAAGAACCGCCGCACTTCTCGATGAAGGCGTTGATGTCCTGTGGCTCGGCAAAAGCACGGTTATGAACATCTGCAAGCATTTGTTTGCCTTCAACCTCATTACCTATAATTGCATCAATCTCGGCAATCATAAGATAGATGTCGGCAGAACGCATGTAAGGGCAGTTGATACCGGCCTGACGCTGTGACAATACATAAGGCGAAGAACCACGGTTCTCGTCCCACTTGTTAAGGGCAATACCGCCGGCAAGCTTTGCTGAGGCATTACCAGCCAACGAGATGATAGCCTCGCCACCCTTACCGTCACTACCAGTAACGGCACATGTAACATCGCGGCGCAAATCCTTAGGGTCGAAGTCGTTGTAGTAGTAAAGAGGGTTGAAACGGCTCTGACCGTATGCCTTACATGGGAATGAGTTACTACCACCACCGTTTGATGGACGACCAAACGCGTATGGACGCTCGTTTGCACCTACGGCACGAGTTTCTGGAATCTCGTACACACTTTCTGCTGAATAGAAGCCGTCGCCGTTCATCATCTGCTGGAAAGCATACTGATATGGATTTCCGTATTTACGCTCTACCTTTCCATCCTCTGTGTTGAACACATCAGAAGTACGTCCATCCTTTACAACCAAGTAACCATAGCTATTGCGTGACAAAGATGCTGCATAGAAACTGCGAAGGTATGGAAGCGCGTCCTCAAGAATCTTCCTGTAATCGCTACGGCGAGCATAGAACGAATTTGTGTTTGCCGACTTGCATGCAATCTCAAAAGAAATCTTGTTGCCATCGTAACCAACATACTCAACATCGTTACGACGAGTGCTGAAACCAGCAGCATACAACGCCATACGACCGATAAGACCGTCTACATAGTCTCTTGTCATTATTGTAGGCACAGCCGATGCGTTCTCGCCAAGGCGGAACATGAACGGCTCAACCAACTTCAAACGGCGGAGCTGGTCGTCGTAGATATAATCGCGACTTACCAAGCCCTCGGCAGCAACACCCGGCTCAAGAGAGTAAGGTATATCGCCGAAGAAACGAAGAAGCTCGAAGTAGCAAGTTGCACGAAGTGCTACTGCCTGACCGTAAAGGTCAGACAATACAGTAGGCTTGCCTTCCTTTAGAATCTTCTCAAACTCTGGCTGAGCCTCGAAAGCACGGGTAAGATAGTTTGTCTGTCCGATAATAGAATACAAGCCAGAAAAAGCAGATGCTGAATTCTTGTAGTCGAGACTGAAGTTCTTAGTACCGCCCTTCTCGCAGTTTACGCCACCCGCAGCACCCGAAATGGCTGCATACATACTCTGTGGCAAGTTACGCGCCTGAGCACCGAAACGCTCTGGCTGGCGTGTTGTCTCATCGCCGTCAACAACCACATCGTAGAACAATCCGTTTGAGTGAACAGCCGAACTTCCTCGCCACATTTCGTAGGCATAGTTAAGCGCGCCCTGCGCACTCTCCTCGTGTGTAAACACGAAATCGGAAGATGCAATAGAAGGCGAAGATGTGTCAAGGTATTCATCACAAGATGTTGCGCCAAGCAACATTCCTGCACCTAAAACAATATATAATGATTTCTTCATTTTTAATCAGTATTTAAATTACACCTCTTTGGTTTAGAACTCGACATTCAGACCGAATGTGAACGACTTGGCACGTGGATAAGCACCCCAGTCAAGACCGATTGTAGGGAACTTACCCGAATTTCGAGAACTTGACTTGTCATCGGCAGAGCTGACTTCTGGGTCGAGACCTGAGTAGCCTGTGATTGTAAGCAAGTTAGAAGCCGTAACATACAAACGAAGCTTCTGCATTGCAAGATGCTTTACAAACTCCTTTGGCAACGAATAGCCAAGAGTAAGCGAGTTCAGACGCAAATATGAAGCATCCTCGAAGAATGTAGAGATTACATAAGGGTTAAGCGTTGGCAGATAGTACTTTGAGTTTGCATTCATCTGCTTCAGTTCGTCTGGGTCGGTAACCAAGTAAACATCACCCTTGTCATCAAATTTCTGAACCTGGAAACACTCTCTGATAAAGCTGAGACGGTTAGAACCAAGAGAGTACTTACTTGCCGAAAGCGAGTTCATTGCCACAGCATTGTAAACATGTCCGCCAATTGCCCATGCAAATGTTGCACCAAAGTCGAAGCCCTTGTACTTTGCATTTAGGTTGAAACCTCCGGTATGTGCTGGAGTTATAGAGCCAAGGCTTGTTACATCATCCTCGTTTATAACACCATCCTTGTTTACATCCTCAAACTTGGCTGCTCCAGGGAATGCGCTCTGTCCTGAAGGAATATTGAACTCTTTTCCCATTGTAGCATCATACAAAGTTGAAAGAGCAAAATCGCCTACACGCTTTCCGTTATCATCAACTGGCAAGCAATACTGACCGTTGATATACTCGAAGTCATCAACAGAATAGAAGCCTACGCACTTGAAACCACGAACAGTACCAACTGGCTGACCTACGATATACTCATAGTCGAGCTGTGGAACCTGGTCTGATGAACCCCATGTAGAACCGTAAAGAGTTGTTACACCCTCGTTCAACTCGTCGATGTTGTTCTTGTTATAGTTGTATGTTGCAGAAGCTGTCAATTCAAAATCCTTTGTACGGATGATATTTGCATTGATGGCAAACTCGATACCCTTGTTAGATGTCTTACCAACATTCTGGTACTGGAAGTTAGAACCTGTTGTTACACTCACAGGAACTGTGATAAGAAGGTCTTTTGTTGTATTCCAGTAAACATCAATATTACCTGTAACTCTGTTGTTAATCAGACCGAAGTCGAGACCAAGGTTACGAGAGACTGTTGTCTCCCACTTCAAGTCTGGGTTTCCAAGGAACGAAGTCTTGTATGTAAGTACTGGAGAACCGTCGCGAACAGACGAACTTGAGGTATAGGTTGTCTGCCACAAAGAAGAGTTGATATTATCCGAACCTGCTGTTCCGTATGACAAACGAAGCTTTAGGTTTGAAAGCCATTCGCGTGAGCCCTCAAAGAAGCTCTCATCGCCCAAACGCCATGCAATCGCAGCTGCAGGGAAGTAACCCCAACGGTTATTCTTTGTAAACTTAGACGAAGCATCGGCACGGGCAGTAATTGTAAGCAAGTACTTATCCTTCAAGCTATAGTTCAAACGACCGAAGAATGAGACGTTTCGCTCTGGAGTACCAATCTTGTTTGTTGGAACAGTCTGGGCAATAGATGTATCATAAGCACCAATATTAGCCCAAACTTCTTCTGGACTGTAAGATACAGGATATCCCTTCAATTTTCCAGTTGACAATGTGCTTGATGAAGAACCACGCAACTCATTACCAACAAGGACTGACAAATCGTGAATGTCAGAAAGACCTACAGCCTGCCAGTTAAGAGTTGTAGCCGAACGATACTGCCAACCGTTTGTCTTGCTTATAGATGCTGAGTTTACATCCTTACTGTTAAGCGAATATCCGTTGTTGTAGTAGCGACTCTCGCTGTTACCACGACCGCCACCAAACTCAGTACGGAACTTCAAGCCATCTACAATAGTCCATTCAAGACCAGCATTTGCACGGAAGTTTCTTCTCTGTACAAACTGCTCAGTTCCGTTATTTATCGTAACAGGATTGTAGTCCTCGTCAACATTTTTCATACCATCGCCAAACAAAGTCTTATCGCCAGTTCCAAGCGGATTGTCGATTGGACGATACATATAAGCAGAAGTAATTACCGAACCTTTACTATCCTGCAAAGTCTCGTCACCCTCTGTATTTGCCTCACTATAATGGAATTCGAGGTCGAGCTTTACCTTCTCGCTGATCTTCTGATTTATCTTCAAGGCAGTAGCGAAACGCTCAAAGCCAGACTTCTTCTTCAAGCCATCCTCATCAAAATAGTTGAGGTTGAAAGCCATCTTTGTCTTCTCTGAACCTCCGGTGATTGAGATATTGTGGCTGTGCGCTCTACCATTACGCAACAAATCGTCTGTGTAGTCGTGAGCGGCCACATTGCCGTAAGCAGCAAAATTGTTTCCATAGGCAGAACCCAATCCGAAATACTTAGCCACGTTGTCACCAATACCAAGCATTGTACCGATACCCCAAGTAATACCAACATATTCCTGAGCGTTCAGAGTTTCAAGTCTCTTGGCTGCAGTCTTAGTCTGATAATATCCGTCGTACTGAACGCGAACCTTATCACCGGTCTGTGCGCTTCGGGTTGTTACAAGAACTACACCGTTTGCACCTCGCGAACCGTAGATTGCAGTAGATGCGGCATCCTTCAACACGTCGATAGATTCAATCTGCTCGGCAGAAAGGTCGGCAATACTTGACACAGGGAATCCGTCGACAATGTAAAGAGGCTCGTTGCTCTGTGTGATGGAACCACCTCCACGCACACGAACCTTTACAGCACCGCCCGGACGACCGTCGGTGCTCTGAACGAACACACCAGACAGTTTACCCTGCAATGCCTGCGTTACGTTTGATACTGGGTCGATAATCTTATCGCTCGATACAGAAGAAACGGCACCGGTGATGTCACGCTTTTTCATTGTACCGTAACCGATAACAACAACCTCGTCGAGGGTTTTATCATCCTCGTGAAGCATGATGGTGAAGTTAGCCATAGAACCAACCTTCACGCTCTGAGTAATGTAACCGATGTAAGAAACCTCCAGCACGTTGGCAGGTTTTACGTCGTCGAGCGTGAACTTACCATCAAAGTCAGTAATTGTACCATTGTTCGTGCCCTTCACTGATACGTTTGCACCGATAATAGGCTCGCCGCTATTATCCGTTACAATTCCTCGCACGGTGTAACTTTGCGCAAAAACAATCAGGCAGAGCATGCTCATTACAAAAGTAAGAGCACATCTTTTAATTTGTAAATTCAAATTCATGCCTTAAATATTTATTCTATCAATTGAAAATTACTTTTTGCCTTTTTACTATTTTATTCAACAATCCATGATGTGTTTACCCCAAAAACACTTTCAGGTGTTATTTTCGAAGCCTCTTTCTTACTGAGAACCTTGCTCCACTCTACTCTGTCTTTTGTCTGAGCGCCCTCGCCTGAGTTCTCAAACTCCTGATACTGAGTGTTTGTAAGTTCTGCGCCTTCCTCGGCATTACTCCATTGCTTCCAGCCTTTTTTGCTGAGTTTGCCCGAGAGTTCGCAATGCATGAAGAGCGTCTTTGCAAAGCGTCGCCACGGACGACCGAGGTAGAACTCTTTTACTGAATCGTCGGCCGTAATCTTGCAGTTGTTAAAGACGTAGCCGAATTTCTGGTTCTCGGGAGTTGAAGCCGCTGTAACATACGAGTTGGCAAGTTCGCGAATCTCGCAGCCCTCAAACCATGCTATCGACGGACCGAAGATGAAATCGGTCGTTCCCTCAATATAACTGTCCTTGTAGAACACTCTTGTTCCTTCAACGCCCATATATACGGTGTCCTGATTACCAAGCAATCGGCAGCTCAGAACCTTTATCCTGTCGCCTTCGGTGTGCAGAGCCACCGCCTGTCCCACCCTGCCTGCCGTATTGGCAATGGTCAGGTTTTTAAGAGTGATGTCGTTGCCCTCAACCTTTAATGTATAGGTTCTGAACGTTCCCATTTCGGAAGTTGAACCTGTTATGAATCGCGTTGCGTGATCGTCCCAAGTAATGACGGTCTTGTCGGCCGACTCGCCGCACAGTTCAACGTTTGTGAGCCACGACGGTATCACCAGTTTCTCGCGATAAACGCCGTTTCTTATGAAAATCACCTTGTGATACTCCATAAACGCGCGGCACACCTCGATAGCCTTGGCTATCGACTTGAACTCTCCTTTTCTGTCGAGCGACACATAGAGCGTATCGGAATTATCGTATTGTCCCTTTGCACCAGCCGTCGCGAATGTAGTTGTAAGAATTGCCAACAGAAGCAATTTTTTCATGGAATCAATGTAGTTTGTAATCATTTTGTTTATATTATAAATAGGTACGCACACCTGCGCACCTATTATTATTTACTTTTTACCTTTTTTGCCACTCTTTGCGCTATTTTTTTTCGAAACAACACTTGCCTTCTGCGCACGCATTGCAAGTCTCTCACGCTCAATACAGAGCGAGATGAACGGACCAACAGCCTTAGGGTCATTATCCCTGACAGCCTCTTCGATGTAATACTTGTAGTCGCCCATTCGGTAAGGACGACCGCCAAGTCCAGCAACAGCGCAGCATTTCTTGATGTTTACCAATCCGTTAGCCTGAACATCAACAAATTCCTTCATGAAACCGTCGTATCCCTTTTCGGCTGCATCAAGGTATGACTCGTCGAGAAGACCTTGGAACACGCCGCGATACAAGGTGTAGATAAACATTGCCGAAACCGACGATTCGAAGTAGTTGCCCTCATCGCCCGGACGGTCGAGAACCTGATACCACAAGCCAGTCTTAGGGTCTTGCTTGTCACGAATCTGCTTTGCAACTCTCTTGAAAATCTCTACCAGCACGCCTCTGTTCTTGATGTCCTCAGGCATCTGCTGAAGCACATCAACGAGTGCCATTGCGTACCAGCCGTTTGCGCGTCCCCATGCGTGTGCGCTTTGTCCGGTTGTTGGGTTAGCCCATCGCTGTGTGGCCTTCTCATCCCACGCATGGCGATTCCATCCAGTTACGGGGTCGAATGTATGCTTATCGATTATCTTAAACTGTTTGATGCACTCCTGCCACTCTCTCAACTTACCGAAACGGCGGTTATACTCGGCATAAAAAGGCTGTGCCATATACATTCCGTCGAGCCACATCTGGTTTGGATAAACCATCTTGTGCCAGTATCCGCCCTCGGATGTGCGAGGCTGAAAATCAAACTGCATTCTGAACTTGTCGATTGCACGGCGATACTTGTCGTCGCCCGTCTTCCAATACATCTTGAAGAAGAGTTTTGCTGTATTTATGCGGTCGAGACTGAGTTCGTAAGGACGATAGGTCTCTACCGTGCCGTCGTCGTGAGTCATCTGATTGCAGAAGTCTCTGACGTATGCGTAGACCACGGTGTCGCGATACATTTCGCTAACCTCGAGGAAGCCCTTCATCTCTACGCCATGGCAATAATCCCACTTTGGCTGTTTCTGGAAATCGAGCTGCCAGCCCTTTGGGCATCGGTGCATCTCACTCTTAACCATTCTGACAGACATGGGAAGATCTGAAGGTACTATAATTTTGTCCTGCGCAAACGCACTGGTAAAAACAAAAGCAAGTGTAATCGATAAGTATTTTCTGATCATATTAACATTATTAATATATTTCTTGTGCAAAGATACATAAATACGATTAACGAAACATGCGTTTTTTCTTTTTTTTTGGAGATTTCGGCGAAGTTCTTGTTTTTTTCAGTAGTTTACTTTATCTTTGTTCGCGATTTTCCACTATTTGCAAGAATTTGATAACTAAATAACAAAACAGAATGAGTTCTTTAAAGACAAACCAAATGAGTAATTTCCGCTGGGTTATCTGTGCCATGTTGTTTTTTGCTACTACAGTAAACTATATGGACCGTCAGGTTCTATCCCTAACTTGGAAAGATTTTATTGCACCGGAATTTCATTGGACAGATGAAATTTACGGTAACATCACAGCCGTATTCTCAATCTTCTATGCCGTAGCGAACCTTTTTGCAGGCAAGTTTGTAGATTGGATGGGTACAAAGAAAGGATATTTTTGGGCAATCGTAGTATGGTCGCTCGGTGCTGTTATGCATGCAGGTTGTGGCTGGTTCACAATGCAGTGGGAAGGCCTTAACAGCGTAGAGGCTCTCAGAGCCGTAGAGGCTGGCTCGGTAGCAGCCCTTACTATTGCAACCGTAAGTATGTATGCTTTCCTTGCATGCCGATGCGTTCTGGCACTTGGCGAGGCTGGTAACTTCCCTGCTGCAATCAAGGTTACGGCTGAATATTTCCCTAAGAAAGACCGTGCTTTCGCAACATCAATCTTCAACGCAGGTGCATCTGTTGGTGCCCTTGCTGCTCCTGCAACTATTCCGTTGCTGGCAAAGGCTATGGGCTGGGAGTTGGCTTTCGTAATCATCGGTGTGCTCGGTTTTGTTTGGGCTGGTCTTTGGATTTTCATCTACGACAAGCCAACAAAGAGCAAGCATGTAAACGAGGCCGAACTTACTTACATCAATCAGGATGAGGACAGCAACAATGCTGCAAACAGCGACGACGAAGGTCCTGCTATCGGCTTTGCAAAGTGCTTCACATTCCGTCAGACTTGGTCGTTTGCCTTCGGTAAGTTCATGACCGACGGTGTTTGGTGGTTCTTCCTGTTCTGGGCTCCTGCTTATTTCTCTGACCAGTACGGATATACATCAGACTCTCCAACAGGTATCGCGCTTATCTTCACATTGTATGCAATCGTAACAGTTCTTTCAATGTTCGGCGGATACCTTCCAAAGTTGTTCGTTGAGCAGAAGGGCATGAATCCTTATCAGGGTCGTATGCTTGCAATGCTTATCTTCGCATTCTTCCCAGTACTTGCTTTGTTTGCTCAGCCTCTCGGTGCTTATAGCGCATGGTGGCCGGCAATCATCATCGGTCTGGTAGGTGCAGGACATCAGGCTTGGAGTGCAAACATCTTCTCAACAGTATCTGATATGTTCCCTAAGACTGCTATCGCTACCGTAACTGGTATCGGCGCAATGGCAGGCGGTCTGGGTTCATTCCTTATCAACAAGTGTTCAGGAAGTCTGTTCACATACGCAGCAGAGCAGGGTTCAGCATTCCAGTTCCTCGGATTCGAGGGCAAGCCAGCAGGCTACATGATTATCTTCTGCGTCTGCGCCGTTGCTTATCTTATCGGCTGGATTGTAATGAAGACTCTTGTTCCTAAGTACAGTCCTGTTATCGTTCGATAATCAGAAATCAAAATACAACTTCAAAAGAAGCCCGAGGATTTGCGTTCTCGGGCTTTTTGTATTCTGCGGAAAGCATCGCTTTTTAAAACTTCTGCTCTACAACAACTTTTCAGAACATTGGTCTGTTTTTTTCCGTCTTTCTACTAAAAAACATAAGACAAAATTACTCTGTTAATATTTTTTTTGATATTTTCGTACGGATTTTTTGAAAGACAAATAATAACTAAATAATATAAAACTATGAACGATGATTTCATGTTAGGAGTACAACTCAAACTGAAGGTTGTTGAACTCGTACGACAAACTATGAACGATGATTTCATGTTAGGAGTACAACTGATGCTCGTGGGAATGTCCACGGTGTTCCTCATTCTGTGCATTGTTATACTTCTTGGAAAGTTGCTTATTGCGGCAACGAACAAGCTTCCGGCAGAGGAAGAACAGAAGAAATCGCCTGTTGCTGCCGCTCCGAGCGCAATAGACGCACAAACAAAGGCAATAATCGACGCTACAGTGGCTCAACTTACTGGCGGCAAGGGTCGTGTTTCGAAAGTTGAGAAAATTTAATTTCATAACGACAAAAAACAGAGTTTGATAATATGGAAAAAGAAGTAAAATTCAGTTTAGTTTTCCGCGATATGTGGCAGAGTGCCGGAAAGTACCAGCCACGAGTTGACCAGTTGGTAAAGGTTGCGCCAGCCATCATCAGAATGGGATGTTTCGACCGTGTTGAGACAAACGGCGGTGGCTTTGAGCAGGTAAACCTTCTTTACGGCGAGAACCCTAACAAGTCGGTTCGCGCTTGGACAAAGCCTTTCCACGAGGCTGGAATTCAGACACACATGCTCGACCGCGCCCTTAACGGTCTGCGAATGAGCCCATGTCCTAAGGACTTGAGAAAGCTCTTCTACAAGGTTAAGAAGGCACAGGGTACAGACATCACCCGTATCTTCTGCGGACTTAACGACCCACGCAACGTAATTCCATCAATTAAATATGCAAAGGAAGGCGGAATGATTGCCCAGGCATCTCTCTGCATCACCCACTCGCCTATCCACACCGTAGAATACTACGTTAATCTGGCTAAGACATTCATCGATGCCGGCGCAGACGAAATCTGCTTGAAGGATATGGCTGGTATCGGCCGTCCTGAATCGCTCGGCAAGATTACTGCCGGAATCAAGGCATACAAGAAAGACATCATCATACAGTATCACTCACACGCAGGTCCGGGCTTCAACATGGCTTCTATCCTCGAAGTCTGCAAGAACGGTTGCGACTATGTTGATACAGCCGTTGCTCCGCTTGCTTGGGGTACAGGCCATGCCGACATCATCGCCGTTCAGGAGATGCTGAAGGATGCCGGCTTCAAGGTTAAGGAGATTAACATGGAGGCTTACATGGAGGTCCGCACACAGATTCAGGAGATGATGGACGACTTCCTTGGCTACTACTGCCCTGACTTGAACCGTCTGAACAACTCGCTCCTCGTTAAGCCGGGTCTGCCGGGCGGAATGATGGGCTCGCTTATGACCGACCTTGAGGAGAATCTGGCATCGCTTAACAAATGGAAGGTTAAGCACAATCAGCCGGAACTGTCAACTGACGAGATTCTCGTAAAGCTGTTCGACGAGGTTGCATACGTCTGGCCAAAGGTGGGCTATCCATGCCTTGTAACACCATTCAGCCAGTATGTCAAGAACCTTGCCCTGATGAACGTAATTCAGATGGAGAAGGGCAAGGAGCGCTGGAGCATGATTGCCGACAACATCTGGGATATGATTCTTGGCAAGAGCGGCAAACTGCCGGGCGAGGTTGCTCCGGAAATCGTTGAGATGGCAAAGGCCGAAGGTCGCGAGTTCATGACTTCAGATCCTCAGGAAAACTATCCAGACGACCTTGACGAATACCGCAAGAAGATGGAGGCTAACGGCTGGGAACTTGGCGAGGACGACGAAGAACTCTTCGAGTACTCTATGCACCCATCTCAGTATGAGGCTTACAAGAGTGGAAAGGCAAAGGCTGACTTCGAGGCTGACCTTGCAAAGCGCAAGGCTGCAAAGAACGCTCCTGCCGCAGGCGCAGCTATGCCTGAGACTATCACGGTAAGCGTGAACGGACAGAACTATAAGGTTAATATTGCATACGGCGACGCTGCTCCAGCTGCTACATCAGCTCCTGCCGCAGGCGCACCTGTCGCAGCAGGCGACGGCGAGGACATCATCGCTCCACTCGAGGGTAAATTCTACCGCGTGAAGAACGCTCAGGAGACTCCAAAGAACGTGGGCGACGCTGTTAAGGCTGGCGACGTGCTCTGCTACATCGAGGCAATGAAGACATACAACGCAATACGTGCCGACTTCGACGGTGTTATCACAGCCATTCCACTCAACTCTGGCGACAGCGTTGAAGAAGACGACGTTATTATGAAAATTAAGAGAGCATAAGGTATGAACGAGATACTGACAAAAATCTATGAAATGACGGCGTTCAGCAATATTTCTGCTGACCCGCGCTTCCTGATAATGTACGCGCTGGCATTCGTGCTGCTGTACCTCGGAATCAAAAAGCACTACGAGCCTCTTCTGCTTGTGCCTATCGCCTTCGGCGTGTTGCTTGCCAACTTCCCGGGCGGCGAGATGGGCGTTCTTCAGGCTGACGAGAACGGTTTCATCAACTATAACGGACAACAGTACAACATCTGGGAGATGCCACTTCACGATGTGGCTCACGAGCTTGGACTGATGAACTTCCTCTATTATATGCTCATCAAGACAGGCTTCCTCCCTCCGGTAATCTTCATGGGTGTTGGCGCGCTTACCGACTTCGGTCCGATGCTGCGTAACCTTCGCCTTTCAATCTTCGGAGCAGCTGCACAGATGGGTATCTTCACCGTTCTTCTCTGCGCAATCCTCATGGGCTTCACTCCTAAGGAGGCTGGCGCACTCGGAATCATCGGCGGTGCCGACGGTCCGACAGCCATCTACACAACCATCAAGCTGGCACCTCACTTGCTTGGAGCCATCGCCATTGCGGCATACTCTTACATGGCGCTCGTGCCTGTAATCATTCCGCTGGTTGTAAAGCTTCTGTGCACAAAGAAGGAGCTTATGATTAATATGAAGGAGCAGGACAAGTTATACCCTAACAAGGTAGAAATCAAGAATATGCGCACACTGAAGATTATCTTCCCTATCGCCGTTACAACAATCGTTGCGATATTCGTGCCATCGGCTGTGAGCCTTATCGGTATGCTGATGTTCGGTAACCTTCTGAAGGAAATCGGTTCAGACACAAGCCGTTTGTTCGACACCGTTTCGAACAGCGTGATGAACACCGCAACTGTGTTCCTTGGCTTGTGCGTTGGCGCAACAATGACTGTCGATGCGTTCCTGAACCCTCGCACCATCGGTATCGTTATCGGCGGATTCCTTGCATTTGCGCTTTCTATCGCATCAGGAATCTGCATGGTTAAGATTTTCAACTTGTTCTCAAAGAAGAAAATCAATCCGCTTATTGGTGCAACTGGCTTGAGCGCCGTTCCGATGGCAAGCCGTGTGTGCAACGATATCTCTACCAAGTACGACCCTAAGAACCACGTTCTGAACTACTGTATGTCGAGCAACATCTCGGGTGTTATCGGCTCAGCGGTTGCAGCCGGCGTTCTTATCTCGTTCCTCGGATAAAACATGATTAAATATTTTTAGGCGCATCCCTGCAAATGTTCAGACAGGACATTGCAGGGATGTGTTTTTCTGCTGATTTATGAACAAATCGTCTTTCTGTATCCTGATGATTGGCGCGGCGTTGCTGGCGCTGTATTACTTCATAGACCCGTCTATGGCTCATTTTCCCATTCGCTGTCCGTTGCACGAGCTTACGGGAATACAATGTCCGGCGTGCGGCTCTCAGCGCGCTCTGCACGCCATTCTGCATGGCGAATGGAACGAGGCTCTACGCTTCAACGCTTTCTTTACGATTGTCGCGCCCATCGCCTTGCCTATAACCGTTGCCATTGTGTGGGGACGAAACCGTCGTCTGCGTTCCGTTTTCTGCAACCGTTATTTTTTCGGAGCATTTATTGCCGCCTACATAATTTGGGGCGTTTTGAGATTTATTTCTGAATTTGGATTTCTTAATTGACAGTTTACAAATTACAATTATTTTTTTTGAGGAAATTTCTTTACACAACAATGGTTTCTTTGATAATAACATTTATTTTACGTTACCTAAAACAATGTTAAAAATTACAAGTAGTAGAAGAAGAACACAATTTCTTTTCAAAAAACTAGCAAAAACCACACGCTTATATAGATAAAAATAGTATTTTTGCAAACCATAACGTATGATTATGGTTTATGTGTGCACATAATGCATATAAAATTCTAAATATAAGGAAAATACCATATTAATTTAAATAACAACTAAATCACTTCAAAATCTATTCCTAACACCATGAAGAGTATTGGAGTATGTACTTTCTGCCAACTGGAAGATATGAAAGAAAGACTAAAATAAAACGATATAAATATGAACAAGAAAACTATCATCACCGCACTGCTCGCCCTCATCGCAATAACGGGGCATGGGCAAATCAAATGCCATGTTGAAGGAACATTGGAAACCGACGCATGGGGCGACGAAATCATCATCTGTGAGGCCGGCACTAACCTGCGCGCTGTAAACGACCCGCGCTTTCACGTAAAAGCCAATGACGGGCACTTCACCTACGATATTGAGACCGATTTACCAAAGCTTTATCAAGTATGTTTCGCAAAACCACTAAAAGCCGGTGGATTCGTTGGCAAATTTCTCGCTGAGAACTGTAACGTGAATGTTAAGATGTATAAAGACAAGCGGGTACGTATCGTCAGCAACGGCGAGGAAGGACGTAAGCATGCAATAAAAGACAGCATAGAGGAAGTACGCTTTTGGAACCCCATGGAAGAAATAAACAACAAGTTGAAAAATCCTGATCGCAAGACAGAGTTCTACAAAGCAGAATATCTTTCCACAGTTGTCAAGGCGAGGTCTATGAATGTGGATAGTCTGCCAAAGGCATACGTTGACTCTCTACGTCAAGTGATAGACCATTATATACGGAATGAGAGTGAACAGTTTACTGCACAAGGTTTGCAATTGAAACAGCAGCGTGACAGCATATATGCAGAACTGAGGCATTTTCGCATAGCCTACGCCGAAGAACACCCGATGCTTAGGACGCTTTACGATGTGCTTGATGCTATCCAACGCTTAAAAGATGCTGATATCATTGCAAACTTCAACAAGTCTGATTATGAGCCATATCTGACGCTTTATCATAACAAACTGGCAAATTACTACCCTAACCATCCCATCCATGAGCAGATAGCCATAGCTGAGGCAGCATACCACCTGCAGCCTGGCAAACCCTACATTGACTACACAGTGCGTAATGCAGACGGCCAGCTCGTTCCAATTTCCACCCTCACAAAAGGCAAGGTTGCACTCATTGACCTATGGGCATCGTGGTGCGGTCCATGCCGCCGCCACAGCATTGCCATGATTCCAATATATGAGAAATACAAAGACAAAGGCTTCACCGTCATTGCCATCGCCCGTGAACGCAGCCGCAAGGCAATGGAAAACGCGGCCAAGATAGACGGCTATCCATGGACGAGCCTGCTGGAACTGAACGACGAGAACGGTGTATGGCGCAAGAACGGTGCTAACAATGCCGGAGGTGCCATGTTCCTCATAGACCGTAACGGCACCATTCTCTCTACCTCCACTAAAGCAGAGGAGCTGGAACCGCTTATCAAGAAAGCACTAAACATTGAATAGAATAATGAACAAGCAAAATATCATCACCCCACGTTGTTTATATGATGTGTCCTTCCCGTCGCCCAGTCGCGACGGGAAGAAATGTAATTTTCTTTCAAAAAAACAGGCAAAGAACATACGCTCATATAGATAAAAATAGTATTTTTGCAGACTATTACGCATGATTACGGTTTATGTGTGCACATAATGCATATAAAATTCTAAATATAAGGAAAAATACCATATTGATTAAATTAACATCTTTAATAATTCTAAAATTTAAGAAATGAAGAAATTTCTTTTTGCAATCATTTTGAGCATTGTTTCATTCAACATGATTCATGCTGACGTTACTTGGAAACTGTCCAATGACGGTACTCTGACAATTTCGGGCACTAATATGCCTGACTACTATTCTTCTTATAGTAGTAAAGCTCCATGGTTATCTCAAAAAGATAAAATCAAGAAAGTGGTAATTAACAATGGAGTGATAAATATTGGAGGCGGTGCTTTTTATGAATGCAGCAATCTCACTTCAATTTCCATTCCTAAATCTGTGAAGAGTATTGAAATACGTGCCTTCTGGGAGTGTGGTCTCACCTCTGTCACGCTACCTAATTCTGTGACAAGTATAGAAGCATCCGCCTTCTCTGGTTGCACAGCCCTCACATCAGTTACTATTCCTAATTCTGTTACAAGTATTGGTAAGTCTGCTTTTCTTGGTTGTTCAAGCCTTACCTCTGTCGCTATTCCAAACTCAGTTACAAGTATTGGTTATGACGCTTTCAATGGTTGTGCAAAACTTACCTCTGTCACACTTTCGAATTCAGTGACAACTATCGAAGAAGGCACTTTCTATGGCTGCAAAAGCCTCACTTCTGTCACTATACCTAATTCTGTGACAACAATTGAAGATTTCGTTTTCGCTTTCTGTGAAAAAATCACTTCTGTCACTATCCCTAACTCTGTAACAACAATTGGAAATTCCGTTTTTTGGGGATGCGATGCTCTGACTTCTGTTACCAACCTTGCAAAAACTCCGCAGAAGATTGGTGACAAAACATTCCAAAAATACGGCACACTCCATGTAGTTTCAGGCTGCAAAGCAAAATACAAGGCTGCTGATTATTGGAAGAACTTTACAATTGCAGAGGACATAAAAGACGAACTCACTTGGAACCTGTCCAATGACGGTACTCTGACAATTTCTGGCACAGAAATGCCAGACTACCATACCCTTAAGAGAAATTATGCTCCATGGTACTCTCAGAAAGAGAAAATCAAGAAAGTGATAATTAAAAGTGGGCTGACTAATATTGGAAGTTACGCATTTCATGAGTGTGAAAATATCACTTCTGTTTCTATCTCGAATTCCGTAACGACTATAAGTGATCATGCTTTCTATAAGTGCAAAAAACTTTCTTCTGTCACTATTGGAAATTCAGTGAAGAGTATAGGTGAGTGGGCCTTCATGGAATGCACAAGTCTCACCTCTGTAAAAATTCCTAATTCTGTAACGAGCATTGGAGATTTAGCTTTCCATGGATGTTCAAGCCTCTCCTCTATCACTATAGGAAATTCTGTGAAGAGTATAGGAAAGTGGAGTTTCATAGATTGCAAAAATCTCACCTCTGTAAAAATTCCTAATTCTGTAACTAAAATTGGTGAAAATGCTTTCTCTGGTTGTGAAAAACTTACCTCTGTCACACTTTCGAATTCAATGACTGCTATTGAGGGACGCACTTTCTCACACTGTTCAAGCCTCGCTTCTGTCACTATTCCTAAATCCGTGAAGAGTATAGGAGAGTGGGCTTTCGCACATTGCAGAAAACTAACCTCTGTCACTATTCCTAATTCTGTGACAACTATTGATAAGCATGCTTTCTATAACTGCTATAATATGACTTCTGTCACCAACCTTGCAAAAACTCCGCAAAAGATTGATAATGAAACATTCGATAAATACGGCACACTCCATGTGCTCCCGGGCTGCAAGGCTGCATACAAAGCTGCTAACTACTGGAAGAACTTTACAATTGTAGAGGATGCCAATGGTTCTGGAACAACTGAGGTTGCAGACGTAGAGGCAGACAACGGCATGAAAGACGGAAAATACCTTATCGACGGTAAGGTTGTAATTGTAAGAAAAGGCAAGAAATACAATCTTAACGGTATTGCAGAATAACAGTCTTTTCCTTTTTGCAGTATTTCCGTAACGGGAAAAACTATATTAAACGACTTGCAAACGCTTACTTAATGCGGCTGCAAGTCGTTTTCCTTTATCATGCAACTATACGAATTCGGGATAAATTATACATTTCTTACTTGTACAACGCATAGTTCTGTTGTTTTTGTAAGGCATCACAGAATTGATTATCTGTATGTTGCAGACGCTGAAAGCGTCTCCGCTTAGTAATAGGGTGTGTCAAAATGTAGTTTCAAGAGAAAAAGAATTCCAAACGATTCAATTTTAGCTGCTTTAATCCGACGAATTGGATATTTACAACGATGAAAATTGAAGAATTCTTACACTTACTAATGAGGCTCTATTTTGACACACCCTCAAAAAGCCACCAACCTACGACAAGCACTCTGAAGGAGTGCCCCATCTGACGCAATGGGCGACCGCTTTCAGGGTCGAAATTATCCGTTTCATTACTGTCCGCAGATCCTACGGATGCTGCGGTTACTGAAAGGTGACGCTTTCAGCGTCATTTCGAATAATCATTTCCAAATATAGAAGGATGAAGTTTCTTATTCCGAACTCACGTATGCAACTATACGTAAATCTAAGAATCATGAATCATAAATTGTCCATTGTCAATTGTGAATTGTCAATTATGAATTTTGAATTATTTTTCATTTTTTCTTCCAAAAAGTTTGGTAGTTCAAAAAAAAGCTGTATCTTTGCATCGCTTTTCGAAAGAAAGGGCGTTTAGCTCAGCTGGTTTAGAGCATCTGCCTTACAAGCAGAGGGTCGGCGGTTCGAATCCGTCAACGCCCACTCCGAGGAACTTCTACAATACGTAGAAGTTCTTTTTTGTATAATCTCCCCGAAAAGTTTTCTTGAGGATTTTTCTGCCAAGACCGAATTTTTAAACAAAACAAGATATGTTCAGACAGTTTGCAATCATCATCGGATGCCTTGCCGTTGGCGAACTTATCGTTTGGCTCACCAACATTCCTATTCCTTCGAGCATCTTGGGAATGCTCCTTCTCACCGCCCTTCTACAAACCAAAGCCATTAAGCTTGAGTGGGTCGAGACGCTCAGCACCTTTCTGACCAAGAACATGGGCTTTTTCTTTGTTCCACCGGGTGTGGCGCTGATGCTTTATTTCGACATCATAAAGGCTGAGTTCGTGCCTATTGTCGTGTCGGTTGTGGCAAGCACGATTCTCGTGATTGTGGTTACGGGATGGTCGCACCACATAACGCGCATTTTTCAGGATAAAATAAAGAAATAGACCGATGGAATATTTACAAAACCAATATTTTCTGCTCACACTAACCTTCGGCGTGTTCTTCTTGGCACGAAGGCTGCAAAGACTGACTGGCTGGGCTTTGCTTAACCCTATTCTGCTAAGCATAGCCTTTCTGATTATATTTCTGAAGGCTACGGGAATAAAGTACGAGACTTACCAGAGCGCAGGCTCGATGATTGACTTCTGGCTGAAGCCTGCCGTAGTTGCCTTGGGAGTGCCGCTCTACCGCCAGTTGCGCTCGATAAGGCAGCAGATTGTGCCGATACTCGTATCGCAGTTTGTGGGCTGCATCGTGGGCATCATCTCGGTCGTGCTCATTGCCAAATGGCTTGGCGCGAGCAAAGAGGTAGTCTTGTCGCTTGCAAGCAAGTCTGTAACAACCCCGATAGCCATGGAGGTTACTCGCACGCTTGGCGGAATACCGTCGCTTACGGCAGCCATTGTTGTGTGCGTGGGCATTCTGGGCGCGGTAGTCGGATTTAAGGTGCTGTATGTGGGGCACATAAAACATGCCGACTCGCAAGGCATCTCGATAGGAACGGCTGCCCATGCCGTCGGGACATCTGCCGCCATGCAGAAGGGCGAGATGCACGGCGTTTATGCCAGCCTTGGACTTATCCTCAACGGCATTCTGACGGCAATCCTTGCTCCGTATATCTTACAGATGCTCGGTTTCTGATATAAGTATAGCCTGTCGCTCTTCAGAAGAAACGACAGGCTATATTTTTTGTACGAACTCTACAAACAGTTGTCTGTAGAATCCTTCTGATTATAAAATCTTTCTATTTGCTTAAAACCACCTGCATATTCTGATAGTTTTTGGCAGCATCTACGACTTCGAGAATCTTATTCCAGTTAGAGACAGGCTCATGGTCGTTTTTGTAGACGTTGCGCATCTCGACAACAAGCTGACTGCCATTTAGCGATGCCTTTGCAACAAACTCGGCGCACTCGTTAGCAACATTAACATTAAGTTTACCAAGAGCCTCGGCAGAGACAGTATAGCCCGAAGGCAAATCTACGCGGACAGTATGTTCGAAGGTGCGAGGCTTGTAGTAGATATCCACATTGCGTTTCCTTTCGTTCTCGTCGAGAGTAGTCTGTCTGCCAAGCAACTCGCCAACCGAGAGCATGAGGTTCTTTCCCGCCTTCTTTACAAGATTGCTGAGTTCGTAATCGACATTAAAGACGAAAGATGACGAATCTCTGCGAGTGCCATAACTCTCTACCTTGAACGATTTGAAATCAACCTGCACATCCTTTCCGTGGAAGTTCTCGATCTCAGACTTTACATTTTCGAGCTGTTTCTCGCGTGCCTTTCTAATCTCCTCAATCTTGCCTGCACGAGTATTTGAATCGAATTCTGCCCAGATGTACTCTTCGTAACTCTTCTCTTTTGTTCCGGCATTTCTACGCAGAGACGAGTCGAAATCGCCGAAGGTAAGAAGACGCATCTGAGCACTTGTCTTTCTCAAACCCGACAGTTCGAGGCGACGGCTCACATTCAGCTTTGTCCCATCGAATTTTACGGCAACATCATACTTTTCCTTGTTCTGTTCTGCCGTGTAAGACGGAAGAGTGACTGGCGACCACGTAGTGCCCTTCTCGTCGGTTACGAAAGCCTTTCGCCCGCTGAATGACGCTGGTATTTCGCCGGCAGGCATTATGGCAACAGGTTTTACATAATATTCATCTACCGACGGAATATATATGCCGGGATATGCGTTGTAGTACGTACCGAGTTCGTCTATAGGCTCGTCGTCCTCATCGGTTGTGAAGAAAGGCTTGAAAGATATACCGGCTTTCTTCAGAGCCTTTCCGAACTCATTCAGGAACGATTCTACGCCCCAGTAGCTGTGTCCGTTTATGCTCATAAGAAGCATTACGTTGTATATGCGCTCAACCTTTTCTTTGTCGCTCAGTTTTTCGCAGTTTCTAATCACCTGCTTCGCATCCTTGCTCAAAGGATAAAAAGGAATTTTGCCGAAAGACATTCCAGCCCACGCATCTTTCAACTGCGTTTCGTAGTCTTCGACATAGCGTAGACCGCTTTGGGCAGACTTTGGTTTGTCTGACTTAAGGTGATATATCTGCAACTGGATATAAGGCACTTGCGCACTATATTTAACCCAGAACTCAGGAAACTGCGGCTCGTTGAGTACTGTAGCGTCGAGAACGATGTCGCCATCGGCATTTGTCGACTCGACAAATCGCTTAGCCCCATTAAAACAGCGGTAGAATGTTGCCAAATCTTTGTTGATAACACAATGATACTTGTCTGAAAGAACAGGTTTTGTGTCGAAGAACGTAAAATACATTGGCTCGAAACTATGATTCTGATAGCGCGTCACGGTATGAAACATGACATCTACAAAGTCGCCTATCTGCAAGCCCGGGACGGCGAGTTTGTGCGTTTTGTTCTTATCCTTGTAGCCTTCCGATTCGATAATGTAATCGTCGGTCGGCACTTCCGAAACCGTTCCGTCTTTCTTTATCACCCTGATACCCAGCACTCGCTTCTGGCGGTCTACTCCATACCCTGTCCAGTTTTTGCTGTGGGTCTGAAATTCGTACTCCGAATACTCCTTCAGAGTGCTTTCATCGCCGATATAAACCAGCTCGCGCGTCATACGTGTGAGCAATACATCGTTGCTCAGGCTTATTCCGAAATTGAAGGCAAGCTTTAGCTGTTTTCCTACGGACACATCGGTATAACGTGCCATCACAACCGACGATTTATTCTTCAGTTCGTCGGGAATTTTAGGGTTACTGAATTCAGGCATCGGCATGGCATAGACCTCCTTTCGGACGCCATCGGCATACTTGCGATAATCGGCATCATTCTCGGCTTTTACGGCAGACGAGAACAAGGCTAACACGGCGGCACAAACGGCAGCCATCATTTTGGTAAATCTCTTACTCATTGGATATTTATTACTGATTACATTTTTTTCAACACAATCTGTTCGCTGCAAGCCTCGTTCCAACGCTTAACGGTAGCGTTCCAGTCTGACTGCTTGGCAAGCGGAACAATCTTATTCTTTATTACGATTTTCTTTCTGAAGATTATCTTCTGCCCTTTTGCCTCACACAGCAGACTGAGCACGGCATTGTCGGTCTCGACGGTAAGGTTTTCGGGTACCGATTCGACCGTCATACTCTTTGGTACTGAGAGTGTTATATCTGCGCTGCACTCGGCAATCATAGGCAGTTCATAGTCTGTTTTTCGTTTTTCGGTATTTACCACAGGCAGAATCCAGTCTTTCATCGGATTGAGCTCAACGTAAACCTCGCTGCCTACCATCTCGACCGCATCTTTGTTGCGGATTTTGGCAGACAGGGTTGAAACAGCCGAGCGGCTGTCGGCTCCGCTCCAACTGATGTCGCTCACATCAATATTAGGACTGACTGCAACGCCGAGCATTCTTCCCGAAAGTTCCTTTCGGTCCTGACTCTCGGTCTCGAAATATGCGGCGAGCGCAGACATCTTCATATCGCCAGTAAAATGATGCTTTATCTCGCCTACTATCGCTCCCTCGGGTGCGAATGAATAATCAGCCACTACCGAATCTTTAGACATAGACGAGGTGTGAAGCGGCATACGCACCATTCTGCACTTGTTGCCCGGCTCTTCGTAAATAGCCTCACAGCCCGATGTCCAGTCGGAAGCGAAACCCAGCGGAGCGTACTTGTTGGTAGCATCGAGCCAGTATTCCTTTCCCCCCACAAAGGCAACGCACACCATGTGGTCTATCGAGCAGAGCGTAGGCACTTGGCTCGGCTTTACGAAAGCCTTGGCAGAACTCACGTCTGCCAAGCGTGCATCAATCTTCTGATGTTTCAACAGCGTGCGCAGAAGCAGAGCCATGCCCTTGCAGTCGCCATACGTTTTGCGTATAACCTCTTGCGGAGCATCTGGCATCCAAGCGTTGTCGCCTTTCTCTACGGCAACATAACGGATGTTATTCTGCACCCATTCTAACGTCCGTGCCACGCGCTCAACATCGTTTTTCGCACCAGCCGTGGCTTCCGAAACTATCTGGTCTATATTACTAACTGAGCAGTCAACCTCCTCGGCAAACTTATGCTCCCACGCGTACAAATCGGCATAGTCGGCAAAACTTCCGGTTACGATGATACCCGATGTATTGTCGGGCTGATTGTCGTCAGTCGGAGGTGTTGGCATGTTGGTTATGGTAAAGGTATAGATATCGTTTCCGCCCGACTGTTTATGCTCAAACACGACCGATGGCGGCAGGTTTATACCCTTGACGGCAAAGCGGCTAAGCGACTTTGGAACGACGACTTTTATAACCTTGTCTTTTATGAAATAATCGTTGTGAAACGGAATATCTGTAAAGAACCTGACATCGGAATAAAGCCTCTCGAACGATGCCCTGAGCGTCTCGCCCTTGCTGCCAAGACGCGCATTGAAGTAGCACACCTTGGTGTCTCCGGCAAAAACGCTGCTGCGTGTAACATTTTTGTACATAGGCGAATAGCCGCGAACACGCGACGATGTTAGCTGGCAGCCCCTACCGTACGAGATGAATGGCTGAACGTCAGCCCACATACGGGTAGCCGTATAGGTCTCGACACGTTCGTTGCGCACGGTGACAACGCCGTTTTTCTCGCTGAAATAATAGCAGTCGGAAGCATCGCTTACCATTACATTGTTATCCTCAGTCTGAGCACAAACGTTGGTTGCAAAAAGAAATGCCAGCAAAAGCGTAGGTAAATTTCTTATCATTTACTAAAAGTTTTTTGCAGTTAAACAAATTAGAAATAAGCAGGCTATGGAGATTATGATTTTTCTATTTTTGCAAATGTTTTCGATACCTAATCCCTAAAACCGACTGCAAAAATACTACATTTTTTCAGATTTTCTAACAGAAAATGAAAAATCCCAGCCTCAATCATTCCAAAATCCGGCAACCGTTCGGGATGCCCTCGGGATTCGTTCGGGTTGGACTCCCCCTCCCCTCCCTCATCTATTTTTCCCGAAGCAAGATACTTTTAACAGAATAATATTCTGAATCAGAGCGAAATTTCAACACAAACAAAGCATATTTTCCCGAACTTACGAAAAAGATTTTGTACGATAAGTCTGCGCGCATATCTTTGCACCCGAAATCAAGAAAAAATAGTTTAACAAACACAATACTAATAAAATGACAACAAAAAAGACATCGGTTATAGGATTCCCGCGCATCGGAAAAAAGCGCGAACTGAAGTTTGCGAGCGAGAAGTTTTTCAAGGGCGAAGTGTCTGAAAACGAACTTCGCAAGGTGGCTGCCGAAATCCGTCTCTACGGCTGGCAGAAGCAGCAGGAGGCTGGCATCGACTTTATTCCGTCGAACGATTTCTCGTTCTACGACAACATGCTCGACACGGCGTTTCTGCTTGGTGCCGTGCCACAACGCTACCGTCAGCTCGGACTGCCTCAACTCGAAACATATTTTGCCGCAGCCCACGGCTATCAGGGCAAGTTGGGCGACGTGAAGGCGTTGCCTATGAAGAAATGGTTCAACACAAACTATCACTATATAGAGCCTGAGATTGACGACACAACCGAACTGGGCGTGGCTACCGACGCAAAGCCTGTGAGCGAGTTTATCGAGGCTAAGTCAGCCGGAATAAATACCGTTCCTACCCTAATCGGAGCGTACACATTTCTGCGTCTGGCGCGCTACAACGGCAGCAAGAAGGCCGAAGATTTTTCGGCATCGGCAACCGCGGCCTATGCCGAAATTGCCCGCCGTCTTGCCGAAGCTGGAGCAGAATGGATTTCGTTTGCCGAGCCTGCCTTGGTGCTCGATGTAACAGACAAGGAGCGCGAACTTTTCAGACTGATTTACAAGTCGCTCGTTGAGCAGATTCGCGCAACAGGACTGAAAATCGCCCTTCAGACATACTTCGGCGACATTCGCGATGTCTATGCCGATGTTACGCAGATTGGCTTCGACGGCATCGGACTCGACTTTGTCGAGGGACAGCAGTCGCTCAACCTTCTACAATCAGGATTTCCAGAGAATACCTTGCTCTTTGCAGGCATCGTAAACGGAAAAAACATCTGGAAAGCAAACTACTCTCAGAAAAATCTGCTGATAGAGCAGATTGAAAAAACGGTAAAGGCCGAAAACGTGGTTGTGGGCACATCGTGCTCGCTCTTGCACGTTCCGTATACCGTGGCAAGCGAGGAGAAACTGCCTGCCGAGGTGCTGCGACACTTTGCCTTTGCCGAGGAGAAACTTGCCGAACTTGCCGACATAGCAACCGGCAACGCCGAGGCTCTGGAGGCTAACAAGGCTCTGTTCTCATCTGCCCGAACAACGCAGAACAAGGCTGTATGGAACAAACTTTCGGCTCTTAGCGATGCCGATTTTGAGCGCAAGCCTGCCCGACTCGACCGCCGCGACATTCAGAAGAACGAGTTCAACCTGCCGCCGTTCCCTACAACAACCATCGGCTCGTTTCCGCAGACTGCCGATGTGCGTGCCAACCGCACGGCCTTCAGAAAGGGCGAGATATCCGAAAAACAATATGTTGACTTTAACCGCCGAAAGATTGCCGAGTGCATCTGGCTGCAAGAGAACATCGGACTCGACATTCTTGTTCACGGCGAGTTTGAGCGTACCGACATGGTTGAGTATTTCGGTTCGAAGATGGACGGCTACGTGTTTACGCAGAACGCTTGGGTGCAGAGTTACGGCACACGATGCGTTAAGCCACCTGTAATTTGGGGCGACGTGAGCCGAAGCACGCCGATAACCGTTGCATGGTCGGTATTTGCACAAAGTTGCACCAGCAAGCCGGTGAAGGGAATGCTTACAGGACCGGTAACAATTCTTAACTGGTCGTTCACGCGCGAGGACATATCGCTAAAGGAGCAGGCTCTGCAAATAGGTCTTGCCATTCGCGACGAGGTTCTCGACCTCGAGAAGAACGGAATCAGGATTATCCAGATTGACGAGGCAGCCCTGCGCGAAAAACTTCCGCTACGCAAAAGCGCATGGCACTCCGACTATCTCGACTGGGCAATCCCGGCATTCCGCCTGGTTCATGCCAAGGTAAAGCCCGAGACTCAGATTCACACGCACATGTGCTACAGCGAGTTTGGCGACATCGTAAAGGACATAGACGCCATGGATGCCGACGTGATAACCTTCGAGGCAAGCCGCTCAGACCTGAAGCTGCTCGACGCGCTCAACGCTGCCAAGTTCGAGACCGAGGTTGGCCCGGGCGTGTACGACATACACTCGCCTCGCGTGCCGTCGGTCGACGAGATTATCGATGTTCTGCACAAGATAACCGCCAAGATTCCGCAGGAGAATGTGTGGGTAAATCCCGACTGCGGACTGAAGACGCGCGGCGAGAAGGAGACTTCGGAAAGCCTTATAAACCTTGTAGAAGCCGCACGAATACTCCGCGCCGAAGCCGAAGATGTTGCGGTATAACAATGCACGAAAAAGCAGATTTCTCTTTGCAGAAGTCTGCTTTTGTCTTTCTGTTTTCTGATACTCAATACGGTGGCGGAATTAAATCAACTTACTTTAACCACAGACTGATTGTTGAAAGAACTATACCTTCTTATCCTTGAAAAGTTAAAATATTATAAATATTGGCTCTTTTTTGGCAGAAAAGTGAAAAACCACTTAATTTTGCAGGCGTAATTAAACCATTTTTTAGATTATGAAACATATTTTTACATATCTACTAAGTATTATACTTTTGGGCACAAGCCCTGTGTGCGCTTTGGCACAAGAAGTCTATGCAATAGTATCGCCAGACAACACAACGCTCACTTTTTATTACGACAAAAAGAAAGCATCTCGCAAAGGAACGGCGTATGAGATAAATGCAGAAGACAGCATTCCTAAATGGGTGAAATTTGATGAATACTCAACGCCAGAGAATCCCAATTTTACGACAGTAGTTTTTGACGAGTCGTTTAAAGACGCTCGCCCTTTATCGTGCGCATATTGGTTTGCAGAATTAAAAAAACTAACAAAAATTGAAGGCATAGAAAATCTGAATACTTCTAATGTAACAGATATGAACTCCATGTTCTCATTATGCGAAAGTCTGACTAACCTTGATGTCAGTAACTTCGACACATCGAACGTAACGACTATGAGCGGAACGTTCGCTGGTTGCAAAATTCTTACAAACATAGACGTTAGCAAATTCAATACTTCGAATGTAACAAATATGGAAAACATGTTCGCATTTTGCAAAAGTCTGACTAACCTTGATTTGAGCAACTTCGACACATCGAATGTAACGGATATGAGTTACATGTTCGAGGGATGCGAAAGGCTGACAAGCCTTAATTTGAACAACTTCGACACATCGAACGTAACAGATATGAGTTTTATGTTCGAAAATTGCAAAAGTCTGGCAAGCCTTGATTTGAGAAATTTCGACACATCAAACGTAACAGATATGAG
>FNBQ01000045.1 GCA_900102385.1 Bacteroidales bacterium KHT7 | reverse complement strand
ACAGATTCGCAGAGTACTGTAAGTATCAGAAATAATTTTTTCATTTTTCAGTAGCAGTTAAACTTGAACAATTTATTTGTGTATTTGATGTTTTTTAAATTATTTGCAAATATATTGTTTTTTTTGTATGTTATTATAAAAAATCAAAAAAGATTGTAATGCAGATTTCTGTCTTGGTTCAGCCGAATGTGAAAAATGTAGGGAGCAAATCCCGAAGGCATCCCGAAGGAAACCCGAATACTTCTGTCAAAACTTTCGGCAGGATAAGAAGAAACAGCCGAACTCTAATTTCGTAAAAGATTACCAGTTATCGTTGTCGCTGTAACTGTCATCATTTTTTTTATGAATATTGTTAATAATGTTGTAGTCTATCTTGTTGTTAATAAGTTTAAAGCATGCGATTGTGTTGATTAGTGCCATGCTTGAAGTTATAGGACGAGTATCTTTGTAATCGTATGGATAACATTTTTCTATTTGCCAATTACTAATGTCGTTTTTTACTTCTGGATGCATAGCGACAATTTCAAAATTTTTATTGTAATAATTGTCAAAATGCAAATATGATGTGGTTATGTCATAATCGTGCAGAAAATAAGTTATTCTCATTCTGTTTTCCTTAAAATCGAACTTGATTAAAGGATATATACTTACATAATAAGTATGGTCTACCAAATCGTTTGAGGCGATATTTGGAATAAGGCAGCGAATGTTTAAATGTCCACCTTCAATATCGTTCACTAAAATCGTTGTTTTGGTTTTAGACAATGTGTTAATCACCCAGTTGTAAACAATATCGTATAACTGAGTCTTGGATTTCCCAGGATATTCGTAGATGTTTCTGACTACAAGTTCATTTTCTTCATTGAGTTTATACTCTTTTTCTATATCTTTTGCATTTTTCTTATAGCTGAATTTTGTGTATATGTTAAATTGGGCTATTTCCTCCTCAGAAAATAACTGCGCATTCGCAGAAAGGTTCCACGAAAAGAGTAAGACGAATAAAAGTGAAAATGATTTCATACTTATAAAAAATGAATTATTCCACAAAAATACGAAAAATAGGAAAGTCGGCAACCTTTTCCCCGAAAATAAAAACTGGGGCGGAGGCTATTATCGCATACAGTTTAAATATTATTCAATTCTTTTGTTGTATCTTTGCAACAATTTTTAATTGCATTACGATGGATAAAACTATTATTACTGTTGTCGGTAAAGATACCGTTGGTATCATTGCTAAGGTATGTACTTATCTTGCTGAAAATAAAGTTAATATTTTAGATATTTCACAGACTATCGTGCAAGGCTATTTCAACATGATGATGATTGTAGACATGCAGAAGTCTGAAAAGGTTCACGACGAGATTTCTACCGACCTCAACAAGATTGGCGAGGAACTCGGTGTAATCATCAAGTGCCAGCGCGAGGAGATTTTCAACAAGATGCACCGCATCTGATAATTGCTCAAAAAAACAGCGAAAATATGATAAATATATACGAAGTTGCAGAAACCAATGCGATGATTGAGCACGAGAATCTCGATGTCCGCACCATCACCATGGGAATCAGTCTGCTTGACTGCTGCGACACCAATCTCGAAAAACTCTGCCGTAACATCAGAGCCAAGATAACATCGCTTGCCAAAGACCTTGTGGCAACTGGCGAGGCAATATCGCGCGAGTACGGCATTCCTATTGTAAACAAGCGAATCTCCATCACACCTATTGCCATTGTTGGTGCAAGCGCATGCCATTCTCCCGAGGACTATGTGCAGATTGCCGTAACGCTCGACGAGGTGGCTAAGGACATGGGCGTTAACTTCCTTGGCGGATATTCGGCTATCGTGGCAAAGGGAATGACCAAGAGTGACGAACTGTTTATGCGCTCCATTCCCGAGGCAATGGCGCGTACTGAGCGCATCTGCTGCTCTGTAAACGTAGGCTCTACAAAGACAGGCATAAACATGGATGCCGTAAAGATAATGGGCGAGATTGTGAAGGCTACAGCCGAGCGCACCAAGGAGAACGACTCGCTGGGATGTGCCAAGCTGGTTGTTCTGTGCAACGCGCCCGACGATAATCCGTTTATGGCAGGAGCTTTCCACGGAGTGTCTGAGGCTGAGGCTATTATCAACGTGGGCGTGAGCGGTCCGGGAGTGGTTAAGTACGCTCTGGAGCAGATAAAGGATGCCAACTTCGAGGTACTTTGCGAGACTATCAAGAAGACAGCCTTCAAGATTACGCGCGTGGGGCAGCTCGTGGCTCAGGAGGCATCGCGCCGATTGGGCGTTCCGTTCGGAATCATCGACCTCTCGCTTGCGCCAACTCCGGCGGTGGGCGACAGCGTTGCCGATATCCTCAAAGCCATCGGTCTTGAACATGCCGGCGCGCCGGGTACAACGGCAGCCCTCGCCCTGCTCAACGACCAAGTAAAGAAGGGCGGAGTGATGGCATCGTCGTATGTTGGCGGACTGAGTGGCGCGTTCATCCCTGTGAGCGAAGACCAAGGCATGATTGATGCCGTTGAGGCTGGCGCGCTCACCATCGAGAAGCTCGAAGCCATGACGTGCGTATGCTCGGTAGGACTCGACATGATAGCCATTCCGGGCGACACGCCAGCCACAACAATTAGCGGAATCATTGCCGACGAGGCTGCCATCGGTATGATTAACCAGAAGACAACGGCAGTACGTATAATTCCTGTGATAGGCAAGGGCGTTGGCGAGGAGGTAGACTTTGGCGGTCTGCTCGGACACGCGCCTATAATGCCGGTAAACCGTTTCGACTGCTCGGTATTCGTAAACCGCGGCGGACGAATCCCTGCACCTATCCATAGTTTCAAAAACTGATGATTGAAGAGAAAACAAAACATATTCAGATTGCAGAATACAACTATCCGCTGCCAGACGAGAGGATAGCCAAGTTCCCGCTTGCCGAGCGCGACCACTCCAAGTTGCTCGTCTACAACAAGGGAGCGGTTAGCCACGACATATTTTACAACCTTCCAAACTATCTGCCAAAAGGCGCGCTGATGGTTTACAACAATACTAAGGTTATTCAGGCACGACTGCACTTTAACAAAGAAACAGGCGCGCTCATCGAGGTGTTCTGCCTCGAACCGATACAGCCCAACGACTATGTGCTGAATTTTCAGCAGACAAAGCATTGCGCATGGCTCTGCCTCGTCGGAAACCTGAAGAAGTGGAAGGAGGGCTCTCTGCGCAAGGAGATTGACGTGAAAGGCAAGAAAATAGTGCTGACTGCCACGCGAGGCGAGATGCACGGCACAAGTCATTGGATTGACTTTGACTGGAACGACGACAGCATAACCTTTGCCGACATTCTCGAAGGCGTGGGCGAACTGCCTATTCCGCCGTATCTTAACCGAAAGACCGAGGAGAGCGACAAGAAGACTTATCAGACCGTCTACTCAAAGATAAAGGGAAGCGTGGCTGCCCCAACAGCCGGACTGCACTTTACCGACAAGGTTCTGAAAGATATCGATGCCCACGGCATTGAGCGCGAGGAAGTTACGCTGCACGTCGGCGCAGGCACATTCAAGCCCGTTAAGAGCGAGGAGATTGAGGGGCACGAGATGCACTCCGAATATATCTTCGTTACAAAGCACACCATAGAGCGACTTCTTGCACACGATGCCAGCGCCATTGCCGTTGGAACGACAAGCGTGCGCACCCTCGAAAGCCTCTACTACATTGGCGTAACGCTCCAGAGCAACCCCGATGCGTCGGAAAACGACCTGCACGTGCGCCAGTGGATGCCTTACGAGTATGCCGACAGCGAGCCGAACCCAATATCGGCAAAGCAGGCGTTGCAGAATATCAAGGACTATCTTGACCGCAACGCGCTCGATGCGCTGCATACAAGCACGCAGATTATCATCGCTCCCGGCTACGACTACAAGATAGTAAAGATGCTCGTAACAAACTTCCATCAGCCGCAGAGCACGCTGCTTCTGCTCGTCTCGGCATTCGTAAAGGGCGACTGGCATAAGATTTACGACTATGCCCTTGCCAACGACTTCCGTTTCCTGAGCTACGGCGACAGCTCTCTGCTGATTCCTTAAAAAATAAACCAGCGGCTTGGAACAGCTCTCTTTATGCTGCTCTGAGCCGTTTATTTCAATAAACTGCAATAATTTTAATTTTAATAAAAATGTACAAGATAAAAAGTGTTATCTTTTTAATTCTGCTAAGTCTTTGCACTACCTTAAAAGCCGATGAACTTAGCAAACGGTATTATTACAACCTTGCTTACATGGTAACCCGATTATATGACATAGATGTTGACGACATCAGTTCGGTTAAGTTGATAAAAGGCGGAAAGGTTGAGAGCAACATTACCGACATCAAGCAGATTGGTGAAATCTATCTGCTCGACCCAACCTACGAGAACGATGCTGAGGGCAAGCCTGAGTATCTGCCAAACAGCTACACCTACATCCTTACCTATCGCGAGAACGGCGACACCGAGGGCAAGGAGAAGAGCGAGGGCATAAACAACGGCTACATCTATGTTAATGTTGAGGAGGATGACGGCTTGAATGAGGTAATTCCATGCAAAAAGATAACGCTCATGAATCCGCCTACAACTTTCGAGAGAATGGCGGAGCCGGATGATAATAAGGTAGCGCGCTCGTTTTCGTTCAGCATTCCTGTATTTCAGTATGATGACGATGGCATAATGGCAAGAATGACTGAATTCAAGGAACTGCTGAATCAAAAAGGAGAGGACGGAAAGCCTTTGATTGATAAAGGCTTGCGCGATGATTTGCTTACTTTGGAAAATGATGCTTTTGATGATTTTTGTACGGTGTTGTTCTTCGGTAAGAAATTCCCTTATTTGCCATTGGCTGTATTCGGAAATATAGCCTATAATATTGACGATATGTTATTTAAGGGACAGATAGATTACGATACGTCCAAAAGATTTCTGAATATCGTTATTCCAAGTCTAATTGAGGCAAGAAATTATTTTTCCTTGTCTGCCACTTATTATGCATCACTTAACAAGATATTCTACGAAAAAGATAGTGAATTTAAGACTTGCGATATGCTGTATAGTCTGAATCTTGCAAAAACATCAGATATAGAGATGTTTACAGACCTTGAGAAAAACTATAAAAAGTTTGTTCTTGACAATACGAAAGTCGAAACAAAGGAGGATGTTGCTGGTGTTGTGTATTATTCTCTGTTAAAATGGCGAATTCATTCAACAAGAGGGGAAGAAGACAAGGCTAAGGAAGTTATTGATGTTGCAAAGAAGAAACTTCCGGCCGAAGAAGGAAAAATCTTCGATTTACTTATACAACAGAAGGAGAAAATCTCTGGCGAATTGGAAAAACTATTAGAAGAGGAAAAATGAAAAAACTGATATTTACATTTATATATTTGGTGTGCGTGCTAAACATTGCGAACGCGCAGGAAGACAGTCGCCGAAATCGCGAGGAGTGGCTTATTATGGAACTTGAATCTAATAGTGTAATAAGATGCTGTAAGGATTCAGTTCGTACATTAGGTTGGTTAATAGATGCCGTTTTGGGTAATGATGAGTCAGAAAAGGTTCGTCTTTCAAACTTGCGTGTTCTGAAACGCGACGAACTTACGGTTATCGACGATGGGAAAAAGATTTATGACTACGACATACTTGCTCCTGTAAAGCAGCCAAAGCGCAAGGAGGACAAGGATATCCGCTTCGACAAGCGTCCGTATTCGATGCTCGTGAAGTGCAACGGACACGACGTGATAATTCATGCCGACAAAGCCGTTGGAACTTACGGAAAAAGTTATTGCCGTAATTTTACAATCGATTATCCTCAGTCTTTAATTGTCGATTCGCTTGAGCAAAATGTGATTTTACATGTTTTGGTTACATACGATTATATAAAACCTGAGAAGATTAACGATGAGATAACGGCAATTGTTGATTCTGTAAACAAGAAAATCAATGCCAAGGCAGACAGCACATTTACCGATGATGAACGTTGTGTTTACCTGTATAGTTACGACGACCCCGAGGCAATGTACAATGAGGCTGTTGAACTTTGTAAAAAAGATCAAAGACTCGATGCTAACGTGTTGCTGAAGAATGCCGACAATATCATTACAAGTAAAATGCTGTCGGGTAAATATGACATGAGTGAGGATAATTTTTTCTTTGCATCAGAAATTAAATATCTTATCGGCTACAATTTGATGGAAACAAAAGTGGGTGGTGCTTTTAAGTATCTCAATTCTGCAAGTAAAATTATTGAACCTCAGTATTTAATAAAGGTCGAAATGGAACTTATAAACTATTTGGTTAATTCAGAAAGTTTCTTGGCATGGAATTTTATTAATTATCATTTGGGGAACTTTGGCGAAAATCCAAAGAAATTCGATGACGACAGCGACAAGGACTTCTACCTCTTCCTTCTCCGCCGAAAGGGCTATTGCCTTATCGAACGCCAGAACTACAAGGATGCGAAGGTCCTGTTCAACAAAGTGCTGTCTTTCAACAAAGACGACGAGATGGCAAAGAGCGAACTGAAGTACATCGACGAGTGCGAAAAGAAGATAAAGGAAGATAAAAAGAAGAAATAGAAAACGCTATATTGCTTATTTCTTGATGATTATGCCGACTGAATGTCAGAAAAAGACATCAGTCGGCATAGTCTTTTTTAACGAAATATTATCACCGAAATAAAAACTTCTTTACAAATCGTTACATTTTTTCGGGAAAAACTTTGTAATTTTGTTGCCGAAAAAATCGCTACACAAACAAGAATTGCTTGAAATAAAACGTATGAATCTGATTTATAATCTTTTAAAACAGGGAATACTTAACACTTTTTTTCTGAACTTGACAGATATTTGAAAACAAGTTGCAATGCCTGAAGCATTTAGAAGGTGGAAAAACTTAAAACTTTTGAAAACAAGAATATATATTCTTAACATTGTAATGCTGCTTTTTGCAGCTGTCTGTTCTTCTTGTTCGAGCGATGAAAATGAGGATGTTGATTTGGAAGAAAAAGCATGTATAGTTAACTACAATATCTATTGCGACGACCCGGAACAGGACATTTTTGTAGAGGGCTGCACCGAAGATGGCTTTGCACGCAAGGCACACGGCTGCTGGAAACGAGTTGAGTGTGTAAGCGAGCCGGAACGTGTGATTGAGGTTTATTACGCTACCAAGAACAATGGCAAAAAAATGCCCGACATAACCATCGAAGTGCACGTAAACGACAGACAGGCTTACTACAACAAGGTTAACGAGCATTTCAAGACAACACTCAATCTGCGAAAGATAAAGCAGGCCCTGTCTACCGTAAAGTAACGATTTTTTTGCATCTACATTTATAAGCAATTCTTCAGAAATCCTTATCGCCCCAAAAAGCGGTGAGGATTTTTTGTATGCTAAAACGTTCGGTTTTTCAGCCACAATTTTATACATTTGCCACCAGAAACAAACATGCACTAAAAAATATGAACATCAAACTACAATTGCTGTTGCTTGTCCTGATGCCATTTGCACCGCTCAAAGCGCAGTTTGCCTCGGCACCTGCATTTCCGGGAGCCGAAGGATACGGACGATACACCACCGGCGGACGCGGCGGAAAGGTTTATCACGTTACCACTCTCGAGGACTATTGCACCGACCCGAGGTTCAGCAAGGAACACAAGACCGAAGAGCCGATAAAAGGCTCGCTGCGCTATGCTCTGCGCAAGAACGAGGTGCGTACTATCGTCTTCGACGTAGACGGAACTATCGAACTGAAATGTCCGCTGCGCATAACAAAGCCTAACGTTAGTGTGCTGGGGCAGACGGCTCCGGGCGATGGCATCTGCCTGAAGAACTACACCCTTCATATTGATGCGAGCAACGTTATTGTGCGCTTCATAAGATGCCGAATGGGCGACGAAGGCATGGTTTACTTCAACAAGAAGGGAGAACCGGCGGTTGAGCATTTCGAGAACGATGCCATGAACGCCTGCAGTATGTGGAAAAGCAACAATAACATCATCATAGACCATTGCTCAATGTCGTGGAGCACCGACGAGTGCGGCTCGTTCTACGGAAATCATTTCTTTACGCTGCAATGGTGCATCTTGTCCGAGTCTCTGCGCAATTCGAGCCACAAGAAAGGTCGCCACGGCTTCGGAGGCATCTGGGGCGGCGACTGTGCATCGTTCCACCACAATCTTATAGCGCATCACGACTCGCGCAACCCTCGGTTCGACCACGGTTTTGTATCTACTCTTGCCGGTCCGGTAGACTGCGTCAACAACGTCGTTTACAACTGGGGAGGCATGAGCGCGTATGGCGGAGAGAACCGCAAGGGCTTCGGCGTCAAAACGTTCAATATGATAAACAACTTTTACAAGCCCGGCACATTCACGCGCGATTCAACCCGTCATTCGGGCATCATGCTCAGTCCTACAACCCAATGCAGCAACTGCAACCACCAAGATGCCAACGACATCGTTCCGGGACGCTTCTATCTTAGCGGAAACATGATTGACGGCGCGGTGGCAAAGGTCGATGGCAATCTTGTACGCCCCGACAAAAACTGTACGTTCGGCGAGTTCGCATCGAAGTATATGATAAAGAAACGCCTCGTTTCCGATACGCTCGACTTCCGGAAATTCAACTTCATAACTCTTCATTCTGCTTCCGTGGTTCTCGACCGTGTGGCGGCTACGGCAGGCGCATCGAAGAGCCGCGATGCCGTTGATGCTCGTGTGTGCGGCGATGTGCTTAACGGAACAGTCTCGGGCTACGGATACAAATACCACACTCCGGGGCTAATCGACTCGCAGAACGATGTAGGCGGATGGCCTGTGCTTAAGCATGGAGCATCGCAGCCCGATTCCGACGGCGACGGCATTCCCGACGAGTGGGAGCAGCGCAACGGTCTGAAGGTGGGCGAGGACAACTCAAAGACCTACACACTCGACAAGAAGCGTTTCTACACCGATTTGGAAGTCTATGCCAACAGTCTTGTAGAGCCGATAGTAAAGTCCGAGCGCGCCGGCACAAAGACCACCTTCAAGGAGTATTTTCCAGAGTATAAATAGAAAAAGCCTTCGTAAAGAAGGCTTTTTTGTTGGTGAAGAAGTATTTTGTAGATTTTTGTTTGCCTTTATTTGCAAAAATATTTAATTTTGCGCATTGCGTCTTGGCTTAAAAACAGACGTATAATGTTACTAATTAAAAATTGTTTTAAGAAATAGAAATAAATTTATAACTAACATATTATTAATCATAGCGTTTGCTATTTATTCGAGATGCCCTAAAAATTTGCCGATTCTAAAAGCATCCCCATTGAATAAGTTCAGTGAACGTCTGCGTTTTGCGTGGACGGAACTTATTGGGGTGCGGGTTACGGCAAATTTCCTTGGGCTCATAAGTGAAGTTCACGCTTCTCTTTTGCCCTAATGGAATTTGCCAAACTCGTATTTTCGATAAGTTGCATGCGCTGAAAAGCATACTGCAATGAGCACCATCAAAGACGAACTTGTGGCGGAGCTTGAACGGCGTGTGGGCGACAAAATTTTGGAGCGCACCAATGCCGATTTGCTCGAAAAACTTATACGCAACGCCGACAGCGATAACGAAGCAATGATGATTGCCGAACTTGGTACTACATACAAACGGACTGGTCTACACTTCGATAAACGGTTGGAGAAAATGACGAGCGATATTCGCTATTTCCGTAAGAATGAAAAACTTAGTTTCCATACAGATGATGCAAAGCCAACACACAAACTTATAATTGGTGACAATTACGAGGCTTTGCAAAACCTTCTTATTCAGTACAAAGGCAAGGTAAGTGTAATTTACATCGACCCTCCATACGGCAAGGATAGCATGGGCGAATTTGCACAAACAAATTACGAAAATGCTATTACTCGTGACAATCTGCTTTCTATGCTCTATCCACGTCTGATGCTTGCAAAGCAACTGCTTTCTGATAGTGGTGTCATTTTTTGCTCTATCGACGACAAAAATCAGGCGTATGTAAAATGTTTGTTTGATGAGGTGTTTGGAGAAGGAAATTTTATCAGTTGCGTAAGTTGGTTAAGAAATTATGCTTCTGCTAATGATTCCAAACGATTTGCAAGTGTCGTGGACTACTTACTTGTATATGGTAAAACTCGCAATTATACGCGAAATCTTCTTCCTCGTACAGATAAACAGAACCAATTATATAAGTATGATAGTCTGGATGGTAAAGGGAAATGGCGACCTGATAATCTTTCTGTAAGGACTTATTCGGCAAATTATGATTATTCAATAATTAATCCTAATACAGGAGAAGCATATAATCCACCGAAAGGGAGGTGTTGGATGACAAATAAAGAGACGGTAGAGCGTTGGATTAATGAAGGACGAGTTTTTTTTGGTCAAGATAAAAAGGGAGCGCCACAATTAAAACGCTATTTAAATGAAGTACAAAAGGGAGTTGTTCCTACAACGTTTTGGAGTTATGAAGAATGTGGTCATAATGATGAAGCAAGAAGAGAATTAAAAGAAATATTTTCTAATCCACCTTTTGATTCTCCCAAACCTATCCGTTTGCTATTGCAAATACTTAAAATTGCAAGCAATCCAGATTCCATTATTCTCGATTTCTTCGCGGGCAGTGGCACGACAGGTCATGCCGTCCTCGATTTGAACGAGAAAGACGGTGGCAATCGTCAGTTTATTCTCTGTCAGCTCAACGAGAAAACCGATACCACGCCAAACGGCATCGCCTACGACGTAACTTCAAAAAGACTGAAGCGTGTAATGACTGGCGAGTGCTACGACGGTACAAAAGATTTCGACTGGATAAAGAAAAACAAACCATACGGCGGCAACCTTGACGTATATGAAATAGCATCGGTTGCAAATTTCGAATCTACCGAAGGCAAAACGCCATTCGACGTGGTTGACGAAACACTTTATGGGCAAGATAAGTTCAAAACCTTACGCGAGAAAATAGAATGGGTGTGCAAGAATTTCAGCAACACTCAGAAAACGTTGAAGGAATAATTTTTAGTTTGTATGTTACAAGATGCAATAGATCTGCAACAAAATGCTGTGGCAGAATTGGTTCGCAAAATAAGTTCGAAGAGCAAACTAACTTTCCGTGCCCCAACGGGTAGCGGTAAAACTCGCATGATGGCTGATTTTATGAATCGCATACTTGCACAATATCCCGATGTTGTGTTTTTGGTTTCAACATTGTCGAAAGGCAATTTGGCTGAACAAAATTTCAATGTTTTCAAATCGTGTTCTGATACCAAAATATTTAAGGAAATCAATCCTTATATAATCAATTCTGATTCTGCTGGCGAAGAACGTCTGTTCATTCCTGAAGGGTTTAATGTGTATGTGTTGCCGCGCGACCTCTATAAAGATGGTTCTAAACTTAAGGACGGTGGTGTGTTCCTTAATTTCTTGCAACAAATTACAGCCAATCTTTTTGGTAGCGGACAAAACAAGAAAATCTGGGTTATAAAAGACGAATGTCATCAGAAAACCAATAATCTTGACGAGCTAAAAAGCTATTTCGATAAGATAATAAACTTCTCGGCGACTCCCAACCTTAAACGCGGACAAACTCCCGATGTGGAGATAAGCGACGAGGCTGCCATGAACGCCAAACTAATAAAGCACATAGAGTGGGGAGCAGAAGAGGATACGGTTGAGACGGCTATCTGCAAGTTTGAGGAAATACGCGAGAAATACGTTAATCAGCTTGGCGTAAATCCGTGCCTAATCATCCAAATCTCGAACAAGGAAAAAGCGGAACAAGAGTGGGCTAACATAGAGAACGTTCTGAACAAGACCGAGCATCAGCATTTAAAATGGATGTCGATTGTTGACAAGAAAGACAAATGCCGAACCAACGACAAAGTTGGCAAACTGAAGGTGGAGCGTTGGAAAGACTATGCCAAGGAAAATGCTTCGACCATCGATGTTATTGTGTTCAAGATGGTTATAAGCGAGGGTTGGGACATTCCACGCGCATGTATGCTCTATCAGGTGCGCGACACCAAGAGCAAGCAACTCGACGAACAGGTGATGGGACGTGTGCGCCGCAATCCGCGCTTGGTAGATTTTGAAACACTTTCGCCCGAAGCCCAAAACCTTGCCATGACTGCATGGATTTGGGGCATAGAACCGCAAGGAACTAAAAAGTCGCGACTGGTTCGGCTCTACGGCTGTGAAACAGACATTCCGCAAGCCATTAGGATAAAGACAACAAGGCTCAAACCGCTTACCGAACGGCGGGATTTTGATGTGGCAAAGTTCATCGATGAAAAATCGAAAAACGATGTGGAGTATAGCAGCATTTTTGATGTCTATGCGCAGCTGCAACGATGCGAAAACGAAGTGCGCAATCTTTGCTACGACTATGCCGATACGGTGCAGAAATGGTGGCGTTTTGGCGAGCATGTCGATTCGGTAAGCAAGGAATACGACAACTATATCTGCGACTACGAAAAGAGTATGGAAATTGTTACCGATGCCGACGGAAAAGAGAAAGAAGTGTCATTCCCATTAACTTCAATGTATGTAGACAATGCTCATTATGAGAATATTGGCGACTGGGTGTGGCGGCGCAAGGACGGTAGCGACAAGTTCGCGTTCGACAGTGAGGCAGAGCGCGAGTGGGCAAGCATTCTGAAGGATATTTCGCGCAATGGCATAGGCACAACAGATGTCGGAATACCGAATCCGTTGGCTGGTGAAACGTGTCTTGATGGAACATTGGAACCCGAATATTTGTCGGATGAGAAAAAATATTTGTGGGGCAAGAACTTCCTGCAAAATTCAGAAATAAAGTTTGAGTATTATCTTGGCGGACTTCACTTTTCATATCCCGACTTTGTAATGAAGGATAGCAAGGGACGCATACATCTGTTTGAGGTGAAAAGTGTGAATGTAAGCAACGCTGCGCAATTTGACAGCGAGGAATACAAGGCGAAAATCAAAGCTCTGAAAGCGTGCTACATCCGTTGCTCCGAACTGACTGGCTATATCTATTATCTGCCTATTCAGAAAGATGATGATTGGCAAATTACGCGAATAGAAAATGGAAGCGTAGAGACAATAAGCAAATCGAAATTCAAACAGATGTTGGCTTAAGTGTCTTTTTGAAGAATCGGCTCAAAAAACGCGATTTTTGAGCCGATTCTGTCTGAATAATACCGAAGGAATCCCGAACCTTTCGGCTTGCTACCCCGAACCTACCCCGAACCTATCCCGTACTTGAACGTACCCTGAACGTACCCTGAACGTACCTTGAACGTACCTTCCCCGTACCTTCCCCGTAGCTACCCCGTAGCTACCCCGTACCTTCCGGCTTATTTGAAGCATACTTGAACGTAAGTTGCGGCTTGTAAAATGCTACCTTTCGGCTTTCAATTCTCTCTAAGTTCCCATTGTCAATTGTCAAATATCAATTAAAAGGATTTTCAATTTTCAAGAGACATCGTCAACTGTGAATTGTTTAAGATTTCTCAACCTTCAACTTTCAACAAAAAAACTCCTCCCTCGCAGAATGCATCTGCAAAGGAGGAGTTTCTTATGTTGTAATATCTCCGATATTTACATTTTTGCCATAGCCTGCTCAAGGTCGGCAATGATGTCGTTTACATCTTCAATACCTACCGACAGACGGATAAGGTCTGGTGCTACGCCTGCCTCCATAAGCTGCTCGTCGCTAAGCTGACGGTGAGTGTGGCTGGCTGGGTGCAGAACGCATGTGCGGGCATCGGCAACATGAGTAACGATGCTGATGAAGTCGAGGTTATCCATGAACTTGATGGCATCCTCGCGAGTGCCCTTCAGACCGAAGGCAATAACGCCGCACGAGCCGTTTGGCAAGTACTTCTCGGCAAGAGCGTGGTTCTTGTTGCTCTTCAGTCCGCAGTAGTTAACCCAGTTAACCTTCGGATTCTTCTCGAGCCATTCAGCCACCTTCTGTGCGTTCTCGCAGTGGCGAGGCATACGCAGGTGAAGAGTCTCAAGACCGAGATTCAGCAGGAATGAGTTCTGCGGAGCTGGGATTGAGCCAAGGTCGCGCATAAGCTGGCTAACCAGTTTGGTCATGTAAGCCATCTTGCCGAAAGCCTTTGTGTATGTCAGACCGTGGTAGCTCTCGTCTGGAGTTGTCAGACCAGGGAACTTGTCGGCATACTTCTCCCAGTCGAAGTTACCGCTGTCGACGATTGCGCCGCCCACCTGAGTGGCATGACCGTCCATGTATTTTGTTGTTGAGTGAGTAACGATGTCGCAGCCCCACTCAAAAGGACGGCAGTTGATAGGTGTTGCGAAAGTATTGTCTACCACCAGCGGAACGCCGTGCTTGTGAGCCATCTTGGCAAAACGCTCGATGTCGAACACGTTTCCGCCCGGGTTAGAGATTGTCTCGCCGAAGAAACACTTAGTGTTTGGGCGGAATTCCTTCTCGATGCGCTCGTCGTCCCACTCAGGGTCAACAAAAGTACATTCAATGCCCAGTTTCTTCATTGTAACGCCAAACAGGTTGTATGTTCCGCCGTAGATAGTGTTGCTTGTTATGAAGTGGTCGCCTGCCTGACAGATGTTGAATATAGCGTAGAAGTTGGCTGCCTGGCCGCTTGATGTAAGCATTGCGCCCACGCCGCCCTCAAGAGCAGCAATCTTCTTTGCCACCGCGTCGTTTGTAGGGTTGGCAAGACGTGTGTAGAAGTAGCCCTCATCCTTAAGGTCGAACAGGCGTGCCATCTGGTCGCTGGTGTCATATTTGAATGTGGTACTCTGATAGATAGGCAACTGCTGAGGTTCGCCCTTAGTAGGTTTCCATCCGCCATGAATGCAGACTGTTCCTAAATTTTTCTTCATTATAAATTTGTGCTTTAATTGTTTTGGTTATTAATCGTGGGTGCAAAAGTAATGAAATATTTCTTAACTGCTTGTTGTTGTGACAGAATTTAAATATTTTTGCAGCAAATAAAATAATTTTAAATGACAGACAATTCAGAGGAGATGTTTCCCGTTGTAGATGAAGACGGAAACATACTAAGTGCCGCTACGCGAGGCGAATGTCATGGCGGCAGCATGATGCTTCATCCTGTTGTGCATCTGCATGTTTTTAACAGCAAGGGCGAGCTGTATCTTCAGCACAGACCGTCGTGGAAAGACATCCAGCCCGACAAGTGGGACACTGCCACCGGCGGACACATTGACCTTGGCGAGTGCGTTGAGGATGCGCTGAAGCGCGAGGTGCGCGAAGAACTCGGCATAACCGATTTCAAGCCCGAGAAGATGGACAAGTACGTCTTTCAGTCTGCCCGCGAGAAGGAACTCGTATATGTCCACAAAACCGTTTACGACGGCGAGATAAAGCCGAGCAAGGACGAACTCGACGGCGGCAGATTCTGGACTCTCGACGAGATTCAGGAGAATCTGGGAAAGGACGTGTTCACCCCGAATTTTGAGAACGAATTCAAGAAGTATTTTATAAAGCAAGACTGATATGAAAATAGGAGACAAAGTGCGCTTCCTTCTCGAGAAGGGCGGAGGCAAAGTGGCAGGATTTCAGGGCAAGGACATCGTCCTTGTCGAGGACGAAGACGGATTCGAGATTCCGATGCCCGTGAAGCAGTGCGTGGTGGTTGATACAAACGAATACAATATTGCCAAGGTTCACACGCTCGACGAGGACAAGAAACCGAAGATTGCCGAGCCGGAAGAGACCGACGAGGTTGACATCGACAAGCCGATAACATACAAGCGACGCGTTGAGGAGCGAAAGGACGGCAACAAGGTAAACGTGTTCCTTGCCTATGTTCCGAAGGACATCAAGATGCTTACAAATACCACATTCGATGCTTATATAGTTAACGATTGCAACTATTATATCTTCTACACATATCTGTGCGGCGAGGGTAACAGCTGGCGACTACATTCGCAGGGCGTTCTTGAGCCAAACTCTAAGATACAGATGGAGGAGTTCGGACTGGCGCAGCTGAACGAGATGAGTCAGGTGGCTGTTCAGTTCGTAGCCTACAAGGAAGACCGCAGCTTCATGCTTAAGCCGGCGGCAACCGTTCAGGTGCGCATCAACCTACAGAACTTCTACAAGATGCACACGTTCGAGGAGAGCATGTTCTTTACCGAGCCTGCCCTAATCTACGACATCGTCAAGGACGATGTGATTCAGAAAACCGTATATGCCAATGCCGACGACATCAAGGAGGCTCTGCTTACAAAGAAGACAACCGAGACTGACAACGGCTACAAGATTAAGCACGAGAAGAAGGAGGACAAGAACGCTCCGCTTGAGGTTGACTTGCACATCGACTCGCTGCTCGACAATACTGCCAACATGACGAACGGCGAGATTCTTGAATATCAGCTAAAGGTGTTCCGCGAGACGATGGACAAGCATCTGAAACAGAAGGGCAAGAAAATCGTCTTCATTCACGGAAAGGGCGAGGGCGTGCTCCGTCGCGCCGTAGAAAAGGAGCTGAAGCACAAGTACAAGGGCTGCACATTCCAAGATGCAAGTTTTCAGCAGTACGGCTTCGGAGCCACAATGGTAACAATCTAACAATCAGAACGGTATGAAATTTATTTCGTGGAACGTAAACGGACTTCGCGCCTGCATAACAAAGGGCTTCGAAGATATTTTCAAGGAACTCGATGCCGATTTCTTCTGCCTTCAGGAAACGAAGATGCAGGCAGGGCAGTGCGACTTCAGTCCCGAGGGTTACGAGGCCTTCTTCAACTATGCCGACAAGAAGGGCTACAGCGGCACGGCAATATTCACCAAGCACAAGCCGCTTAGCGTTACCAACGGCATAGGCATTGACGAGCACGACCATGAGGGGCGCGTAATAACCCTCGAGATGCCCGACTTCTTTCTCGTAACCGTCTACACGCCAAACAGTCAGGACGAGTTGAAACGCCTCGACTATCGCATGAGGTGGGAGGACGATTTTCAGGCCTATCTCAAGAAACTCGATGCGCAGAAGCCCGTAATTGTGTGTGGCGATATGAACGTGGCTCATCAGGAGATTGACATCAAGAACCCGAAGACAAACCGACGCAATGCCGGCTTCACCGACGAGGAGCGCGAGAAGTTCGGCTCGCTGCTGTCTAAGGGCTTCACCGATACGTTCAGATTCAAGCACCCCGACGAGGTTACATATTCGTGGTGGTCGTACCGCTTCCGCGCTCGCGAGAAGAACGCCGGATGGCGCATCGACTACTTCGTAACATCCGAGCGGCTGAACGACAAAATTAAGGAGGCAAAAATCCATACTCAGATAATGGGCAGCGACCATTGTCCGGTTGAACTCGAACTATAATTGCTTTTTATATAAATTCAGGTAAAATTTTTATGAAACATGTTTTTCTACTGATTGCCGCTCTTCTGCTCGGTCGCGAGGCCAATGCAGAAAACATAGGTCAGAGCGAGGCTCTGCAAAAGGCAAAGGCATTCTTGCAGCAGAGAAATAAGACTGTAAGTTTGGATAACAAGACTACACGACAAACGTCAGACGAGCAGCCTTACTACGCTTTCAATGCAACCGATGGCGGCTTTGTAATCGTGAGCGGAAGCGACCGCACCGATGCCGTAATCGGATATTCCGACAGCGGAACGTTCGACGAGGGCAATATGCCGTCGAACCTCAAGGCGTGGCTCGATGAGTACAAACGTCAGATTGAGTATGTAGAGGCTAACAAAATCGATGCCGTTAGCAAGCAGACGCGTGCAGCGTCGATGGCTGCCATACAGCCGCTTGTAAAGACAACGTGGGGGCAGAACTCGCCATTCAACGATCTCTGTCCGTCGGTAAAGGTAAGCGGCGAGAAGCAGACGTGCCCAACAGGCTGTGTGGCAACGGCAATGGCTCAGATTCTTAAATATCACGAGTGGCCGCAGAACATGTCGGCTCTGCCTGCCTACACAACCAAGACAAGAAAGATCTCGATGCCAGCCCTCAGCGCAACCACGTTCGACTGGAGTAACATGGCAAACAGTTACGCAGGCACAACAACAGTTGCCCAGCAGAATGCCGTTGCCAAACTGATGCTATATTGCGGTCAGTCGGTAGAGATGGACTATCAGCCCAATGCTTCGGGCACAAATGTTTTCTCTTCAACATTTACAGAATATTTCAACTACGATGAGGCAACGGCTTTCGATGCCTCTCGCGATTTCTACACAACATCAGAGTGGGAGAGTCTGCTTTATGGCGAATTGAGCAAAGGACGGCCGCTATACTATGCCGGAGGCGTGTATAACGGTGATGGACACGCCTTTATTTGCGACGGATACGATGGCAACGGATACTGGCACATTAACTGGGGCTGGAACGGTTCTTCCGACGGATATTTCAAACTGTCTGTAATGAATCCCGAAAATCAGGGAACAGGCGGCTCTTCTGCTTCCGAGGGATATACGATGTCGCAATATGTTGTTGGCGGATTGCAGCCTAACAAAAACGGTGTAAACAGTCAGGCTCTCAGGGCTACGGCATATTCTATTAGTCTTCAGGGCAGCAATGTATTCACCCGCTCGGCAAAATCAAGCGATTTTAAGAATATAAAGGTTGAGTATCAACTTGCAAACTGGACAGGGCAGGACTTCCTCTTGGAGCATGGACTGGCCTTGTACAAGGACGGTGTTTTTGTAAAGAATATCTACACCAGTTCAAAGAATATCAGTTTCGAGAATAATTATTATTATACCATACCTGTTACATTCAGTATGGGGGCCGGCTTGTCTGACGGAACATATTCGATAAGGAGTATAAGCCGACAATACGGAAGTTCGGAATGGCTTCTCTGCCACAACGGAGTTGCTTGCGATATAACTGCGGTAATCTCGAACGGTACTGTGCTTACGCTTAAAGCCTCAAATAGCACGTCGGAAACAGGTATGAGTTGCAAGGTAAATAGCGTGCAGTATGGCGGCAAACTCAGAGCCAACGGAGCAACCACTATAACAGCCAATATAACAAACACCAGCAAAGTAAATGTTTGCGACTTGTATGTGTTTATTGATGACGTTTTGTCGGCAGGAAACACGGCTATGGTCGATGCAAACTGCTCGGGTGATGTAGAGTTCCACTTCATGCCTACAACGTCTGGTAAGAAAACCGTTAAGATTGCTCTCGACAGCAAGTGTGAGACTGTTGTCTATACAGGCTCTGTTACAATTTCGGCAGACTATGCTGTATCTCTGTCTATGGGAACTATTACCGTGACAAAGAGCATCGGCAGCACTTTCGACTTTACTATCTCGGCTAAGAATATAGGTCTGAACAAGTACGACAATAATATTCTGGCTAATATCTTTAGGGCTGAAGATGCCTCTTATGTAACATCGCAGTCGAGAGACGCCCAGATTGCCGTAGGTTCAACAGGTAAGGCTAATTTCTCTATCGAGAATCTGCCTTCGGGAAAGTATATAGTTCAGGCATTTTATTATTCAAAAGGTAAGGAAGTCATATTGTGTACAGAATCTGGTCTGGACTTCACTTATTCGGCAGCAACCGCTGTTCCTGAGGTTGAGGCTGAGACTGCTGGCAAGAAGGTCGATGTCTTTACCATAGGCGGAGTGAAAGTCCGCTCGCAGGTCGATGCCGATGAGGCTACAGACAATCTGCCGTCGGGCATCTATCTTATTGGCGGAAAGAAGGTTTACGTTAAATAAATGAAAGTTGAAAATTGAAAGTTGAAAAGAGTCTGTTTTTTTCAACTTTCAATTTTTAATTTTCAACTTAAAGCAATGATTCCGCTAATCGCAATATAAACATAAACTATCTTTTTAAGCACATCTATTGGCAGACGGTTGAATACCAGAGTGCCAATCCACGTTCCCACAAAGACTGCCGGCAGGGCGTAGCACCAAGCCACTCCCACAGCCTCGGTAACAAAGCCGTTGCTGGCGCGGAAGACCGTCATCATCACGTTGCCGATGAAGAAATATGCCTGACTTATGCCAATGTACTCCTCCTTTGTCTTCTCCGACGACAGAAAATACAGCACCGCCGGAGGTCCTTGCATGGCAAAGAATCCGCCCATCAGTCCCGATATTGTTCCCATGCCAATCTGCGTCGGAACGGTTGGCTTAACCTTTATCTTCTGGCTGAAAAAGAAGAAGTAGATGCTGACCGCAATGAGCGTTACGCCCAGAATTCTTTTCAGCATCACATCGTTTATCGACGAAACGAACATCACGGCAAAGTACGATACTATGACGAAGGTTGTGAGTATCGGAATGAGCCTTTTCCAGCAGATGTGCCGCCTCATTCTTACAGCCACAAAGAGCGACTGCATCATAGCCAACATTCCCGACAGAGCCGTTGCCTCGCCATACGATGGCATTAGTTGCGGAAGCATGGTCATTATGAATATACCGAAGCCGAATCCGCTAACTCTTTGTACAAAGCTTGCTCCCATGCAGAATAGGACAAGCATAAGAATTGTTGTCGTCGTCATTTTTTTATACCGAAAGGCTCTCCTTTTGCCCCGAATTGTTTTTTTTGTTGATTGTCGGCTGCAAAGTTACTTATTTTGTCGGCTTCGGTTGCCGAAAGAACATGAAAATCTTTTCCTTTTGTTGATAATGTAATAATAATGCACCCGACTGAAAAAATATGGATAAAGTTGCAGAAGGAAACGACCCTAAGAAAATGAATAAAAATGTAATATAAATTATCTTTTTGTCAAGAAATACCAAAATTATGCGTTAATTTGTAATTTTTTATGCGTTGATATTATAAATTTTGTATATTTGCACTTATGAAAATACATTCTTCGATGCTGTTGCGAGAGCAATGCTATGCGCAGTAATGTATTTTCTTGCAAATATAAGAGAAAATAGCTTGATTATTAACTGAATTATTTTTTTTGAGATGAAGAATTTATTGAAACTCGTCTGCTATATCTGCCTTTTTGCGGCATTTTGCAGATATGTAAGCTCGTGCGACAAAAAGCCAGCCGAGACGGTTGTGGCTGCATCCGACAGCCTGTCTGCTGCCGATTCGCTATGTATCAACAGCCAGCCAAAGAGCATCGTCTACAATCTTCCTTGCCGTGTTACCGACATTAACCCGCAGAAGGAAGGCAAGGCTCTGCTCGTGTTCTTTCTGCACGGCGGATGCAAGGAACACAAACTCGACAATATTCTCGACACAAAGGGCAACCACTTGATGTGGGAATCGGCCAACGACTCTATAAAGAACTATCTCGGCAAGAAAGGCATAAAGGCGGTTGTAGTAGAGCCTGTATGCAGCAAGGCTGACAGTTGGGCAGGCCATGCCGCCGACATCAAGCAGATTGCCGACGATTACGTTGCAAGCGGCATTGCCGATGCCAGCAGAATATACATAACCGGCACTTCTGACGGCGGGGTAGGCGTGTTCGATATTGTAAACAGATATCCCGATGTGTTTGCGGCTGGCATTTCGGTTGGTTGCAGCAAGAGGGATGCCGCTGTTCCGGTGGCTCACTCGGCAGAGCACAGCGGCAAGAACTTTGCCTACATGCACCGAACCGAGGCTCTCGACTCGCTCTTTGCAAATGTCAGGAAATAAAATAAATGATAATCCGCAATATCCCCAAATGTATTATCTTTGTAATTGAAAAAATCATAGCCAAATGAAGTTGTTGGATTTTGCAAAACATTTCGACAGCGAGGAAGCTTGTGAAAAGTACCTCAAGGAAACTCGCGAAAAAGAAGGTATAAAGTGCAGCCGCTGTGGCTGCGAGAAACAGTACTGGAACCGTTGCCACAAACGCTGGATGTGTGCCAAGTGCGGACATGAGACCACCCTCAGGTCGGGCACGGTTATGCACGGCAGCAACCTTCCATTGCTGTACTGGTTCACAGCCATTCACTTGCTCACGTCCACAAAAAAGACGTT
>FNBQ01000033.1 GCA_900102385.1 Bacteroidales bacterium KHT7 | reverse complement strand
TCAACAAAACTTGTAGGTGGCAAAGGAACAATCTTTAGTCCTGATGCAACAGATGCAAGCCGTGCAAAAATAGACGGCGGAAAGGCTAATCCGGGATATTTTACGGCTAAAAAATAAAGTTAAAAATCCACACAACAGTTGGGGGTGTGGGCTTTCTGCTTGTTTTTCGTATTTTCGAATCCCGGCTCAATAAGTCAAAAACTTTGATAATAGCAGATGGATTACGGCAGCTTCTGAATAGCGCCATCCAGAATAAAAACGAAAGAATGGCTTTTTTAGAGATTGCTGTCTGCTAAAAGTTAAAATTTCATCACATACCTATCCGCAATGCCAATAAAAGGTGTTGCGGATTTTGCATCTCGTACCTTGAACTAACCTTCCCCGTAGCTTCCCCGTAGCTACCCCGTTCCTACCCCGTAGCTACTCCGTATCTACTCCGTACCTTGCGGCTTGCTATCGGCTTACTATCGGCTTGCTTGAACGTACCTTGAACGTACCCTGCCCGAATCTTCAACGAACCCTGAACGTACCTTGAACGTACCTTGCGGCTTACTATCGGCTTGCTTGATAATTGACAATGCACAATGGACAATTCTTATTTCTGAAAAGATTTTTTCAATTCTCTCTCAAAAAAATTATCCATTGTCCATTGTCAACAGTCAATTCATAACTTTCAAATTTAAACTTTCTAACTTCCTCATTGTCAATTATCAACAGTCAATTGTCAATTCAAAATAATTGCCATCTACCATAAATATGTTAGTTAAATATACACTTAAAATGCGATTGTGAAGCCGCCGAAGTCGCCGTATCTTTGCAATGTCAAACAAACACAGAATAAAACGAGTTTAGTAACAATTAAATTAGAGTGTACAATGAAGAAAAAAGATTTATTTATTGCTGCCTTCGCGGCGGCTTCGCTTATACCAACATTGTCATCATGCTCGAGCGATGACCCAGTGAAGAATCAGGTTACAGACGAAAACGTAGTTGCCGACGATGCCAGCGCGCTATCGCTTGTGAACGGCGTTTACAGCCACTGGCAGCCGCTAAGCTCGTCGTTCTCGTTCATCGTTGAACTTAACTCAAACAAACTAATATCTTTCGAGGGCGAGGAAGGAGAGCCCGGCCCGGTAAACAGCCGATTCGAGCAACTATCTTCTACATGGTATCAGGTAAAGATTTTTAACCACCTCTTCCTTGGCATCTCGCAGGACAACGAGGCGATAGCAACCGTAACAAACTCGTTAAAGGCCGGAAAGGTTTCGCAGGCTGGCTACAATGCCGCTGTTGGAAAGGCAAAGTTCCTTCGCGGACTGGCTTACCTTAAACTCGTTCAACTTTGGGGCGAAGTGCCTGTCTTTACCGAAGAGGGTGGAAGCACAACCGAGCGCAAGTCGATAGACGAGGTGTTTAACCAGATTGTGAGCGACTTTACCGCAGCCGAGGAACTGCTGAAGAACTACGACGGCGACCCTCGCGTTCCGTCAAAGCAGGCGGCTCAGGGATTGCTGGCACGAACTTATCTGGTGTGGGGCGACAATCCGCTTACGCAGAGCGAGGTGGCTGCCATCGCATCATCGCAGACCGACCCGGCATTTACAAAGACCAATTCGCGCCTCGAAAAGGCTGTTGAGTATGCCGACAAGGTAATCAATAGCGGTTTGCTGAAACTCGACCCAGACTACAACAAACTTTGGGGACGCGAGTATGAGAGCAACAAACGCGGCACAAACGAGCATCTGTTTACCATTGCCCACGATGGCGACGAGTACGATGCACAGGGTAACCATCAGACACATTGCTCGTGGACATTCCCATTCCAGAACGGAGAGAACGGCACAGGCTACTCGCAGAACCACACCGAGGTTGCCGACGATAATCTGTACGACGACTGGAAGGCTGAATATCCTGATGACAAACGTCTGGCTGAGACATACTTCACAACAGTTGTTAATCCGGAAACGGGCAAGACACATCACTACTATTCGCCAGTCTACACTCCAATCAACGGAAAGGGCGTAGACCAGAGTTATCAGGATGCCGAGAATCTTGAGATTACCCACAACTCGGTTGACCGCATCGAGATACGCTATGCCGAGGTGCTATTGACAAAGGCTGAGGCTCTTGTTCAGCTTGGCCGCAACGCCGAGGCTGCCGCTCCGTTCAACGAACTGAGAAAGCGCGCAGGCATCGAGACTGTCTCTGCACCAACATTCGACCAGATTAAGCGCGAGTGGGACTACGAGTTTACATACGAGCAGTTCTCTTTGTATAACAGCTATCGCTGGAAGGACCTGATTTCATCAGTAAAGAAGGTGAAGAATTACAAGCACTTTGCTGATGACTGGAAGAATAATCAGACTTATACTGCCGATCAGGAGGCGTTCTTTACAAAGGTACACAATCATCTGAAGGCAAAATATAACAACGTACAGGGTCGCCATTATCGCCAGCCTATACCAACAGGTTTGTCGGGCGAGAACCTTGGTATTAGTCAGAATCCCGGTTATTAATCATTATCAATTTCCGCGAGACCGGTGTTGGGGTTCGTTGTAAAGACGCCGGTCTCCTTTTTTTATCACCTAAATAGAAACTGAAATAAAACAGGATTTTAGTATGAAAAAGATTTTATTATTCTTATCGATGGCAGCAGTTGTTCTGACCTTTACGGCATGCAACTCTAACGACAACAACGGAGTGCAGGACATTGAGATTCCGGGCGTGACGCTCGACGGCGATGTTGACTGCTGCTCGGCAGAGGAGGCTCTGCAGGTTTACAAGTTCCTACAGACGGTTACAATCATTCCTGAACTTTCTATTAAGGATATTGACGATAAGTACAACGTGTTTGCATATCGCTCGGCCGACTTCCACAAGGGCTACAACGAGATATTCTTTGTTGCTACAAAGAAGAAAAACGGCAACTACGTTAAGGACTTCGACATAACAAGCATCACTCCGCTTATGCACATGAGCGCGATGAGTATGTATCACAGCACACCTGTATCGGCTGGTGTCGAGACGTTCGACGACAAACCTACTGCCGTAAAACGCGGATGGATTTCGTTCATAATGAGCACATCGGGCAAGGACACATGGGCTTTGTCTTATACAGCACGGGTGCTGAAGAGCGAGGCAAGCATCAATGATGTTGAGCAGGTGGTTAATCCGCTGCCAGACGGTCAGGACTGGGTCAAGTCGTTCAAGGTGGGCAATGAGACATTCTTCATCTCGCTCGTAAATCCAACTGAATACAAGACTGGCACAAATGCCGTTAAGGCTTACATCTCGAAGAAGAGCGCGAAGATTACAGAACCTTATCAGCTTGCAAGCGAGAAGTTTACAGTAGAAATTCTTCCGACGATGCCCGACATGGGCAACCACTCATCGCCAGACAACGCGGCTTTTGCAAAGCAGGACGACGGCAGCTATCTGGGCACTCTCAACCTTACGATGACAGGCTTGTGGCGAATCCACTTAACAGTAAAGGATGCCAACGGCAACATTGTGGCAGGCGGCGACGACTTGGACTCAGGCTTCAGCTCGCTGTATCTTGATGTAACTATTTGATTCATAATTGACAATGCGCAATTGACAATTGACAATGACGACAATTGAAGATTGAAAAGCAATTGTCCATTGTCAATTTTTAATTGTCAATTCGAATGATTTTAGAATTACTATTTTCAACCCTTTATATTGCTCATAACAGTGATACCATCACCAACCAGTCGCATAACATCGACGAGGTCGTGGTGGTATCTACTTCAAACATACAGGGCGGCAAACGCTCTGTCAAGGGCAAGACGGCAAGCATCGACGAGCATCTTCAGCAACTCTCGGGCGTAAGTCTGATAAGGCGCGGAAGTTACGCTTGGGAGCCGTCGGTAAACAACATGCAGACCGAACGAGTATCGACAACCATCGACGGAATGAAGATTTTTTATGCTTGTACCGATAAGATGGACCCCGTAACATCGTATGTGGAAAGTGGTAATCTGCAAAGCATAAGCCTTAACTCCGGACTCTTCGGCAATCCGCAGAGCACAGGAAACATAGGCGGAAGCCTCGACCTCAAACTTCAGAAGGCAGGATTCGGCAAAAAAACACTACAACTGAGTGCCAACGCCGGATACGAGACAAACGGAAACGTAAGAGTGGCAGGAGTTGACGCTGCCTTATCGCGACATTCGTTCTACACAAACTTCGGAGCATACTGGCGCGATGCCGACAACTACAAGGCCGGCGGCAAGGAGGTGCTGTACTCGCAGTTTACGAAAGTAAACCTCTTTGGCAATGTGGGCTTCAGACTGAAGGAAAAGAATATTGTCGAGGGAACGCTCATCTACGACAAGGCTACGGACGTTGGCTATCCCGCCTTGAACATGGACGTCTCTAAGGCTGAGGCCTTCATCACCTCGCTGTCGTACCGAAGGCTGTTTGGCGGAGATTTTCTCACTTCGTGGGAGACAAAGGCATACTACAATCACATAACACATATAATGGACGACACCACGCGCCCCGACGTAGAGATTCACATGGATATGCCCGGCGAGAGTTGGACGGCAGGTCTGTACAGTCTGCTCGTGGCAGGCAACAGCGTTCACGATGCGCAACTGAACTACGACTTGTACTACAACCGCCTCTTTGCCGACATGACGATGTATCCCGGAGGAGCCGCGCCAATGTACATGGTAACGTGGCCCGATGTGGGAACGCTTAACACCGGACTGGCTTTCAGCGATAGGATAACGCTCTCGGGCAAGCACGCACTCAGACTCTCGGCAAAAATAGCCTTTCAGACGCAGAAACTGAACAACGAGGAGGGCTACAAGGCGCAGAAGGTTTTCTTCCCTAAGATGACGGACGAATACAGGCAGACAACCGGAAGGGTGGCACTGGGCTACTCGTTCACGCCGAAAGACTGGCTTCTGTCGGTCGGCGCAGGGTGGGGCAGTCGCGCTCCAACGGTTACCGAGGCATACGGATATTATCTCAACAATACGTTCGACCAGTTCGACTACATCGGCAATCCGGCTCTGAAGAACGAATCGGCGGTGGAGTTGAACGCATCGGCAAAGTTCAGCGGAATAAAACGCTTGTCGCTTCAGATAGATGCCAACGCCTTCTTCTTCAGCAACTACATCATAGGGCATTTCGAGAACCGCCTCAGTGCCATGACGATAGGCGCAAAGGGCGTTAAGGTCTACGGAAACCTGAGTGATGCGCGCATCATTAATACAAACTTTACTGCCAAGTGGCAGATTCTGAAAGAATTGGAGCTGAACGGCTCGCTAGGCTATGCCCTCGGAACGGATGACAATGGCGATAACCTGCCGCTGGTATCACCTTTCAGCTACGCGGCGAATGTGGCTTATGCCAAGGGCGGTGCAAGAGTTCAGTTTGATGTAAAGGGAAATGCACGCCAGACAAACTATGCTGCGAAGTATGGCGAGACAGAAACGCCCGAATACGTTGTGCTTGGACTGAGCGGCTCGTATAATTTTTCGCTACGCAAGGCGTTACTAACTGTAAGGGCTGGTGTTGAGAATCTGCTCGACAAGAGATATTCGGCATTTTCAGACTGGTGCGACATTCCGCAGAAGGGACGAAACTTCTACCTTAATCTGGCATGGTCGTTATGAAGTAAAGTTTAGGAAGCAAAAAACAATATAAAAGGATGAAAAATATAGTAATATGGATTGGTGCGCTCGTGTTGGGCGCAATTCTTGGAGTTTTGGAGATTGAATGGCTCAACGCGCTGTTTAATTTCATTGCATCGTCGTTTACGCGGCTGTTTCAGTTTGTGGCCGTGCCAACCATCGCGCTTGCCGTGATAACTACGCTGGCATCGCTCGGCACAAAGAACAATGCCGGAAAGATATTCGCGCATACGCTTACTTACACGCTTCTGACAACCGTTTCGGCGGCTGCCGTCGGATTGGTTCTGTACGTTGTCATCGCGCCCGAGAATCTTCCCGAGGAGGTGGTGAAGATGGGAAGCGTAGACGTTCCGCAGAATCTGGAGTCGCTGTCGTACTACGACCACATCTTGAATGTTATTCCGAGCAACGTACTTCAGCCGTTCATCAACGGAAACGTGCTGAGCATTCTCATCATCGCCTCTTCTGTTGGACTGGCTCTCGCCTTCATGCCGCAGAGCGAGAACAAGGAGGTGCTCGTAAAGTTCTTCTCAGCCTTGCAGGAACTTCTGTTCACCCTTATCCGCGCGCTGATATGGGCATTGCCCGTCGGAATCGTTGCGTTTGCCGCCCAACTCTCGGCTCAGATTACGGCAGGCGTAATCGTCGGCTCGCTTGGCAAGTATGTGGCGGTAATCCTTGGCGGAAACATCATACAGTTCTTCGTCGTTCTGCCGCTGTTCCTTCTGGTTCGCGGTCTGAATCCCCTGAAGGTGTTCAAGGCAATGTCGCCAGCCGTGCTGATGGCTCTCTTCACAAAGAGTTCGGCAGCCACTCTGCCTGTAACGATGCGTTCGGCCGAGGATAATCTGGGCGTGCGTCCCGATGTGGCGCGCTTCGTCCTGCCCATCTGTACTACGATAAACATGAACGGATGCGCCGCCTTCATCTTGGTTACATCGCTCTTTGTGATGCAGAACGGCGGAACGGTTCTCACGCTCCCAACGATGCTCTTGTGGCTTGTCATTGCGGTGATTTCTGCCATCGGCAACGCCGGAGTCCCGATGGGATGCTACTTCCTAACGCTCTCGCTGATGGCCGGCAACGGCTCGCCCGTGGGCATAATGGGAATTATCCTTCCTATTTTTACGATAATTGATATGGTTGAAACAGCAGAAAACGTATGGAGCGATTCGTGCGTTTGTGCAATAGTTAATAAGAAATAAAACAGTAAAGTTATGAGCAAACAGACAGTAGCAACAAAGACAAACTACAGTAAAAAAGATCCATACGGCGCTTTGAGTATGCCGGTATATCATTGTGCCGCCTTCGAGTTCGACAGCGCGCAGGCAATGGCCGATGCCTTCTGCGGAAGGGTTCTCGAACCTGATTATTCGAGAGTTATGAACCCTACGGTTACTTTTTTCGAAGACAGGGTTAAGGAACTAACCGATGCGCAGAATGTCTTTGCCTTCAACTCGGGCATGGCGGCCATCTCTAATGCTCTAATAGCCGTGGCGCAGAGCGGAAGCAACATCGTAACGAGCAATCATCTGTTCGGTAACACGGTTTCGTTGATAAACAAGACTCTCGGCAGGCTTGGAGTAGACAGCAAGGCGGTAAATCTGCTCGACATTGATGCTGTTGAGGCTGCCGTAGACGAGCACACCTGCTGCATCTTCCTCGAAATCGTTACTAATCCGCAGATGGAGGTTGCCGACGTTGCTGCTCTTGCCGAGGTGGCACGCAAGAACGGCATTCCGCTCATTGCCGACACAACCATGATTCCGTTTACCGAGTTCGATGCCAAGGCTTTGGGTATTGATGTTCAGGTTGTGAGCAGCACTAAGTACATTTCGGGCGGAGCAACATCGCTCGGCGGACTGATTATCGACTACGGAACGTTCGGTGTCTTTAATCAGCGCATCCGTTTCGAACTTCTGTTCAATCTGGGTGGATACATGACTCCCCATGCGGCTTACATGCAGACCCTCGGCTTGGAGTCGCTCCACGCGCGCTATGCCGTGCAGAGCCGCAACACGCTCGAACTTGCCAAGCGTCTTCGAGATGTTCCGCAGATTGTAAGCGTAAACTACATCGGCTTGGAGGATAATCCGTTCTACGAACTGGCTCAAAAGCAATACGGCAAGACGGGCGGCGCGATGCTTACCATCGACTTGGCCGACCGCCAGTCGTGTTACAATTTCATAAACAATCTGAAGGTGGTTCATCGTGCCACTAATCTGTTCGACAACAAGACGCTTGCCATTCATCCGTACTCAACAATCTTCGGACCTTTCAGCGGAAGTCAGAAGAAGGCGATGGATGTTAAGGACACGACAATACGTCTGAGCATCGGTCTTGAAGATGTAGACGATATTTTCGACGATATCGTTCAGGCTCTCAATGCCTGACTCTTGAATAAGCGAAGGGATTGGCTCGCGGCTTTTTTAATTAAGGCTGCGGGCCTTTCTTTTTTACGCTAATGATTATTTGTAACCGTTTTGTAACCGTGCCGATGTGGTCTTTTTCTGCATATTTTTGTAAATTTGTTGCGAAAATAAAAAACAACAACTGAAAAAATGACTATCGACATTATTTTTAAACTGCTCGGTTCGCTGGCTCTTCTTGTTTACGGAATGAAGATGATGAGCGATGCCTTGCAGAAAATGGCAGGCTCGAGTCTGAGACACATTCTTGGAAGGATGACCTCGAACCGATTCAGCGGAATGCTTACCGGAACGTTTGTTACCTGCGCCGTGCAGTCATCGTCGGCAACAACGGTTATGACGGTGTCGTTCGTTTCTGCCGGACTGCTTACCTTGGCTCAGGCAATATCCGTAATTATGGGTGCCAACATCGGAACAACCCTCACGGCGTGGATTATGTCGCTGGGATACAGCATAGACCTCACCTGCGTAGTCTTTCCAGCGTTCATTGTCGGCATCTTTCTTATATGGCAGAAGAAACATCGTTTTGCCGGCGATTTTCTGTTCGGACTGGCATTCCTCTTCTGGTCGCTGGTGCTGCTTAGCGGAGTGGGCAAGAGCATGAATCTTGAGCACAATGCCGCCGTTGTCAGTTTCTTCTCTTCGTTCAATACCGACAGTTATCTCACGGTGCTCATCTTCCTTGCCGCCGGAACAGTTATCACCTGCATCGTTCAGTCGTCGGCGGCGGTAATGGCAATAACCATTCTTCTCTGCTCAACCGGAGTGCTTCCTATTTATCTGGGCATCGCGCTGGTTATGGGCGAGAATATCGGAACCACGGCAACCGCCAATCTGGCTGCGCTCGGTGCCGGAACGCCTGCTCGCAGGGCAGCATTGGCGCACTTGGTTTTCAACCTCTTTGGCGTGTGCTGGATTCTGTGCGTGTTCTATCCGTTTGTCGATATGGTATGCCACATCGTGGGATATTCGGCTCACGATGGCGGTCAGCCCGAGCGAATTCCGGTGGTGCTTGCCCTCTTCCACACCTGCTTTAACGTGCTGAATACGGCTGTCCTCATCTGGTTCATTCCGCAGATTGAAAAAATCGTCTGCCGTATTCTTCCAGACAAAGCCAACGAGAAGAAAAAACTGTCGGCTCTGCATTTCATCAACGGCGGACTGATGTCAACGCCCGAGATTTCGGTATTGCAGGCGCAGAAGGAGGTTGCACACTTTGCCGAACGGATGCAGCGCATGTTCGGATTGGTGCAGAGCCTGCTCGACGAGAAGGACAACGCTGAGTTCGACCGCCAGTACGAGCGCATCTGTAAGTACGAGGAGATTGCCGACAACATGGAGGCCGAGATTGCCGCATATCTTGGCGAGGTGAGCAACGAACGGCTTTCGGACGATACTAAGTCGAAGGTGCGCGATATGCTCAGGCAGATAGGCGAACTCGAATCGGTTGGCGATGCCTGCTCAAAGATTGCACGAACCATCAGACAGCGCAAGGAAGGCCGCGAGGATTTCACGCCGCAGCAGTATGCCAGCCTGCATGAGATGTTCGCTCTCGTAAACGAGTCGCTTACGCAGATGATTGTGGTGATAAACGGTCGCCGTAGTGAACTCTCAATCGAAACCTCGCAAGAGATTGAGCACGACATCAATGCCATGCGCGACCGCCTGAAAGCCGAGAGCATCCGGAACGTAGACGTGCAACACTATTCATATTTCATCAGTTCAAACTTCGAGGAGATTGTTTCAGACTGCGAACGTTTGGGCGACTATGTGATGAACGTCGTTGAGGCGCGCCTCGGAAAAAGACTTCTGTCGTATCGCGGACTTCAGGTAAACATCGACAAGAAGACGGTTACGGTCGATGGCGTTCAGGTTGGTTTCACCCGAACCGAGTTCGCCCTTTTCTGCAAACTTCTTGCAAACCGCGGAAATGTAGTGTCGCGCCAGCAACTTATGTCTGAAATCTGGGAGGGCGTTGTGGTTACCGAGCGCACCATAAATGTAAACATCGCGCGAATACGCAAGAAACTCGGGCAGTATTCGCAAAACGTGGTGAGCCGCCAGGGCTTCGGCTACTGTTTCGAAGAAAATCCTGAAAAGTTTAACCAAACGGAAAATATTTAGCCGGTTTATACCATCTATTTGAAAAATTATCACTAATTTTGCGCGCAATAAATTTTATACTTACTATTTATGTCATCATTTATTGCAGATAAGATTGTAATGGATGGATTAACATTCGACGATGTTTTGTTAATCCCAGCCTATTCGGAAGTCCTTCCGAAAACAGTTGAACTTTCAACACGTTTTTCACGAAACATTGAGCTTAAGATTCCTTTCGTAACAGCCGCTATGGATACTGTTACCGAGGCTAAGATGGCTATTGCCATTGCTCGCGAGGGCGGTATCGGCGTTATCCACAAGAATATGTCTATCGAGGAGCAGGCTCGTCAGGTTGCCATTGTTAAGCGTGCTGAAAACGGTATGATTTACGACCCTGTAACCATTCAGGTGGGCGCAACCGTAAAGGATGCCCTCGACATCATGTCTGAGTATCATATCGGCGGTATTCCTGTAGTAGATGACAACAACAAGCTCGTCGGAATCGTGACAAACCGCGACCTCCGCTTCGAGAAGAATCTTGACCGTCTTGTAGACGAGGTTATGTCAAAAGACAACCTTATCACAACCCATCAGCAGGCCGACATGGAGGCTGCCGCTACAATCCTTCAGGAGCATAAGATTGAGAAACTTCCTGTGGTTGACAATGATGGCAAGTTGATTGGTCTTATAACTTACAAGGACATTACAAAGGCCAAGGACAAGCCAATGGCGTGCAAAGATGCTAAAGGCCGTCTTCGCGTGGCAGCAGGCGTTGGCGTAACAGCCGATACTTTCGACCGCATGAAGGCTTTGGTCGATGCAGGCGTCGATGCAATCGTTATCGATACTGCTCACGGTCATTCAAAGTCGGTAATCGAGAAGTTGAAAGAGGCAAAGCGCTTGTTCCCAAATGTTGATATAGTAGTAGGTAACGTAGCCACAGGCGAGGCTGCCAAGTGCTTGGTAGAGGCAGGAGCCGATGGCGTTAAGGTAGGTATCGGTCCGGGTTCAATCTGTACAACCCGTGTCGTTGCCGGTGTCGGAGTTCCTCAGCTTACAGCCGTTTACGATGTGGCTCAGGCTCTGAAAGGCACAGATGTTCCGTTGATTGCCGATGGCGGTCTGCGCTATTCAGGTGATATCGTCAAGGCACTTGCAGCCGGCGGATATTGCGTAATGATTGGCTCGCTCGTTGCAGGAACAGAGGAGAGTCCGGGTGACACAATCATCTTCAACGGACGTAAGTTCAAGTCATACCGAGGCATGGGCTCGCTCGAGGCAATGGAGAATGGTTCTAAAGACCGCTACTTCCAAGGCAACGTAAAGGATGTAAAGAAACTCGTTCCAGAGGGAATCGCAGGTCGTGTTCCTTATAAGGGCACAGTTCAGGAGGTAATCTACCAGTTGATTGGCGGTCTCCGTTCGGGAATGGGCTACTGCGGTGCTGCAAATATCGAGAAGCTTCACGATGCCAAGTTTACACGCATCACAAATGCCGGTATGCTCGAGAGTCATCCGCACGAGGTTATCATCACCAGCGAGGCTCCAAACTACAGCCGTCCACAGTAATCGGATTCTGAAAAATAATATTAGAAATACAAAGAAGAGAGCATTTTTATTGAATGTTCTCTTCTTATTTTTTTGTATATTTGCGCCCGAATATTGATTTAAACCTAAAAAATGACTTTGAAAAGTAGTCTTTTGTTTTTTCTTGTTCTTGTGGGCTCTGTCCATCTCTCGGCGCAAGACCCTGTGGTGATGAGGATTAACGGCAAGGATGTGCTTCGTTCGGAGTTCGAGTATTCGTTCAACAAAAACAACAACGGCGACATCCGCAGCCTTAAGGCTATCATGGACTATGTGCCGATGTTTGTCGACTACAAACTGAAGGTGGCTGCCGCTGAAGATGCCGGCTACGACACTCTGGCTACGTTCCGCAACGAATTCAGCATGTACCGAAACCAGCAGATCCGTCCGCTCATTGCCGACCAAGGCTTTGCCGAGCAGAGAGCCATTGAGTATTACAACAATCTCTATGCCGAGACCGAACCAGACGGAATGGTCAAGGTGGCTCACATCCTTCTGAGGGTTGGAGTGAACGAGCCTGAGTCCAAGCGAATTGCTATCAAGAACAGGGCTGATTCCATTTATCAGGCATTGCTGCGCGGAGCTGATTTCGCACAGATGGCGCGACGCTATTCGCAAGATGCGGCAAGCGCGGCAAATGGCGGCGAACTTCCGTGGTTTGGCAAGTATCGCACGCTAAAGGAGTTCGAAGAAGTGGCTTTTGCCATGACTAACGGACAACTCTCGCGCGTGTTCGTGACGCCGCTCGGCTTTCACATCGTAAAGAAGATTGGCTTCAAGCATCTTGAACCATACTCGCAACTCCGTTCGTCGCTCATAGCAAAGATGCTCGCCAGCGGACTTGCTGACCAAGGAGCCGATGCCCGCATAAACCAGATTGTTCAGGCATCGGGCTATACCCTTACTGCCGAGCAGGTTATGCAGCAACTCACCGACGAGCAGACGGCGCGCGACATCAATCTGAAATATCTCATTCAGGAGTATCGCGAAGGGCTCTTGCTATTCGAGGCATCGCAGCGCGAAGTGTGGGACAAGGCCGCAGCCGACGAGGGTGCGCTCGATCATTTCTACCGCCTGCACGAGAGCGAGTATCTGTGGGTTTCGCCGCGATTCAAGGGCTTGGTTATACATTGCGCCGACAAGGATGTTGCAAAGCGCGTCAGGGAGGCTCTGAAGAAGCAGCCCGAAGACCTGTGGGAGAACATCATCGAGACGCAGATAAACACACCTTCCGAAAAGTTGTGCAGGGTGGAGAAGGGCATCTTCCGGCAAGGCGACCATCAGTCGGTCGACAATGCAATCTTCAAACAGAAAAATGCCGAACTGAAGAAGTACGAAACCTATCCCGAAGTGGTTGTGGTTGGACGCAAGATTGCTCAGCCCGAAAGCTATCGCGATGTCAAGTCTCAACTGGTTAAGGACTATCAGAAAGTGCTCGAAGAGGGCTGGATTGATGCTCTTAGAAAAAAATATCCGGTTGAAATAAAACAAGAAGCTTTAAAAACCGTTAATAATCATTGAAATAATTTTTTTTGTATTATCTTCGCACCGAAGATTTATTTATAGTAATAAAAATGCGTAAAATATTTGACTTGAAATATTTGCTCTGCGTGGCATTGGCTTTTGCCGGCGTAACAGCAAATGCTCAAAAAAATGTAATTGATGAGGTCGTTTGGGTTGTTGGTGATGAGGCTATACTGAAATCAGACATCGAGGCAGAACGCCTCAGAGCCCAGTACGAAGGACAGAAGTGGGACGGCGACCCAGACTGCGTGATACCTGAACAGATGGCTATCCAGAAACTATACCTGCATCAGGCGGCTATCGATAGTATCGAGGTCACAGAAAGCGAGGTTCAGCAGAGAGTTGAACAGCAGATGAACTGGTACATCCAGCAGATTGGCTCGAAGGAGAAGATGGAGGAATATTTCAATAAACCTTCTACTCAGATTCGCGAGCAATTGCACGACAACATAAAAGACGGACTCACGGTGCAGAAGATGCAGCAGCAGCTTGTGGGCGACATCAAACTTACACCAGCCGAGGTGAGACGATATTTCGCAAACATTCCGCAAGACAGCATACCTTATGTTCCTACAAGCGTCGAGGTGCAGATTATCACTCTCCAACCGCGCATTCCGCAGACTGAGATTGACCGCATAAAGGATGAGATGAGAAGTTATACCGACCGCGTGAACAAGGGCGAGACTTCATTCTCAACTCTTGCTTTGCTTTATTCAGAAGACCAGGCATCGGCACGTCGCGGCGGCGAACTTGGTTTCATGGGCCGAGGCGAGCTTGTTCCTGAATATGCCAACGTGGCGTTCAACCTTACCGACCCAAAGAAGGTTTCGAAGATTGTTGAGTCTGAATTCGGATTCCACATCATACAGCTTATCGAGAAGCGAGGCGACAAAATCAATACCCGTCACATTCTGCGTAAGCCGAGGGTGGCTTCTGCCGACCTTGAGGCTGGCATCGCACGCCTCGACAGCATTGCCGATGACATCCGCAGCGAAAAGTTCCCATTCGAGGAGGCTGCAGCGGCTCTTTCTGCTGATAAGGACACACGAAACAACCGTGGTTTGATGGCAAACCAGAAGGACGGCACTCCGAAGTTCGAGATGCAAGACCTTCCTGCCGAGATTGCAAAGGTTGTTGATAAGATGCAAGTGGGCGAGATTTCGAAGGCTTTCACAATGGTAAACAGCAAGGGAAAGGAAGTCTGCGCCATCGTCAAACTCCGTCAGCGTGTAAACGGCCACAAGGCTACTCTGAAGGACGATTTCCAACGCCTGAAGGACGTTGTTGTTGAGAAAAAGCGCGAGGAGAAACTCGAGCAGTGGATAAAGGACAAACTGAAGAATACATACGTCAGAGTTAACGACGATTTCAAAAACTGTAACTTCAAGTATTCTGGTTGGATTAAATAATGAAATACAGAATAGACAGATATTTCTGCGGGCACAGAATGCTAATTTTTGGTATTCTGTGCTTGTTTGGTATTAGTCTTCTGGCTGGCACATCGACTTTCGTGCCCAAGAAGAAAAAAACGGCGGCGCAGGGCGCAGACGACAAAAAGGTGTTTCTGATTCATTCAGACGAACTGTTTTACAACAAGTTCCAGAATCCTGAGGCACAGATTCTGCGCGGAAACGTAGCGTTCCGCCACGGCACGATGTATATGTATTGCGACAGCGCGTGCTACTACGAGGCTTCAAACTCGTTCGAGGCGTTCGGCAACGTGCGCATGAAGCAGGGCGACACGCTCTCGCTTCGCGGAAAGCATCTCTACTACGACGGAGAGGAGCAGTTGGCCCAACTTCGCGAGGACGTAAAACTTCGCCACAAGACAACGACGCTCACAACCGACAGCCTCGACTACGACCGCATATACAATCTCGGCTATTTCATGAACGGCGGAACGATGATTGACGGCGACAACGTGCTCACATCCGACTGGGGCGAGTACAACACGGGCACAAAGATGGCAACGTTCAATTATCATGTAAAACTCGTGAATCCAAAGTACACGCTTACGTCCGACACTCTGCGCTACAACACAACCAACGGAATTGCCAACATCGTCGGTCCGTCGGATATTTATAGCGATGACAATCACATCTATTCCGAACTTGGATTCTACGACACACGCAGCGACCGTGCTCGAATGTTCGGCCGCTCAAAGTTGAGCAACAACGACGGTAAGTCGCTCATCGGCGACAGCCTCTTCTACGACCGCAAGACAGGTGTGGGCAAGGCATTCCGCAATATCGTCTACACAGATACGGTTAATAAGAACGGATTCACCGGAAACTACTGCTACTACAACGAAAAGACAGGCTATGCCGTGGCATACGACAGCGCGGTGGCGATAGATTTCTCGCAAGGTCCGGATACGCTCTACATGCACGCCGATACGTTCAGACTTCAGACTTTCAACATCGAGACCGATTCGGCTTACCGTAAGATGCACGCCTATCACAAGGTCCGCGCCTTCAGAAAAGATGTTCAGGCGGTATGCGACTCGCTGGTTTTCAGTTCGAAAGACAGTTGTATGACGATGTACGACAATCCGATTGTGTGGAATAACAATCAGCAGCTCGTTGGCGAGGAAATATCGGTGTATATGCGCGACAGCACCATCGACTGGGCTCATGTTCAGCGTCAGGCAATGAGCGTAGAGAAGATGGACAGCACGCACTACAATCAGGTTTCGGGCAAGGAGATGAAGGCTTTCTTCACCGACGGAAAGATGCATCAGGCTGATGTGCTTAACAATGTGCGCTCAATTTACTATCCGCTCGACGACGATAGTCTGATAATCGGTCTTAACTATGCCGAAACTAGCAAGTTGAGCCTCTTTATCAAGGAAAACAAACTGCAAAAGATTATAATGAGTCCGCAGTCGAACGGCGTTCTGTATCCGCTCGATCAGGCTCCCGAGAACAAACGCTATCTCGACGGGTTTGCGTGGTTCGATTATATTCGCCCTACCGACAAGGACGACATTTTTAGCTGGCGCGGAAAGAAGAAAGAGCAGGAACTCGTTATTCAGAACCGTCGCTCTGCACCGCTACAGAAACTGAAGAAAAAAAACAAAACTAAGGAGGAATAGAGATTATGGGATTTTTTATGTTCAACGCACGAAAGCCACGCGGCTTTCAACACAACTACATCTATGTAGACGAGCGTAAGGAGAAACTGAAGCAGATTGAGGAAAACGCCAAGCGCGACCTCGGAATGTTGCCTCCAAAGGAGTTCAAGCCAGAGGATTTGCGCGGCAAGTTCTCGGAGCATACCAAGCACTTGAAAAAGTACAAGAAACGCCACCTGAGTTTCCAGACACTTCTTGTACTGCTTGCCATTGCTATATTCATTCTTCATTATTTGATGACCGGAAAATTTTCGTTTTAACTACACATCATGGCCGATATAATTAAGTTGCTTCCCGATTCGGTTGCTAACCAGATTGCTGCGGGAGAGGTTGTCCAGCGTCCGTCATCGGTCGTAAAGGAACTTGTCGAGAATGCGCTCGATGCCGGAGCAACCCAGATAGATGTTTTGATTATGGATGCCGGACGCACCAGCATCCAGATTATTGATGATGGAAAGGGCATGTCTGAAACGGATGCACGAATGTCGTTCGAGCGTCATGCCACTTCGAAGATACGCAAGGCCGAGGATTTGTTCAACCTTCACACCATGGGATTCCGTGGCGAGGCGTTGGCGTCAATTGCCGCTGTGTCGCAGGTCGAGTTGAAGACGCGTCGCGCCGACGACGAACTTGGCACTCAGATAGTTATATCGGGCGGAATGCTCGAGCATCAGGAGCCGACAAACTGCGCCGAGGGCAGTAATTTCTGCGTAAGGAATCTTTTCTTTAACATCCCTGCTCGCCGCAAGTTCCTGAAAAGCAATCAAGTAGAGATGAACAATATACTTCAGGAGTTCGAACGTATCGTCCTCGTCCATCCCGAGGTAGGATTCTCGCTCTACAGCAACGAGAGCGAGATGTACCGTCTGCCTGTCTCGACTTTCCGCCAGCGCATAACGGCTCTGTTCGGAAAGAAGATAAACCAGCAGCTGCTGCCGGTCGAGGTTGAGACATCGCTCGTAAAGATTAAAGGCTACGTCGGACTTCCCGAGGCTGCCAAGAAGAAGGGCGCGCATCAGTTCTTCTTCGTGAACGGCAGATACATGCGCCATCCGTACTTCCACAAGGCTGTTACCGAGGCTTACGAGCGTCTTGTTCCGCAAGGCGAGCAAGTGCCTTATTTCCTCGAATTCGAGGTCGAACCGGAAAATATCGATGTGAACATTCATCCAACGAAGACCGAGATAAAGTTTGAAAACGAACAGGCAATCTGGCAGATTATAGCCGCTGCCGTGAAGGAGAGTCTGGGCAAGTTCAACGCTGCGCCGAGCATAGATTTTGACCAAGAAGGCAACGTAGATATTGTTCCGCTGATGGGCAGTGATGCCGTAAGCGTTCCGACTGTTGATTTCGACCCAAACTACAATCCGTTCGATGCCATGTCAAGGCCGGCATCTGCGCCATCGTTCGGCAGTTCGCCGTCAAACCGTAAGTCTATTCCCGAATGGGAACCACTCTACAATGGTTTCGAGAAGGGCGAGACGGTAGATTTGAATTTCGATGAGCCTCAGATGGATGCACAGCTTTTCTCGCAAGAAGAGCAGACCTTCCGCTCGGCAATGAACGAGGAGGATGAGCCTGATGCTGTCGCTTCGGTGCCAAATGAGACGAAGAGCGAGGCCGCTTCGGCTGATTATCTTCAGATTCAGGGGCAGTATATCATCACTCCAACGAGTGGCGGAATAATGATTATAGACCAGCACAGAGCCAGTGCCCGAATCATTTTCGACCATCTTATGAGCCAGTTCGAGACTCGCAAAAGTGCCACTCAGAAACTCATTTTCCCCGAGATGCTTCGTGTTTCGGCATCCGAGGCTGTGGTGCTCGAAAGCATCATCGAAGATATCGAGATCCTGGGCTTCGAGATAAACAATCTTGGCGGAGGCAGTTTCTCCATCGCCGGAATTCCAGCCGACATGGAAGGTCTCGATGCCGCCGGAATGATTCAAGAGTTAATTCATACGGCTCTCGAAAAGAGCAAGGATGTGAAAGAGGAGGTCCGCGAGCAACTGGCTGTCAAGTTGGCAAATCGTGCGGCGATTCCGGTTGGCCAGTTCCTCACTCCGTACGAGATGCACGAACTTGTCTCAACCCTTTTCGTTTCTACGATGCCCAACCTTACACCAGATGGCAAACGCGTTTTGGTAATAAAGAAGTGTAACGAGATAGAGAAAATGTTTTGATATAGAAATATAAACGTAAAAAGGCTGTCTTTTTCTGACAGCCTTTTACGTTTCTACAATTCCTTTCCTTTCGAATCAATCTTTTTTATATTCTTGCCATTAACTTTCACGTTAGTGGCATTTTTTATCTTTATGGCAGGCGAGCCGTCTTTTGTTGTAACCGTTACATTATTTATGCTGATGTTCTCGCCTTGGCAGATTTCCGCACTTCTCTGAGCGTCGATAATCTTCACGTTGTCAAGATTGATGTTGTTGATTGGCATCTCTGGCAGACCGTTGAAGAAGAATGCGCGGTTGCCTCCGTGGCAGATGATGTTGCTGATGTAGATGTCGCGGAAACAAGGAGTGCCTTCGTTCACCTCTGGAACAGCCTCGTTCGTTGTCTCGCCATTGCCAGCCGATAGCGGGTCTTTTCCGCCGTAATAAAGGTTGAAGATGATGTTCTCGCCGGCAATCTCGAACATGTTGATGTTGCGGCAATAGATGTTTTTTACCACACCGCCACGACCTCTCGTGCTCTTGAAGCGCAGACCGATGTCTGTGCCGATAAACGTGCTGTTCTCAATCAGAATGTTGTATGCACCGCCGCTCATCTCGCTGCCCACCACAAATCCGCCGTGACCGTGATAAACCGTATTGTTCTTGGCGATGACGTTCTTGCACGGAGCGTTGCGCTTGCGCCCTTCGGCATCCTTTCCTGATTTTATGCAGATGGCATCGTCGCCGGCATCGAAGGTGCTGTTCAGAATAAGCGCGCGGTCGCACGATTCAAGGTCGAGCGCGTCGCCGTTCTGAGCGTTCCACGGATTGTAGACTGTAACATTGTTCAGAATCACGTCTTGGCACATCATTGGGTGCAGACACCAACTTGGTGAGTTTCTGAACGTCGCGTCTTGGAAGAGAACGCGCTTGCAGCCTACAAAATCTACCAAAACAGGGCGCAGCCAGTCTCTAATGGCCTCCCATTCAGCCTTTGTCTTCAGACCGTCGGGATTGTTGAAGTTTGTACACATCTTATATCCCTTGTACGAAGCCTCGCTCGGAAACCACTGGCGGTCTTCTTGAATGTAGCCGTATTTTCTCGCCTTGATTTTCTTCCATTCGCTCTCGGTGAGTTTGCTTTTCTTAATGGCTCTCCAAGTCCAGCCGTTTCCGTCGAATATTCCCTTGCCGGTTATGGCTATGTTCTCAGCATCTTTGGCAAAGATAGGCGACTGGCAGCGGAAGGTCTTTATTCCCTCGAAGATAGTTTCAACCACCTCGTATTTTGTGTGGTCGCCGGTAAACAGAACCATTGCGTTCTGCTCGGTGTAGAGATTAACGTTGCTAAGCATCTCGATAGGGCCGGTGAGCCACATTCCGGTTGGAATCACCACCACGCCGCCACCATGCTTGTTTACGTCTCTGATGGCTTTGTTTATCGCCTCGGTGCAGAGAGTCGTCCCATCTGCCACCGCTCCAAAATCCTTGATGTTTACTTTGTAATCGGGAAACGAAACGGTCTTAACCTGTTCCATCTCGAACGGAATGTTGTCGTAGACCGATTTGTCGATGCTTCTGATTTCCTGTGCTTTGGCCGAAAGAGCCAAGATTACAGAAAGGCATCCTGTGGCAATGCCTCTGCTTAATAGTGAGTTAATAAAGGTCATGGTTTTTGTTACGAAAATATAAAGTTAGTTAATAAAAATCAGATGCAAATATAAAACAAAAATAGATATAAAACAAGTCTGTTGCGAAACGCGGCTCGGCAGAAGGCTTTCCTGAGTTGGAAAATATTGCTGAAAATCGCTTTTGCTGAACGACTCATCTAATACTGTAAAATGTACAATAACCGCCCTTTTGGGATGGTGCAAAATACTGTAATATAACATGTTGTACTTGTTACAATAAGCAGAATGTTTTGTTATTGTAAAAAGTACAAGTTTTAAAAAATTGAAAATAAGTGTTTTATAACATTGTAAAAAAAAGTTAAAAAGTTTGTTTTTGCTGAATTTATCAGATATATTTGCACCGTCTAATCAAATCAGTAATATAGAAGTGAACAAGGAAAGCGCGAAAATAAACCATAGCCTAAATGTTAACGTTTCGGTTGACTGCGTGGTTATAGGTTTTGATGACAAGGAACTAAACGTCCTGCTGATAAAACGATTGCAGGCGGGTGATGAAAAGGCTTATTCACCGTACAAACTACCCGGTAGCCCTATTTACATGGACGAGAGCCTCGACGATGCCGCAAAAAGAGTGCTTGTCGATTGCACCGGACTCAAGTACGTAAGCCTAGAACAGTTCCGCGCTTATGGTGAGATTGACCGCCTTCGCCGTGCCGAGGATGTGCAGTGGCTCGAGCGGACTCACGGCTTGGCTTCGACTCCGGAGCGTATCGTTTCTATATCGTATATTGCTTTTGTGAGACAGAAGAAATTCCGACAGTTAACCGAGACGTATCAGGCTACATGGATGCCAGTCTCGAAACTCGACGACATAGATTTGGCATTCGACCACCGGCAGATTATTACCGATGCTATACGAAAAATACGCCGCGATGTTGAAGTCCAGCCTTCGATAGTATTCGAGATTCTGCCACGCAAGTTCACCATGCTTCAGTTGCGTGCGGTTTACGAAACCATCCACGGCGAGAAACTCGACATCCGCAACTTCCACAAGAAGATGACAAATCTGAAGTACATCGTACAACTCGACGAGTTGGAAAAGGATGTACCGCACCGCGCCGCTCATCTTTACAAGTTCGACAGAGTGGTGTACAAGCGCCTAAGAGGTTCGATTTAAATAGTAAGGTATAACGATATAAACAAAAAGACATTTAGCTATGTATCTATTAGGATATGATATAGGTAGTTCGTCAGTAAAGGCATCGTTGGTTGATGCTCAGACTGGCAAGTGTGTTTCAACAGCCTTCTTTCCAAAGAGCGAGGCCGAGATTATTGCCGTAAAGGCTGGATGGGCTGAGCAGAAGCCTGCAATGTGGTGGGAGAACCTGAAACTCAGCACAAAGCAGATTCTTCAGGAGAGCGGCGCGAATCCAAAGGACATCGCAGCAATCGGTATCTCTTATCAGATGCACGGACTTGTTTGTGTTGACAAGAACAAGGAAGTTCTTCGTCCTGCTATCATCTGGTGCGACTCTCGTGCCGTTCCTTACGGCGAGCGTGCGTTCCTCGACCTTGGAGCAGAGCAGTGCCTTGGTCATCTGCTTAACTCTCCGGGCAACTTTACAGCAGCAAAGCTTGCTTGGGTAAAGGAGAACGAGCCTGAAGTATTTGCTCAGGTTGACAAGATGATGCTTCCGGGCGACTATATCGCAATGCGACTCACTGGCGAGACATCTACAACAATATCTGGTCTTAGCGAGGGTATGCTCTGGGATTTCAAGAACAATCAGGTTGCCGACTTCCTTCTTCAGTACTACGGAATTGGCGAGACTGTAATCCCTACAATCCGTCCGACATTCAGCGACAGCGGTCATGTAACAGCCGCAGCAGCTGCTGAACTTGGCTTGGCAGAAGGCATTCCTGTAACATATCGTGCAGGCGACCAGCCTAACAACGCACTTTCGCTCAACGTGTTCAATCCGGGCGAGATTGCCTCAACAGCCGGTACATCGGGCGTTGTTTACGGCGTTCTTGGCGACGTAAACTACGACAAGAAATCACGCGTAAACACATTCGCACACGTTAACCATACTGCCGAGCAGGTTCGTCTTGGCGTTTTGCTTTGCATCAACGGTACAGGTATCCTCAACTCATGGTGCCGCCGTACGGTTGCTCCAGAGGGCATCTCTTATGCCGATATGAACGCTCTTGCCGAGACCGCTCCAATCGGTAGCGCAGGTGTAAGCATTCTTCCTTTCGGTAACGGTGCAGAGCGTATGCTCGAGAACAAGGAGGTTGGCTCAACAATCTACGGCGTAAACTTCAACTCACACGGCAAGCAGCACTTGCTTCGTGCGGCTCAGGAGGGTATCGTGTTTGCATTCAACTACGGAATGAACATCATGAAGGATATGGGCATGAACATCAGCAAGATTCATGCAGGAAAGGCAAACATGTTCCTCAGCCCAATCTTCCGCAACACTCTGGCATCTGTTAGCGGTGCAACAATCGAGCTTTACGAAACCGACGGTTCTGTTGGTGCAGCCAAGGGTGCAGGTATCGGCGCAGGCATCTACAAGGATAACAAGGAGGCATTCTCAACTCTCGAGAAGCTTGCAGTTATCGAGCCTGACACTGCAAACATCATGCAGTACACCGATGCATACGAGCTCTGGAAGGAGCGTTTGGAGAAAGCAATAAAATAAAAGAATCAGAAGTAATTAACAAAAATATTTAACTTTTTTAAATTTTTAATATCATGGCAAAAGAGTATTTTCCTGGCGTGAAAAAAATCCAGTTCGAGGGTAAGGACAGTAAGAATCCGATGGCTTACCACTATTATGATGCAGAGAAGGTCATCATGGGTAAGAAGATGAAGGATTGGTTGAAGTTCGCTATGGCTTGGTGGCACACTTTGTGCGCTGAGGGCGCAGACCAGTTTGGTGGCGGTACTAAGACATTCCCTTGGAATCAGGGTGCAAATGCTTTGGAAGTTGCTAAGAATAAGGCTGATGCAGGTTTCGAGATTATGGAGAAACTTGGTATCGAGTACTACTGTTTCCACGATGTTGACCTCGTTGAGGAGGCTCCAACTATCGAGGAGTATGAGGCTAACATGAAGGCTATCGTTGCATATCTTAAGGAGAAGCAGGCTGCTACTGGCAAGAAACTTCTTTGGGGTACTGCAAACGTATTCGGCAACAAGCGCTACATGAACGGTGCTTCTACAAACCCAGACTTCGACGTTGTTGCACGTGCTTGTGTTCAGATTAAGAACGCTATCGACGCTACTATCGAACTTGGTGGTACAAACTATGTATTCTGGGGTGGCCGCGAGGGTTATATGAGCCTTCTTAATACAGATATGAAGCGTGAGAAAGAGCACATGGCAACTATGCTTACTAAGGCTCGCGACTACGCTCGTTCAAAGGGCTTTACAGGTACATTCCTTATCGAGCCAAAGCCAATGGAGCCATCTAAGCATCAGTATGATGTTGATACAGAGACTGTTTGCGGTTTCTTGAAGGCACACGGTCTTGACAAGGACTTCAAGGTAAACATCGAGGTTAACCACGCAACATTGGCTGGTCACACATTCGAGCACGAGTTGGCTGCTGCTGTTGACAACGGTATGCTTGGCTCTATCGACGCTAACCGCGGTGACTACCAGAACGGTTGGGATACTGACCAGTTCCCTATCGACAACTTCGAACTTATTCAGGCTATGATGCAGATTATCCGCAACGGTGGTCTTGGTAACGGTGGTACTAACTTCGACGCTAAGACTCGTCGTAACTCAACTGACCTTGAGGATATCTTCATCGCTCACATCGCTGGTATGGATGCAATGGCACGCGCTTTGGAGAACGCTGCTGACCTTTTGGAGAACTCACCAATCAAGAAGATGGTTGCCGACCGTTACGCTTCATTCGACAGCGGCAAGGGTAAGGAGTTCGAGGAAGGCAAACTTAGCCTTGAGGACATCGTTGCTTATGCTAAGCAGAACGGTGAGCCTAAGCAGACAAGCGGTAAGCAGGAACTTTACGAGGCTATCGTAAACATGTACTGCTAATCGAACCAATACTGTAACCTTTAATCCTACCATTACTTTATTATGCAAGATAAAGGAAGTAAATCATACCTCTTCAGCATTGTCCTCGTGGCAGTGCTGGGAGGTTTATTGTTTGGATACGATACAGCTGCTATTTCTGGTGCCGAGAAGGGCTTGCAGGCTTTCTTCCTTGGTGCTCATGACTTTGTTTATACCGATTTCTGGCACGGCATCTCATCATCGAGTGCCCTCATTGGCTGTATCATCGGAAGTTCCGTTTCCGGATATCTGGCTTCGAACTTCGGCCGAAAGAAGTCGCTTGTTCTTGCAGGCGTTCTTTTCTTTCTCTCGGCTCTCGGCTCGTACTATCCGGAGTTTTTGTTTTTCGAATACGGAAAACCAACTTACTCACTACTCTGGGCGTTCAACTTTTACCGTGTGCTTGGCGGTGTAGGTGTGGGCTTGGCATCGGCGGTGTGCCCTATGTACATTGCCGAGGTTGCTCCGTCTAACATTCGCGGTACATTGGTTTCGTGGAACCAGTTTGCCATAATCTTCGGTCAGCTGGTTGTTTATTTTGTAAATCTTGTAATCCTTGGCGACCACGTTGCTCCTATTGTTGAGCAGGTGGGCGAGAATGTGTACAAGATTGTAAACGGTAATGAGGCCGAATGGTGCATGACCGTTGGATGGCGATATATGTTTGTGAGCGAGGCTGTACCTGCCGGACTGTTTGCACTTCTGGTGTGCTTCGTTCCCGAGACTCCTCGCTATCTGGCTCTTGTGGGCAATGATGACAAGGCGCTGCATGTGCTTTCGCGCATCAACGGAAGCGACAAGGCTGCCGAGATTCTTCAGGACATAAAGAATACCGCTACCGAGAAGACAGAGAAACTCTTGTCTTACGGATGGGTGGTTATCTTTGTGGGCATCATGCTTTCTGTGTTCCAGCAGGCTGTGGGCATCAATGCGGTGCTTTATTTTGCGCCTCGCATCTTCGAGTCGTGCGGATTTAACAATCCAATGTGGCTCACCGTGTTCATGGGTGTTGTTAACATTCTGTTCACGCTGGTTGCCATCTTCACAGTCGAGAAGTTGGGTCGTAAGCCTCTGCTCATCTGCGGTTCTATCGGAATGGCTGTCGGAGCGTTCGGCTTTGCGCTTGTAAACTTCCTCAGCCTGCCTCCTGTGATTGCTGCTGCAAGCATCATGATTTACAGCGCGTCGTTCATGTTCAGTTGGGGACCGATATGCTGGGTGCTCATTGCCGAGATTTTCCCTAACACAATTCGTGGTGCTGCGGTGGCTATTGCCGTTGCTTTCCAGTGGATTGCCAATTTCATTGTTTCGTCTACCTTCGTTCCGATGTATAACATGGAACTGACTGCCGGCGACGGCTTCGGACACATCTTTGCATACGCTCTCTACGGTGCGATATGCGTTCTGGCAGCCATCTTTGTATGGCGCATGGTTCCGGAGACAAAGGGCAAGACCCTCGAGGATATGAGCCGTTTGTGGAGAAAGGAGAACTGATGTTTTAATTTTCTATATTTTGCAGTCCTGCCCGCTGTTCTGGTGGTTGGCAGGACTGTTTTTTTGTTATATGTTGCAGAATTAAAAGAGTGCAACAAACACAAAAGTGCAATATTTTATAGGAATAATGCGCAGTGCTTTATCAGATATTGAAATTGATAGAGTCAGAGGCGAAACCATATTGAAAGAACTGGGCTTTTCGGAAGCCCAGTTCTTAAAATCTTATTTCGAAGTGCTTACGTTTGAATCGGCTGCTTCTGAAAGCGTTTTTGCCAAAGGCTTAATGTCGTAGGTTGTCTGCAACGGAACGCACACGCAATTTGTGCAAAGGTCAATGCCCCAGCCAATTATACCGCCGATAATGATATTTCCGAAGGCATAACCGTTTATTGTCTTGTTCAGTATTATATCGTTGAATTTGTAGTGTTCCGAAGATATCCTGATGCGTTGACCTTCCAAGTGGTGACGCTTTACTTTTACTACAAGTGGGAGAGTTCCTGTGTACGATTTCTTCTCGGTGGTTACGGTAACGGGCTCTGGAACATCGCCGTTGATTGTGATTTTAGGGCTTCCGCCACTCATAATTGTTGCACAAGATGACAACAAAAATAAAGATGTGGCAGCTAATGCTTTTGTATTTAGTGATTTGATTTGAATTCTTTTCATTTTCTCTATTGTTTTTGTTAAATGCTTGTTAAGTAGATGTTATCTGCTGAAAGCAGAAGGCAAAGGCGAACTGAAATCATCCGTTTTTCAAATTAATTTGCAAATATAAATATATATTCATAATCAAATATTATTTTGTTGTTATTTTTGAATGTGTTTTTCCCGGAAAAACAATATTTTTGCGCTGAAAAAATCGAATGGTATGAACAGGACAAAACTCTCGCTGGTGCTGATGCTTGTGGCTGTAACGGTTGTAACGTGCATCAACCCCATATATCCGCAGGAACAGATACTGCAACATGCCGGAACGCTTCTGCTGATGCTTCCGCTTGCTGCCGACGTGGTTAGAAACCGTATGCCGTCTTCGGCGTTCATCGGGATAGCGTGTTTTACTCTGCTGCACATTGTCGGAGCACGGTATATCTACTCGTATGTGCCTTACAGAGAGTGGTTTGCTGCGGTCGGTGTTGCCGATGCCGCTTTTCTTCAAGGAACGCGAAACCATTACGACCGCTTGGTTCACTTTTCCTTCGGATTGCTGATGTTTCCTTGCCTCGTATGGCTTTGCCGCCGATGGATAGGGCAGAGGCAGATTCTTCCGATTCTTGTGGCTTGGCTCATTGTACAGACTGGCAGCATGATTTACGAACTCTTTGAGTGGACTCTCACTATCGTCATGACATCAGAAGAGGCCGACTATTACAACGGTCAGCAGGGCGATATGTGGGACGCTCAGAAAGATATGGCTCTGGCAATGGCAGGCTCGTCTGTTGTCGCCGTGTGCTATCTTGTAAAATCAAAGTTCAGGAGATGAAACGCATCTTATTCGTTATTGCGCTTGTTGCCATAGCCGTAATCGAGTTTCTGCTATGGATAAATGCGCTTGTAGACGGCAAATATCTGGTTGAAGGAAGTGGGGTGGAAGATGTTTACAACCTGCGTGTAGAAAGCCTTTCTGTGGCAATGTTCGTAAACTACGGAATTGTACTTCTGCTTGCCTCTTGTCTGATTTACAGAAAGAAGAAATGAAAGACCCCGATGCCCGAAAGCACCGAGGTCCTTTGACTTTTTTGAGAACCGAGAAATTCTCACGTTGAAAGAGTCAAGAGTCCACTCTTTATGGCTGTAAGGTAAAGCCGAAGGTCAGGTAAGCCTTTTGTGAGCATGGATTGGCGGTTATGCCGGCAAACACTGGCACGCTGAACGAATCGGTAACCTTAATTTCTTTCGAAGCCTTTAGTGTAAGGTTGGTAATGGCAAATCCGTCGGCTCCGTAGAAGGTTGTTGCGTACGGAACGCAACCTGCCGTAGCTGTCCAGTCGGCGCCAGCAAAGGCAAATGGCACGTTCACCTCGGCATAGCTGCTGTAAGCTCGTTTTCCGCTCTTGTTTGCGCCGTCGTTACCGGCAAAGTTTGTGTACCACTGCACGTTAAGCACCTTGAAGTCGTAGCCTATGTTAGCCTCGAAAACGTGGTTTGTGCTGTGCGCGTTGTATCTGAAGTATCTGTTGCGCTCGTCCAGTCCGCTGTTAAACCAATAGTCTGTTATTCCAACGGTCAGTCCGCCAATGGTGTAACTTGCCGTGATGTCGAACTCCTTCGTGTCATCAGGATTTGTAAGACCTGTGCTTCCCCATGCGCTGAGCGAGAATCCGCCGCAGCCAATGCCGAGGGTTGGCTGGAATGATGTTCCGCCCAAGTCCTGACCACGCCAGATGTACTGGTTAACCACATCGGCCGAGATGCTGGTCTCTACCTTGCTTTCGTCTTGGGCTTTTGCGAATGTTGCTGCCAAGAGCATCATAAACAAGCCTGCAAATCTTTTTACTTTCTTCATGTTTCGTGTTTTTTAGTTTAACAATTTGTTTGTGTGTTGTGTTGTATCTCTCAGTCTGAAATGTTTACGATGCAAAAATACGGCATTTTGTAACTAAAACTGTAATAATTGTGTTAATTTGTTTATGTAAAAATAAAACTCATTACAATTTGATAAAATAAAGTACTTCTAAATATTAAAATGTAACCACTTTTAAAGAAAATGCTTTCAATATGAAATGCTGTACCCCATACAATTACGTTAAAAAAACATAAACGCAGAATAATAATGCCGTAACGCTGAATATTTAAAGAAAATTAAGTGTATATTTGCAGCCGTAACAAACAACGCAAAAAAATGTTATTATCAATTACTAACTGCAAACGTAAGGCTGTTTTTGCCGCCACGGTACTGATTTCCATGGCAGGCAATGCACAGACAAATCTTTCAACACTCGACCTTAATGTGCCTTTCGGATGGACAAACTGCTCGTCTATGACTGCGGGCGACGACTATTCGACAACAGGCGGCGAGGGTTCTTCGCAGAAGAGAACCATAACGCTCAAATCTACTGGGGCGGATATGAAGTCGGCCATTCAGAATGCTGTAAAGAACAACGACATCATTATTCTCGATGGCTCGGACGGCGATTTCATCGTGTCGTCGAACGTGGGCATCAGCGGTGCTCAAAACAAAACTATCGTGGGCATTAACGGAGCGCGAATCTGCTCAAAGTGGTATGTAACTCCTGAAATAATTAAACTGCTCGACGATAATAATGTTAAGTCTTATTCAACATCGTCAGGTACTGGCGGCAAGCTCACCAACGGAACAAGCGTGAGCGAAGGACGCGAATATATTACTCGCCAGCTGCTTATAAACTATACTGGCGACAGCAGCGAGGGATACAGAAGTTCCGGCATCTTGTCGGTTAGCGGATGCAATAACGTTATTATCCGAAACCTTAAGTTCGTAGGTCCGGGAACTGTTGATATCAGCGGAAACGACCTTATCAGCTGCACCGGAACGACTCACTTGTGGGTTGACCACTGCGATTTTACCGACGGACTCGACGGCAACTTCGATATAACAAACGGTTCTAACTTCGTTACTGTTTCGTGGTGCTCGTTCAGTTATACCGACCGTGCTTACGACCATCGCAACACCAACTTGGTGGGCAGCAGCGACTCTTATACATCCGACGAGGACAATCTTAACATTACATACGCATTCAACAACTGGGGCACAAAGTGCAACGCCCGTATGCCGATGGCTCGTTTCGGCACAATCCACATGCTTAACAACTATTACGATTGCGAAGGAAACGGCTCGCCTTGCATCAATCCGCGAAAGAATTCGGAGTTCCTTATTGAAGGCAACTATTTCGACAGCGGCGTGCGAAACATCTTCTCGCAGTCGAGCGCAAAGCGTTGGACATGGACTTCGACAAACTACACCGTCGAGTCGTTCAGCCCAAGCAGCAGCGGCACAAATGTAACAATGCCATACAGCTACACCGTTGCAAACGTGCAGAATGTTCCGACAGAGATTAAGAAGTATGTTGGCGCAACGCTCGAAAATCCTCTGGTCTTCGGAAAGTCGGGCGAGACAAGCGTTTCAAAGACCGTAAAGAAGCAGAATGCCGAGCGCATCTACACTCCAGACGGAAGCAAGCACAAGAAGGCGCAGGAAGGCGTGAACATCATCGTAGGCGAGGACGGAAACGTGAAAAAAGTATTGCGATAAAATAGACGATAGTCAGACTTGCAGCCCACACTATGGCAACCCCAAGGTGTGGGCTGCATTGCGTTTGCCTGATGCCTATGCTCACAACCTGAGGCACGGCTGTGCTGAGCAGATAGAACAGAAGCGTGTGCTGCCCTATAAAGCAGAGCGGCTTAAAAGGCGGAATATTCTTGCAGATGCCTACGAAGGCTATTGTAGAAGCCAAGGCGATAATCATTCCGAAGAGAGTAAAATCCATTGCGCCTACGTCTATCGTCATCTGCCTGCCGAAGATGATTATCAGCACAGACGAAGCAATCATCGTTAGAATGCAGACGGGCAGTCCCGAATCTATCTGTATCTTATCCTCAAAATGGCAAAAAAGAGTCCCGGCGGCAAGAAAAATCATGGAATACATTCCAGAATTGAAGTGCATTATTGCATTTTCATCCCTGAAAAAGATTATTGCAACGGTAGCTGTGATGGCAGATATTGCCGTTATTTTGGCAAGTCTGAAATCCTTGCCAAGCAGAACTATTCCGCACCAGATTAGTTCGGCAACAATCAAGGCCGACGTGAACCAGAACGCCCCTCCGCCCACGGCATCGGGCAGAAAGGCGCGGAAGTCGAGCGCGCCGCCGTTTGCCATCATCTTGGGCACAAACAAGAGCGATGCCACCAGCACCGACGGCAGATAAATCCTAAGCAGCGCATTACGGGCAATGTCCGATGCCGATTTTCCGCATCTGTAAAGCAGGAAGCCCGACACGAAGAAGAACACGTTTACATAGAACGGCGACCGCAGGTTGAACAGCAGTTCGCTCTCGCAGCCATACTTAACCTCGGCATGATACATGTAAACCAGAATCATGCCTATTGCCTTGGCGGTGTCAATCCAATGTAAACGTCCGTTGTCTCGCATCATAGTAAATTTGTACAAAAATAAGAAGAAAAACTTATTCTGTATCTTGTATCTGTGGTTTTTTCTTTGTTCCTTTGTCGGGTGTAAAAATGAATATCAATAATTATGGAGGATTTTGAAAAGAAAGTCGGTCTGCCCGAGAACGCCATGCGCGAACTGAAAGAGGGCGAGACCTACGAACCGTTGATGTCGCCCGACAGCAATCCGCGCGAAGTTACCGTGTGGTCTGTAACGTGGGGCATCCTGATGGCTGTTCTGTTCAGCGCGGCCGCCGCTTATTTAGGCCTGAAGGTTGGACAGGTGTTCGAGGCTGCCATCCCTATAGCCATCATTGCCGTTGGCGTGTCGGGCGCAACGCATCGCAAGGGTGCGCTGGGCGAGAACGTGATGATACAGAGCATAGGAGCGTGCTCGGGCATGATTGTTGCCGGAGCCATCTTCACGCTGCCTGCTCTTTACATTCTTCAGGCCAAATTTCCCGAACTTACCGTTAATTTCTTCGAGGTGTTCTTTGCCTCTCTGCTTGGCGGAATACTTGGAATACTGTTTCTGATACCGTTCCGCAAGTATTTCGTTAAGGATATGCACGGAAAGTATCCGTTCCCCGAGGCTACGGCAGGCACTCAGGTGCTCGTGTCGGGCGAGAAGGGCGGCGATCAGGCTAAGCCGTTGCTTGTTGCCGGACTGATTGGCGGATTGTACGATTTTGTTGTCGCTACCTTCGGATGGTGGAACGAGAATGTTACTTCGCGATGCTTTGCGTGGGGCGAGGCTCTGGCAGACAAGGCAAAACTCGTGTTCAAGGTCAATTCGGGTGCTGCGTTGCTCGGACTCGGCTATATCGTCGGATTCAAGTATTCGTTCATCATCTGCCTCGGATCTGCTGCCGTGTGGTGGGTTATCGTGCCAGCCATCGCCTTTATTTTCCCCGATATGGAGGTTGCGGCAGGCGTTGCGGCATCATCGGCATCACCCGAGGAGATATTCAAGTATGCCAAGGATATTGGCATCGGCGGTATTGCCATGGCTGGAGTGATAGGCGTAGTTAAGAGTTGGGGACTGATAAAGGGTGCTGTCAGTCTTGCCGGGAAGGAACTCCGTGGCAACAAGGATGCGGCAGCCAATGCACAGCCTCGCACTCAGCGCGATTTGTCTATGCGTATTGTCTGCATAGGCATCATCGCAACGCTTATCGTTACGTTCTTGTTCTTCCAGTTTGGAGTGATGAACGGCGTTTGGCTGTTCAGCATCACAGCCATCTTGGTGCTTACCATTATCGCCTTTCTCTTTACCACCGTGGCGGCAAATGCCATCGCCATCGTTGGTACAAATCCCGTATCGGGAATGACGCTGATGACGCTCATCCTTGCGTCTGTCATCCTCGTAGCCATCGGTCTCGACGGCACAGCCGGAATGGTTGCTGCCATGATTATGGGCGGCGTAACGTGTACGGCTCTCAGCACTTCGGGAGCGTTTATAACCGACCTGAAGACGGGCTACTGGCTTGGCAGCACGCCGCAGAAGCAGGAAACGTGGAAGTTTGTCGGCGTACTTGTGTCGGCTGCCACCGTTTCGGGCGTGATAATGATTCTTAACAAGACTTACGGCTTTACCAGCGGACAACTTGCCGCTCCTCAGGCCAACGCCATGGCTGCCGTCATCGAGCCGCTGATGAACGGAAGGGGCGCTCCGTGGATGCTCTATGGCATTGGTGCGGCAATAGCCCTCGTGCTCACGCTGCTCAAAGTGCCGGCTCTGGCTTTCACCCTTGGAATGTTCATTCCTCTGGAACTTAATTTGCCTCTCATCGTGGGCGGCGCAATAAACTGGTACGTAACATCTCGCAGCACCGACAGCAAACTTAATTCTGCGCGCGGCGAGAAGGGAACGCTCCTTGCATCGGGCTTCATTGCCGGAGGTGCGCTGATGGGCGTGGTTAGTGCCGTGCTCCGTTTTGTCGGCGTGCAGATTGACTATTCTGAATGGTGGGCAAACAGTTGGAGCGAGGTGCTGTCGCTCGTTATGTATATCGCCGTCATCTGGTATATGATAAAGGCTTCGATGAAAGTTCATTGATTTCGCCAATTCTTTAGTTGAGAATTGTAATTCGAAAGGTTTTGATTGGGAATTGACAACGGTTGGTTGCAATTCCCAATTTTTTTTTGAGAGAGGGTTGAAAGTCCTTTTCAGAAATAAGAATTGTCAATTGTCCATTGTGCTTTGCCAATTATCAAGCAAGGGGGTGGTAAGCCGGAAGGTACGTTGAAGATACGTTCAGGGTTCGTTGAAGATTCGGGCAGGGTACGTTCAAGGTTCGTTCAGGTAAGCCGATAGTAAGCCGATAGTAAGCCGATAGCAAGGGAGAAGCAAGCCGAAAGCGACGGGGTAGGAACGGGGTAGGTACGGAGTAGGTTCGGGGAAGCTACGAGGAAGCAAGGAGGAAGATATACGAAAACAATTCATAAATGAATGAGATTGTAATTTGAAAATTCATTCGGGTAAAATTGGCGTATAATAATAAAAATTGCTAATTTTGCATATTGTTGTGCTCTGTTATAAACAAATGCCAGAAAATGGCAAACGACAGATGTACGGCAGATGTCACGCACGATGACACAAAACCTGTGCGACTACATACATAAAGCGTCAGCCTGATGCTTGTTTTTGACTATTTGAAACGTAGGAAATTTCAATAATCGGATTCAAAAACAACGCAAAAGACGATGCTACGGGTGTGCTATATACATCCCCGTGGGTGTGCCGTTGGCTTTTGCCTTCTGCACACCTTTTAGGGGTATGCTATATATACATACTGCGTGGGTATCTCTTTGTTCGTTAAATCCGATGGCTTCCTACGGCCACAAATAGTGACGGCAAAGGCTCAGATACCCGCGCTTTTTGTTTTGGTAGCCAAAGTTTCCAAGTTGTATAACATAGTCCGATTCGGGGTGTTTGGCGGACAGAGAATTTTATTTTTGTGTCGAACGCCTCAAAAAAATATACTTTCATTGATTTATTCGCAGGTATTGGTGGTTTTCATACTGCATTGCATAGTTTGGGCGCAAAATGTGTGTTCGCAAGTGAATTTGATAAAAATGCAAGGATTTCGTATGAAGCCAACTATAAAGATGTAGAGCCAGCTTTATTTCAAAAAGATAAAAATGGCAAGTATCTGTTTTTCAATGAAGATATAAATGACGTCGACCCAAGTGGGATACCGAACTTTGATATTTGTTGTGGTGGATTTCCTTGTCAACCATTTTCTGTTGCTGGATTGCGAAAAGGATTTGAAGATACAAGAGGAACACTATTCTTCAATATTGCAAACATTGTTAGAGAAAAAATAAAAGCAGGTTATCCGCCAAGAGTGCTTTTCCTGGAAAATGTGAGAGGATTGAAGAATCACGACAAAGGGAAAACTCTCCAGGTTATTCTTGCCACACTTGAAGAATTAGGATATGGATATTCTTATGAAGTTCTGAATGCTAAATATTTTGGTGTACCGCAAAATCGTGAACGTTTGTTTATTATTGCGTGGTATAAAGAGTTGGTTAATATCGACTCTTTCAAATTTCCTTATGGGATTGCAAAAGATGGTTCTACCATATACGAAAAAGACAAGGTAAAAGACAATTCTTTATTGACCAAAGTGTCAGATATTTTTGAACCTTCAGATATAACAAGAAATTTTACCATAAGCGATAGAATGTGGGAAGGACACAAAACTCGCAAAGAAAGAAACAAAAAGAATGGTAAGGGCTTTGGCTATTCTTTGTTTAACGGGGATAGCGTTTATTCAAGTACCATTTCTGCAAGATATTGGAAAGATGGTAGTGAAATTTTAATAGATCAATCAGATAAAGGTCTTAATCCTCGCACGTTAACTCCGGTAGAAGCGGGCAGACTGCAAGGATACAGAATTATTGGTGGAGGTTGGGAACGTCAAGAATGTTCTGACAATCAAAATTATAATGATTCTAACCCAGAATATAAAATAGTTGTTTCTAAAAAAGAAGCATATCGCCAATTTGGAAATAGTGTTGCAGTTCCCGTTATCAAAAGAATTGCAGAGGAAATAATAAAACAACTAATGTAACCATGGAAGAACTAAGAAATTTACAAGATTTATATAGACTGGCTGCTGAAAAGTTCACGCAATATGATGGTAAAGACTTTATTCTGCCAGAACTATTTAAAAAGCAAGTGAAAGAGATAAACAATAGCACTATTTCTTACAATCGATATTCTGCTATAATAAAAACAAAGGGAACTCAGAATGGAGTTCTAAATATTTATTTGCCAAACCAATGGTTTTTCATTGCTTCGTATTTTACAGATTTTTACAATGAATTGCAGAAGTACAAAAGATTTACACTTAAGGCAATTTCAAAGGAAAGACTCAAAGAGTTGAATGAAAAAAGTCTGTCAAACGCAGAAATGGAAGCAATACATACGTTACCGCTAAATGAAACATCTCAAGAATATCTTGTGAAATTTGTAACTGAATATTCATGGTGGGGCGGAGCCAAGACTATAGACCGTGGGGATTTCTATGTATCTCCAATATTGAATTGTGCCAAATTAGTTAATGCATCACAGTCTTTTGTCGCTGATTTATGTGCCTTTCTTGCCGACAAGAAAACATTAGTGCAAGTTATAATTACAGAAGGAGAGTGCCTTGAAAATGTAGTAAGTAATAAGGAAATCTTTTCCCTCCAGCAAATCTATTATGGCGCTCCGGGTACAGGCAAGAGCCACGAGATAAAAGAGCAAACAGCCGAAGCCGAGGAGCAAGGACGTGTTTTCCGCACAACCTTTCACCCCGACAGCGATTATTCAACATTTGTAGGGTGCTATAAGCCAACCATTTCACAAAAAGCCGTGCGCAATGTGGCTGGCGATGTGGTAAAAAGAGACGGTAAGGAGGTTTTTGAAGATTATATTAGTTATCAGTTTGTTCCTCAAGCCTTTACCAATGCCTATGTAAAGGCTTGGCAGACAAACGGACCGGTATTCCTCATTATCGAGGAGATAAACCGCGGCAACTGCGCGCAGATTTTCGGCGACCTCTTCCAGTTGCTCGACCGTGGCGACGACGGCGTTTCAGATTACCCAATCAAAGCCGATACCGATTTGTGCCAATACCTCGAAAATGAACTTGGCGAGGATGGAAGCAAAGGCATCAAAGACGGCAAACTATGCTTGCCTGCCAATCTGCATATCTGGGCTACGATGAACACCTCAGACCAGAGCCTCTTCCCGATAGACTCGGCATTTAAACGCCGCTGGGACTGGCATTACACTCCGATATGTAACGCCAATAAAGGCTGGAAGGTTGAGGCTAATGGCAACCAATACGACTGGTGGGATTTCTTGCAGAAAATAAACGGGCGTATAGAGCGCGCAACAAATTCAGAGGACAAGCAGTTGGGCTATTTCTTCTGCAAGGCTGATGGCAATGGTGTAATATCTGCCGAGAAATTTGTGAGCAAAGTCATCTTCTATCTTTGGAACGATGTGTTTAAGGACTTTGCCGATTCCTCAGACGACCCATTCAAGGTTGCCGATGGAAATCGCATGACATTCCGTTCATTCTACATCGCCGACGAAAATGGCAAAACCATTGTAAATGAGGATAATGTAGAGGCGTTGCTGGGCAGTATTGGAGTTGATTTCTTCTCTAAAACAACTTCTGAAGAAGAAATAGAAGAAGAGGATGAATTCGGAGATAATTCTAATAAACCTAAGTATTCCATCAATGGTGTAGGGGAAATTCCGCAGAATAGATTGGCAGAAGAGTGCTTGAGGGAATATATAAAACTTAATCCAGAACAGTCTGTTGAAGAAGTTTTGGCAAAATGGAGAGGATTGGGAAATATAGTATCCCATTTTGTTGAGTCAAAAGATGAATTTGATGCTCGAACAGATAGTAAAAAATACCGTTCAACTGCTGTTCCTTGTAAGGATTCTGTAATTTATATCGCAAATGATGGGTATAGTGCTAAAAATGGGAAAACAGAAATGTTGCTTAATGCAGTAAATAGTAAGAACTGGGGAATAAAAGTTGCAAAAGTTGCATAAATGCGCATTCTAATTGAAGAACACCAGTACGACGCATCGAAAGTAAAAGATGTGCTGCACGGCATCGATGCGCTCGAAAACGTAGAGGGCAAGGTGTCAATCCACTATGTGGGTTATTATTACAATACCTTGCTGCGCGACTGCGTGTTCATTCTGCCAAAGGTGCTTGTTGATGAGCACGAACTGGTATTCGGACGGCTCAACCCCGAAGATATTGTCCACATCAACGCCGCCGACAATCTGCTGACGCAAACCGAGCACGACTTCATCTACAAGTTTGCCGTGTGGATTTATCGCGCCATTGTGGTGTATAAGAACAGCAAGCAAGCCGACACAGACATCGTTTATCATGTCAAGATAGCGCAGGTGGGCAAGGGAATGCGTCGGCTTAGCAACACATATCTCGACATTCTGCTGCAACTGCTGCAATTCAACCGCGAGAATCAGAACTTTTTCTTCTTTGTGGTCAAGAATATGCACGCCGGGCATAACAAAATAAACTGGACGCGCACCATCAGCCACTCGACGGCAATAGTACAGAACGGCAGCCCCGTCTATCTGAATCTTGTAAACAAGCGTCGCCAAATAAATTTCGACGAGGAACTGCTCGTCATCTTCTTTTCGATACTCAACTATATTGGCGATGTATATGGCTTTTCCAAGAGCATAAACTGCAATTTCGAACTGATAAAGGGCGCGCAGTTCGAGGCATATCTGAACGGCTTGGGCAAAACCCGATTGCTTCGCATCAAGTACAAATACTTCTCAGACAAGGCGTTGGAACTGTGGAATCTATGCTACGCATTCTTCGACGAGAAACGGCAAATGCGCGTGAATACCGAGAAGAAGGAGTATCTGCTGGTGAAGAACTTCAACATCGTGTTCGAGGCTATTATCGACGAACTTATCGGCGACAATCCGCTGCCCGACGGCATGAGCAAGGAGCAAGACGACGGCAAGATTGTTGACCATCTTTTCACAGCCAAAAGTCTGATTGAAAGTCAGAAAGGACCTACATATTACATCGGCGACTCAAAGTATTACAAAATCGGTCATTCGCTCGGCAAAGAGTCTGTATATAAGCAATATACATACGCGCGTAACGTGATACAATGGAATCTCGACATCTTCAACGACGGGAAGCAGACGGCATCGGGCGCGAAACTTCGCGACGATGTAACCGAGGGGTACAACATAATACCAAACTTCTTCATCTCTGCCAAGTTGGATGAGGCTCTAAGTTACACAAACGATGGCATCGACAAAACCGACCGCCAAAACAACAAGCATAGCAAGATGCACTTCAAAAACCGCCTTTTCCTGACTTCATCAATGCGTCACCCAAATTCATTCTTCATAGTTTATCATGTCAAAAAGCGGTTTGATTGTCTGATGTTTTTCCGTCAAGAATAATGTTTTAGAGTACAGCTTACCATTTTCAGGCATCCTGACACGTATAGTGGTAATGGTTTTAGCAGCATCCAGTACATGTCC
>FNBQ01000032.1:15933-40245 GCA_900102385.1 Bacteroidales bacterium KHT7 | reverse complement strand
AGACGACTTCGTATCGCACAACTTCTGGGCGACAGAAGCCTGCGGCAATTTCATAATCATGGCATACAACTTCATGTCGCTGTTTCGCCATGCATTGATGAACTCCGACAAAAAGAAGTTCCTCAAGACAATCCGCTACGAACTGATATCAACACCCGCATATCTGGGAAGGACAAAGAACAAGCACATTCTGTACTTGGCCAGGTCGTTGAAAACACGACGATCCTTCCTCTCGATATGGGAAAAACTAAAGGATTTCTCTCTGCCATACAGCACCGAGAAATCCTAATGACCGATTTGGGTTTATTGAAAATCTGTTTTCCGTCAGAAATCATAATGCAAAGTTTTCGTCCTTTGTATACAACTGTATCTCTTTCCTGATTATCGGTATCAGGATATTTAATATACTTTAGAATGTCAGAATCGTCATTAACCACGCAGTATTTAAAACGATAGGGCATGATTATAGTGTCGTGGCTGTATCTTTGGCACGTTGCACTATCGGCAACATCGGGTTTCATTGCAGCAAAGGCTTCTTCGTGTGCTACAAATACGTTTGTCTGGTGACTGTTCTTTGTTTCTGCCGAGTTTGTTTCAGCTTTATTTGGAGTCTTGTTTCTGCAAGATGTCATTGCTGAACAAAGCAAAATCAAAAATAAAATGATTCTCATATCGATTAAATTTATATTGCATAATTCTGATTCACCCCCATTCTCCTTTCAAACTCATCGGAATAAGTGCGGCTTATAGGAATGTGCTTGTCCGTGCCGAACATTTGCAGTTGATAGCCGCTCGAACGTCTTCCCGAAACGGACTGGATGAAATCCATGTTAACGATAAAGGCGCGGTGGCATGCAAACATACACCTAAAGCCGTCGAGCGACTGGCGGAGTTGTTTTATGGTTATGCGCAGCGAATGGTTGCATACCTCGCCGTTGTGCAGAAGGCAGATGTTGGCGTAGTTCTTCATCGACTCGATGTAGATTATTTCTTCGATGCACACCTCGAACACGGCATTGTTTGTATTGCCGACGAGAGTGACGAAATTCTGTTGCGGCGTTTCGCTTTCCTTCGGGGCGTCGATGCCTTCGAGCCTCTCTTCAAGATGCGCGTTTATGGCTTTCATCGTCTCCAACTCGGCTTGCAGATTGCGGTTCTTTGTTCGGTAAACCTGCACCACGAAGATGAATACCGACATCAGCGCAACCTGAAGGCATACTATCAGATAGTTGATTACCGAAAACTCGCCTTGCGTGCAGTACCAAGCCGAATGAAGGTTGCCCCAACTGAACCACGAAATGCTTGTGAGAATGACGGCCGAGGCGATAGGGATATTCACGGCGTGGAACACGATGATGTCTTTTGTCTTTGTTGCGCTGTGGTGCATGATGGCTCTTGCAATGCTGTATGACAGCACGGCTACGGCAAACGCAAGTACCGACACAAATACGATGAAGTGCATTCGCTTGTCCGTCATCTGCTCAATGCCAAACGGCTGAAGGAACGACAGCACGAAAGCCGTCATCAAAGCGATAATTCCAGAGTCTTTCAAAATATTCTTCATGCCGGCAAAGATAGCCGTTTTCTCTCAAAAAGGGCGATGGCACGGTTGCATTTTGTCCCTCTCGTGTTCCATTTCGTCCCAATGTGCAGCGTGTGTCCCTCACCGCCCGTGCTTCTGTCCCTGCATATTGTATGCAATTTTTATTCTGCCCATCTTTGCAGTCGGACAAAACACAATAATCCGAAAAAACATGAAGAAATTTGTAATGTTAATTACTGTTGCCGTTGGACTGATGCAGACATCGTGCAACAAGAAACTGTTGGAATACGAGTCCGACGATGTGAGGGTAGAAATTGCCGAGGGCGAAGAGTGGCTGCACGATTTTCCGCTCTTTCTTGGCATAAAGAAGAAAAATCCGCCGCAGATAGCCATCTGGATTGAGGATTCGTCGGGCAGATACGTTTCAACAATCTACGTTTCGCAGAAGATAGCCACCGAGGGTTGGCTCAATGCCAACGGAAACAGGCGGAAGGAGGCTCTGCCGCGATGGTGTCATTCGCGCGGAATACAGTATGACGACGGACTTTTCTGCCCGACAAAGCAACAGCCTGTAACCGATGCCTTGACTGGCGCAACGCCGCGCAAGGGATTCGGCATGTATTTCAGGGAGAAGACGGGACTGCAACGCTTTCGTGTGTTGGTTGAGGTGAACCACTCAACCGATTTCACCGATGTGTATGCCGAAGATGCCGCGCCGTCGAGCCCTTACTATTCGGGCGGAAAAGAGGGGAGCGGTCAGCCGGCTCTCGTGTACATGGCGGATGTTGATTTGAGCATGCAGAGCCGTTCGTTCACGGCATCGCTCATCGGGCACAGTTCGCCCGATGGCTCCGACGGTGGCATCTACACCGATATGGAAGGCATCGACTCTGCCCTCAGAATTGTTAAACAGATAACCGTCAGACTGAAATGAAAAAGATTGCTTTGTTTGCGCTTGGCTGCATATTTTGCCAATTCGCTTTTTCGCAGAATTTTGTGGAAAGACTTCGTTATCAGACCGAAATGTCCGTCGGTTTTCCTTTGCCCGAATCGCATGGAATGCCAATGCGGTTGTGCCAGAAAGTGATGTACGGACTTAATCCGCGGCTGATGTGCGGCGTTGGCGCAGGCATCAGCCGATACGACAAGACACTTGTTCCGCTGTTTGCCGACTTGCAGTGGAGCGTGGCGCGTCCTCGGCAGTTCACTCCGTTTGTTGAGGCTCGTGTGGGATATTCATTCGCCCCTTCGCCGTCAGCCACGGGCGGAAGCAACCTCGGGCTTGGCTTCGGAACATCGTATCGCCTTTCTGATACGCAGCGCATCTGCGCTTCCGTAGGCTACGAATATCAGCATTTCAGTCAGTTAAAAACGTTCGAATCGCCTGCAATACGGTCTCGGTTTGTCGAGAAGATAGGGCACAACGCACTTTCTGCAACCGTTGGCTTCCAGTTTTGACGAAACAAAGAATCCATCTTACAAAATGCGTAAGATGGATTCATTAGTTATTTCTGACCAGCAACTATGTCGCCCGAATAACTTCCTTCTACAATCTTCTGAGTACCGTCGATAGTCTTTTTCAGAGTATATCTCATTTCGAAGGTATTCAGGCCGTTCTTGCGATTTTTGCCGGTCTTGCGAACGTAGAGCGTGCTTCCGCTGTCGAGCAAGTCGGGAGCATCCTTGTCGCCGCTTCCCGTAATAACGTTTCCGAATATATCCCAGTCGCCACATTGGCTAAGGTCTATATCATGACCGTCGTAGCTGGATGATATTCTGAATATTATCAAATCAGCCTTCTTGTTTCCAAGGTGAATGTTGTAGTCGTCGTAAACCTCATTGAAGAGAATGATTGGAAACTCACTTTCTTCCTCTTCGTCTTTGCACGATACAAAAACAGTTGAAAACAGACATACTGCCAGAATCATGACCATTATTCTGGTAAACCTGCTGCTTGATTTTAAGATTATGTTCATTTTTTGTTACTTATAAGGATTTGAAATGTAAAATTTAGTTCTGACCAGTAATCATACTGCCCGAATAGCTGCCTTTTATGACCTTCTGCTTTCCGTTGATGGTCTTTTTCAGCGTGTATCTTATCTCGTATGTCTTTTCTCCTGTCTTGTGAATGTAGAGAGTGCTGCCGCTGTCGAACATATTGTCAGGCTCGTCGCCATAGCCTTCAATTATCTCTTTGTTAATCATTCCCATAACCGACCAGTCGCCTTTCTTGCTCAGGTCTATGTCCTTGCCGTCAGACTTGACAGGTATGCTGAAGCATATGTAATCTCCCGTGATCTTAGAAAGATTTACGTTATAACTTCCAAGGCTTTCGTAAAAAAGAGAAACTTCGGTAGTGAAACCCTCGTCGTCATCATCGTCTCCGCACGAAACAAAAATAGTTGAAAACAGACAGACTGCCAGAATAATAACTGCCATTCTGACATACTTGATACTTGAATTGAAAATGTTACTCATTGTAAATATTGTTAATTTGTAATAGTTTGGTGTTGCAAATTTATGCTAAAAAGCCGATTGCGCCCTTGATTGCTCTGTTAATAATTCTTAAAAAAGAATTGTAAACAACAAGAAATGTAAATTATCTTTGTTTGTATGGATTTAAAAGATAAATTTGCAGCAAATTTGATGTTTATGAAACAGATATTTATAGTTTTGTTGATGCTTTTTGCGCATCCATTATTTGCTCAAAAAAATCAATTTGTTAAAGGAAATTTTATTGGGATAAGTTCGCCTTATGTGGTTTATTATACATATTCAGATTTAGAGAATAAGGAGAATGATGTGTGGGTATGGAATACTGCAACAAACAAACTTGATTCACTTAGTGCCATTGAAGCGAAAATCGTGGATAATTCATTGTATTATTGTGATTTTTATTCGTTAAAAAAGAGGCATCTTGCTCGGAACTCAGATGAGAAAGACTCTATTCTTTTTGAGAGTAAGACAGAAATAGAGAACTTCTACATCGAAAATGGAAATCTGCTTGTAACTGAAATTGATTCTTCGTATAGAAAGGTAAATATAATATACTATGTTGATGATGTTTGTATTTTCCGTGAATCTGTTCCATGCCATCCTGAAGAAATGGAATATCAGATAGTACAAATAGATTCTTTCGAAGATTATTTTGTTATTAGTGTACAGTATGATTTGTATATCTTTGATAAAAGGAATAAGATATTAGTGAAAATTGCGGAAAACTGTAATTATGTATCTATGGATCGGTTTGGCAATATATATTATGATATTATTTCACAAGAAGATTACTCGGAGATTATATACGCATCGAATGTAAAAGAATTGAAAAAAAAGGTGGAAATTAAAAAAAATCCAGGTAGAATTCATACATATTATTATTATTATTTGAATGGAACAAGGAAGGGCTGTTCTGTATTTAATGGTAAACTATATGAATTGGAGGATATGCAAATAAAAGCAGTTCAAAATATAAGAATATCTTATGGACTGGGCAGAATAATAACATATAATCCTAAAGAAGAATACTTTGTTTTAGATTATTAAGCCAATAGCAAGATATGAAAAAAGCCATTTTACAGTCATTAACACGATTGTAAAATGGCTTTTTTATGGTATTTAAACAGCATTATTTCTTTTTAAGAGGTTCTATTCTGAACCAGTCAACATCAGCCCAGCCGCCGTCGTTGGTTTTGATGTTTGGTCGGGTGCAGAAAACGCCGACCTTTGCGCCAATCCATTTGCCCTCCTTTACTTGGAACTCGTTGCCCAGTTTCTCAAACTTCTTGTTGTCGGTGCTGTAGTAGAATTGGCACTTAACCACAAGATCGTGTCCTCCTTCGCTCTTGCTAATCTTTGAGCCGTCGGTGCTGATGTCCGCTCTCAGATAGAAGGTGTTCTTCTTCAGGTCAACCGATGCGTTCTGTTTCTCGGTGTTGCCCTTGTCTGCCTTCTTGCATTCAACCTGAGAGAGTTTCAGACCGCTTTCTGTGTTCTCGACCGTAAGCGCGGCATAGTCAAGTCCCATAACTACAAGACCAGTCTTTTCGCCCTTGTATTTCTCGATAGGCGAGAAGGTAATCTTTGTCGTAGCCGAGAAGTTTGGCGCGGGAGTCTTCTGTAAAAGAAGGTTCGGAACATCCCAAAGACTCTTGTAGTCGCTGCTTACAGGATGAGAGTACAAGCGCACGAAGCCCTTATCTCCGGCAAAGTAAGCCCATTTCTCGTTGTAGTTAGCCTGCCATTGCCATTGCGGACCGAGAACCATTCCGTCGAACTCATCGCTCTCAACAGGCGTGCAGATTGGATAAGTCTTGCCAACGTTCGGTTTCTTATACTGTGTGACAGGCTCGCCCCATTCTGCGCCCTTCTTTGCCTGTCCTATAACGGGCCAGTCGTTAACCCATTTCATCGGCTCGAGGCATAGCAATCTGCCGTATGCGCCTACGTCTGTAAAGTGGAAGAACCAGTCCTCGCCGGTTGGAGTATCTACCCATGCCCCCTGATGAGGACCGTTTATTGGGCTCTTTCCCTGCTTCATCACGATGCGCGTTTCGTAAGGACCGTAGATGTTCTTTGAACGCTGAACAGTCTGCCAGCCTGTTGGAACGCCGCCAGCCGGATGGAAGATGTAGTAATATCCGTTGCGCTTATGAATTTTAGGACCTTCGCAAGTAACTTGGTCTATATGTCCGTCGAAGATTATTCGGCTTGGACCGATAGCCTTTGTTGCGTCGCTGTTAAGCTCGCAGATGGCAAGCACGCTCTTCAGTCCGGCACGGCTGCCTGCATAGGCATGAACCATGTATACTTTGCCGTCCTCGTCCCAGAGTGGGGTAGTGTCGATGATTCCTTTGCCAGCCTTTACGATGACAGGCTCGCTCCACGGACCTTTCACATCCTTTGCCTTGGTCATGAACGCACCTTGGTCGGGGTCGCCCCAAAAGATGTAGAAAAATCCGTCGTGATGGCGGATGCTTGGTGCCCACACGCGGTTTCCGTGCTCAGGCTTCTCGTCATCATAAGGATACAATGCGTTAGGAACTGCTGCGCCGATAAACTCCCAGTTTACCATATCCTTGGAATGTAGAATTTGCAATCCAGGAATACAGTTGAAACTCGACGATGTCATGTAGTAATCCTCTCCAACGCGGATTACATCGGGGTCGGAGTAGTCGGCATACAGCACCGGATTCTTGTAAGTGCCGTCGCCTTGGTCTGACACCCAGACTTTAGATTTGTAGTTAGTCTGTGCCTGCATCGAAAGCACGCACATTGCGGCAAGAACGCCGCTCAGAATTTTACGTTTCATTTAATATTTATAGTATAATTAGTAGTGTTTCGCTCTTCTTCGCGTTTCTGCTGAGCCCACTCCTTAACGTGGCTGAACCACTCCTTGTTGGTTTTCCAGCCGTTCTCTTCCTTCTGGTTGCAGAAGGTGATGTAGTAGTGAATCTCGTTGTCGCCGTCGTTTCCGATGTTAAACAAGTAGTTTCCGCCATCTTCGCGGCTGTCTTTGATGTAGTATGTTGGAACGTAGATGCCCAGACCTACTGTCTCGAAAATCTTCTTTCCCTTTTCAGGTTGATTTGTTCCCCAGCTTCCGGCGATGCCCTTCTTGCCGTCGAGGAATCCGCTGATGTCGGTCTCCAGTTTCTGTACGCCTGTGCAGAAAGTCTCGTTTGTGAGTTTGTCTTCGAAGTGAACCTCAACCTTAACATCTCTGTGCCCAGCCCAAAGAGTGTAGTACTGAGTCATGGTGAGGAAGTGATTGTCGTAGAACCAGTCGTAGTCCTTAACCTCGATTATCGTGCGCACAGGACCTGCTGCGCGAAGACTCTCCTGACGAGTCTTTACAGAATCGACATACAGAGGCTCTTTCTTGTCGGCATCCCATCCGCGGAATGAGCCGAGGCTCACCGTCTTTCCTGCCCACAGAACATCGGCTCCGTAGCCCTCGGCAAGTTGTGCGTCGGTTGTGTGGAATCGGGTTGTAGGCAACTCGATGCGCTGCTTAATCTTTCCGTAGAGGTCGAGACTCTGACGGTTGTCGAAGTATATTCTGTAGCCCACAAGTTCAGACTCGAATACAGGACCGTGAAGGAATACCGCATCGTAGTAAGGACGGGTAATCTTTGTTCCCGGAGCAGAAAGCGTTGTGATGGTTGGAATGCGCTTGTTCTTGTCGTTAAGAATCATGTCGCCGTAAACTCTCGACTTGTACTTCTTTTCAGAAGGAAGGTTGCAGAGTGTTACGTCGAGTTTTGCCGACGATTTTCCCTTCATGTCGAGAACGAGGGCAAGTTCGTCGTTGTGTCCGTCGCCGTCGAAGTCGTCGAGCTGTGAAGGAATCTCCTCGCCGTTGAGTTTAACCACGGCAGAGCGCACGCGGAAATCAGCCTTGAAATCGTTGATTTTAATAGTTACAGGCATATCCTTGTAGTCACGTTTTAGTGCGTTATTAACAGTCACCTCGTACGATTTTGTAACTTTATTTTGTGCTGCTGCCCCATTGGCGGAAAGTAGCAGCAAGGCGATAATACTTGTAAATTTCATTTTTCTGTTGTAAATTAGTAAATTATAAATGTTTTCGGCAAAGATAATAAAAAAACGGGAGTATGGGTAATAAAAAAAGTTCCACATCTTCACAGATCTGGAACTTTTTTAGAATTTGTACTCGTTTTCCTGCTTTCGCAAGCATTCGACAAGCCTATATCAAATTCTAACCTTAAATAAATATTATGAAAAAGAACTTTTTACTTCGGGCGCAAAGTTAAGTAAAAAAAAACAAAAATCATAATTTTATAGGCTTTTTTCACAAATTTTAATATTTTTTTACAATTAGATTTGCTCGTTATCTTCTTTTATGTATATTTGCTATGTGTTTTTAAGGTTTTAATTTAAGGTGTAATAATGAAGTATCTGTTTTACTTGGTTGTCGCCACATTGTTGTTTTCATGTTCGGGCAAGTCGCGCTATGGCGTTGACGGCGTGGAAGATGTGACTATAAAGATAGACAGATACGACAGAACCCTTAAAGACTATGTCGACGTGAACAGCTATTCATCATGGACTTCGCTGTCGACAAATTACTCAGACGCTACCAGATTGCTCATAGAAGAAGTTCTTTCGATTGGTTATATTGAAGATGCCGACATTAGTACGAAGTTGCGCGATTTCTACCTCGACCCAGTTTCGCGAAAACTTATGGACGACGCATCGCGCAAGTTCGTAAACATGAGCAGGTACGAAGAATCCCTCTCGCAGGCTTTCACAGCCATGAAGGGATATGTGCCGAGCATCAGAATACCGCACGTCTACACCCAGATTTCAGGACTGAACCAGTCTATCGTAGTTTGCGACACGCTTCTTGGCATCAGCCTCGACAAGTATATGGGCGTGAACTACGACCTTTACAAAACGTATTTCTACAACTATCAGATTCGTTCGTTCGCACCAGAACGAATGGTTCCCGACTGCGTTTACTACTACCTGTGCGCCAACTATCCGCTGCCTGAACGCAAGGACAAGTTCTATCAGGTAATGCTTTACGAGGGCAAGATGCATTGGATTACTTCGCACATTGTGCAGACAACGAACTTCGAGAAGGCCGTAGGCTACTCGGAAACCAATCTGAAATGGCTCAGCAAGAATACCGATGAGGTGTGGGGCAAGATTCAGACGCTGCTCTATTCCGACGATCCAACGACTATCAGAAACTACATGGAACCGGCTCCGTGCAATGCCGACTTTGGCGAAGGCTCGCCAAATATGCTTGGCGTGTGGTTTGGCATACAGATTATTGATGCTTACATGAACAACCATCCCGACGTTACAATCGGCGACTTGCTAAGAGAGAACGACTACGGAAAGATTCTGCGCGAGACTGGTTCGGATTTTTAGTTATTACAGATGGAAAATGCTTTGTATCTGTTGCCCGTAACGTTGGGCGACACCGAAATAGATAATGTTCTGCCTTCGTATAACCGCGAGATAATAAGGCAGATAAAGTTCTTTATTGTCGAGAACGTGCGTTCGGCACGCCGATTTCTGAAGAAGGTTGACCGGGATATAAACATCGATGAACTTACATTCTATCTGATGGACAAGCATACCGATGCAGCCAAGATGGCTTCGTATCTGAAGCCACTCGAAGAGGGCAATGCCATTGGCGTTATTTCCGAGGCCGGATGCCCTGCCGTTGCCGATCCGGGAGCCGATGTGGTGGCTGTGGCTCAACGAAAGAATCTGCGCGTTATTCCGATGGTCGGACCATCGTCGATTATAATGAGCGTTATGGGCTCAGGCTTTAACGGACAGAGTTTCGCCTTCAACGGCTATCTGCCAATAGAGCCAGCGGAGCGTACAAAGCGCATAAAGCAACTCGAAACGCGCGCCTATACCGAAGACCAGACGCAACTCTTCATCGAGACGCCTTATCGCAACCACAAGATGCTTGAGGAACTTCTGCGCACCTGCAAGCCTTCTACGCGCCTGTGCATAGCCTCTGGCATAACCTGCGCCGAGGAATACATCCACACGCACACCATTGCCGAGTGGAAGAAGATTAAACTGCACGACTTGAGCAAGATTCCAACGATTTTCTTGATTTACAAAGGATAATCAATCTTAAAAAAAGAAAAGTCGGCAAACTCCGGAAAATTCCGCTGAGTTTGCCGATTTTTCATTTCATTATTTCATCAAGTTCTTGACGAAGAAATTTTCTATTCGGGTGTACAGATGAAGCCGGGTTGAACCGCCGTAGATGCTGTGGTTTCGGTTGGTGTAGTATTGACTCTCGAACTGAGTGCCCAACTGAACCAGAACTTCCTGATATTCGGCCGTATTCTGAAAGTGGACGTTATCGTCGGCAAGACCGTGGCAGATAAGCAGATTGCCGTGCAGACTCTTGGCGCGACCGATAGGCGAGATGTTGTAGCCCTCGGCATTCTCTTGCGGAGTCTGCATGTATCGTTCGGTGTAGATGGTGTCGTAGAATCGCCAGTCGGTTGGAGGTGCAACGGCAACGCCGCATGCAAACGCGTTTCTGCCCTCGCTCATAGCCATCAGCGTGTTGAATCCGCCGAAACTCCAGCCCCAGATGCCTATTCGGTCTTTATCGACAAACGGTAGCGAAGCCAGATAGAGAGCCGCCTCTACTTGGTCTTCCGATTCCTTTTCGCCAAGGCGGAGATATGTGCATTTCTCGAAGTCGGCTCCTCGTCCGCCTGTTCCGCGGCCGTCTACGCATACCATCACGAAGCCCTTGTCGGCCATGTATCTCTCCCACAGGCAGCCAGTCATGTTGCCCGTGTTCCAACTGTCGAGCACTTGTTGCGACCCCGGACCGCTGTACTGATACATTATTACCGGATATTTCTTGCTCTTGTCGAAGTTGTAAGGCTTTATCATGTAGCCGTTCAGTTCGACGTTGCCGCTTGTCTTGAATGTAAAGAACTCCTTCTTTGCGCCGCTAATCTCGTCAATCTTCTTCTTCAAGTCGTCGTTGTCGGCAAGTACGGTCATGCTCTTGCCTTTGTTGTTGAAGATTGATGTAATGTGAGGCGTGTCGAAGTTCGAGAACGTGTTGATGAAATATGCGAAGTCGGTACTGAAAATAGCCTTGTTTGTGCCTTTCTGCGGTGTGAGGACGGTTTTCTTGCCCTTCTCGCTCTTCACCACGAATCGCTGAAGCGGATTGCCTTCGGTACTCTGATAGTAAGCCGTTCCGCTCTTCTCGTCGTATCCGTAGAAGTCGGTAACATCGCAGTTGCCCTTAGTCAGAAGTTGCTTCTGCTTTCCGTTTAGGTCGTACAGATACAGATGCTTGTAGCCGTCTCTGTCGCTTTCGAGCACAAAGCAGTTCTTGTAGAAATGCAGGTTTGCATAAGTCTCCTCCGGAATGTATTTCTTTGCATTTTCTTCGAGAATAAGCTTTGTGTCGCCCGTGTTTACGTTGCACAGATAGATGCAGAACTTGCTCTGGTGGCGGTTTAGCGTTGTTACGGCAAGGATGCCCGGTTGCGCCGTGAACATTATGCGCGGAATGTAGCCGTCGGCATCGAGCGGAACGTTTATTTCAGAAGTCTTGCCCTCTTCGATGTTATAGTTAAGCACCTTTACGGTGGCGTTCTGCTCGCCAGCCTTCGGATATTTGTAGGTGTAGTCGCCCGGATAGAGCGCGTTTTCCTTGTGCGATGGTGCGAAGCCCTTATACATCGGCATAGAGTAAGATTTCACCTTGCTCTCGTCGAACCTTATCCATGCAATGTGCTTGCTGTCTGCGCTCATGTCGTATGCGCGGCTGTATGCAAATTCCTCCTCGTTTACCCAGTCGGGAATTCCGTTTAGGATGTGGTTGAATTTTCCGTCGGATGTAATCTGCTTGTCCTCGCCCTTTGCTATGTCGATGATGTGCAGATTATTCTTGTACACATAGGCAATCATCTTACCGTCGGGCGAGAATGTAGGCTCTTGCATCAGATGATGCTTTCTTACCTTGTGCAAGGTGTTCTCTGTACGGTTGTAGAGGTAGAAGTCGGCGGTGAACGAATGACGGTAAATCTTCTTCGTGTTGGTTTGCAGAAGTAGCGACTTGCCGTCGGGCGATGCTATATAGTCGTCGATATCTCGAAGTTGGGTAGCCTTGTCGCCATCGGCCTTGGCAAGATTTCCGCAGAACTTAACCTTTCCGTCGAGTTTCAGGAACGGCTCAACCTCTTTGCCGTCGGCAAACGAGAATGCGCTTATTTCCTTCTCTGCCTTGATAATTGTGTATGTCTTTGGGTTTACGGGCGACGGCGTGATGCCGTGAATCTGCTTCGGCATGTAGCGGTATGATGTCAAATCTCTCAACTCCAGTCTTTGTGCCATCGCACTCGAAGCCAGCGTTGCGACAATGCCGGCAATAACAATCGATTTTTTCATATATTCATGATTTTTATGCAAAGAAACTTAAAAAACTTCACAACGGCAAGAGCATTGCTTTTTTTTGTATATTTTTGCGTCAAATTATGAGCAGATGACTAACAACGACTATCTCTATACCGACCTTTCCTCGTTCTACGGAAAGGTTTTCCCGTTCAAGGTGCAGAAGATTTCAATAAATGCCGGATTCACCTGTCCCAACCGCGACGGCAGCAAGGGCTTTGGCGGATGCACTTATTGCAACAACCAGACCTTCAATCCGTCGTATTGTGCCACGCAGAAGTCTGTTTCCCAGCAGATTGAGGAAGGGAAGGCTTTCTTTGCCCGTAAATATCCCGAGATGAAATATCTGGCTTATTTTCAGGCTTATACCGGAACATACGGCGAACTTCAGCATCTTATAGGCTTGTATGAGGAGGCTTTGCGATGCGACGATGTGGTGGGAATAGTAATAGGAACGCGCCCCGACTGTATGCCCGACGAGCTGCTCGACTATCTTGCCGACCTTGCGCAGCGCACTTTCCTGACCGTTGAGTATGGCATCGAGAGTGCCAACGACGATACTCTGCGCCGCATAAACCGCGGTCACACATACGCGCAGAGCGTTGAGGCTGTGGAGAAGACAGCCAGTCGCGGAATATATGTCGGCGCACATGTAATCTTGGGTTTGCCGGGCGAGGATGAGGAAGAACTCGTAAGACAGGCAAGGATGATAAACAAACTTCCGCTAACTACGCTCAAACTGCATCAGTTGCAGTTAATAAATGGTACGGTAATGGCGCGCGAGTACGAGCAGAGTCCGTTTCATCTGTATACCGCCGACGAGTATATAGATATGGTTATAAAGTACATATCATACATACGCCGCGAGGTTGTTCTTGAGCGTTTTGTGTCCAGTTCGCCCAAAGGCCTTCTTCTTGCCCCCAACTGGAACATAAAGAACTACGAGTTTGTAGAGATGCTGAAGAAGAAAATGCGCGAGTTGGGCGTGGAGCAAGGGTGCGAAGTGTAGAGTGATTTCTTCGGGATTCCTTCGGGATCCGTTCGGGATGCATGTGTGATTTTGGAGCGAAGAATTACATTTTGTTTGCGTGAAAATTAGTAAATCTATCCAACGTCAATAATGTCGTTGCGATATTTGTTTGCGCCTTTTATAACAAGGTCCTCGAATTCGAATGTGTTTTTAGCAGGAATGTAGTCGTTGAACCCGACAAAATAGAATCGTTTGTAACAATTGCGGAGCATTGTTGTTTGTTTCAGTCTGATGCCGAATTTTACAAATTTGTTTGATATCTGATTGTAATAAAAATCAAAATCATCAACATCAAAACTGATTAATCCTATACTCTTCGCGGACCAATAGACTTTTATTCCTTTAATGTCTTTGAATTTTATGCATGCGTAGCCGTTTCTAACTCCTTCGAATATGCTTACCGAATCTTCGCTTACAATGGCTAAAGGTTTTCTCATTATAAATAAAGCCCAGAATTTTAGTAAAACTATGCAAAATCTGTAAAATAGAAGTATGTTTATCCCAAATCGGTCATTAGAAATTTTGCCTTACATAATGTTCAGATAAGTATCCGGAGCCTATAAAAATATAAGCATAAAGTGCTAATGATTGACTCTGAATAATTAAACCAACTTACATTTTGCTACTTTTTTTTCTAATGACCGTTTTGGGTTTATTGGTATAAGCAATGTCAACCATATTGGTTTTATTGTATGTTTAAAAGCCATAATAAGTGGTATGAAGTTGAACATGAAAACAAAGAAAAAAATGGAAAATATTTCATGGAATGTGTAGGAAAACGTATACCACCTGTTTGCGTAGAAATATTTGTTGTTTTCGTTCATATTTTTAGTTTTTAGAGATGTTGAAGAAAATGATGCACAAGTTGGGCGTGACGCAAGGCTGCGAAGTGTAGCATTTAGTTGTGTACCTCAGTTTTTTTCGTTGCGTGCCATTCTTGCCCCTTCTTCTACGAGATTGAAAACTTCGTCAAAGTTTTCGAGCGATAGAAAATGATGTAAATGTGAGAAAATCAATAATTTTTTGAATTTGAAAGTTGCTAAAATTGAAAAAGGCAGGCTACACAACATATAAATTTTTACAAAAATATTTGGCGCTTGTCTGAGATATAAGCCGTAGTTGTCAACATTTAAGGCTAAATTAGTCATACTACGTCTGTGGCTTATCACCCAGACATTCTTAATGTCTTTAAAATTTATACGAACATAGCCGTTTCTTATAAATTCGTATATGCTTACTGAGTCTTCGTCTATTATAACAATAGGCTTTTTCTTTATGTATAAAGTACGATATAGTCGAATAAAATAGTATAGCGCGAAAATACAAACAGAATTCACCACAACGGCAGGAATAGGTTGATTAAAATAAAATTTTTGACCAAATCCAACTATTGTGGAAATAATAAGCATTGCAGAAATCAAAACCAAGTCTACCGTGATGAATAACTTTTCGATATAGAAGCGTCTTTCCATTTTTTTTAAAGTTGTGTGTTGTTATTTGCAGAAACTTTCTGATTTGTTAGAACTTAGATGATACGTTTTGTGTCTTGGAAACTTTACCAATATTTCAGATAAATAGGGATTCTGCGATGTTTGTTAGCTCTCTCTATAACAGAATTTTTGAATTCTTCAAAAGAGCTGGAAGAAGTGGTATAGTGGATAGATTCAAGACGGATATTTTTGTCTTTTATGTGAGGTTGTCTTTTCTGTATTTTGTTGATGAGTTTCGACAATATGTTTGAACTCTGAATGTAGTAAATTTCATAATCATCAAGCTTGATTTCTAGATACTTGCATCCTCGCCCCCAACCACCTATACGCATTCCTTTAATGTCCTTGTATTTTATGCGTATATAGCCGCTTTCATAAACATCGAATATGCTTACCGAATCTTTGCCTAAAATGGCTACAGGCTTTTTGGAAATGCATAAAGTCTCAAACGCTATTATATATAGGCATATATTGCAGAGAAAGAGGATATCTAAAATAGGCAAGAGTAATAATATATATGCATACTTTATGATATTATTAGATATAAGAAATGGAGGGAGGATATTTATAAATGGTAAAACGATAAGAATAATAGGAATTGTGTTCTGAAGGAGATAAAGAACGACAGAAAACGTATCTACGTAGATATATTTATCGTTATTGTTATTGTCCATAATGTTAATAATAAGTAATTTAATATTTTAAAACAGATATTCCAAAGCCTCGCAGATATCGTTGTATGTGCGCTCAAAGTTGTCGGTATACCAAGGGTCGGCAACGCTTGCGTTGCTTCCGGTAAGACTCATAAGTTTTTGTATTTTCCCGTTAGGGTCGTAGAACTTTCCGTGTCCGGCATCCACTACAATGTCGGGCATACTCCAATGCAGAAAGCGCAGATTGTTGTCGTCCATAACAAATATATGGTCGTAGTAGTTGTAGTCGGCAACCGTCATCTGCCTTGCACGGCGTCGTGTGAATGGTATGTTGTGGCGGCGCAGACAGTCCTTTGCCGGCGGATAGATGTCGTTTCCAATCTCCTCGGTAGATGTGGCAGCCGAAGCAATCTCGAAGGCATCCGCAAGGTTTCGGTCGGCAACCATTTTCTTCATTATTATCTCTGCCATTGGGCTGCGGCAGATGTTTCCGTGGCAAACGAAAAGAATTTTTTTCATATTATGCGATGTTTTAGTGCAAAGATACATCAAAATAGGTCATCGCTCTTAATTTTAAAACCGATTTTGCATTAAAAAATGACGTCTTCTGATGATACAGGTCAAAAAAGTGCGGTTTTTCACTTTTGTTAACAAATTAGGATGCGCTTTTTTGTTGGCAGAATGAAAAAATAGAATTAAGTTTGCAATGCTCAAACAGAGCACAATCTTTAATAAAACCTTTAGTAAACAAAAAATAACATGGAAACAGAAAAACCATACGTAATTGGAATGGACCTTGGCGGTACCAATTCGGTTTGCGGCATTGTTGATGCCAGAGGAAATATTCTTTGTACAGACTCTGTAAAGACTCAGCAATATCCAAACATCGAGGATTATATTCAGGCTGTGTGCAATATTCTTATGCCAATGATTGAGAAGGTTGGCGGCATAGAGAAGATAAAAGGCTTTGGCATTGGCGCACCAAACGGCAACTACTACAACGGAACAATAGAGCACGCTCCAAACCTGCCTTGGAAGGGCATCGTTCCGATGGCGAACATGTTCAAGACCAAACTTGGCATTCCTGTTGCTCTTACAAACGATGCAAACGCGGCTGCCATTGGCGAGATGACATACGGCGCGGCTCGCGGAATGAAGAACTTCATCGTCATTACCCTCGGTACGGGCGTTGGCTCGGGCATCGTTATTAACGGACAGCTAGTATATGGCTGCGACGGCTTTGCAGGTGAGTTGGGACACGTTATCATGCGCCGCGAAGACGGCCGCCTGTGCGGCTGCGGACGCAAGGGCTGTCTCGAAACATACTGCTCGGCAACAGGCGTGGCCCGTACGGCGCGTGAGATTCTGACAAAGGATTCTACGCCAAGCCTTCTGCGCGACCTGAACCCTGAGGAGATAACATCTAAGGATGTGTACGATGCAGCAGTTAAGGGCGATGCCATAGCACTAAAGATATTCGATTTTACCGGAAAGATTCTGGGCGAGGCTCTTGCCGACTTCGCTGCTTTCTCATCGCCAGAGGCATTCATCTTCTTTGGCGGACTGACAAAGAGCGGCAAGTACATAATGGACCCAATAAAAGATTCGTATAACGAGAATGTTATGCCAATCTTCAAGGGAAAGGCTAAGATGCTCGTTTCTGAACTGAAGGACAGCGATGCTGCCGTACTTGGCGCAAGCGCTCTTGGCTGGGAGGCTAAATAAGGCTGAAGATTTATTTTTTATAGATGAGATGGCAAAAATGTAAAATGTTTTGCCATCTTTTTTTGTATTTTATAACATATATGTTGAACATTTTTTGTAATTTTGCACCCAAATTTGAATTATATGCCGGTAAAAAGATGCAAAGGATGTTGAAACTTGCTGAGAATAATTGGGTTAGCACTCCTGTGGAATGCGCGGAATACCTGCTACACGATGAATTGTGTTTTTGTTTCTTTACCATGGCATAGTGAAAAGATAGTATGAATAAAAGAATTTTAATATTTGCATTCCTGATTTTAGTATATTGTTCGCTGTTGAACGCGCACGCATTGTACAGTTACCGCAATGTGAAGAAGGTGAACAAGGCAACATCCGAAGAACTGCCAGCAAAGAACCAACTCGAGTACGTTTCATTCTCAGACGACAGAACAAAGTGTTTTTTCTCTGATATTGACGGAAATAACATGTATGGCGAAACTGTTTTCGTGTATATGGGTGAGAAGGACGGAATGTATCATTTTCATTATCAAGACCCTAACGACAACAGCTCATTCTGGGACGTGTATTTCAGCAAGGACTACAAGACCGTAAAATCTACCACTACGCACAATCCGTTCATAAAGATTTACGAGTTGCTCGAGATGATAAAGAACTAAAACCGTAGTGCTTACAAGATATAAAAAGGCAGGCTTTCTGAAAAGATGAAGCCTGCCTTTTTTTATGCCGTTCTTAATTTAGAATCGCCAGTAAAGCTGAACGTCAACAGTATTGAAGTCGTGGTCGCCTGCAACCTCCTCGCCTGTGTGAGTGTGGTAGAAAGTGCCCTGAATCTTCAGATTCTTGTTGAGATAGTAGTTTGCCGACAGAGTGTACTGGCTTGTTGCGCTCTCAGTACTCTTGTAGTCGCGGTAAACATCCCATTTTCCGTAAATCTTAAGGCCCTTGGCAACAGGTGCTCCTACAGTAAGATACCAGCCATCGGCCTTGTCTTTGCCAACGTTCTTTGTAAGCTTGTAAACGCCCTCGTTATCGTCGAATGAATAGTCCGAAATCTTATGACCCTGAGAAGTTGCGTACTCTCCGCGGAAAGTCCAGTCGCTCTCGTACTTGAATCCGAACGCCATACGGTTGCGGTCTACGGTTACGCCGTTCTTTGTATAGTTACCAGCCCAGCCAAATGCGCCGATGTAGAGGTTCTTTATTGGCACAAACTGAATTGTTCCGATAACGTCCTTAGTCTTGTTTACATCGGCATGGTTGATGCCCTGACCGTTGGCAACCATAACCTGATAGTGGATAAGGTTATGACCGTCAGCCATCTTGGCAAAGTCACCCTGAAGCTGTATTCCGAGGTCACGGCCGCCGCTTGAGTGCTCTCCCGTTCTGTCTGCCATGCCCGAGAGCTTGCTTACAACCTGAGCGTTGCTGTTAAAGCCTACATCGAACGGATTGTAAGGGTTCTCGAAGGTGAAGGCTCTCTTAAACTGTCCGAACTTGATTTTTGCAAACGGATATTTCTCCCATTCTGCATAGGCATCTACTATGCGGGCAATCTTCTCGGTTGTGTTGGCTGTGTTAGGTGTGCCGCTCACCTCAAGCTGAAGTTTGTAATTGAAATTCTGAACCTTTCCGTCTACATACACACGGCCCAGACGAAGGTCGAATCCGCCGTTGCTTTGTGTGCCTTCCTTGTCGTTATAGTCGTATTTTCCGATGACGTAGCCACCGAACTTTGAGTTCTGCTGGAACTCCTTCAGAATGCTTTTCTGGAATTGCGCGCTGGCTGTCGAAGCCATGCCTGCAAGTATGGCAAGCAATAAAATTTTTTGAATCTTCATATCTCTCTTATTCATTTGATTTATCTTTAGAGTGCAAATTTAAGAAAAAATGTTGATTGCCACTTACTTTTTGTCAATAAACAACCATGGTTACGAGCGTTCCTACTATGGTTGATACTATCACGCTGACCAATCCCGGCATCATGAAACTATGGTTAAGCAGATATTTTCCGATGACGGTTGTGCCCGAACGGTCGAAGTTTACCGTTGCAATATCGCTCGGATAGTTAGGAATGAAGAAATATCCGTACACGCTTGGCAGAACGCCGAGGAGGATAGGACCTGGAATGCCCAGCGAGTAAGCCAGCGGAAGCATAGATACCACAACCGCGCCCTGAGAGTTAATCAAAACCGAAACGGCAAAGAATGCCAGCGCTATTGTCCACGGATACTGGCTCACGATGCCTTCCAGTCCGCCCTTCATAACATCCATGTAGTTGCCGAAGTAAGTGTCGGCAAGCCATGCTATGCCGTAGATGGCAACAACAGCCACCATACCGCTCTGCCATACCGCTCCGCTCACAGCTTTCTTAGGGCTTGCGTTGCAGAAGATAATCATGAAGGCTGCGGCAGTTATCATCACAATCTGAATGATGATGTTCATGCCGATAGGCTTTACTATTGGGTTTCCGGCATCGTCTAATTTACCCGTAGGGAACTCAGGACGGATGTCGAGTCCGGCAATCTGTAAGATAGAGTACATAACGATAACGGCGATAGCGCCAATAAAGATGTAAACGGCAAGCTTCGCGCTCTTGTCAATCTCCTTGTCGAGAACCGTTGCCGAGCTTCCGTACATATATTCCTTCATCTGAGGGTCGGCAAGGCGAGCCTGAAACTGAGGGTCTTTGTCGAGGTCGAGACCGCGCTTGTAGCTGAGAGCCGCAGCAGCAGCCAGACCGCACAGACAAGCCGGAATAGTTACCGCAATAACCTGAAGGTTGTTTACGTCGAATCCGTTGGCATTAGATATAACCACGAATGATGCCACAGCCGCTGCGATAGGCGAGCATGTTATTCCAACCTGCGATGCTATTGAAGCCACGCCGCACGGACGCTCGGGACGTATGCCCTTTTTCAGCGCGATGTCGCAGATGATAGGCATGAGCGTGTAGACAACGTGTCCCGTTCCGACGAGGACGGTAAGGAAGAACGTGCAGAGCGGAGCTAGGATGGTTATGTGGTTAGGATGCTTGCGAAGAAGTTTCTCGGCAAGTTGAATGAGCCAGTCCATACCGCCCGAAGCCTGCATCATGCCGGCGCAGGTAACGGCTGCCACGATGATGTAGATAACATCTGTAGGAGGATTGCCCGGTTTAAGTCCGAAGCACAAGACTAAGATGGCAAGGCCAATTCCTGAGATTGCGCCCAATGCCAGACTACCATATCGAGAGCCAACATACAATGCCAGCAATACGATAATTAACTGCAAAATCATTATTACACTCATCTGATTAACTTTTTTTATCGATTAGTATTCTTTATCATTAATATTATTTGTCGGTGGGGTTATATCTGCAAATGTAAAAAACAAACTGGAAAAATCAAAATTTAATATTAATTTTTTAATTTTGCACACTATGCTTCGGTTCTGTTCTGCTTTGTTGCCGATATGCCGGGGCTTGCTGATACGGATAACTTATAAACTGAAATTAGATGAGTGAACAATTAACCCCGACAGAGTTGGGTACAAAGCCTATAGGCAGACTTCTTTTATCGTATGCCGTTCCGGCAATTATTGCTATGACGGCATCGTCGCTATACAATATTGTAGACAGCATTGTTATCGGTCAGGTGTGCGGTGCGCTGGCAATATCGGGTCTTGCCATAACCTTCCCAATCATGAACCTCTCGGCTGCGTTCGGCGCGATGGTGGGAGTGGGCGCATCGACTATGATTTCGGTTAAGTTGGGGCAGAAGGACTATACCGTGGCGCAGAAGATTCTGGGCAATACCGTTATGCTCAACCTCATTCTGGGCGTTGTGTTCGGCGCGTTAATGCTGATTTTTCTCGACCCCGTCCTGCTGTTCTTCGGAGCGAGCAACAATACCATCGGGTATGCGCGCGACTATATGGTTATAATCCTTCTCGGAAACGTGGTTACGCATAGTTATCTTGGTCTGAACTGCATTTTGCGTTCGGCCGGACATCCGTTGTATTCGATGCTGTGCACCATTCTTACGGTATTTCTGAACGTGGTGCTCGACGTGCTGTTTGTGTACAGTTTCGACATGGGCATCAGGGGAGCGGCTCTTGCCACCGTTCTGGCGCAGATTGTGGCTCTGCTTGTGCAGGCAAAACTCTTCAGGAATAAAAACGAACTTCTGCGATGGAAGCACGGCATCTTCGGACTCGAAAGAAAGATTATCGGGCATATCCTGTCTATCGGCATGTCGCCATTCCTTATGAACCTGTGCGCCTGTCTGGTTGTAATCGTCATAAACCGCGGACTGATGGAGCAGGGCGGCGACCTCTCGGTAGGAGCGTACGGAATTGTAAACCGCGTTGCCTTCATCTTTGTTATGATTGTGATGGGCGTTAACCAAGGTATGCAGCCTATTGCCGGCTTCAACTTCGGCGCGGGGCGATACGACCGTGTGATGCGCGTGCTGTGGCTCACGATGATTGGCGGAACGCTTGTAACAACGAGCGGCTTCATGCTGGGCGAGTTCTTTCCCGAGGAGGTTGCGCGTATGTTTACGGCCGACGAGGAACTTATCACCCTGTCGTCTGATGCCATGCGCATTGTTATGGTTACGTTCCCGATAATAGGCGTGCAGATGGTTATCACCAACTTCTTCCAGAGCATCGGAATGCCAAAGAAGAGCATCTTCCTGTCGCTTTCGAGACAGATGCTTTTCCTTGTTCCGTGCCTCGTCATCCTGCCAAAATATTTTGGCGTTGACGGCGTGTGGTACTCAATGCCGATATCCGATTCTATATCTGTTGTTACGGCTGTGGTGCTGATAATCATTCAGATAAGAAAGTTCAAACAAATGAAAACTATTTAACTTAAAGATGCTATGGACAGATTTGTAATCAGCATAGGCCGCCAGTTGGGCAGCGGCGGTCGCGAGATAGGCAAGAAACTTGCTGCGGAGTTTGGCATCCGTTTCTTGGATAGCGAACTTATAACCCTTGCGGCAAAGGAGAGCGGCTTCGGAGCCGAGTTCTTCAGAGATACCGACGAGAAGAAAGGCTTCTTCAACACCCTGTTTAACCGCATACAGAGCGGCGTATCGTTTGGCGGATATTACGACAATCAACTTAGCGAGGAGGCTCTGTTCAAGATTCAGAGCGATGCCATACGCAAGATTGCCGACGAGGAGTCGTGCGTTATAGTGGGAAGATGTGCCGACTACATTCTGCGCGACAATCCGCGATGCGTGAGCGTATTCATAACCGCCAGTCACGACGAGCGCGTAAGGCGCATCTGCGAGCGTCAGAATGTAGATGCCGAGAAGGCGGAGCGCATGATGGAGCGTGGCGATGCCGAAAGAGCCAACTACTACAACTATTACAGCACAAAGACATGGGGCGAGGCGGCAACATACGACTTGAGCATAAACTCGTCGGTAGTGGGAATAGACGAGACGGTAGCCTTCATCAGACATTTTGTAGAAAAAAAACTCGGTGGTCAGTAACTGCCGCCTTTATTGCAGACTATGCACGACACTCCGTCACTTACGCTTTTCGAACTTAACAGCCTTGTTAAGTGTGCCGTCAATACCATCATGATTGACGGCTATTGGGTTACAGCCGAAATCAGCGATTTCAGCGTGCGCCGCCATTGCTATCTGGAGTTTGTACAGAAGGATATACAGGGCAGCGGACTGGTTGCCAAGGCGCGCGGAACAATCTGGAGCAACGAATACGAGAAGATAAGGCGTAAGTTTGAGAGTGCCACCGGAAGCGAACTGCGCAGCGGCATAAAGGTGATGGTGTATGCGCACGTTACGTTTCACGAACTGTATGGCTTCTCGCTCAATATTACCGATATAGACCCCTCTTACACGCTTGGCGACATGATGCGCCACCGTCAGGAGATTCTCGACAATCTGAAGGAGCAAGGTGTAATAGACCTTCAGAAAGAGCTCGAGATACCTGTATTGTGCCAGCGGATAGCCGTCATCTCGTCTGAGAAGGCTGCTGGTTACGGCGATTTCTGTAACCAACTTCTGAATAATGATTCTGGTCTGAAATTCTACCCTAAACTGTTTCCGGCAATAATGCAGGGCGACAAGGTTGAGCAGACTGTAATAAACGCTCTCGATGCCATTGCCGCCGACATTGACAACTGGGACGTGGTGGTTATAATCCGTGGCGGAGGTGCTACGGCTGATATGTCGGGCTTCGACACGCTTGCTCTTGCCGAGAATGTGGCAAACTTCCCTCTGCCGATAATCACGGGCATAGGTCACGAGCGCGACGATACCGTTCTCGACCTCATCTCTAACACGCGTGTAAAGACTCCTACGGCGGCGGCCGAGTTCCTTATCCATCATCTCGAAGATACGGCTTACGACTTGCAGGACTACGGTCAGCGCATAATGTCGGAGGTGAAGCGTATATTGCAGAACGAGCACAGTCGTATAGATGCCATAACAGCCAAGATGCCCGTCCTCTTCGAGGTGGTGAAGTCGAAGGAACTGGTGCGCATCGACAATATTCAGAAGCGCATAGAAACGGCGTGGCAGATGTGGCTCGCTGCCGAGCAGCACAAGCTCGACGGCATCGTTCCGCAGATGCGATTGCATGCCAACGCTTTTCTTCAGGCACAGAAGTTCTCGCTTGGTATTATTGAGGAGAAACTCCGTAGTGCCGACCCTGAAGTTCTTTTGGCTCGTGGCTATTGCATGACTTTGTCCGACGGCAAAATCGTTACTCGGGTAGCACAGCTTGCCAAGGGCAGCAAGATAACCGTGCGCTTTAAGGATGGCAACGCTACGGCGGTGGTTGAGGAAATAGAAAATTGAAAAATTCAGAGTTGACAATTGACAATGACAATTCAAAATTCATAATTGATAATTCAAAATTGCTTTCATAATTGCCGAGGATTTATAACGGACAATTTCGTCAGAAATTGTCCGTTTAGTATATACAAAA
>FNBQ01000032.1:0-15033 GCA_900102385.1 Bacteroidales bacterium KHT7 | reverse complement strand
AGTCGTTTTTCTAATGGTGGTCATTAGAAAATTCAATTTGTAAAACGTTTTCTATTAAACAGTTACTAAAGTAAAACAACCATCTTAATGACCGAATTTGCATAAAATTATCAGTTTGATAAAAAAAACTATGCTATTGGGTCTGGACAGAACTCTCTTCGCTTGCATTTTTTGCAATGTTTACCCATCCATACTTCATCGAACTGGTTCATGGCCTGCTCAACAATTTCCGGGTCATCGGTTAGGATTCCAGCCTCGAAGTTTCGTTTGTCTTCGCCTTTCATGCCTATGCCGGCACCTGTCAGGTTCGCACTACCAATATACACTTCCTTACCATCAAAGACAAGCATCTTGAAATGAACACGCGGACAAAGCACACGCTCCAAGCGGTTATACAGCACTGGGTACTTGTCAAAATCCACTCTGAAGTTTGGGCCTGGTTCTTTTGCATGAATGAGCCTTACCTCCACACCTTTTCGAATGAGTTGGGCTGTAAGTGCCAGAAATGGTTTCTTCTCTTTGCCCACCTCCACATAGAGATCTTTGATGTCGGCAGTACCAATCCAAAGCATGTGTTTCACGGATTGAACCCGTGAAAGCACTTCTTTGTAGTGGGCGGAGTTAGAGATAAACTGAAGCATAACAGGATCAAGAAGTTGCCCATTCCAACAACTTTTCAAAAGCTTTTTGAGGACGATTAGCACCCACGATTTCAGGTGGAAGGGCATGACGCTCGTTTAGGCCCCCACTGTATCGAAATTGAGAATAGTAGGTTTGGAAAATTGGATTGTGACCTGGCTCACTAAACCATGGATCACCTTCAATGCCTTCATGGAAGAGTGAAGTGAATCCCTTTTCCTTAGACAGCCATCCTATACGCCATCCATTTTTAAAGAAATCATTAATACTGAGCCCCATAATGCGGCATGTGAGCACATAATAAATGTAAAGTTGCTGTTTGACATTACGGATTTCACCCAAGTCTTCGTGTCTTTTTGACAGGCGACGAATGGTTTTCTTCTCTGATTCGACAAGGAATGTTTCCAAATCCTTTTTCTTTGAATCCATATAAGCCACCGCCAGTGCTATGACTGCAGGATTCTTGCTGAAGGTATCATCGTCATACATCATTCGACGGGAGTCTTTGTAATGTGTATAGAGCATTGAGTCTAACAAATCTCCCCAGACTGATGAGAATTCGTCCTGGCTAATACGGTCATAATGCTCGTATAGATTTCTCAGCCGCTGAAGGTCGAATGATTTGACCTTATCATCCGACAGTTCAAAGGATTCAATGTTTTTGGCAGAAGATGTATAAGTTCCAGAAAGTAGATTCGTAATATTACCCCGTAACCATGTGTTATCTTCAATTAGCTCTATCGTCTCTGCTGCTTCTATATATTGTTGTCGAAGTTGCGCTTTAAAATGTTCTTCACGGCATTGTGATTCACGAAAGCCTTCCAATTTGAATTCTTCCTCTGCAAGAGTCTCATAGACATGGTCAGAAGCACTCAACCGTTCAAGGCTGCACAGAATACGTGGCTGATCACGTTCAGACTTGTCTTTTGTGTTATAAATGAGATTTCGAATAACTCTCACAAAGTTTTTTAGTTCTGCAATATCTCCGTGACAGCGCAGGTATTTCAAGGCGGAATAGAGTATGACCATCATATCGATAGTCATGTTGTCTCCTTTTAGTGATATGGTAAGTAAGTCTGCAAGAGAGGTTCCTTTTTCCCACAACAGATCCTCCTTATTGTGTTTTGCAATTACGGGAATAATGTCTAAAGCGAATAGTAGAAAGTCTGTATTGTCGGGGGAAGAATAAATAGCACGCAGGAGATTCATGTCCAAGAAATCGTCGGCATAACTCTCTGCTCTTGGCTTAGCCTGTTTGAAATACAAACAGCGAGTGAGGAATTTCAAGTAGTTCATGAAACATTGGTCAATGACGTATGTACCTTTTTTCTTGTAAGGCCACAAATTTTCCACCCAGTTTGTTTCCATTTTATTCTTTACTTCTTCCAAGTGTGGATAGTCTTTCAGTATTTTGTAGAATTCCGACTTGAAGTTCTCAAAGTCTGTCAACACTTTTCCACGTGCATTCATTCTTATATAGAGCTCATCGGAAAGGCCAAATAGTTCCAACGGAACAAGGTAGAATGATAACAATCCGCCAGTAAGTGCGTTCAAAGTAGCAGTACCATTTAGCAACACTTCTTGTTGGCCAAAATCGTGGAGCATCTGCAACATTCCGCTTACAGTACCATCGTTCAGCCATTCATTATCAAACCATTTCTGATTGATGATGTATTCTTTTATGTCCTTCAACTCTTCCGATGGGAAAGATTCGCTTAGCAGTCTTTCGCAGAAACTGTGAGACGACGGACGAGTCTCATAAGAGAATTTTTGCATCCATGAGACAATTTCCCCTAACCGTCCTTCCTTAACGGCCAGAAACCAATGAAGCAGCCACAGGGTCGTTAAACGCTGTTGCCCATCAACAGGAATGAAAGCAGACTTGTCATCTTCCTTACGCACATTACCGTAAACAAAATCCAATTCCACGGGAGTCTGTGTGACGAATGCTTGAATCAAGAACTCTACGAACCTGCCACGGACTTTCCCCTCTTTTTTGCGCCCTTGCGCATAATCCCGTTGGATGATGGGAATTTCTATTTTGTCATATTCTTGACAAAGGGACATCAATGTATGTTTGCTATTCATAGGTCTGTCTTACTTTTAAAATCATTAAATACGTTTTCAATTTCTTCGATGTAATCGGCTTTATCACGCGTGCTCCAAAAATAGGGCTGGTTATCTGCTTTGCTGTAGAGTTTTAGAAACACGTTCCTTGTGCAAGGTGGAATGAAACTTCCCTCTCGCTCCATTTTTATGATGCGGTCACGTTTCACAGGAAAAATGGCATTGTTCAACCGCGAATTATCAGGGCACGACAATAGTGCCATATTCTCCAGCTCATGTTTGGTGCCTGTGGAATCGAATGCTTCTACCACCATAGCCCTAATGCTATTAAACGCATCTTTATCAATCTTCTCTGATGCTAAAATGGAACGTAGTTCTGATTTGTACTCCGATATGTTGGTAATTTCCGGTTGCCCGTCTTCACCTATTCCTTTGTCAATCGTATTGATATGCTCAACAGATGATAGTGTGTCTTCTATCCATTCTCGAATTGCTTTATCGTTCTGCATCGGGTCTTGTGATTGTTGGGCATGGATGTGCTCCAAGCTCCATTTCGTACTGGTCCTAATCTTATTATACAGATTAAATGGGAATCGTAATTGACTGTTAGATTTCATTCGTTCCACAGAGAGGACATTGAAGAGAAGAAGTACTCGTTTCAATTCTTCTTGATTACTGTCATAGGACAGTTGCTGAATGTCAATTTGCTCAAGATAGGTCTTGATTTTCAAGAACAACTCACGCTTAAATGATTTCTTGTCGGTTTCTGAAAGTTGCAATAGTTCTGCTAACGAGATTCTCCCAGCTGACAATAGGAAACCCACATAGTGGTAGAGTGTCCGTTCTTTGAACCAATAACGAAAACGCCCGAAAATTTCCTTGGTCTCTTTCCATAGTTCTGAGGAACGCTCCGACGCTTTGTTACTATTGCGTATCTCTTGTTCAAACCATTTGTAAGTGTTGTAGTTCTCTGAGTTTTTATTATGTGCCTGTAACTCAAAAATCAACTGAATGTGGTTAGCCATTGACTTGTCTGTTAAGAAATCCCATACTTCGGGATTCCTTAACCATTGCTCTATCTCATACCATTCATTAGAGAACTCCCCTTGGCGCATCAGTTTCTCTCGCTTCGTATTCCCCTCAATACGGCTCATTAGCAATGCCCTCACGAGTTCTGCATCTTCAAGTGGAATCTTTCCAATATTCAGACGGTTGAAAATGTCTATTTTCTCAGTCTCTTGCTCCTTGGCATTTTTTGATTTCAGAGTCACCTCATACCAGATAACCTGTACTCGATTTAACAGTTTATTTGCGAAGTCATCAGGATAGCCGATATCCTCATTCTCTTTCTGTGTAAACCAGTTGTTGATACATCTGTAGGCTTCGCTCATGAAATGGAAATCAGGAGTGTCATGATTTGTAACCCCTTCAGTAAGCGAGGACAAAAACGAGTTACTTGCTGGCCGCTTATCGAACGTAATCTCAAAATGAGGTCTGTTTAACCGCTTTAGAATCAGATACAATGTGGTTAACCGCTGTTGACCATCTACTAATTCCCATTGCCTTAGTCCATCTTCATCGATTTGAGCAACGACGACGATTGGCTGTAAGCAGTAGGATTCATTAATAGCACCTGGCATGTTCTGACTTTTCAGAAAATTGTCAATATCTTCCAACAATGCTTTTACATGCAATTCTGTCCAGCGATATCCTCGTTGATAAGATGGAATACTATAGTGTTCTACTTTGACAAATCTGGCAGGAGTACTTTCATTGCGTATCAATTTCCCTACTGGGCGTGTCTCAATAATATTCATTTGTCGTATTTCTATTAAAATTTCAATTTCAAAATCATTTGTAGAACAGCATGTCTTTTTACAGTCAAAAAACGTAGATACGCATATACTGTTCTACTCCATTATAAATGGAGAACTGGCATGTGATCGAGTTGCCACTACTATTTACATTTCTGATGTCAAAATCAATCCATTTGGTGCGTTTAGGTCGTAAGACGAAAAACTTTACTCATAATGAACGTGATTAAAATATCAGAATTTGTATTATCAAACACAAAGATAGTATTAAAATTGCGGACTAACAAACCTTGAAGTACAAAAATGGAAAGAGATTACTTTTTACACTTACATACCCCTATTTGATGAATCGACAATCACAATATTTCTCTTGCAATCCACGCACAGGCTTCTGCGTCGGCAAGGGCATGGTGATGGTTCTCCATGTTAAAACCACAAGCAGCAGCTACAGTATGAAGCTGGTGATTTTCTAAATCAGGGAGCACACGTCGTGAGACACAAAGAGTGTCGTAAAATTCATAGTCAGGATAGTCCATCTGATAGACGCGGAAAACAGCTTTCAGACAACCTTCGTCAAAGGGCTTGTTATGAGCAGCGAGTGGTAAGTTCTCTATCAGAGGCTCTATCTGAGCCCACACTTCGGGGAATACTGGGGCATCATTGGTGTCTTCATAACATAGACCATGAACCTGAGAGCACCAGTAGTTATAATAGTTTGGCTCCGGCTGGATGAGAGAGTAAAAAGAGTCAACTATCTCACCGTTCCGAACGATGACGATACCAACGCTGCATACAGAACTACGTTCCTTGTTCACGAACTTTATATCATAGTCACGCATCATCTTCTTATGTTTTTCTGCGTGGTAAAGGTAGTAAATTATTGAAGGATAGCCTAATACAACCGATATTTTCTAATGGCGGTCATTAGAAAAATAGACATGCCAAATTCCTAAAGACCGATTTGGGTTTAATAGTCCGCGTGCAACAATAAGGAACCGCCGTATGCCGAACGGCACGTACGGTGGTGTGAGAAGTCGGTAAACATGAAAGCAGGAGATAAACACCTGTGATTAGTGTTTACCTCCTACTCGATTACTGTTTTACAAAAAATCATCAACGATAAAGTGTTTGTAAAGCGATACACCCTCATTACCAATTATTTCAGATTCTTCATAATCCATTCAAGTTGAACGTGGCGTGTTCTGGTTGAAGTCCAATGCTCGTTGATGGGGGTGATGAGGCTTTCCTTCTTCGAGGTTATCACGTTCCACACAATGTAGCTGGTGGTTGGCGGACAAGTGTTGTCGTTGTAGCCCCATGTCAGAAATATCGGACATTTCATTATTTTGGCAAAGTTCACAACGTCGTAGTAGGCAAGCGTCTTGACCTTCTGCTCGGTTAGCTGGTTGTTGAAGCCGTGGTTAAGGTGAGGGTAGCCGCCACCGCGGTTGTCGAGATAGCCTGCCATGTCGCTCAGGGCAGGATGATTGCTTACGCACAGCGTAACATCGGGGCAGAGCGCAGCCGTAACGATGGCGAGCGCACCGCCTTGGCTTCCGCCCTGAACAATTAGATTCTTGCCGTCCCAGTTTGGCAGCGTCTTGGCATATTCGCAGGCGCGCACACATCCGGCGTAGACCTTGCGCATGTAGTAGTTTTCCTTGCAGTCTATGCCGTTTACCAGATAGCTGTTGTCGCCGTTGCAGAAGGCAGCCGCAATATCCTTGTATGTATCCTTGTCAACATCGGGGCGTATGCCGTGAATCTCGAGGTCGAGGCGTATGCAGCCACTCTCGGCATAGAAGATGGTCTTCATAGGGTCCATAGGCTTGATGCCAGCTCCCGGAGGACTAACCACCACCGGATATTTGCCCTCTTTCTTCGGCATGGTAAGATAGCCGTAGATGCATTGGTTCTTCTTGTAGCATGGTATGCGCACCAGATAGCAGTCAACCTTCTCGCTCGAATATTTGGCGCAGAACTCCTTTGTTACCTTCATCGGCACTTCTGAAGCCTTGTCGAGAGTTTCTTTCCAGAAATGGTCGAAGTCCGACGGCATCTTGGTGTAAGGCTGAAGTTTCTCGGGCGAGAAACCCACCTTGACGTGATGCGTGTATTTCTGTCCGTCAATCTCGGTCTTCAGCACGCAGTCGCGGAATCCCGGCTTCTTCATCGTTCCAATCTCTATTGTAGCCTTGCCGTCTTTCAGCATAACCGAGCCTTTCTTGTCGGCAGGCATACGGTCGCCGCCCAGTTCGTAATCAACCTTAATGCCATCGCACGGCATTCCGAAGCGCAGAAGCTGTACCGAAACCGTTGCCTTCTCGCCGGTCTTGTAAAGCCAGTCGGAGTGCGACGGAACGGTTACCCAGAGCACATCGCTCTGATAAGGATAGTTTTCTGCCGCCGCGCCGAGGCTTAGGCAGACTAATGTTAGTAGAATAGTTAGGAATTTCTTCATTATAATATTTGTTAAAAAAGTTTCTGACCGCAAAAATAGCCTTTTGCCCCGATATGCAGGTGGTAAAAGAATGTCAAAATAGTGTAAAATAAAGCCAACAGACTTAATTATCATCAAGATAAGTGCCACAAAAGCGTAAAAAACAGATACATTTATTTTGTATAGCAATCAGTTTGCTGTATCTTTGCAACATTATTCAATAAACTTGCAGAAAAGTGATTTCAGTTGAAAACTTAGAGGTAGAGTTTGCTGCCCGACCATTGTTTCAGAACGTATCGTATGTAATTAATAACAAGGACCGCATTGCCCTTGTTGGCAAGAATGGTGCAGGCAAGAGTACCATGCTCAAGATTCTGGCAGGATTGCAGCTTCCAACCGGAGGCGTGGTGTCTGTTCCGAAAGATACCACCATCGGTTATCTGCCGCAGGTTATGGTGCTGAGCGACGAGCATACCGTTATCGAAGAGGCGGAGCAAGCCTTTGCGCACATAAGCGAGATGCAGGCCAGACTCGAGAAGATGAACAACGAAATGGCAGAGCGTACCGACTACGAGAGCGAGAGTTATGCCAAACTGGTAGAGACATTCACCCACGAGCAGGAACGCTTTCAGATGATGGGCGGAATGAACTATCGCGCCGAGATGGAGCGCACGCTTATCGGTTTGGGCTTCCAACGCTCAGACTTCGACCGCCCTACGAGCGAGTTCAGCGGCGGATGGCGTATGCGCATAGAACTGGCAAAACTGCTTCTGCGCAAGCCCGACGTGCTTCTGCTCGACGAGCCTACCAACCACCTCGACATCGAGAGTATACAATGGCTCGAGAACTTCCTTGCAACACGCGCCAATGCCGTGGTTCTGGTAAGTCACGATCGCGCTTTCATAAATAACGTAACAACACGCACGCTCGAGATAAGTTGCGGACGAATATACGACTACAAGGTAAAGTACGACGAGTATGTGCAGATGCGTGCCGAACGACGCGAGCAGCAACTTCGTGCCTACGAGAATCAGCAGAAGGAGATTGCCGAGATAAACGACTTTATTGAGCGATTCCGCTACAAGGCAACGAAAGCCGTTCAGGTGCAGAGCCGCATCAAGCAGCTCGAAAAGATAATACCTATCGAGGTTGACGAGGTTGACAACTCATCGCTTCACCTTAAATTCCCGGCAGCAAGCCGAAGCGGCGACTATCCGCTGATATGCGAGGACGTGGCAAAGGCATACGGCGACCATCAGGTATTCAGCGATGTGAACTTCAGAATAAAGCGAGGCGAGAAGGTGGCTTTCGTCGGAAAGAACGGCGAAGGAAAGTCAACCCTCGTGAAATGTGTGATGGGCGAGATTCCGTTCGACGGACATCTTACCGTAGGACATAACGTGCAACTGGGCTACTTTGCTCAGAATCAGGCGCAGTTGCTCGACGGCGAGATAACCGTATTCGACACGATAGACCGCGTTGCCAAGGGCGACATCAGAACAAAGATTCGCGACATTCTGGGCGCGTTCATGTTTGGCGGCGAGGCATCGGACAAGAAAGTAAAAGTACTCTCGGGCGGCGAGCGCAGCCGACTGGCTATGATAAAACTTCTGCTCGAACCCGTAAACTTCCTCATTCTCGATGAGCCTACCAACCACCTCGACATGCGCTCAAAGGACGTGCTGAAAGAGGCTATCAAGGAGTTCGACGGAACGGTTATCGTTGTTAGCCACGACCGCGAGTTCCTCGACGGACTGGTTGACAAAGTCTACGAGTTTGGCGGAGGAAAAGTACGCGAGCATCTTGGAGGCATCTACGACTTCCTTCAGCACAAGAACATCGACAGCCTTCAGCAACTCGAAAAGAACACAACGCTGGCACAGGCAACCGGAACGGCTGCCACTCCGTCGGCATCGGCTCAGCCAAGCGAGGGCAAACTAAGCTACGAGGAGCAGAAGGCACAGGCAAAGGTTCTCCGAAAACTCGAAAGGGCTGTAGAGGATGCCGAGAAACTTATCGAGAAACTCGAAACCGAACTTGCCGACATCGAGGCAAAGATGTCTACTCCCGAAGGCGCGGCTGACATGCAGCTATGCGCGCAGTACGGCGAACTGAAGAACAAGGTCGATGCCGCCGTTGAACAATGGGAGAAGGCGAGCGAGGAACTCGAAGAGGCTAAGAACGCGTAAGGAAAAATCATAATTGTAGCATGGCCGGAACAATCGCCCATCAGAAAAGGCGACCTCCGGTTGTTTAATAACTTTTCTAATATAAAAAAATGAGAGTAAAAAGTTTAATCTTAATGTCATTTGCAGCAACTACAATGGCTTTTGCACAAGACAACTTAAAATCGGGCTTGCGCTTGGAGAATTTCGACAAGAGTGTGCGCCCCGGCGACGACTTCTATGAGTTTGCTTGCGGCGGCTGGATGAAGAACAATCCACTGTCCGACGAGTATTCACGCTACGGCTCTTTCGACAAGATTGCCGAAGACAACCGCAAGCAACTTAACGACCTGATTCTCGAAATCTCTGGCAAGAACAACCAGAAGGGTAGCGTTGCATACAAGATTGCAACCCTCTACAATCAGGTTATGGACAGCACAACGCTTAACAAGAACGGCGTAAAGCCTCTGATGGCCGACCTCAAGCAGATTCGTGCCATCAAGAAGAATACCGAAATCTTCCCGATGATGGTAAAACTTTCGCACAAGGGTATTGGCGGCTACTTCTACACAGGCATCGAGGCCGATATGAAGGACAGCAAGAACAACATCGTGGGCATGGGACAGAGCGGTCTGTCACTCGGTCAGAAAGACTATTATGTTGATACCGACGAGCACACAAAAGAGATAATGACTGCCTTCCGCAAGCACATCGTAAAGATGTTCATGCTTGTTGGCGACAATGAGAAGACTGCCACTCGCAAGATGGAGGACGTTCTCCGCATCGAGACTCGCATCGCAAAGGCTTCAAAGAGCCGTACCGAACTCCGCGACCCTGAAAGCAACTATCACAAGACAGCATATTCAGCCCTGAAGAATGCTTACAAGAACATCGACTTCGACCTTATCTTCAAGTCATGGAAGGTTGAGGCTCCTGAGTTCATCGACCTTGGTCAGCCAGAGCAGATGCTCGAGGTTAACGCCATTCTCCGCGACGAGAAGGTTGAGGCTCAGAAGGCATATCTTGAGTGGCATTACATAGACGAGGCTGCCAACTATCTTACCGACGACATCCGCAAGCAGAACTTCGAGTTCTACGGAAAGACTTTGAGCGGACGCCTTCAGCAGACTCCACGCTGGAAGCGTGCCGTAAGCCTTTGCAGCGGCGTACTTGGCGAGGCTGTTGGTCAGATGTATGTAGAGAAGTACTTCCCAGCATCTCACAAGGAGCGCATGGTTAACCTCGTAAAGAACCTTCAGGTAGCCCTTGGCGAGCGTATCAAGGCTCAGGACTGGATGAGCGAGGAGACAAAGAAGGTGGCTCTCGACAAGCTTAACAGCTTCTACGTTAAGATTGGCTATCCTGACAAGTGGAGAGACTACTCTCACATGGACATCACAACAGACAAGAGCCTTTGGGAGAACATCATGACTGTTAGCGAGTGCGAGACTGCATACGCCATTGAGAAGAAGTACAACAAGCCTGTTGACCGCGACGAGTGGTTCATGACTCCTCAGACAGTAAACGCATACTACAACCCAACAACAAACGAGATTTGCTTCCCTGCCGGAATCCTTCAGTACCCATTCTTCGACATGGAGGCTGATGATGCCTTCAACTACGGAGCAATCGGCGTTGTTATCGGTCATGAGATGACTCACGGATTCGACGACCAGGGTCGTCAGTTCGACAAGGACGGAAACCTTCACGAGTGGTGGGCTGCCGGCGATGCCGAGAAGTTCACAGCTCACGTTACTCCGCTTGCCGAGTTCTTCAGCAACATCAACGTACTCGACGACTTGAAGGCTAACGGTAAGCTCACCCTTGGCGAGAACCTTGCCGACCACGGAGGCTTGCAGGTTGCTTATCAGGCATTCCTCAACGCTACAAAGGATGCTCCTCTGAAGGATAAGGACGGCTTCACTCCAGCACAGCGTTTCTTCCTTGCATACGCTACCGTTTGGGCAGGCAACATCCGCGAGGCTGAAATTCGCAAGCGCACAAAGAGCGACCCTCATGCACTTGGCCGCTGGCGTGTAAACGGAACTCTTCCACACATCAACTCATGGTACGAGGCATTTGGCGTTAAGGAAGGTGACAAACTGTTCGTTCCAGCCAAAGAGCGCGTAGACATCTGGTAAGTTCTTTTATTTCATCATAACAATGTTCCCCGAATGGAGTTCTGTCGAATTCTTTTCGGGGAACAGTTGTTTTTCCATCATTTTTTTCTTTGCATCAGACTGAATATTTTTGCTGAAAATATTATTTTTGTGCATTGTATTTATAGACAATAAAGAATTATGAAACGATTTGTTATTATATTCTTGCTTTTGCTGACATGTATTTATTCTTGTTCGCAACCGAAAAGAAATACGATGTGTGATTCTATTGATCCCAAAGAAGCAGTTTTGTTAAATAAACTTGCTTTAAAGCATGGAATAACGTATGATTTTACATTTAAGAAGGTGGCTTTTTATACAGGTCCGGGGGCTGGTGCACGGAAAAGTAAAGGTGATTTTCTACCTATATGTCGTGCTATAGATGAAGATGATGAATATGATACAACTTCGTATTTTACTCCTCGAATCTATATTTTCAATGAGAAGGAAAAAACTAAAGCTGACGATTATGATGCTGTTATAGTCTATGGCTCTGTCAAGCAGTTTCCATCTAAGAAAGCCTTGATAAGGAGATTGCAGACCCGAGCGAAATTTTTTGGCATATAGTTTTTGGGGCGGCTATTGGAGGCGTTCTCAATTGGGCATCAAATGGATGTCAGCTTAATTCGAAAGGACTTGGTTATTTTGCTACGCACATTCCGCCAAAGTCGTTATAATACAAATTACAATGGAACTTTTGTTGTGTATAGATTTTAAGTAAAATGAAAAGATTTTTTTATACGATGTTCTATATTATTCTGTCCGTTTCAGTGAACGGACAGAATATTATAGAACAGTTAAAAACGTTCAGCCAAAACGCCGATATGGATTGCTATTATAAAATGATAGAAAAGAACGTCAACATATATTTCAAGCAGGAGTATGAACATAGGGGATATTGGGCATATTGTTCAAATTGTAGTAGCATAGAAATATTGAAGGATAGTGGTGGATACAGACTTGCTTCTCATTTGGTCAGTTATTTAACTGGTAAAGATGATATTGTATCGGACACGACCCGAATAGTGCCGATTCTTAGGGTTCAGTTCATAAATACCGATAGGTACAAAGAAGGTGATAATCTGTATGATTATATGTGCTTGGACAGTACTGTTGTTTTTTCTTTGGCAAGTGTAGATCGAAAGAATCGTGTAAAAGCTTATCTGCACTTCTTTAACAATTATTCGGGGTATATAATACCAAAAGAGGAACCACGATGGTGTGAACGCCGGAGTGTTTATTATAAGAAAAATGTATTGAATAAAATAAAAGCAAAGAACCCAGATTTGATAATGTCGGCGGTGTTTATAGAAACGCCACATCTTCTTTATGTTAAGGATGGTTTAATCTTCGTATATAATCATGAAAAGGATGTTTCAACAGAACTCAATGAGTATGTCAGAAAAAGGTATAAGAGGGTAAGTCTGCTGAACGTGGTTAGAATTCCATATATTTATGCAAAATTGATTGGAGAGTTAACAACAACTGGGCATACTCCAAAGGACAGAATAAATTTGTGTCCGTGAAGTTGAAAAATTCTATTCCCTTAATTCCGCAACACAATTGCGCTAACTTGCAATCCTACTTTGTGACGTTTGTTAGTTCAGTAATATTGAAATCAATTAAAATCAGATAACAATGTTCCCCGAATGGAGTTTTTCCCAGAACTCTTTTTCGGGGAATTGTTGTTTTCAGAAATTCATTTTTTGTATATTTGCCACATAAAAACATTAAGATATGATATTCTGTTGTAGTGCCTTTGAAGGACAGTATTACGTTGGTAATTTTGGATTTCTGAAGATACGTTATTTGTCGAAAATAACTCAGGTGATGGAGGCGTTGGAAGATTCGAACGAGTAAAGTAAATTTATAACGGTGGAGGTGTTTTATTATGGGTAAGAAAGTAATTTTGTTTTTGGAAGCCTTTAACCGCTGACTATGAAGTAAAATGATTCAATTATATCCTTTCTGAGCTGCGTCAGAATGCAGTTCAGATAATACTCCTTGAACATCTTGTATGTACCAAAATGATAGCATGAGGTGGTCATAATCTCGCTTTCGCAGAGTTTTCCCTTGTGGTTTCTGCGGCGTTTTCCGCTACTGTGTTGAGATGGCAAACGGAGGTTATTCTTCAATTCTTCGTTCAAATTTTTGTCAAACTCGTCGATAATACAGAAAATTTCTGTAATTTTGTCCTTGGTAATCATCGCTTTTTGTTTTGTAACTTGTTTGTTTTCAGCTATAAAGATACAAATAATTAGCGAGATTACCAACTTTTTGGGACTTTCCTTATCCCGAACTGGCGTATATAATGTAGGGACCATTTATGAATGATAAAAGAAGACTATCAAATAGAGAAGCTGTTTTAATATCATATCTCATATCAAAAGCAAACTATAGATATGACGGTGACATATCTGAAACGCTATTTGTCACAGAAATGGATGACGGCGGAATGGGCAGTTTGGAGTTATACCCAAACAATGAGATTAAGGAAAAGCGGTCTTTTGGTAAAATAATTTCAGAATGTCAGTTCCGAGATGTTGATTGGGTACCAGTTTCTGCTTGTTTGTTGGTTGATAAAGAGGACAGTCTCTTTGAGTTAGATATGTTCAAAGGTGACGGCTCTAAATTGATATGCATCCCAGAGAAACAGTATTATGACTTAAGTACGTTGAGGTATCTTGTGAACCAATACAATATTGGATACAAACAACTGCGAGATTATTATGGTAAAGGGGATAGGATAGCAATATCTCTAAACGACTCTTTGTACATGATAGAAATATTACGACAAAGACTCTTTCCCATATTGGGTGGAAATATCTTAAAATATGAGAGCAATCAATTCTCACATACTCATATAAACTGGAGTTGTGACGTTATAGAACCATACTCTGACTTCGTGAAAAGAAGTTGTGATATAGCGAGACGAGAGATAGAAGAGGTAATTAGCACATATAGTACGAACGAGAAGGATGGACTATATGTATATATGACATTGTTTAATGAGAGTGGTTATGATGATGTATAAGATTATCAGGTACACAGGCTATGATATTATGAACTTTTTTCACGGCTTGAGTATGGGACAAGTTTGAATACATAAAAGACTCAAATGGTAATATTACACATAAATGCTCTTAAGTTAATAGAAAAAATACGAGAGGAATGTTTACCCGTTCGTAGCATGGAAGTTGGTATAGAGGACAAGAACGGAGGATTTCAATTTGAAGGCTTTTGGAAATGTAGTTTAGAGCCAAAGGAAACTATGCGAATGTATGTCAAACGTAGTTGTGATAATGCACTTGAATTTATAAAAAATGTCAGATGCAGTTAATAAACCATTATTTGATATTGAGGTGTTTGATTTTGATTATAACTGAGTGCTGTAATGATCCGAGTGGAAATGTGATTAACGCAATACAGGCTATTGCCATATTCAACCCAAATCGGTCATTAGAAATTTGGCATGTCTATTTTTCTAATGACCGCCATTAGAAAATATCGGTTGTATTAGGCTATCCTTCAATAATTTACTACCATTACCACGCAGAAAGACATAAGAAGATGATGCGTGATTATGATATAAAGTTCGTGAACAAGGAAATCACCCCGTTCGGAGGCCTTTCACTTTTTCTGAAAATGCTTGAGAAATGCCATTTTGAAGAGCAATTGGAGAAATGCTGTATTCCTGTCCAGGGTTCCAATAGAGGATATAAGCCGATACAGCTCATATTGGGCTTGTT
>FNBQ01000056.1 GCA_900102385.1 Bacteroidales bacterium KHT7 | reverse complement strand
AGGTACGTCCAAGGTACGTCCAAGGTACGTCCAAGGTACGTCCAAGGTACGTCCAAGGTACGTCCAAGGTACGTCCAAGGTACGTCCAAGGTACGATGAAGCAACATTAAGGGTATGTTCAAGGAAGCCAGAAGGAAGTAGGTAGCAAGATAGTAGGAAGAAGGTAGGAAGAAGGTAGCAAGATAGTAGCAAGAGGATAGCAAGCCGAAAGTAAGAGTCGTAATTGGAAAAAAGGTATATGCAAGGTATATGTAAGCTATATGTTGGCTATATGTTGGCTGTATGTTGGCTGTATGTTGGCTATATGTTGGCTATATGTTAGCTGTATGTTGGCTATATGTTGGCTATATGTTAGCTGTATGTTGGCTATATGTTGGCTATATGTTAGCTATATGTTAGGTATATGTAAGCTATATGTTAGGGAGTTAAGCTACACCTAAACTACACCAAAGGCATTCAGAAAAAATTAAAGGGTTTGTAAGTGACTTTTTGTCAAGGGTGGATTGGCGTTGGTTTTGTCTTGAACTGGCGTATTATATATAAATAGGTGTAGATTGAATCTTGTTCTTCTTGTCTGACATAGTGAAGCTTTTTTTGCTTGTATTTGTGTTATTATGATAGGGGAGAGGTTTGTTTGGCATTTTTTTCGGCAGACTAAGAAAAAACAAGCCAGCCGCTACGAAATTCGAATGTTTTGTAGCGGCTGGCTCGATATCTGTGGTCGAAAGCAGATTATTGCTTGAAGTATTTCATAACAATCTGCTGTATCTTCTCGATGGTTGCTTGGTCGTTCTGCAACATCTCTACGGAAGTTGTGACTATATTTGGAACCAGAGTCATGCACTTCTTACCGACAGGTGTCTCGTAAAAGTCGTTCATCTGTTTTAGTTCGTCAAGTGTGAAGTTGTCCGAGTACACTTTTGTCAGAATCTTCTTTAGAGGTTCTGACATTGCCTCTGTAAGTTCCTTGTACATGGCTTTCGGGTCGGTAAGGTGCTCTGTCAGTCCTCTTGATTCAAACTGTAAAGCCATTGTTTGTTCCATTGCCGAACTGAAGTCCGCAAGTGCTATTGCTCTGTCTATTTCTTTCTGCATAGCGGCAGACTGGGCATTGGCAAAGCATGTCATTGCCAAAAAGCAAATCGTTATGAAAAATCTCATAATTAAATAAAGTTAATGAATTTGGATAAAATAGTATTCTGCAAAGATAGGATTTTTCGGACATATAATTCATGAAAAGTGAAAAAAATATTGCCCGATTTATATAGCGAATCCAAAAATGTAATTATTTTTGTCGTCCGATAGATAAAACGTATTGCATCATCGGTCTGCTTTCGGACGGTGAGAGGCATATCGGAAAAAATGAACATTATAATTAAAATCAACACTAAACAAAAAAACATGATTAAGGAAATTTATCTTGCCGGTGGTTGTTTTTGGGGCACCGAGCACTATTTCAAGCAGATTGAGGGTGTGGTCGAAACAGAAGTCGGCTTTGCCAACGGACATACCGAGAATCCAACGTACAAGGAGGTCTATACCGATGAAACCGGTCATGCCGAGACCGTAAGAATCAAATACGACTCAGATGTCGTGAGCCTTAAATTCCTGTTGCAGATGTTCTTCAAGGCTATCGACCCAACGAGCCTCAACAAGCAGGGACACGACGAGGGCACGCGCTATCGCACCGGAATCTATTACGCCGATGCCGAGGATTTGCCAGTAATCGAAGCCGTCTATGCCGACGAGCAGAAGAACTATCAGCAGCCTCTGGCAGTCGAGAAGCAGCCGCTCGACAAGTTCTACAGCGCAGAAGAGTATCATCAGGATTATCTCGACAAGAATCCCGACGGCTACTGTCATCTGCCTCTCGAACTCTTCGCATTTGCTCGCAAGGCAAGGGAACGGAAATAGCCTATTCAAACTAATTCTAAATATATGTTAAACAAGTTCTTTGGTTTCTTCAGAAAATCAGATGATGAGTTAAGGAAGGAATTCGTTGTAAGGGAGATTGACAACAACGACGAAGTTCCGGCTTATGAAGATTCGAACGTCGCTCTGTACGAGGAGGTTAGGCAAGTTGCCAATATCAAGCATGCCTGCGAGCTCGATGCCGAGTGCATTGATTGTCTTGAAGATTATGTCGATTTGATTGTGCGCCTGTTGGCTTTTGCCGACGTGCGTAAGTTTACGATACTCGAAGACGCTTCAAACAATACCATAATTCTGAGGAAGGATGGTAATAAGGTCGGCTTTATTCCAGACGATAGCGATTACATAGACGATGAAGCGTTGTTGGGAGCTCTCAATCACTTCTTGAAACTCTGTGGAGCGAGAGGCCGCCTTTATTCGTTGTGGGAGCCCGATTTGCTTCAATGTCAGATGTTCTTCTATACCGAGGACGTAGATGCTGTGGAGAAGTATATATCTGAAAACCTGCAAGAAGATGATAATGTGAGTGTTGAGGATATGAAGGGCGATATAAACTCTTATGTAGATTAGAAAGATATGGCAAGCAATCCTGATTTTGTTCAGTTCGTGGCAGACCAATGTGCCGGTGCTGGCGAGATAACCTTCAGAAAGATGTTTGGCGACTACGGAATTTATTGCAACGGCAAGATTTTCGGTCTGATATGCGACGACCGTTTCTATGTCAAGCCAACTGCCGCGGGGAAGGCTCTCCTTCGCGAGGTTGAACTCCGTCCGCCATACGATGGTGCGAAAGATTATTTCTACATCTCGGATGTCGAAGACCACGGCTATCTCTCACATCTTGTCCGTGAGACGTGCAAAGAACTTCCCGAACCTAAGCCGAAGAAAAAGAAATAAAAGGTAGAGGATAAAACGCGAGTCTGCAGTTTTTGTAACGGACGACTCGTTTTTTTTGTGCTTATTTTTGTATGTTACAACAGAACGAAATAAAAACTCCATTTTCCTATATCATGAAATGGCTATTCGGAATGACGCTGAAAGCGTCACCTCTCAGTAACCGCAGCATCCGTAGGATCTGCGGACATAAGTGACAAAAATATAATCGACCCTGAAAGTGGTCGCCCATTGCGACAGATGGGGCACTCTTTCAGAGTGCTTGCTGCTAATAGCTCTTTTTCCGCAGGTCGTTCCGACCTACGGTTACTAAGCGGAGACGCTTTCAGCGTCTATAATACGTAAACGAGCGGTATTGGTTTTAATCCCGAACTCACGTATGTATTCATCCCGAACGAATCTCGAAGGCATCTTGAAGAAAAGGGGGCAGACGGTTTTTGTATTCGGCAGAATAAGAATTGGAAAACGATAAGATAGTGTATTTTTTTGTAAAACTGGTGCAAGGTTGACTATTTTTTTGTTATTTTTGCGCTATTATTACTCAATATGATATTACAAAAATTGATTTGTGAGAGGACTATTCATGGTTATATCAACAGATATCTGCGATTTGAGGCTTTGTTTTTGTTCTCTTGATTAGTGTAGGATAGTTAATTATGAATTTCTTATGAGAGTCGAGTTTAATGCTATAGACGTAGGGTGTGGCGATTGTTTGTTTTTGCTACTTGAAAATGAAGGTGCGACCTTTAATATCATGATTGATTGTGGAAATTATGATAAAGCAAAGGATTATATCATGAACGGATTGCATAACAAAATAGACTTACTTATTGTAACCCATATTGACAATGATCACGTGCCTGGTCTTACTGACATGATAAATAAAAATTCAGATATTATAATCAATAAAATTTTGTTTAATTGTTATCAACGTGAGCCTATTGGGGATAAAGATGTATTGACAGATGAAGCTAAACATAGGCTGTTGGAATTAAAAGGGAATATTCCAATTATAGCAGATGCTATAGATTCAAAGATAGATGCAGAACAAGCTCGCCTTTTATCTGAGGCAATTCTTAATTATGAATCGAGAATCGGAAGAAAAATATGGGAAAGATCATATATTACTTGCGATAGTCCAGATCTTTCCTTGAATGAATGGGGAAATATAAAATTTCTTAGTCCTTCACAGGGGTATATAGAAGAATTAGATATTCTTTTTAAAAGAATGTTTAGAAATTTAATGTTTGATGACATTGATGGAAAAATGTATGATGAGAATTCTTCTATATACGAAATTATGATGCATTATATGATTCAAGAAAATCTCTTATCTCATCCGTTAGGAACATTTGATAGTAAGATATCATCTAGTTCTAAATCACCATATACAGAAGAAAGCATTAGAAATGAAAGTTTGAAGGAGAAGCCTGAGCCAAGAATAGAAAATAAGGCTTCTATTGCCTTCGCATGGGAATATCAAGGTTGTCCAAAAATGTTCTTCTTTGGTGATGCTGACGCATTACTTTTAGAACGACAGATTAAGGCAAAGTATACTAATAGACCGATAGCATTGGATTTAATAAAAATATCCCATCATGGAAGTCTGACGAATACTACAAAATCTCTTTTAAATGAAATCGATGCAAAGTATTATGTACTTAGTGGTGGCAAAGGTTCTACCCCAAATATTAGTACAATGGCAAAAATCATTGTTCGCCCCTTAATTCCTGGAGTAGATAGGCGTGTCTTGTATTACACAAAGGCAACTCCATCAATAAAAGAGTTTATAAACAATAAAAATAATCTAAATACATTACCAGATTTTGATTTTATACGCAATGAGCATCCTATCATCTTCACATATTAATCATCTTGCAGAAAATGCTATTGTTCCTGTTGAATGTGGTACACACCATGGTACTTCATTTTTCATAGCTCCATCTCTTTTGCTTACCGCTCGTCATGTCGTTTTAGATATGCGGGCGGAAGAAAGATCAGAATTGTTTTATGTTATTGTAAATGGTCAAAAAGTTTTCTGCTATTATACTGATGTAAAGGTAAATGTTGATGTTGCCTTGCTTCATACAATAGATTTTACTCAAGATAAAAAATACTGTTTACCATTGCTCGCAGGTTCAATGATTACCCAAACACTTGATATTCTGGGCTATCCTCAAGAGATTGGAAATGGTATCGATTATTTTAATGTAAAAGTGGAAAACTGCAAGGAACTTCAAAATTTTAGTACAAAAGGCTTCAATATTGTTGTTCGTCGTCTTGATAACAATCTGTTAAACAGTTATTGTGGTTTTTCTGGTTCTCCTGTAATTAACCAAAATGGCCAAGCTATAGGTGTTGTTACCGATCAATTTACTGGCACATTGGGCTATTCTTCAATTTTACTAATAAAAGAAGAAATTAAAAACATTGTCAGTTCGGGCGTTACATTAATTGAAGACGAAGAATCTGCAGATAATACTGATATTGGCTTACAAACAAGTCAAGAACAGGTACGTAAGGCTGTAGAACAAGCCCATTCAAGATATCATGCAAATTTACATCAAGATAACGAGGAGTTGGATAAACAACTCAATGATTATTGTTGTATTAATTTGAAACCTCATTATCAAAAACAAGAACGTGAAAGAGAAGAACTGTGTTTATGGTTTGCAAAGGATAGTAAAGAGACTAACAATGTTATAAAAAACTGTATTTCTGTTGTAAAAAAAAAGCACTACAACAGCGGAAGACATAAAAGCTTTATTCGACCAATATGAATTGAAAGATGAGACAATTCGTAGACTAAAATTATATGCGGAAGTTTTATCTAATATAGATGGATTGTTGGAAGAACAAAAATTTGACTGTTTTGTAGTCACAGGCTTTGCTGGTACTGGAAAAACACATATGCTCTGTCATTTTGCTGAAAACTATGTAAAATCATCTCAGGTTTATCTGTTTTTCGGTACTGAGTTTTTGGATAGAAAAAAAGTATGGGATGCAATTTTGGATAAATTACAGATTAGAGAAGAGCGTTTTAAAGATTTAAATGATTTTTTAGGCAAGAAGAAAAGAAAGGGAGTTGTTATTATTGATGGATTGAATGAAGGTGATGGCGATGAATACTGGAAGCACCAACTTCCAGCTTTGGTTAGAAAAATTAATCAGTATAATAATATAAAGTTGATTGTATCAATCAGAAGTGGATCAGAAGATTATATTTTGAATAGAGGGACATGTGACTTTCGCTGGAATGGCTATGTTCTGTCTGGATATGATGACCACATAAAGGCTATGCGTACATATTTTAGTGAATTTAGCTTACCTTTGAATGATATAGAGAATCTTGCAGATTTTGCAATGTTCCGTAATCCTTTATTCTTATATATATATTGTATAGCTTCTCAATATGAATATCGACGTGGCTACATGAACTTGAGAGATGTTTATGAAAAATATATCAGATATTTTAACGATAAGGTATGTTTGACAGTGGATGAGGATCCTGCTATTTATATAACAAGCCATTATCTTTATGCACTGGCAAAGCATTCTGTGAGAGAAGCTGAATTTGCTGATGTAACAAAAGTTGACGCCCGAATGATTTCGGATGATATGTCAGTACATAAGGGTTGGCGCAGGAGTTTGCTTCATGCATGTATTCAAGAGAATTTAATTATTTTAACATATCAGAATGAAACTAGGCTGAAGTTTTGTTTTGATAATATTGGCGATTTCTTGAGAGCTATAGCATTGTTAAATTATTACAAGGAAGAGGCAAAGTTCGATGAGAAACAGATAGTAGCAGATTTGGTTAGCATTGTGGAAGGTGTCTCTGAGAAAAAAAGTGCTAATGAAACGTATAAGAAAAATGCTCTTGAAGCCTTCTTTTCAATATGGAAACCAGATGATAACACAATATGGAAATGTGAAGAAATTGGGAATGGCATTTTAACAAATCTAGTTATGAACTCCGTTCGTTATCATCGTGGTTCAAGAACTGATCAGAACAAATTTACAGATGAAGTTCTTGGAAATATTTTTAACATCGATGATACTCGTTTTTCTCCTCAATACATACTTGAGCACTATGCAGATATATCTACAGAGGTGATAATGATGTTGCATAATAAGTTAGCAAGTCTTTCTCAAAATGATTTAGATCTTTATTGGACTATAAGATGTAATCAACTTTATAGCAAGAATCATAAAAATTATAGCCAATTTAAGACCTTGACTACGGAAAAAACTTCAGCTATAAATCATGCTGTTTTTATGGCATGGTTATGTGCCTCTTCATACCCAATTATTCGCGCATATGCTGTACGTGCATTAAGCATGAACTTTGGGAAAAATTTAGAGTATATTATTGAGGTGCTTAGGTGTTTTGAAGCTGTTCGTGATCCGTATGTCTTACAGGGATTGATGGCGGCTGTATATGGTGTTTGTCTGAGAACTTATAAAAAAGATGTTAGAATTACTGAAATCGCTCAATATATTTATGATATTTATTATAGCGATGATTCTCGTGTTCCAAATGATGTTATTATCAGACAATGGCAGATGAAAATACTTGAGAGGGCATGCTATTTAGATAATGATTTCAGGGATGGTAAAAAAATCTTAAATAAGAAGCATTTTAAATCTTCAAATAACCCGATGGTTAAGGATGGTGTAGATTTAGCATCAGATTCCAATGTGTTTGGTGGAAAGAAAAATGGAACAAGGGCATTGTATGAATCATTAAATGATAATCCGCAATATCCCCCAATGTATTATCTTTGCAATTGAAAAAATCATAGTCAAATGAAGTTGTTGGATTTTGCAAAACATTTCGACAGCGAGGAAGCTTGTGAGAAGTACCTCAAGGAAACTCGCGAAAAAGAAGGTATAAAGTGCAGCCGCTGTGGCTGCGAGAAACAGTACTGGAACCGTTGCCACAAACGCTGGATGTGTGCCAAGTGCGGACATGAGACTACCCTCAGGTCGGGCACGGTTATGCACGGCAGCAACCTTCCACTGCTGTACTGGTTCACAGCC
>FNBQ01000036.1 GCA_900102385.1 Bacteroidales bacterium KHT7 | reverse complement strand
TGGATAATTTTGCCTCACACTCGACAGTCGAGAAAGTTGTGTCAAAGTCGGAACGGCAGACAGTCCGCGGGTGCAATGCTCCAAAGGTTCTTCCGTGGGTACATATCGCCATTTCAAACGCCAAGTCGTTGTTCACAGACATGTATCACGGAATCAAGGAGGAGTTTCTTCAAGAATACTTGAATGAATTCTGCTACAAATTCAACCGTAAATATTTCGGTGACAGGATGTTCGACCGATTAGTTATCGCTGCCGTTTCGTATAAGCCTACGTTTGAGCACAAATTATATAACGGCAGGGCGAATTGCGGATAATCATTATAATTTTCACTATCTCGGGTGGTTGTCGGAGAAAACGATACCCATCCGAGTTTTTTATAAAATAAAGCCGCACGAACGTTTCCGGTTCGTGCGGCTTTATTGCTTGTTTATGCCAGATAGATTCCGTTGTCGCCTTTGAGGACAATGAGATGCTGCTTGTACAAATCACCCACAGCCTTTTTGAAAACCTTTTTGCTGACTTCAAATTCGTTGTAAATCTCGTCGGTCGAACTCTTGTCGTGGAAACGGCAATGACCGTCGTGCGCCTTAATGTATTCTAGCAAAGTGTTAGAGAATTCGCTTATCTGCGCTCTGCCGTTGTTCTGAAGTTTCAAGTCAATCTTGCCGTCGGGACGCACCTGCTTTACGAAAGCCGTGAGGCGGTCGCCGCTGTGAACGTACTGGAACAACTCGTTCTGGTACAACATTCCGCTGAACTTATTCTCAACAATCACCTTAAAGCCGAGGTCTGTCTTCTGATAGACAAGCACCTCAACCTCGTCGCCGGGATTATAGTCGGGCATCTCGTCCGACAGGAATTTCTCTATCTTAGCCGATGCCATTATGCGGTAACTGTCCTCGTCTATGTGGCAATGGACAACGTACTTGTGTCCCTTCAGCATCTTCATTTTCTGCTCGCGGAAAGGCACGAAGAGATCCTTCATCAAGCCCCAGTCGAGGAACGCTCCGAACTGGTTTACCCAAGCCACCTCGAGATATGCGAACTCGCCCACCTTTACCAACGGTTCGAGCGTTGTGGCAATCAGTCGCTCCTCTTGATCGAGATAGATGAAGACGTTGAGCATGTCGCCCACCTGACAGTCTTCGGGAACGTATCGGGTTGGCAGCAGGATTTCGCCATCGTCATGTCCGTCGAGATAAACGCCGAAATCGACCGTCTTTACAACCTCAAGTTGATTGTAGTTTCCTATTTTAACGTGTGCCATAATCTTTAATCGTTTACTTGTTCATTTTTATCGTTATTTTCAGCCTCGGGAGTAATTATTTCGGTCTGCGCAGGCTGAATTATCAAACCGTCTCTCATCTGAATGGTGCGGTCGGTAAGGCGAGCCAGTTCCTCGTCGTGAGTGACGATTACGAATGTCTGCCCGAACTTGTCGCGAAGGTCGAAGAAAAGTTGATGCAGTTCCTGCTTGTTCTTACTGTCGAGACTGCCCGAAGGCTCGTCGGCAAAGACCACCGCCGGATTGTTCATCAATGCGCGAGCCACCGCCACGCGCTGTTTCTCTCCGCCCGAGAGTTCGTTTGGCTTATGATTCATTCGCTCGCCCAGTCCCATGAAGCCAAGCAGTTCCTCGGCGCGTGTCTTTGTGTCCTTGCCGTGCTTGCCTGCTATGAACGCCGGAATCATCACGTTCTCGAGAGCCGTAAACTCTGGCAGAAGTTGATGAAACTGAAACACGAATCCGATATGCTGATTGCGGAAAGCCGCCAATTTCTTCTGGTTCAACGTTCTTATGTCCGTTCCGTTTATAACGATGCTGCCACTATCGGGGTTGTCGAGTGTTCCCATAATCTGGAGCAGCGTTGTCTTGCCTGCGCCGCTCGGACCAACGATGCTCACCACCTCGCCCTTCTCTACTTTCAAATCAATGCCTTTAAGCACCTGCAACGAGCCGAAGCTCTTTGTCAATCCTTTAACTTCAATCATTATTCAAATGCATTTTCATTGCTCTTGAAATCCAGCCCGTTGGCGACCAAGTAGCCGCCTTGTCCGACTTGACAGGCTCGATGAACGAGATGAGGTCTTCGTCCTCGCCCGTCTGGTCGGGGAATAACAACAGCAAACTGTTATTTGCAAAATATTTGTTTATCAGCGTCGGAAGTTCCTCGAACGACTGGCGGTAACTTATCGAGCCGCGGCGCGACGAAACGATGACAAGCAGATGGTCATAGTTTACCTCGCCTGTAAGCAGGATAAGGTTATCCCAGCTTTCGAGCAGAATGAACTCCGCACGCACATCCTTATGATTCTTCTTTATGTATCCTTCGATGAAAGGAAGCGTCTCTTTCGTGGCATGGAAGTTTACTCGGCACCCGAGTTGCGCGCCCATCCGTGCAATGCGCGACATCCACCTGTGGAAGCCCTTCTCGAACTCTGCCTTTGGCGGAACAGCCACGATTATTCGCCTAAGCGTGTTCGACGGGATTATGAGCTTGGCTATCGTAAGTTGGCGCGACATCCCCGTAAGCAGACTCTGAGTTATCGTTCCGTAGAACGAGTCGAGCACGTTGTTCTTCTGATGGTGCATACCCATCACAATCTCCGAAGCATCGAGTTCCTTCATGGCATGAAGAATAGCCGATGCCACGTTTGTGCCCAGACGATTCTGCGTCTGCATACGCACATCCGATGCGGCGGCAATCTTAACCGCCTTGTCGAGCATCTGCTCGCCGAACTGCTTGCGCGCATCGGCATGTTCATCGTCTATAACCACGTTCAGGCCTATCAGTCCGCGACCGAGTTTGGCGTTGCGCATAAGCATAGCCACCGACACAAGGTCCTGCATGGTGTAAGGATTGTATAGCGGAACAAGAATCTTCTCGTCGTCGCCCTCGTGCTTGACAGGACTCTCCTGAACCTCGTGAGCCAATTTTGCCGCCCCGCGCTCGGTTGCAATAGAACTGATGATGCACGAGAACAGAATTATCATAACCACGCCGTTAAGCACCGAGTGGTTCATCAGATACTCGCCCGGCGCAATCTCGAGTTTTGTGCCCACCATAACCATTGCCAGCGCACCGGCAGCATGGGCATCGGTCAGACCGAACATCATAACGCCCTCGGCACGGCTCATCTTGAAGATTCGCATTATGCCCCATGCCGGAATAGCCTTCGACACGGTTGCCACAAGCAGCATTATAGCCACCACGAGGAGCGTATCGGTATCGGCAAGAAGGCGCACGTTGATAATCATTCCAACGCCAATAAGGAAATACGGAATGAAAAGCGCGTTACCAACAAACTCAAGCCTGTTCATCAGCGGAGATACATGCGGAATGTATCTGTTAAGGATTATTCCGGCAAGGAACGCGCCCATGATGCCCTCCAGTCCGGCAAGAGCCGCCATCGCACCGCTGAAGAAGACCAGCGCGAGCGAGAAGGTGAACTGCGAAACAGAATCGCCGTAATTACAGAAGAACCATCTGATAACCTTCGGAAACACGAGGAATACGAAAGCAATGTAGGCAACACATTTCAGCGTGAAGACCAGCCAAAAGAGCCAGCCGTCCATATCGCTGTTGTACGTTCCTGAAATAGCCGCCAGAATGAGCAGCGCGAGGAACAGAGCCACAACCGTTGCACCTATTGATATAGTTACTGCCGGATGACGGCTCAATCCGTAGCGGCTTACTATCGGATACGTTACCAGCGTGTGCGATGCGAAGATACACGCCAGCAGCAGCGATGCCATGCACGAATAGTGAAGCACATAAACGCCCAGCAGATATCCTATCACAAACGGAGCGGCAAACGTAAGCAGTCCGAACACCGTTCCCTTGGTGGAGTTCTGCCTCAGCCCCACCATGTCCATCTCCAATCCGGCAAGAAACATTATGTAGAAAATGCCCACTCTTCCGAACAGTTCGAAACTGCTGTCGTAGAGCAACACATTGAATCCGTAAGGGCCTATAAGAGTGCCCGCAATAATCATTCCGATGAGGTGCGGAATGCGCAGGCGGTTAAAGATTATCGGCGCAAACAAAATGATGCACAGCACGATAAAGAATACCCATGTAGGGTCTGTTATTGGGAAATTGGGTATCAGAGTGCTCATAAGTTCACGAATAAGTATAAAATTGTTGCAAAGTAAGTAAAAAAATTGGGTAAATAAAAATAAATTCATAATTTTGCCGACAAATTATAACATTTATAATTCATAAAACAAGACAAGAAAATGAAAGTAGCAATTGTTGGCGCTAGTGGTGCAGTAGGACAGGAGTTCCTGCGTGTACTCGAAGAGAGAAACTTCCCTATGGATGAGTTGGTTTTATTCGGTTCAGAGCGTTCTGCCGGTAAAAAGTACACATTCAAAGGCAAGGAGTATGAGGTCAAACTTCTTCAGCACAACGATGACTTTAAGGGCGTGGACATCGCGTTCACTTCAGCAGGTGCAGGTGTTTCAAAGGAATTTGCAGAGGATATCACCAAGTACGGTGCTGTAATGATCGACAACTCAAGCGCATTCCGCATGGACAACGACGTGCCATTGGTTGTGCCTGAGTGCAATGCAGAGGATGCACTTAACCGTCCACGCGGCATTATTGCAAACCCTAACTGTACGACAATCATGATGGTTGTATGCTTGCAGCCACTCGAGAAGATTTCGCACATCAAGACAATACACATCGCTTCATACCAGAGCGCATCTGGCGCAGGAGCAGCTGCAATGGCTGAACTTCAGCAGCAGTACAAGGAACTTGCCGAGGGCAAGCAGCCTACAGTAAACAAGTTCGCATATCAGCTTGCTTACAACGTTATTCCTCAGATTGACGTGTTCCAGGACAACGGCTACACCAAGGAGGAGATGAAGATGTTTAACGAGACAAAGAAGATTATGCACACCGATGCACGATGCTCTGCAATGTGCGTGCGCATCTCTTCGCTCCGCGCACACTCTGAGGCTGTATGGATTGAGACAGAGAAGCCTATCAGCGTAGAGGAGGCTCAGGCTGCCCTTGCCGCTGCAAACGGCGTAACTTTGGTAGACAACCCTAAGGCTGTTGGCACAAAGGCTAACCCAGACGCAGCAAAGGAGACTCTGAAGGATCTGCCTTACCCAATGCCACTTTACACTGGCGGCAAGGACGATGTTTACGTTGGTCGCGTGCGCAAGGATTTGGCTAACGACAACGGTCTTACTTTCTGGCTCTCTGGCGACCAGATTAAGAAGGGTGCTGCCCTCAACGCCGTTCAGATTGCCGAGTACCTTATTAAGGTTGGAAACGTAAAGTAATCGGTCGGAACCCAAAATAACTAATCAATAAAATAAAATTTACCATGAAGTTTTTCGACGAATTCAAGCAATTTGCCATGCGTGGCAATGTTGTCGACATGGCTGTCGGTGTTATCATCGGTGGTGCGTTCGGCAAGATTGTGTCATCGCTCGTTTCAGATGTCATCATGCCTCCTATCGGCTGGCTCATCGGCGGCGTTGATTTCAAGGACCTGAAGATTGTGCTTCCTGCAAATCCGCTTGCACCAGAGGGCGCAGAGCCTGTAAGCATCGGCTACGGAGCATTCCTTCAGAACGTGCTCGACTTCCTTATCATCGCATTCTGTATCTTCCTGATTGTAAAGGGCATCACAGCCTTGACAAAGAAGAAGAAAGAAGAAGAGAAGGCAGCAGCACCGGCAGAACCTTCAGAAGACATCAAGTTGCTTACTGAGATTCGCGATTTACTGAAGAACAAGTAAAACATTTTGTTTGAATTGGATATTTCAGTTGGCAGAATCGGTTTCCACAGATTCTGCCAATATTTTTATTAAACTACTCTACATGAGAGAAACTAAAAAGAATGATGATGAGAAGAATACTTAAAACAATCGCATTGGCTTTTGCCGCAGGACTCTTTTGCGCCTGCAACGATGATGTAGCAAGAATAAAATCAGGAGACTACCACATACCAAAGGAGATAGTGGAAGACTTCAAGTCACGCAACCCTGCAGCCTTCATAAACGACCAATATGGATATGACGACGACAATTTCGTCTGCATCAAGTTTACGGAAAAAAACAGCAAAGAATGCGCATCGGTATACAGCAACCACAAATGGGCGGCAACACAGAAGAAATACGCATTAAAAGATGCGATGGATATTATGCCTCGCGCAGTAAAAGAACAGATTCTGAAAATAGCCGACATGAGAAACTGGGAAAGCAACGATTATGTGATGATTATATCAAGAAACGGAATAGAAAACAAGTTGTACGAAGCCTATATCACGTTGCCAGACGATGACAACTCAAAAAGTTTATATTCATTTGCTTTCTGCGAAGATGGCACAAGACTTGACAATTGTAGTTGGTGCACATCCATTCAATCTGAAAATCATCCAAGATTCTGCCAGATATTAGAATGGGTGGCTGAAAAATATCCAAACGCATCAATCTTAGGCATTACCTACAGTTTTCGAAACTGCATCTACATCCGAGACAATGGAATACTGAAAATGATTCACACAAAGATGGTCAGTAACAATGACGAATTTAAGTGGGACGAGACCACCTATCCGCTCGACATTAACGAGCCACTTCCGCCTTCGGTTATTGCCTACGTCGAGGCGTACAACAAAGAATATCCCGACAGACCTCTTACAGAACTGTATATGAGCGAGAAAGAATCGGGATTATACTACAAAATGATTTTCCAGATGACTGAGAAAACATGGACGACAGAATACTCTGCAGTCACACCTAACTAACAAGAAAAACTATAACCTCTCTCACGAACATAAGAACGACAATATTCGCGAGAGAGGTTTTTATATAAAGATGGATACAGAAGAACTTTTATTCAACATTCAGAAAAACGACTCGGAGCAAGACTTTGCCACGCTTTTCCACCAGAACTACGAGAGGCTTTTCAGAGTAGCCTTCTTCTATCTGCAAGACGACGAGATGGCAAAGGATGTTACGCTCGACGTGTTTGCCGACATCTGGAACAAGCGCAAGACGATGATTGTGCCGCGCAACTTCAGAAACTTCAGCTTTACGATGGTGAAGAACGCCGCCATAAACATGCTGGAGAAAGAGCAGCGGTTCAGCCACGACGAGCTGCCCGAGTCGGACAACGGCGCGCTGAGTCCGAGCGAGAGGCTTGAGCAGTCAGAACTGTTCGAGGTGTACGAGAAGGCTCTCGGCGAACTGCCAGAGAAGTGCCGTGCCGTCTTTATGCACGTAAAGGAAGAAGGACTGTCGTACGACGAGACGGCACAGCTCTGCAACATATCCGCCAAGACCGTAGACGCGCAGATGCAGAAGGCTCTGAAGCACATCCGCAGCGCGATTGAGGCGTATATGAAGCACGGCGACGAACAGGCAAAACGCTTCCTTTTAATTTTTCTTTAATTTTTTTCGTCATTGGCGTAGGGATTTTTTCTTTCGCGGCTGTCTTATAGGCAGAACAATAAAAAACTGATATAATACAACAATCTTACAGATGAAAAAAATTACTCTGACAATGTTGATGTTCTTGCTGAGTCACACGATGTCGATGGCGCAAGACCCAAAGTACACGCTCGTATATGGCGAGGAGGTTGAACTGAAGAAGCCAATCGTAATAGCCCCTTCGGACAAGCGTCCGATAAAAACGATTCTCGACGAGCAACTGAAGAATACCGACATTGACTACAAAATCACCGCGAAACATATTCTGCTTTTCAAGAAAAAGCCTACGCCTGCTACAATCAAGACCAACTATCAGTTTCACGGATACGTTATGGACAGCAAGTCGCACGAGAGCCTCATCGGGGCAAACGTGTACTGTCCCCTGCTGTCTACTGGCTGCACAACAAACGCATACGGATATTTCAGCATTCCTCTTCCCGAGGGCGAATACGACGTTACAATCTCGTACATGGGCTACGAGCCTGAGCATGCAAAGATAAAGCTGAGCGGCAACACTTTCAAGAACGTGATGCTGAACGAATCTCTGAAACTGCCCGAGGTGATTGTTGAGTCCGACCGCCCCGACACGGGCAGCCGCAGCACCCGAATGAGCGCGATGACAATATCGCCTCAGCAAATAATGAGCACGCCAGCCATCTTGGGCGAGGCTGATGTGCTGAAATCGCTACAGATTCTGCCGGGCGTGCAGCAGGGAATGAGTGGCACAAACGCCATAAGCGTGCGAGGCGGCAGCTCAGACCAGAACCTGTATCTGCTCGACGGCGTGATGCTCTACAACGTGAACCATTTCTTGGGCATGGCATCGGCTTTCATGCCCGAGGCAACAAAGCATATCGACTTTTACAGTGCATCGTTTCCGGCACGATATGGCGGCAGACTGTCGTCTATCGTAGATGTCAGAACGAAGGACGGCGACATGCAGAATTTCCATGGATTGTTCTCCATCGGTCTGCTCTCGTCTCACCTCTCGTTCGAAGGTCCGATAAAGAAAGAGCGCACATCGTTCTTCCTCTCGGCACGACGCTCGTATGCCGGCTGGCTGATGAGCATCATGGCAAAGCAGGACGACGACCAACTGAAGTCGATGGACCTCTACTTCTACGACATAAACGCTAAACTGAGTCATAAGCTAAGCAACAATGACCGCCTCTATCTCGGCTTCTATCAAGGCAGAGACGGCTTTTACGAGGAGTTCAGAAGCGAAAACGAACGATATTACAACGGCGAGAGTCTGACAGACAAATCGGGCTGCGACCTCAGCCTTAAGTTCGGAAACACGCTGCTCAATGCACGCTGGAACCACATCTTCTCGCCAAGTGTATTCGGAAACATTATGGTTGGATACAACCAGTTCAAGATGTATATCAACAACAAGAATTTCTACAACGACGATTTCTTCATATCCAACTACAACTCGGGCGTAAACGACCTTACGGCACAGATTGACCTCGACCATCATACATTCCGCAACCATCACATCAAATTCGGCGGCGGATACACGATGCACCACTTCAAGCCAGAGACGCAGACAAACAGATATACCGAGAGCGAGGTTTCGGATGGGGCTACAACAAAAACAGACAACAAATCGACCTCGGCAGGCGAGGAATCAGACGGACACGAATTCTACGCCTACATCGACGACGACATGAATCTTAGCGACAGATGGCAGTTCAACGCCGGTCTGAGAGCCTTGATGTTCTCCGTTCCTAACAAGACTTATCCAGCCATAGAACCGCGTCTGTCGCTGTGCCACAACCTTGGCGGCGGTCTGCGCGCAAAGGCATCGTACTCGGTTATGCACCAATATGCGCACATGCTAACCACCTCGACGCAGTTGTCGCTGCCTTCAGACCTCTGGGTGCCGATAAACGACAAGATAAAGCCTATCAGCGCAGACCAGTGGGCAGTTGGACTTACCTACGACCGTTGGAAGGGCATAGAACTACAGATTGAGGCATACTGGAAGGAGATGCACAATCTGATTGAATATCGCGACGGAGCTGGCTTCTCGGGCAGCTCTATCGGATGGTCGGACAAGGTTAGCTCGGGCAACGGAAGAAGTTACGGCATTGAGTTGATGGCGCGCAAGAGCATCGGTCGCACAACTGGCTCGGTAAGTTACACGCTCTCGAAGTCAACACGCCAGTTCTCCGACGGAAGCATAAGCAACGGCGAACGCTATCCGTTCGAGTTCGACCACAGGCACACCTTCAACATCCTTGCCATGTTCAAGGCCACGAAGAGCATCGACCTGAACGCAACGTGGTACTTTGCCACTGGCGGATACACCACGATATCAACTCAGCAGACAAAATACATCTTTCCGCAACAGAACAATGGCGGACAGATTTTCAACGATGCAAACCAGTGCGGCTCGTCCGAGTTATACGACGTTGAGTACTACGACTTTGGCAAGCGCAACAACTACAAGATGAAGCCGTCGCACTGCCTAAACCTGAGCGTAGACTTTCACAAGCAACTGAAGCACAGCGAACGCATCTGGAACATAAGCGTGATGAACGTGTACAACAACAAGAATCAAGACATGCTCTATACCGAAATATACAAAGACAAAAGCGGCCGAAAGTTCCGCAAAATGAAACAGTTTACGCTGATGACGATAGTTCCGTCGGCATCACTCACATATAAATTCTGAAGAAAATGAAACGACATATTTACATTCTGGCTCTCGCCATAGCATCACTCCTCGCCGCTTCGTGCGACAAGGAAATAGGCACGGTTGACTTTAACGAGCAGCCACGCCTCATCATCAACTCGCTGATGACAGCCAACGACACCGCCAACTTCGTTGAACTTCACCTAACGGGAAATACTGAGACAAAGCCCGTAAAAGGCGCACAAGTCAGGATTTTCGTCAACGGCAGTCTGTCAGAAGAAATCACTTCGGACAGTTCGACATACATGATAAAAAGCCAGTTCGAAAGCGGAGACAAGGTTAAGATTGAAGCTAAAGCCGACAAATACGAGGCAAGCGCAGAAGTGGTAGTGCCCGACACGGTAGAGGTTCTTTCTATCGACTCAGTAGAGGTGGTGATGTACGACAAGTATCACTACGCGCAACATTTCATGCGCTATTTCATCAGAATAAAAGACCTTAGCGCGCTTTCCGAAACGAAATACTACAGACTTTCGGTTACACAAGAAGTCACCACGGTTGGAGGATACGGCGTGTACGATGGAATAGTTGACCATGTTAGCTATTACACATATCTCAACCACGAATATGCCTATTCATCGGATATCGCGCTGAGCGAGGGCGAGATAAAGAAAGAAAACAACTTCGAGGACATAGATGACATCGACATGGTCGAGAACGTCTTCAACTACTACGGACTATTCCGCAGCTCGTACTTCAAGAACGGCGAATACACGCTTGCCATCGACATTAAAGAGCCATACTACAGAAGCGAAGGATACGCCGAGAACATCCAGTTCGAAATCCGCAGCATTCCGCGGAGCGAATATTTCTACCTGCAAGCCATCACCTCGTTCCAGAACTACGAGGAAGGCTATGCCCTCAGCCCTACCCCAATAGTGCCGTCAAACGTAAATGGCGGAACGGGCATCTTCAGCGTGTCGGCAATGGCAAAGGCTGTAGTAACAAGAGATTTGTTGAAAATTAAAAAAGGCGCCAAGATATGGTAAAGAACATTGAGAAAACTATAACCCGATTGGCGGCATCAGTTCACTCGCCAAAGAACCGCTTTGCCGCAAACAATGCCTACGGCGAACTATGCCGCCGAATTGGCATAAAGGCGATGGCAGCTGGCAGCACAAGCCGCAGCCACAGAAAACTTTACATGCGCACAGCCGTGGCGGCAAGTCTGGCTCTGATGGTGGGCATCGGCATTGCGTGCATCTCGAACTACGACAAGTGGTTTGCTCCAGCTAAGGTAAGCAAGACCGAAACGACCGCTCCGGCAGAGGCTAAACGCCCAAATATCGTATTCAAGAACCAGCCAATGAAGGTCATTGCCCAGAGGCTGTCTAAGGAATACAACGTGAAAATCATAATAAAAGACAACAGTCTTGCCGAATACAAGGTTACGGCAACATTCTCGCCCGACGAGAACATAGACGATATTATATCAATCCTTTCGAGCGCAGCTCACTTTAATTACACAAAGAACAACAACGTGTTTGTTCTGAGACGTAGCAACTAAAAACTCTTTGCCCCGGCCAACTCTATACAACGGTCGGGGCTTTTTAAATTCAGAATTGGACAGTTGACAATTGACAATGATGAGTTGAAAGTTGAAAATTGAAAAATCAAATCAATTCAGAATTTATAAACGCTGAGTTTTTCAAAGAACAATTATGATATGAAATGTTCTTTTGGTAAATACAAAATAGTGGGTAGGAAGAAGGTAGCAAGATGGTAGCAAGATGGTAGCAAGACAGAAGATAGATTCAAGGTACATTCAAGATACGTCGAAGGAACGTGGTAGGTACGTCCTAGGAACGTCCAAGATACGGGGAAACAATTCAAATGGTAGCCAAAGAATTCATAATTGAAAATTCACAATTCATAATTGCTGAGGACTTATGGAGGACAATTATAATACGAATTATTCTTTTGGTAAATACAAAATGATGGCAAGGTATAGGGAAGCTATACGCAGGGTATATGCAGGGTATATGTAAGCTATATGTAAACTATATGTTGGCTATATGTTAGATATATGTTGGGTGTATGTTGGGTATATCCAGAGTATACTCGGGATAAGAGAATGTCTGCGCTCGACCTGTGGTCGCTTGCTACCGAAGGTAGAGTGTAGAAATTCAGCTGAACATGAATGACGACGCAGAAAGCATCTTACTGAAAAGAGGGAAAATCAATCACTGATTCTCCCTCTTTTAACCTATTCGATAAATATTCGTTATTTCTTTGTCCACTCCTTGCTGCCTGTGCGCTTGAAAGCATACAGTTCTACATCGAAGATAAGCGTAGAATAGCCCGGAATAGTAACCGAGCCAGATGAGTTACCGCTCTCGCCGTAGGCAAGGCTGTAAGGAATGTAAATGCGCCATACGTCGCCCGGATGCATGTATTGCAGAGCCGATGTCCAGCCCGTTATAACGCCGTTTACCAAGAACTTTGTAGGCACATCTACATTGTCATCCAACTTGCCGTAGAACGACTGGTCGAACACCTGTCCTTCGGGATAAGTCTTTGTTGGGATAAGTCTGCCCAAGTAGTGCACCTTTACCGAGTCGGTATATAGCGGAGTCTCGGTTTCCTGATTGCCGCTCTCCAGCACCTTGCAGTACACATAGTCCTGAGTGTTTGCAACGGCAGTTGAGCCAAATCCGTCGGCCACCAACTTCCAGTTCTTGATTATCTTCCATTCGCCGTCGTTGGCCGATACGCTCTTTGTTGCCACAACGCGGATAGAGTCGATGTAATCCTTGTTGCGCTCAGTCCAGTTTGCATACTCGTCGTCCTCGGTACTCTCCTTGCACGACACAACGAACAATGCGCTTACGATTACAGAAAGAAACAGAAAGAATTTCTTCATATTTAATAGTTTGGCTTATAAAAGGGGGAGGCTCTCACGAGAAAAGCCTTCCCCTTTGTTGTTGATATTCTTAGTCTACAAGCTTCTTCAAAAGGCTTGTGATGCTAACCTTGTCTTCGATGATGCCAACGAGGTCGTCAATCTTAACGCGCTCCTGAGCCATTGTGTCGCGGTTACGAAGAGTAACTGTTCCGTCAGTAAGAGTGTCGTGGTCAACAGTGATACAGTATGGAGTACCAACTGCGTCCTGACGGCGGTAGCGTTTTCCGATAGAGTCCTTCTCGTCGTACTTGCAGTTGAAGTGGAAGCGCAACTGCTTGATAATCTCCTGAGCCTTCTCAGGCAGACCGTCCTTCTTTGTAAGCGGCATTACTGCGAGCTTTGTTGGAGCAAGAGCAGCAGGCAACTTCAGCACAACGCGAGTCTCGCCGTTCTCAAGAGTCTCCTCTGTGTAAGCGTGGCACATGATGCTGAGGAACATACGGTCAACACCGATAGATGTCTCGATAACATACGGAGTGTAACTCTCGTTTGTCTCTGGGTCGAAGTACTCAATCTTCTTGCCAGAATACTTAGCGTGCTGGCTAAGGTCGAAGTTAGTACGAGAGTGGCAGCCCTCAACCTCCTTGAATCCGAACGGCATCTTGAACTCGATGTCGGTAGCAGCGTTGGCATAGTGAGCCAGTTTCTCGTGGTCGTGGAAGCGGTAGTTCTCGGCACCGAAGCCAAGATTCAGATGCCACTTCATACGAGTCTCCTTCCACTTTGCAAACCATTCAAGTTCAGTTCCCGGCTTTACGAAGAACTGCATCTCCATCTGCTCAAACTCACGCATACGGAATACGAACTGGCGGGCTACAATCTCGTTACGGAAAGCCTTACCAATCTGTGCAATACCGAACGGAATCTTCATACGGCCAGTCTTCTGCACGTTTAGGTAGTTAACGAAGATACCCTGTGCAGTTTCAGGACGAAGATAGATTTTGCTTGCGCCCTCGGCAGTTGAACCCATCTCGGTAGAGAACATAAGGTTGAACTGGCGAACGTCGGTCCAGTTGCGAGTACCAGAGATAGGGCATACGATTTCCTCGTCGAGGATAATCTGCTTCAGGCCATCGAGGTCGTTGGCGTTCATTGCAACGCTGTAACGCTCGTGCAGGTCGTCGCGCTTCTTCTGGTTCTCAAGCACGCGTGCGTTTGTGGCACGGAACTGAGCCTCGTCAAAGGCATCGCCAAACTTCTTCTTAGCCTTGGCTACTTCCTTCTCAATCTTCTCCTCGTATTTAGCAATCTGCTCCTCTATGAGCACGTCTGCACGGTAACGCTTCTTTGAGTCACGGTTATCAATCAAAGGGTCGTTGAAGGCATCTACATGTCCCGAAGCCTTCCATGTTGTTGGGTGCATAAAGATAGCAGCATCGATACCAACGATGTTCTCGTGCAGAAGCACCATGCTCTGCCACCAATACTGCTTGATATTGTTCTTCAACTCAACACCGTTCTGACCGTAGTCGTAAACAGCGCCTAAACCATCATAGATTTCACTTGATGGGAAAACGAAACCGTACTCCTTGCAGTGAGACACGATTTTCTTAAATACATCTTCCTGTGCCATTTATGTTTTGTTTTGTTTCTAATTGTCTTTCTTTTCGCGGCATAGCCTCGGCTGCGCTGGGGCTTCTTGCCAATTATTCTGCAAAGAAAGCGATTTTTTTTCAATTTTATTCGTATTTTTGCAAGCATTGTTTATAAAAGTGCATTTATTTTTGAAGAATTAATAAAAATATATGAGTGACGAGACAAAAGATATAACAACCGTTGAAGGTTCGCACCAACTCACGGGCATGTACCAGAACTGGTTTCTTGACTATGCCTCATACGTTATCCTTGAGAGAGCCGTGCCGCACATTGGCGACGGTCTGAAGCCTGTGCAGCGAAGAATTCTGCACTCAATGAAGCGTCTTGACGACGGCAGATACAACAAGGTTGCCAACATCGTGGGACACACCATGCAGTTTCACCCTCACGGCGACGCATCCATCGGCGATGCGCTGGTTCAGTTAGGACAGAAGGAACTGCTCATCGACTGTCAGGGAAACTGGGGAAACATCCTTACCGGCGACGATGCCGCTGCACCGCGATACATCGAGGCTCGTCTTTCAAAATTCGCACTCGAAACCGTTTTCAATCCTAAGACTACGGAGTGGAAGCTCTCGTACGACGGACGAAACAAGGAGCCTATCACGCTGCCCGTAAAGTTCCCTCTGCTTCTGGCTCAGGGCGTAGAGGGCATTGCCGTGGGCTTGTCTTCAAAAATACTTCCGCACAACCTTAACGAGATTTGCGACGCTGCCATCGCCTACCTTAACGGCGAGGAATTCCATCTCTATCCCGATTTCCTCACGGGAGGCAGCATTGACGTAAGCAAGTACAACGACGGCGAGCGAGGCGGCTCGGTAAAGGTGCGCGCAAAAATCGAGAAACTCGACAACAAGACGCTGGTAATACGCGAGATTCCGTTCAGCAAGACGACCGGAACGCTCATCGAGAGCATACTGAAAGCCATCGAGAAGGGCAAGATAAAGGTCCGCAAGGTTGAGGACATCACAGCTGCTCAGGCCGAGATTCTTATTCACTTGGCTCCGGGCGTATCGTCGGACAAGACGCTCGACGCGCTCTACGCATTTACCGACTGCGAGGTGAGCATATCGCCAAACTGCTGCGTTATCGAGGATCAGAAGCCTAAGTTCCTGAACGTAAGCACGGTTCTTAAGAAGAGCGTAGACAACACTCTGCATCTGTTGCAGACTGAGCTCGAGATTCGCAAGAGCGAACTCATGGAAGCACTTCTTTTCGCATCGCTCGAAAAGATATTCATCGAGGAGCGCATCTACAAGGACAAGGAATTTGAGCAGGCTCCCGACATGGACTCAGCCATCGCACACGTCGGCAAGCGTCTCGAACCGTTCGTAAAGGACTTCTTCCGCGCTATCACCCGCGATGACATTCTGCGCCTGATGGAGATAAAGATGCAGCGCATCCTCAAGTTCAACAAAGACAAGGCCAACGACTACATCAAACGCACTCAGGAGGAGATTGACGAGATTAACGACGACCTCGCGCACATGGTTAACGTAACCATCAACTGGTTCGAGCACATAAAACAGAAATTCGGAGCAGAGCATCCTCGCCTCACCGAGATTCGCAGTTTCGACACCATCGAAGCTACAAAGGTGGCAGAGGCAAACCAGAAGCTCTACATCAACCGCTCCGAGGGCTTCATCGGAACGGGTCTGAAGAAGGATGAGTTTGTGTGCAACTGCTCTGATATCGACGATATCATCATTTTCTACAAAGACGGAAAATACAAGGTGATAAAGGTTGCCGACAAGGTATTCGTCGGCACGAACGTGCTTTATGTAAACGTGTTCAAGCGCAACGACCGCCGTACAATATACAATGTTGTATATCGCGACGGAAAGGAGGGCTACAGTTATATGAAGCGTTTCTTCGTAAACTCTATAACACGCGACAAGGAGTACGATGTTACCACCGGAAAGGAGGGCAGCAAGATTCTGTACTTTACCGCCAACATGAACGGCGAGGCCGAGGTTATCAAGGTTACGCTGCGCCCTACTCCGCGCATCAAGAAACTGATTTTCGACAAGGATTTCAAGGACATCGCCATCAAGGGCAAGCAGAGTCTCGGCAACATTCTTTCTAAGAACGAGGTTCTGCGCATCGGACTGAAGTCGCACGGTGTTTCAACGCTCGGTGGACGAAAGGTTTGGTTCGACCGCGATGTGCTGCGCCTCAACTACGACGGACGCGGCGAATATCTGGGCGAATTCCAGAGCGAGGATTCAATTCTTGTTGTTCAGAAGAATGCCGAATTCTTCATCACAAACTTCGACATCAACAACCATTATCCCGATAATATCCTGTTCATCGAGAAATTCGATGCCGACAAGGTGTGGAGCGCGGCGGTTTACGATGCCGACCAGAAGTTTGTATACATAAAGCGTTTCAAGATGGAGGCGATAGCGCGCAAGCAGTCGTTCCTGAACGAGAATCCGAACAGTTATCTCATCCTTCTGTCATCGCAAGTTTATCCGCGCTTCCTCGTAAAGTTTGGCGGTGCAGACAGTTTCCACAACGACGAGGAGATTGATGTTGACAGTTTCATTGCCTGCAAGGGTTTCAAGGCAAAGGGTAAGCGAGTATCAACGCTGAAGGTTGATACGGTTGCCGAACTCGAGCCGCTGCGTTTCCCAGAGCCTGACGAGGCTGATGCCGATTCTGAGGCCGAGGATGGCGACGACGAGAACACGACAGCCAACATCAACGATGCGGACACAGACAAGTCGCAAAGCGAGATTTTCGACGAACTGACGGGGCAGATGCGTCTCTTCGACGGCGATGCCAAGTCAGACGCAGATAACGAGTAGCACTATCATCAACAAGCCATAAAGCAAGCAGAGGCGCACTTCCCTATCCAAAGGGTTGTACGCCTCTGCTTTTTGCTTAAAACGCCTTGTTTTGCGGCTATACGCGAATTCGGGATTAACTTGCAGATTGTACTCATAACACATGCAGAAATCCCGAACGAAACCCGAAGGCATCCCGAAGAAATCTTACAACAAACGCTTACAGACGCTGAAAGCGTCTCCGCTTAGTAACCGTAGGTCGGAACGACCTGCGGAGTAAGAACCATCAACGGTAAGCACTCTGAAGGAGTGCCCCATCTATCGCATCGGGCGACCGCTTTCAGGGTCGTTTATATTTGTATCATTTCAGTCCGCAGATCCTACGGATGCTGCGGTTACTGATAGGTGACGCTTTCAGCGTCAATCCGAATAATCATTTCATAATGCATGAAGACTACGTTTCTTATCCCGAATTAGTGTACGTTAAGAGCCAAAAAAAGGCGCAGAATATCGCTATTCCACGCCCACCAATCTTTCCCCTTTTCAACCCAGTTATTATCTTATTAACTTATTTCAATTCAACAACTTTGTCCAAGAAACCAAGAGGATCTTCATCTATCATCTTAATTTTAAATTCTTTACTATTGATGTATTCCACTACCTTTGGGAAACGTGCAAAAGCATAGCGCAATGGATTTTTAGCTCCAATTGTAAGAGGCTCTGTTGGACTCCAAAAAGGTACTACCACATTTTCACCTTCCATACTGTAAAAACAAGCTACCTTCTGTTTTCTGTCAAAACCAAATCTGCTACCATTTGGAGTTGTTTCATTTATAGAGCCAGCAAATGCGTACAAGCCTTCCTTTTTATACACCACACGCCAAAAATACTTACTTTTTCCCGGTTTCAAACTCTTTGGCATCGTCATTGCTTTTTGACCATACAAAGAGAGATATTCAACAGAATCCTTGCCTTCTCTTGCTACAAATCTAACGGCATCATCAGCACTGTACTCTGTTCCAGTCTTTGCATCTGGAGTGTCGGCGATTGTCATAGTTAAAACAACATTTGCGTTATTAGCTCCTACCGGACGTGCCTTTATCTTGATGTCAATCCAATATCCTGAAACAGTTTTGCCATCTGCCAAAGTAATTGTACACTTCGGTGCTTTCTCCTTCTCCTCACCCTTTGCCACGGCCGAAGAAACGGCAAATGCCATGACAACAAGAATTAGAAATAATCTTTTCATCTTTGTTTGTTAATTTTATGTTGTTATTATACCTAAAAGTAAATTTTTGCTTTTTTGCGAGTGCAAAAGTATGTATTATGAAAATATTCAGAAAAACATTTTCGTTAAAAAATCTAAAATATAACAAAAATTAACAAAAAAGCCCAGACCGACACGGTCTGGGCTTCCAATGAAAAATCCTACTAAAATTTAACTAACAATATATATTCTGTACTGATTGATTAGTCAACATTTTATTTTTAATAACCCGGATTCTGGTATGCAGCCTTCTCTGCTGGAGTCATAAGCATAGCATCGAGCTGACCCTGTGGAATTGGGCGAAGATAGTAGTTCGGCTTGATAGTACGAGTATGCTTCATATCCTTCCAGTTGTTATCAAAGTCATTATTGTTGTTTCCACCAATTGTATAGGTTGAAGCACGCTCTTCCCACTTCTGAGTACGAACCAAATCCCACCAGCGAAGACCTTCGCCGTAGAACTCGCGGAAACGCTCGTCAAGGATATAGTCAACAGTGATAGTCTCAGGAGTAGCAGCAGTCAATTCCTCGCTGTAATCTGCAACATAAGCACAGTTACCGCCATTGTTGAATGTCCACTTACCAGCACGGGCACGCAATACATTAACCAACTCGCGAGCACTGTAACCATCCTGGATTGTTACTGAACCAACGCCCAACTCTGTTGGAGCAACGGCAGCCTCGGCAGCGATAAGGTAAAGTTCTGCAAAACGTGCAATGTTTACAGGACGAGGACATGCACCGTTAGGAGTACCCAATGTTGTAGTATCTGTTGTCTCGCTGTAATAGCCGTTCTTCCATACATTCAGATATACAACACGGCTAAGATGGTCTGGAGTGATAATCCAATCGGCACGACCAGGAAGAGTACCAGCACCTACGTTGCTTGTGTAAGTTCTGTCGTACTGAACATGTTCATCGTTCTCGCCAAGGAATGTAAGGATTGCACTACCGTTTCTTACAGGAAGACCGTTTGCATTAGTATAAGAATCCGCATTGTCGCCACCCTTCTTCCAGTTACCGCGGAATGCAGTTACGAATGTACCATCCCAACGAGAGTCCATATTCTTATCGGTAAACATAGTCACAACCTCCTGTGGAGTTGCCATACGAGTCCAAGGACGGTCAGCCCACTGAGCAGCCTCACGCTTAACAGTCTCAGTTGTTCCACCATTAGAACGAACGTTTGTATAGTTCCAACGGTTCATCCAGTGTGAGAAGTTATCCGGTGCAGCACCGCTACCATAGCTATAGCCTACGCCACCGTTAAAGTACTCATCCTGAGCAGTATGGTCGGCATAAAGCAGAATCTCTGAATTACGGTCGTTCTGACCAAGGAATACATTGTAGAATGACTCCTGCAAAGCATAATTACCAGGGTTCTTGATTGCCTTTACAGCAGTATCATACGCCTTCTGGAAATAAGAACTTGCCTTGCTCTTGTCGCGAGCACACTCTGGATAAGTAGGCACGTTGTTTGGATTTACATTCCACCATGCGTATGTAAGGTATGCCTTTGCAAGGAACAAACGTGCAGTAGTCTTTGTAACACCACCAGTTACACGGCTTACCTCAGGAAGGTCCTCAACAGCCTTTTCCAAATCAGGGAAGATAGCCTCCTCGTAAACCTCAGGTACAGTATTACGCACACTTGTACGGTTTGTACTTGTGTTGAACTTCAACTTACCAGCGCCCAAATCCAATGGCACACCGCCAAATGTCTGAACAAGTTCGAAATAGTCGAAACCACGGAAGAAACGAGCCTCTGCTAGCAATGCTGCATCGATGCCGGCAGCCTCACCGTTCTCGATTACACCACTTGCTGTATTGATATCGGTGAAAGATGCGCCCCAAAGAGCATCGGCACGACAGTTATCTGGCTTGATGTTAGAAACTTCTGGTGTCATATCCAGACACTTGAAGTTCTCATCGGCACTCTGCCCGTATGTATACTCATCGGTACCAGTTTCCAAGGCATTGAAGAAATAACCCTGTCCCCAAGTGTTACGAAGGTTTGCATACAATGCAGTTATACCTCCCTTAACACCGTCTTCTGTCTTAAAATATTCTGGAGTAAATTTGCCGCGCGGAGTCTCATCCAACACATCAGAACAGCTGCTGAAACCAGTTGTCAGAGCCATCGCTACTCCAAGAGCATAAATATAGTGTTTCATATTTTGATTCTTTAATTATAGTTTAATTAGAATGTAACATTAAGTCCGAACAAGTAGTTGCGAGTAGTTGGAGTGTTGTAACCAACAACAAGCACCTTGCTGCTATATGCTGCTGAAGCCTGGTTCTCGTTACCACGAGAGTTAGTCTCAGGGTCCATGCCGCTCTCGCTATGATATGGAGAGAACAAAACGAATGGGTTTGTTACAGTAGCGTATGCTCTCAAGCTCTTCAAACCAGCCTTCTTCATCCAATCGCCCTTGAAGTTGTAGCCAAGAGTGATGGTACGGAACTTAAGATATGAACCAGAGAAGAATGCAAGAGTCTGACCATACTTAGGGTTATCACCGCTAAGGATACCGCCTGGGAATGGATAGTCGTTAGTTGGATTATCCTCTGTCCAGTAGTTAACGTCGATGTTGTTTCTACGACCAGTCAACATGTTCAAGTAACCAGAGCTACCGTACAATGTACTGATAAGTTTACCGCCATGACGGAATGAAGCAACTACCGACAAATCCCAGTTCTTATAAGAAACGCGAGTGTTGAAACCGCCTTCCCAAGATGGGTCAAGCTCGATAATCTGACGGTCATAAGCATTTACCGCACGTGGGTCGCCTACGTTCTTACCCTCTGGAATCAGGCCGTTATCAGCTTCCTTCTGTGTATAATAGCCACCCTTAACCTTAATCATACCAACATTACCACCTGGCTCCTGAATGTTAAGAAGTTCTTCCTCGCCCTTCTGCCAGATACCAATCTTCTCATAGTCGTAAACTACATTAATTGGGTGTCCAACGAACCAGCCGTTACTCTCATCTTCTGTTACTTTCTTCAAGTTGCCGTTCTCATCGTATGTCTTAGTAAGTTCAGTCAACTCATTGCGGTTGCAATAGAAGTTAAGACCAGCTTCCCAACTCCATCCGTCCTTGTTCTCGAAGATTACTCCGTTAAGAGACAACTCGAAACCCTTGTTGCGTGACTTACCGATGTTTGCCATGTAACTGCCTACACCTGATGTGCTTGGAAGGCTTACAGGAAGAAGGATGTTCTCTGTGTTCTGGATATAGTACTCAGCAGTACCACTCAATCTGCCGTTAAGCAAAGAGAAGTCAACACCGAAGTTCCATGTCTTAGAATACTCCCAACCAAGTTCTGAGTTTGGAAGCTCGCTTACATAGTAACCTGTTGCATATCCGGTAGGACCGAAGTTGTATGCGCGTGTTGCCAATGTTCCAAGAGTCTTGTAAGGGTCGATAGCCTGGTTAGATGTCTCACCATAACCAACACGAAGCTTCAAGTTCTCGATTGTCTCAACATCTGAAAGGAAACTCTCCTTTGCCATGTTCCAACCCAAGCTGACAGCAGGATAAGTGTGTCCTCTGTGTCCCTCAGCCAAACGTGAAGATTCATCACGACGGAGAGTAACGCTTGCCATGTACTTCTCATCGTAATTATACATGATACGACCCATGTATGACACAAGACCTGACTCGTAGAAGCCCTGGTTACCTGGACTTACAGTAATGTTCTTTGCATTACCGATATTGTACCACAAGTGCTGGTCAACAGGGAACTCTGTACCGCTCATCTCCTGCTTGTCGTAGTGATTCTTTTCAGCAGAATACAAAGCAACGGCATTGAATGAGTGCTTGCCGAAAGTCTTGTCGTATGAAAGAATGTGCTCAACAGCCCAGCTCCAAGTTGTCTCGTTGCGGTTAGCACCAGAAGAGTTAGCCGATGGAGAATCGCTGAACACACCCTGAGCAGTATATGAACCATACTTGTTATGACGATAGTTCAAACCTAAGTTGATGCGATACTTCAAGCCTTCAACAAATGGGAACTTAACCTCGCCATAGAATGTATTGTATGTACCGAATGCGTTAGTCTGATCCTTGTACTTATCGCCAAGGCTCTCAATACGGTCGCGGGTGTAAGTCCACTGCTTATCCACAGGCATTGCAACAACATCCTTCAATGTGCCGTCTTCGTTATACGGATTGATAAGTGGAGATGCGCTAAGAGTGTTGTAGATACCAAGGTTACCGTTGTGAGTAATACTGTAGTTTGTATTGATGCTCAAACCAGCCTTTACATACTTGCCGATTTCCTGGTCGAGACTTGCATGCAAAGCATAACGGTTGAAGTTCTGTGTTGGGATTGTTGCCTCGTCGCGATAGTAAGAAGCACCAATATTATAGTTGTTAGCACTTGAACCGCCAGTTACAGAAAAGTCCTGGTTTGTTGTAAACGCTGTCTTGAACAGCAAATCCTGCCAGTCTGTATTTGTTGTATCGCTCTCGTCAAGGCTGTTTGGATACTTATTTCCCGCAACCTGACGGAGTTTAGCCAACTGCTGACCGTTCATCATTGGGTACTTGGCAAAGTTTGTCTTTGCACCAACATACATATTATACTTAACAACAGGAGCCATGCCCTTTGAACCGTTGTTAGTAGTAATGAGGATTACACCGTTTGCACCACGGCTACCGTAAATAGCAGTTGCAGATGCATCCTTCAAGATATCCATAGACTTGATGTTGTTTGGATCGATATCGTTGATACTACCAGCAAATGGAATACCGTCCAATACAATCAATGGGTCGTTACTTGCGTTAAGCGAACGGGTACCACGAATACGAATCTGCATACTTGCACCTGGCTTAGATGAAGTCTGCATCATCTGAACACCGGCAACACGTCCCTGCATAGCCTGAGTGATATCAGCACCCGGAACCTCACGCATGATATCACCTCGCACAGAAGCAACAGATCCTGTTACGGCCTCCTTACGCTGTGTACCGTAACCAACGACAACAACCTCGTCGATGATTTTGGTATCCTCATCAAGCTGAATTCTCAATCTGCCAGATGAGTTGTCGGCCTTTACTTCTTTTGTAATGTAACCGATGTAAGAAACTTCGAGGACTGCGCCCTGAGGAGCGTCAAGCTTAAAGTTACCGTCAAAATCGGTAATTGTACCGTTTTGAGTACCTTTTACTACAACGTTTGCACCGATGATTGGATCACCATTTTGGTCAACGACTGTTCCCGTTACCGACCTTACAGAAGGGGTAGCAGTTGCTGCATTCACAATGTCGGCAGCAAATACAGGAGCAACTTGCCCGCCAATCAGGAATGCAATACATGCACCAGCAACAAGTGCTTGCTTTCTTGAAATTAGATTCATAATTAAAAAAGTGTTATACATGATATTTCGGGCAAATGTAGCATTTTTAGGTATTAACGCCGGTGTTTTATCGTTACATAAAGGGTGGCGATTTGTTACATAGACGTATTTGTAACATTCCAACACACTTGAAACAACAGTCTTTTTCAGTTAATCTTTACAATTAGGAAACAACCTTACAATTCGGGGAAGAATACAAGCCGTCTTTCTAATGACTCGTTTTTACCACCTTATTATCAAGGTCCCTAAAATCAGGTTTTCGTCTATTTGTTGCCTTGAATAAAAGATAAATATCGGGGCTTTTCACAGATTATTTTCAAAGTAACACGACCATATTTTCGCAACTAATAACAAAGCATGAATTGTTGTTTTCTAGTCAGCAATATCAAATGACGAAATTCTGTATCTTTATGTCGTTTTTACAATAAGCATCTGACAGGAGTTACCACAGAACTACGTTTTTTCAGATGGTTATTTTGATTGAATTCATCTCCTTTGCTATATATTTTGGACTTTTGTAACACTTGCCAATGAAACAAAAATGGACTTTTGGCACTTTAATCGCCAGAATTTATCTGTAAGTCTACTACTCTTTTGGGAATCCATGGACTTTTTCTATACAAAAAAAGAGCCGAATGAATTAACATTCAGCTCCTTTATTGGTAGTGCGCGTGATAGGACTCGAACCTACAAGCCTCGCGGCACCAGATCCTAAGTCTGGCGTGTCTACCAATTTCACCACACGCGCGATAGACGTTTTGTTTTAACGGATGCAAAGATACAACATATTTTCAATTCAGCAAATATTTTTGTCGAAATATTTCGGATTCATCCCTATTTTCATCGGTTTCATGACCTTTTAACAGTCGCTTACTTTCCGCCTAACATATTTCTTGCATACTCAATGAGCGTGTCGATACCCCTCAGAGCATCTTCGCTACGCATATCAACGTAATTGTCCGGCTCGATGCCAAATTCAATCTGTTTCTTCTCAGCATCGAACATCGGGCACGCCGAAAATCTTATGCTCCACCCCTTCGGTAATTCCGAAGAGAACGGCAAGCCTGAACCACCGCCCGTCTTGTCGCCGACGATTGTGACATTAGGGCAATAGCGCATTTCGTTCACAAATGAGTTTGTTGCGCTGTAACATTGGCGGTTTGTAAGTACAACGGCTTTTTTCTGCCATCTTACGCCGTCGCTTGGCTCAAGATACATCGGTTTCAGTTCGGAGAAATCAGAGTGTCCCTTGCCAGTCTTATGGCAGATGTAGCCCACAAGCTTCTTCTCGTTGCAGAATCGGTTTGCAACCTTCTGCGAGGTGGTTATATTTCCTCCGCCATTGTCACGCACATCTACAATAACTCCGTTACAGATTGCCAAATCACTGAGTACTTGCGACAGATTGCCGTCACCTATGCCATCAGAAAAACTCTCAATAAATATATAGCCTATATTGTCATCGAGAATCTTGTACTTAATGCCCGAAGCAATCATATAATCGTTCCCGAGATATTTCTTTTGTACATCCGAACTGAAGTTTGCAGGGTAATTTTCGTACCAACTCCAGTTTCTGCCCACATCGTGCGCTGCATAAAGGTTAACATGCCCGTCCTGAAGTTCTGACAGCATATCGCAAAGCACCTCAAACAACTGGGCATTTGTCATATTGTTGCTAATTCTCACGGCATATTTATCGTGAATCTCGCTCCAGTCAAGCCCAATCACCTCTTTTTTATAGTCGAAGAAGCAATAGTGTTCGTCCAGAACCTTCCACAATGCCTCAAAATTACCTTTTGCCGAATTGTCGAACTGCTCTTCTTCCACACAGGAGAAAAACAAGGTACAGACGAAAAATATGAGAATACTTTTCAACTTCATATCCTAATTTTTGTACTTTCCGCGCAGGCGGAAAAGGTGTTTAACGTAACCAATCATAAAAATGTTCGAATATGAATGGAATTTCAGGTTGTTCACTTTCAGTTGGTCAGCCTCGAAGAGATAAGAAATTCTTATCAGACTATTGCTCAAAGGAAAATCAACAGAAAACTGGTTTCTGAGCGATGGACGAGACATAAAGGTCGTTGGATTCACTACACCGCCATAATATCCGAGTCCAAAAATTTCGTAATAAGACTGCTGATATTCGGGCGAAAAAGCCAATCCCACCAGCGGAACAGAAATCTGGTTTGACAGACTGAGCGGATAATTCAAAATCTCCAGTTTGTATTTTACCATAGTCGAAGCCTTCAGGTCGAGATAAACTTTAGCATTTGCCGGATTGTTAGAATTTCGGTCGTTATACACACCGCCAAAACCAAATTCCGCCTGCGGACCATACATGACTGAAAGATTCTTCACCCCAAATACATCCCGGCTGTCTGCATTGTAGAAATATCCGAGGGCAGCGTATGCCATTCCTGCCCACTCTTCGGCTGTCTTAGCATCGTTTTTCACATTCGAGGCAAACAACGAATATTGATATTGCACGCCAACTTTCCCACCCATCATCTTTGTAAGTCTGAAGCGGTCGTACTGAAGGCGCAGTTCCGTTCCTTTATATTTCAGTGGAGAAAGGTAAGTGTCAAGCACGTTCGACGAGCCTACGCCTGCCGAGAATGTACTCTCGACAATCTTGTTAGGCTTGAGTGCAATGCTGTCCTGCGCCATACCAGCGAAATGCACCAGCCAGAACAGCATTAAAAGGAGACAAACATTCACATGCTCGCCCCCCCTGAAGTTCTTTCGATTGTTTATAATGTTATTTTTACTTTGCAACATTAAAGTTATAGAATGAGAACTCTGTAAAATCTACTCCGTGGAAGACCTCACAGGTCGTCTTCTTCTTGTTTTTGAATACTCGCACTTCGCAGTTGTCGTCAGTTCCTTCGTCAGGACTACTCTTAACCTTGAAATTGTGTACGGCATAACTTCTTTCATATTTCAAGCCCGAATCGCCGTCAGTTATAGAATATTCATATCTTGCAGCCTCTTCGCCATACAGACGGAAAGTAATCTTGCAGAATATGTTATTCGCATATATTATGTTGATACTCTTTGAGCCGAAACGATATGCAACGCCTCCGTCTCTGTCGGCATCGAAATAGTCACCAATTTGGTCTGTAATATCGTCTTTTGTCTGCAAACCTATACCATCGACCAGCGCCTTTGCCCTTGTGAACTCCACAAACATGTTTTCCGCCTCCGAATACTTGGCTCTCTGCTCAGGAGTAAGGGTGGCAAGATAATCGGCGTTTTTCTTGGCCAATTCTGCCTCGCGCTTTGCCTTTGCAGTCATAGCAATCTCACGTTTGGCTTCAACCCACGCATTATATTCATCTATCTTAGTCTGAAACTTGTCGCGTAATCCCATGGCCTTAGATACCTCAGCAATTGCAGCTTCATCATTTATATCCTGATTGTTCAGAATAAGTTTATTCAAATCCTCGGTACACATGTACATCAACGGCAAAAGTTCTTTTTCTGTAGAAGACATGTTATTTTGCAGATTCCTTTCAAGGTATTTCTCAGCAAGTTCAGCATTTACAATGTAATACACGTCTTCCTTATCCTTGTCAATTTTAACCTCTTTGATAAGCGGTTCAAATTTCTTGCGAGCCATAGCAATCTCACCGTCTCCTATTGAAGCGGCCCACATAACCGTTGGAGCCACCAATAGCATAGCTAACATATAAACAATCTTCCGCATAATAACACTTATTTAAAATATTTTGCTTTTCGCAAATATAAAAATTAAAAGTAATAATTCATAAAAAATGTTAATATTTTTTCGTTCCTCTCAAATTTTTAACATTTCAAGAAGATAAAATACGGAAGTTTGTTGCCGAACAACATATTTTCTGGAGTTTGACACATTTTAGATAGATTTACACAAACGCAAAAAGTCCCCCTCAGGCATTGACCTGAGGAGGACTCTCTATTCTTAAAAACGGCGGCTACCTACTCTCCCACATTGTATCGCAGTACCATCGGCGTGAGTGAGCTTAACTTCTCTGTTCGGAATGGGAAGAGGTGGAACCTCACTGCTATAACCACCTGAATATCTTTTTCTGACCTTCTTTCTTTATTTTCCGTCAGTATTCAGTTCTTTCAACATATTGAAGCAATACAGCAGAACCGACAGTCCTACAACTCAAAGCACATATCCCTGTAAGAAAGCTGACGGGCAATTAGTAGTGCTCGGCTTTGGTGTCGCCACCTTTACACCTGCACCCTATCAACGTTGTCGTCTGCAACGACCCTGAGAGATCTAATCTTGTGGCCGGCTTCGCACTTAGATGCTTTCAGCGCTTATCCGATCCCGACTTAGATACCCGGCGGTGCACCTGGCGGCACAACCGGCAGACCAGAGGTCGGTCCAACACGGTCCTCTCGTACTAGTGTCAGAGCCACGCAAATCTCAT
>FNBQ01000013.1 GCA_900102385.1 Bacteroidales bacterium KHT7 | reverse complement strand
CTCGACAGTCGAGAAAGCTGTGTCAAAGTCGGAACGGCAGACGGTCCGCGGGTGCAATGCTCCAAAGGTTCTTCCGTGGGTACATATCGCCATTTCAAACGCCAAGTCGTTGTTCACAGACATGTATCACGGAATCAAGGAGGAGTTTCTTCAAGAATACTTGAATGAATTCTGCTACAAATTCAACCGTAAATATTTCGGTGACAGGATGTTCGACCGGTTAGTTATCGCTGCCGTTTCGTATAAGCCTACGTTTGAGCACAAATTGTATAACGGCAGGGCGAATTGCGGATAATCATTAATCATTATGTTCTGGTGGAAATATGGGTTCAGACTTTTGTAGATATACCTTGCATATGAATTCTACAGCCTTTAGCGATGTCTATTATAAGAGTCGTTCGGCCAAGGATGGTGTTTCTATGTTTACTATCCAAAATAGTATAATTAAAATCATTAGAGATGAGATTGGATGGACAAATCAATTGGGTTATATAGATAAGGAACATCCTGATCATCATAGGTTTAATAATGATACAGAAAGAATAGGCAAGAAATATCAATGGATGGGATTGTTTAGAGTCGAATCATATCTTATGGATACATGTTTCGTAAAAGTTCCATACAATAGTTTTGGAACAGCTTTCGCTCCACATAATTATCCGTGGTATTCACCCCATAAATCATCTTTTGACCCAGCCTTATTGGATGAAGAAGACCCTCAAATAGCATTAAGTAACCAGTTTGAGGCTTCAATGAGAGGTTTTACGATTGACGAAAAAAATGTTGTTTCTTGGGAACAAGAACCTCAAAAAGTTATACCTATGTTTAAGGATACGGAAGGTACAGAATGGATACCTATATACTTCTTTGATTCAAGAAAAGCAGAAGATAGAGATAAAGGTAATCTCAATCAATTTATTTTTTATAACTCTGTATTGGTAGCTGAAAAGAATAAAAATGATTTTGCAGTATGGGCTTCTAAACAAAGTTTCAAAGGTAGATGGTTAGAGGAGTGTAGTGGCTCAATAGATTATTTGTGGAATGAGTATCCATGGTCTGATTCTTTCAAGAGTAAATACAAGGAAGAAGATATTGAAATTTCTAGTTTTAGCAATAATGAGCGCAAAGCGAAATTGGCATATATGGCACAGCTTCAGGAAGAAATTCTTGGTATTGGTGATAAAGACGCTTTCTCTTCAACTGTATATATGCCATGTGTGGACATGATGAAGAAATTAAACTTGTATACCGCTGAACGTGGAATTGTGAAGATGGAAAGTGATGATCTAATTGTATCGTTTAATATAAACATTCCAAATTCAAGTTGTTATGGAATGGTTATGAGAAAAGATATTCTCATTGCTTATCTCAAGCAAACTAAACAGGTGTTGTTTACTTGTTTATGTGGAGACAAACACATTGCTACTGCGTCTAAATGGAAATATTTCTCAGGATGTTATGGTATAAATAATGATGGAACAATATTTACACTTTCGGCTTACCATGAGGTAAAAGAAGATCCAAAAACTCAGAATGGAAATGCTGATGCTGATGACTTTTTATATGAATTTATGATGCGTTACAAAACAAAAGATAAACCTAATAGAAAGTTGACTAAGGCAGAAAAAAGACGTATGCGACATAGGGCAGATAAGAAAAGGAGGAAGAAAAAGAATTTGAATTAAAAAATAAATTAGAAATATAGCAATGTTATCATTTCTCATGAAATTTTTCTGTTCCTTGAGACGAAAATATTACTTTTGTGGAACAACTGTGGACAAATTGGGTGAAAAACTCAAATGTTAGGTATTGTTAGATATTGTCTGATGCATAAACGTAATAATACCTCTCCGAAAATATCTATATATGTGATATTTGCAAAGTCGGGTGGCGGCAATTCGGTATAAAGTTCTGGTGTGGAATGTGCATAAACAAAGGCGTGACGGAGATTATTTTGAAAAATATCGCAAAAAAATCGCTAAAAAACATTGCTTATTCAAAAAATGTGCTTATCTTTGCACCGCTTTTAAGAAACAAGGCTTTAAGAATTGTTGTTTCGGGGTGTAGCGCAGTCCGGTTAGCGCATCTGTTTTGGGAACAGAGGGTCCCAGGTTCGAATCCTGGTACCCCGACACAGAAAAAAGCAAATAGAAAAATTCTTAGGCACTAAGAAAAAGTTTCGGGGTGTAGCGCAGTCCGGTTAGCGCATCTGTTTTGGGAACAGAGGGTCCCAGGTTCGAATCCTGGTACCCCGACACGGAAAAGGGCAATTGGAAAACTTTTTGGTTCTAAGTAAAAAGATTCGGGGTGTAGCGCAGTCCGGTTAGCGCATCTGTTTTGGGAACAGAGGGTCCCAGGTTCGAATCCTGGTACCCCGACACAAAAGGAAGGTTAAAACATTAAGTTTTAATCTTTTTTTGTTTTTGTACATATCCGTTCTTTCTGCTCGATTTTAAAGCGAAATATTTCTTCAATTACAATTATTGAGTTATATTTGTGCCATTCAACTATAATCATAACCATTTAATGAAACAAACCAACTATCATTTGTTCGATTTTCTTGACTTCGACATAAATTTAAAGCAAGACGAATCGTTGTGGAAGGCTTATGCGCCTTCGGATATAAGAGAAAAAGACGGAGATGTTTGGATAACAATTCCTTTTCAGAAACAGGTGCTTGCAAACGATATGCAGGCAGACGAATCGGCAGCACAGGAAAATTATGTGCTGAAAATCAGAGCGTACAGCAACAGCTCTGTGCGACTGTTCTCATCGTTCAACGACGAAGAGTGCAGCGACAACGACGATATGCTGTGCTGGCATCCGTCGGTAAAGAAGATTCCGTTGCGCATAGAGAAAGACGGCGATGTGTTCAGCATCGTGGGCGAGGGCGGACGATATGCACAGATTGATTGTAGCAAGCCCGTGCTCGAACACTGGAGCGATTTGCTTCCAGAGCCGCAGAGCACGGTAGACATTACTATATATCCCGAGGGCGACAGAACTCCGCAGGGCAAGAGCGTGAGACTGAGTGCCTACGACCATTTCTCTCCGCCGCGATACGATGCCCTTCCGCTGGCGTTGGTAAAGCGCGACGGCAAGAACGATGCCGTAACGCTCTCGTTCGAGTGCCAACCCGACGAGTGTTTCTGCGGAACAGGCGAGCGATTCACAAAGATGGATTTGAGCGGCCGCACCTTCCAGCTGAAGAATCAGGACGGACAGGGCGTGAACAACCGCCGTTGCTACAAGAATATTCCGTTCTACATAAGCAGCAGGATGTATGGCGTTTTCTATCACACTTGTGCCCATTGCAAGTTGTCGCTTGCCGACCATTCAACGCGTTCGGTCCAGTTCCTTAACGAATATCCGCAGATAGATGCCTTCATCATCGGCGGCGAAAATCCCGAACGAATCTTGTACAATTACCGATGCATAACAGGCTTCCCGCCGATGCTTCCGCTGTGGAGTTTCGGCATCTGGATGAGCCGAATGACATATTTCAGCGCAGACGAGGTGAACAGCATTTGCAACCGTCTGCGTGCCGAGCATTATCCGTGCGACGTTATCCACCTCGATACAGGATGGTTCAAGACCGACTGGCTTTGCGAGTGGAAGTTCAACGACGAGCGATTCCCAGACCCTAAGAAATTCATGGGCGACCTGAAGAAGCAAGGCTTCCGCGTATCGCTGTGGCAGCTTCCGTACGTTGCCGAGAATGCCGAGCAGATAGACGAGGCAAGGGAGAACAACTATATCGGTCCGCTTACCAAGAAGCAGGACAGCGAGGGCAGTAACTTCTCTGCGCTCGACTATGCCGGAACCATCGACTTTACTTACCCAAAGGCTGTTGAGTGGTACAAAGGTCTGCTGAAGAACCTGCTGGAGATGGGAGCGGCGTGCATAAAGACCGATTTTGGCGAGAACATACACATGGATGCCAAGTATCATGGCATGAAGCCCGAATTGTTGAATAATATCTACGCGCTGCTCTATCACAAGGCGGCTTACGAGATTACGAAAGATGTTACGGGCGACGGCATTGTGTGGGCGCGTAGTGCGTGGGCTGGATGCCAGAGGTATCCGCTGCATTGGGGCGGCGACTCAGCCCATTCGTGGGACGGTATGGCAGGCTCGTTGAAAGGCGGTCTGCACTTCGGACTCAGCGGATTTGCCTTCTGGAGTCACGATGTGCCGGGCTTCCACAGTCTGCCAAACTTCATGAACTCGCCGCTCGACGAGCAGATTTACGTCCGCTGGACTCAGTTCGGCGTGTTCTCGTCGCACATGCGCTATCACGGCACATGCAAGCGCGAGCCGTGGGAATATCCTAACATCGCGCCAATCGTAAAGAAATGGTGGAAGTTGCGCTATCAGCTCATGCCTTACATCATGGAGCAGGCTCGCAAGACAACCGAGACGGGATATCCTATGCTTCGCGCGCTCATCTTCAGCAACCCTGACGATGTTATTTGCTGGCATATCGACGACGAATATATGTTTGGCGACGACTTCCTTGTTGCTCCGGTGATGAACAGCGACAACCGTCGCGATATCTATCTGCCTGAGGGCGAATGGGTTGATTTCTTCAGTCGCGAGACCGTCAGCGGTGGACGATGGTTGAAAAATGTTGATGTTCCGCTCGATGAAATGCCGGTTTTCGTGCGCAAGGGCGCGCAGATTCCGATGTACATGGACGATGTTGAGTGTACCGACGAGATGGACTTGAGCAAGGCGGTAATAGAGCAATTCTGATGGTTTCATCGTAAAAATCCGAATTTATGACGACTTGGAAGGAAAATTTAGAAGAAACAAAGCAACATTATATTGACTGGTGGAACCACAAGGGCATCGTGCTGAACATGTGGGAGCATTTTCAGCAGGGCGTGAAGCCTCATGCCGACATTCCGATGCCGCACGAGCCTAAGGACTTGAATCAGAAGTGGTTCGATGCCGACTGGCGTGCCGATTATCTCGACTGGTACGTCTCGCATAGCTGTCTTAAAGCCGACATTCTGCCGGTGGCAAACACTCAGCTCGGTCCGGGCTCTATGGCGGCAATCCTCGGCGCGGTGTTCGAGGGCGGCGAAGATACAATCTGGATTCATCCCGACCCAAATTTCCGCGATGATTTCCAGTTTGACCCTAATCATCCTAATTTCTTGCTGCACAAAGAGTTGCTGAAGAAGGTAAAGGCTAAGGCAAAGGGCAACTATTACGTCGGAATGCCCGATTTGATGGAAGGACTCGATGTCTTGGCGGCGATGAAGGGAACGGATTCCGTACTTCTCGACACAATTACTCAGCCCGATATCCTTCTCGATCAGATTCAGCGCATAAACGACGCTTATTTCAAGGTTTTCGACGAACTTTACGACATAATCCGCGAGGGCGACGAAATGGCATTCTGCTACTTCTCTTCGTGGGCTCCGGGCAAGATGAGCAAGCTTCAGAGCGATATCTCGACGATGCTTAGCGAGGAAGATTACCGTAAGTTTGTGCAGCCTTTCATCCGCGAACAATGTCAGAAAATAGACTATACGCTCTATCATCTCGACGGAGTGGGAGCGATGCGCCATGTTCCGGCGTTGCTCGAAATCGAGGAGCTGAACGCCATCCAATGGACTCCGGGCGTGGGTGAACCGCAGGGAGGCTCGCCAAAGTGGTACGATTTGTACAACACCATTCTGAAGGGCGGAAAGAGCATCCTTGCATGTTGGGTTACGCTTGACGAACTGAAGCCGCTGCTCGACAACGTGGGCACAGACGGCGTTCACATCGAGATGGATTTCCACAACGAGGACGAGGTTGAGCAGGCTCTGAAGATTGTGGAGGAGTATCGCGCAAAGCCTGTCGCAGCCAAGTGGAAGCGCGACACGATTCATGTAAAAGGCTGTACTTGTGAGATTTGTGCAACCCAATTCAAGAGCATCGTTCCCGGATTGGACAATAGTCTGAGCATTGACGAAAGTCTGAAGAAATGTATAAATATTGGTGACAATTTCAAGATAAAGAAAGCCGGAAACATCGCATCGGAAGCCGTACTTCCTGCGCCAGCGACGAAGGGCTTCAGAGACCTTTTCAAGGAGCGTATTCTGATTCTCGACGGCGGAATGGGCACGATGATTCAGCCTTACGGTCTTTCGGAAGAGGATTTCAGAGGCAAACTCTTTGCCGACAACAGCGGCAGTCTGAAGGGCTGCAACGACCTTCTCTGCATTACAAAACCCGATGTAATCGCCGATATTCATCGAAAATATTTACTTGCCGGGGCTGACATCATCGAGACGAACACGTTCAGCGCGCAAGCCGTTTCGATGGGCGACTGGGGACTTGCCGACTATGTGCGCGACATCAACCTTGCAGCATGTAGGATTGCCCGTCAGCTGGCAGATGCCTTCACGCTTGCAAATCCGCAGAAGCCGAGATTCGTGGCAGGTTCTGTCGGTCCGACAACCAAGACATGCTCAATAGATGGCGACATCAAGTACGATGCCCTTGTGGCGGCTTATCGCGAGCAGATAGACGCTCTCATCGACGGCGGAGTTGACGCTCTTCTCTTCGAGACTATCTTCGACCTTCAGAACTCGAAGGCGGCGATGGATGCCGCGGTTTCATCGATGAAGGAGAAGGGGGCGGACGTGCCTATCATGCTCAGTTTCACGCAGGTAAATGCCGATGGAAACAATCTTTTGGGGCAGAATATCTATTCTTTCCTCGACGAGGTGAAGGATTATCCTATCTTCTCCGTCGGAATGAACTGCTCAACGGGTGCAGACCAGATGTATCCGCTCATCCGCGAGTTGTCAGAAAGGGTTGATTACTACATCACGGCTCACCCTAATGCCGGACTGCCCGATGAAAACGGACAATATTTGCAGTCGCCCGAGATAATGCAGAAGCAAATCTGGCCATATATCGACGGTCATCTTGTAAACGTAATCGGCGGCTGTTGCGGAACGAACAACGAACACATAGGCAGATATGCGCCGCTTGTCGAGCCTGCTCCGGGCTGCTTCGTAACGCCTCATCAGCCGGGACAGAAAACTGTTTCGGCAAAGACAGAGAAGAAGCCGGTGAAATCGGCAGAAAAGACTGTTTCTCAAGAGAATACAGCCGAGAAAGGCGCGCTTTTCAACGCCATCATAGCCGGCAAGACCGAAGATGCAAAGAAAGCCACTCAGCAGCTTATTGACGAGGGCAAGAAGCCTCAGGAGATAATAAACGAGCAGATGATTGTGGCGATGAGTGAGATTGGTCAGCGATTCCAGAACGGAAAGGCTTTCGTGCCGCAGCTTCTGATGGCAGGAAGAGCGATGAAATCGGGACTTGAACTGTTGAAGCCTCTCATGGCAGGAAGTGCCTCAATCTCAGCCGGAAAGGTCGTGATAGGAACGGTCAAGGGCGATTTGCACGACATCGGCAAGAATCTTGTGGCGAGTATGCTCGAGGGCTGCGGCTTTGAGGTCATAAACGTCGGAATTGACGTGCCGAGCGAGAAATTCGTCGAGGCTCTGAAGGAGACGAATGCCGATATCTTGTGCATGAGCGCGCTTCTTACAACCACGATGACGTACATGAAGGACGTTATCGAGGCTATAAAGGCTGCCGGACTGCGCGACAAGGTTAAGATTATGGTTGGCGGCGCGCCTGTGAGCCAGAATTTTGCCGATGAAATCGGGGCAGATGGCTACAGCGATAACGCAAATTCGGCTGTTGCGCTTGCCAAGAGACTTATGCAACCATCTTAAAATGCTGATTCTGTTATGGGTAATTTATCTTTTGGAACTCTCGACTGGTTTATTCTTTTGACATATTTTGTGGTGCTTGTTGGCATCGGAATCTGGGCGAGTGCAAGACGCAAGGAGGGCGGAAAAGCCTTTCTTGCCGACCGCTCGCTCGACTGGTATCACATCGGCTTTTCGATGTGGGGAACGAATGTCGGTCCGTCTATGCTTATTGCGTCGGCAAGTGCCGGCTTCACCACCGGAATAGTATCGGGCAATTACGCCTGGTACGCCTTCGTCTTCATCGCGCTGCTTGCCTTTGTCTTTGCTCCGCGATATTTGGGCGAGCACATCACCACGCTGCCCGAGTTTATGGGCAAGCGATTCGGGCAGAGCACGCGTAATATGCTGGCGTGGTACACCATCGTGACTATTCTTATTTCGTGGCTCGCCCTCACGTTGTTTGCAGGCGGAACGCTTGTGCGTCAGGTGTTTGGCATTCCGATGTGGGTTTCAGCCTTGATTTTGCTGCTTGTGTCGGCATTCTTTACCGTTATGGGCGGACTGAAGGCTGTGGCTTATACTAATGTCTATCAGATGGTTCTGCTCATTCTTGTGAGTGCGACGCTTACGGTTATGGGCATCTATCGCCTTGGCGGAGACTCGTTCTTCGGAGGCATCAGCACGCTTGCCAATCCTGATGTCGTTCCGTCGAGCTACTGGAAACTCTTTCAGCCAATCGATGACCCTTCGTATCCGTGGCTGCCTATTCTGCTTGGCTATCCGGTGATGGGCGTGTGGTTCTGGTGTACCGACCAGAGCATGGTTCAGCCCGTTTTGGCGGCAAAGAATCTGAAGGAGGGGCAGAAGGGTGCGAATTTTACAGGCTGGCTCAAGATTCTCGACGTGGTGCTTTACATTCTGCCGGGCGTGATTTGTTTTGCCCTTGTCAAGACTGGTTTCTTTGGAACGATGCAGGTTGACCCCGACAACGCCTACATGACGCTCGTAGACAGCCTTTTCCCCGTCGGAATGGTGGGACTTGTGATGGCTGTCCTTACGGCATCGCTGGTGAGCACCATCGGCTCGGCGTTGAATGCCCTCAGCACGGTGTTTACGATGGATATCTACGTAAAGAGCGTTAATCCAAATGCGAGCGATGCCGAAATCACTCGCACGGGACACATCGTCACGGTCTTCGGCGCGCTTGTCTCAATCGTTCTGACCGTTGCCATAGACAATATCAAGGGCTTGGATTTGTTCAACGTGTTCCAGAGCGTTCTTGGCTTTATTGCGCCTCCAATGGCGGCTGTATTCCTTCTTGGCGTGTTCTGGAAGCGATGCACAACACTCGCTGCCAATCTCACGCTCACGTTCGGAACGTTCTTCAGCATCGGCATCGGTATTCTTTATCTGTGGACTAATCTCGGCATCGAATGGCCTCATTTCATGCTTCTGTCGTTCTATATCTTCGCGGCTCTGTGCCTTGGCATGGTGTGCATCAGTCTGTTCGACAAAACCGAGGAAGAACGCCATTCTATGCGCGTTATAGAAGAAAAGACGTCGGTCTCTGCCATAACCGCGTGGGTAGTGCTGGCGGCGGTCATGGTGTTCCTATACATCTACTTTAACTGATTTAAGGTTGGTTTAAACTGAAAAGTTCACTTCAAAAAAGCGTGACTGCTTGTTTTGAAGTGAACTTTTTTCATTTTCCGTATTTCTTGCTGCATTTCGGACAAAGTCCCTTTATGACGTATTCCGATTCGTGAATCTCGTATCCTTCGGGTATTGGAACCGATGGAATCGGCACTTCCTCCATGCAGATGGTGTGATGACACATTACGCACGTTATGTGAACGTGGCCGATACAATGTTCATGGTCGGCGCATCGGCAAAGACAGTATTTCTGCATTCCTGAGCCGTCATCGATAGGGTGAAGAAGGCTCTTCTCGGCAAACAGCGTCAATGCCCTGAAAACGCTCGAATTGTCGGCATTGTGAAGCACGTCTACAACATCGTGAAGCGAGAATGCGCCTTTAATCTGCGTGTAGATGGCTTTCAGCACGAGCAAGCGGACGGCGGTCACTCTTATCCCGGCTTCTTCGAGGATGTGTTCAAAATCTATGTTCTCTTGTTGCTGCATATTTGTGTGTCGGTTTTGTTGATTTGCAAAGTTGCGCAAAGTTTTTTAAATATGCAAGTGAAAGGGGAGATATAATAAAAAATGAAACCGACAATCAAAAATCGTCGGTTTCATCGAGGTGCCTGGCGGATTCGAACCGCCGTGGCTGGTTTTGCAGACCAGAGACTAAGCCACTCATCCAAGGCACCATTGTTTAGTGTCGCAACCAGTGTTTTGCTGAATTGCGATGCAAAGATACTGCTTTTTTGTAAACCTGCAAACTTTTCAGAGTAAAAAAACGTAAAAATGTAAATTTTTGGCTTTTTCTTGGATTTTACCTTATTTATATAATGTTTTTCGATTGGGATTATTTTGCTTTTTTTGAATGGTTGCCTTTTATTACTGCTTGTTTCTTGTTTTTTTCAGCGGTGGGAATTACAAATTCCCAATTTGTTTCAAAGCCGAATTGCAAATTCGGCTTAACATGTGGTTCGGAAGGGGAGTTCGCTCCCCTTTTTTTGTGTTCTGCTGTATATGGAATTTGTTCGGGATTCGTTCGGGATGCCTTCGGGTTTTTGCTCGGTTTGATGGTAGTCTGGCAGATGGTTTATTTTTAGTAGAGTTGCGCTCTTCGGCTTAGCAAGGGAAGGATTCTTTTAGAAACTTGTGATTCGAAAATATCGGCATAATAATCAGATTTTCTTCTGCTTATTTCTTGCGAATGAGATAATTTTGTATCTTTGCAACATCTCATAGGTGGAGAAATCTGCTTTGGAGATGCCAGGGCTGCGTGTATCGCAGTCCTCTTTTTATTCCTTGATAACCAGCGAAGTGACTTTTTCGAGTCGGGCACGGAGTTGCGGCATTATCTCCTTGCGGATGCGCAGAGTCATTACGCAATCCATGTCGAACTGCTGACTTATTATCTCGGGCTCTAAGTCCTTTATCACCTTCATCACATCGTTCATGAAAGGATATTCGAACGTGAATTCAATATCCAAGTCTACCGTCTTGACAATGATGTTGGCTTTCTCTATGGCCGCAGCCGCAGCCGTGCGATAGGCTACAATCAGACCGCTTGTGCCGAGTTTTACTCCGCCGAAATAGCGAACCACCACGATGAGGATATCGGTCAGCTCGTTAGAGTTTATCTGCCCTAAGATGGGTTTTCCTGCCGTGCCCGAAGGCTCTCCGTTGTCATTCGCCCTAAAATCGCTGTATTCGGGCCCCAGCATGTACGAGTAGCAGACGTGCCGCGCGTCGTAATACTTCTTCTGGAAAGCCTCGACGTGAGCCTTTATCTCGTCCTTTGTGCGCACGGGAATGGCAAAGGCGAGGAACTTGCTTCTCTTCTCGGTGTAGATAGCCTCTGTAGGGGCTTCGATGGTCTTATATTCGTCTTCCTTCATTTTTGTCTTTATTGTTTGTCCTTTAGCATGTCTTCGAGTCTGATAAGCTCGTCGCGATATTGTGCGGCAACCATGAAGTCGAGTTTCTTTGCCGCCTCCTTCATCAGCTTGCGAGTGTTCTCGATGCTCTTTTCGAGTTGTGGCTTAGACATGTAGCCCACGATTGGGTCGGCGGCGTATGTGTGCTCCTCCTCAATGTAGACTTTCTTCTTTCTGATGTCGGCGCGCTGTTCGTCCACCTTCTCGCCGCTGCCGATGAGATCGGCCATTTTTCGCTCTTTCGTAATCTGCTTTGGCGTGATGCCATGCTCTTGATTGTAAGCAAGTTGCTTTTCGCGACGGCGGTTAGTCTCGTCAATGGTTTTCTGCATGCTTTCCGTAATATTGTCGGCATACATTATCACCATTCCGTTTACGTTTCGTGCGGCGCGTCCGGCTGTCTGCGTTAGTGCGCGGTGCGAGCGCAGGAATCCTTCCTTGTCGGCGTCGAGAATGGCAACGAGCGATACCTCGGGCAGGTCGAGGCCTTCTCTCAGCAGGTTTACGCCCACCAGAACGTCGTATGCTCCGGCGCGCAGGTCGTCCATTATCTTCACGCGGTCGAGCGTGTCAACATCGCTGTGGATGTAGTTTGTGCGTATGTCGTGGTTCAGCAGATATTCGGTCAGTTCTTCAGCCATTCGTTTGGTCAGGGTGGTTACGAGAACGCGCTCGTCCTTCTCCTTGCGGAGTTCGATTTCCTCCAAAAGGTCGTCAATCTGGTTCATGCTCGGGCGGACTTCGATAATAGGGTCGAGAAGTCCGGTAGGACGGATAAGCTGCTCAACCACAACGCCTTCGCTCTTCTGCAACTCGTAGTCTGCCGGCGTTGCGCTGACGTATATCACTTGGTTCGTTATCGCCTCGAACTCCTCGAACTTCAGCGGACGGTTGTCGAGTGCTGCCGGCAGTCTGAATCCGTATTCAACCAGATTCGTCTTTCGGGCGCGGTCGCCGCCGTACATCGCCGATATTTGTGGAACGCTTACATGGCTCTCGTCAATCACCATCAGAAAATCCTTCGGGAAGAAGTCGAGCAGACAGTATGGTCGTTCGCCGGCTTTTCTTCCGTCGAAGTATCTCGAATAGTTCTCTATTCCGCTGCAATGCCCAAGCTCGCGAATCATCTCGATATCGTATGTTACGCGCTCGTGCAGACGCTTTGCCTCAAGCATCTTGCCCATGCTTTCGAGTTCCTGAACGCGCAGAGTCATGTCGTCCTCAATCATGCGGATGGCAGCCTGCGTGCTGTCCTGCGATGTCATGAAGAGGTTGGCTGGGTAGATTTTGTATGCGTCGTAAGACATCTGCTTGTGCCCTGTAATCGGGTCGATTTCATCGATTGAGTCGATTTCATCGTCCCAGAAGATGATGCGCAGAATGTTGTCGGCGTATGCCAGATAGATATCTACCGTGTCGCCCTTTACCCTGAAACATCCGCGTTTCAACTCGATGTCGTTTCTCACATAAAGACTGTCTACCAGTCGGCGTAGAAACACGTTGCGGTCTAAAATCTTGCCCTTGTGAACCTCTATTACGTTGTTGTAGAAGTCGTTAGGATTTCCCATGCCGTAGATGCACGAAACCGAGCTGACCACTATAACGTCGTTCCGTCCCGAGAGCAGCGACGATGTGGCGGCAAGCCTCAAACGGTCGATTTCATCGTTTATGGCAAGGTCTTTCTCTATGTAAAGGTCGGTGGCTGGCAGATAAGCCTCCGGCTGATAATAGTCGTAGTACGATACATAGTACTCCACGGCATTGTTCGGGAAGAAGCTCTTCATCTCGCCATAAAGTTGGGCAGCAAGCGTCTTGTTATGGCTCAGGATGAGCGTGGGCTTGTTGATGTTCTTAATTACGTTTGCAATAGTAAACGTCTTTCCCGAACCCGTAACGCCCAGCAGAGTCTGCGCCGGCATTCCGCTCAGAACGCCCTCTGTCAGTTGCCTTATGGCTTCGGGCTGGTCGCCTGTGGGCTGATAGTTTGAAACGATTTCAAAATCCATGCTGTACTATTTTGTAATATATGGGGTGCGAATATACAAAGAATCTTCTGTTGAAGCCGTAAATTTTATTTAAAATGATGCAATAAATACTTATTTTGAAAGTTATATATTGGTTAATTCAATGTTTTTTATTAATTTTGCCCGCTGAAACGTATATAATTATTATAAACTTTCGGAGTGGACAACCGTTCCTTAACTGAATAATGAGAAAAGTTTTTTTGAATATCTGCGCAGTTGCACTCTTGTTCACCAGTTGTGGTGGCATGACAAAGCTTGCAAAATGCTCGGATTACGATTACAAGTACGAAGCTGCCAAGGCATACTATGCCGACGGAATGTATGGCAGCGCCGCAACCTTACTGGAAGAATCTATAGCCATCATGAAGGGTACAGACAAGGCGGAAGAATCGCTCTATCTGCTTGCAATGTGCAATATGAAGATGGGCGACTACGATTCGGCTGCCAAGTTCTTTACTACTTATTACAACTCTTACCCTAAAGGCAAATACACAGCCTTGGCAAGATTCAACTGCGGAAAGGCTCTATATAGCGATACGCCGAACCCACGTCTCGACCAGACATCTACGATTAAGGCTATCAGCGAGTTGCAGAATTTTATCGACTACTTCCCAGAGTCACATCTGAAGGACAGAGCCGAGAAGATGCAGTTCGAACTTCAGGATAAGCTTGTTGAGAAGGATTTCCTTGCTGCGAAGTTGTACTTCGACCTTGGCGGATACTTCGGCAACTGCACAAGCGGCGGAAACAACTATCAGGCGTGCATCATCACGGCACAGAACGCCCTGAAGGACTATCCTTACTCTGAGTACAGAGAAGATTTGTACTATCTTATCCTCAAGAGCAAGTACAACCTCGCCGCACAGAGCGTTGAGTCTAAGCAGGACGAGCGTTACCGCGATGCCATTGACGAGTATTACGGCTTCAAGAACGAGTTTCCTGAGAGCAAGTACACAAAGGAAGTAGACAAAATCTTCAAGGAGAGTAGCAAACGAGTTAAAAATTAAAAACATTATACAGGATTATGGATTACAAGAAGACCAATGCGCCTACCAATACCACTACGCGCAATCTTATGGATTTCTGTAAAGGTACAGACAACATCTACGAGAGTATCTCAATCATGGGCAAGAGAGCAAACCAGATTTCGGTAGACATCAAGAACGAGTTGTCAAAGAAACTTCAGGAGTTTGCATCTTACAACGACAGCCTTGACGAGGTGTTCGAGAACCGTGAGCAGATTGAGATTTCCCGTTTCTACGAGAAACTTCCAAAGCCAACCCTCATCGCTATTCAGGAGTTCGAGGAAGGCAAAATCTACTTCCGCAACCCTGCAAAGGAGAAGGAGAATCTTGATTAAGAACCACAAAACACAGATATATGATTCAGCGAATACAGACGCTATACATGCTTGCTGTTGAGATTCTGCTGATTGTATGTCTATGCAGCCCTATAGGACGGTTCGTCTCTGCCAACGGCGAGACTGTTGGCGTAATGAACAACCTTACGTTCCGCAACGGCAACGACGAGGTCTTGTCATATTCTCTGTGGGCACTTTGTACTATCATTTCGATAGTGCTTATAACCACGGCGATGGCAATTCTCCTATACCGCAAAAGAATGCGCCAGATTAGATTCTTGGTGTTCAATACAATTCTTCTTGCCGGATACTGCATAGCTTACATTGCCTTTGTTTTCGTATTCAAGGGGCAGAGCGAGGATGCATCGTTTACTCCAACATTGTACGTTGCATTTCCGGTTGTGAGCATTATACTTAATTGGTTGGCAATCCGTTCAATCGGCGCAGATGAGATGCTGGTTAGGGCTGTCGACAGAATAAGATAAAAAATGAATAGGTTATAGACGATTCTTTCTTCTATAACCTATTATTTTTTTGCGAGATTTTGTTGCTGGATGACAATGCGAGTTGCAAACTCGCTTTTTTTGATGTTGCCTAATTCTTGCATCCCTTCGGTAGCAGGCGACCATAGGTCGAGCGCGGAAATTCGGCAGAACAAGGGTGCTTGTTGCTACTCTTTTACATCTTCGAAGATGTGCAATCTTTTTGCAAAATCGTAAGCAAAAATGCGGCTATTATTTTGATATTGGACATCAAATACCATCCAACCATCATTTGTTTGCTTTGAGGTAAAAATGTGGTGGGCAAAAACGACTTTTTTTGTTTTATAATTATAGATTAAGAAACCAGAAGCATTGTAATCCCTATCAGAATTATAAAGTTTAAAAGTAATGTAATCTTCTTTAAATTCAGATATTCCTTCAATAATATATACATTTTCTGAATTATCGGAATCTACTGCATAGAGTGTTTTTTCAAAGACTTCGAGAGTTTCCGCATCTATGAAATTCAAAAAAGCGTTGCCTTCTTTATCGCTCGTCACAACCAGAATGTGATTGCTTTCAAGATTTAAGTACGCATCGCCAATATCACCTATATCGCAATGTGGCAAATTTGTATCTTCTTCGGAATCAGAAAAAGCCTTTATCATCTCGCCCGTATTTACATCTATGGCAAGGAGAATCTCATGCCAGTCATGCTTCGATTTCACCCAAAGTTTGCCACCACAGACACCTTCAATGTCACCTAACTCAATTTTTACATTAAAATCAGATTGGTAGTCACGCTGCCACATAATATTACCGTCCCAATCGTAACGAATAATAGCATTTCCTCGACTCCAAAATACCATATTGTTGAAAACTTCGCGAGTGTCGCAATACTCCTTCTCGAAAATTTTATTGCCTGTTTCAATATCAACAAGATTGCCAAACCACACATTATTTTCATCAGAAAAGACAAATACATTTTGATAACGATAACATCCCTTGTCGTGTAAACAATATGTATTGTTCACCACATTAAGAAGTTCGCCGTCTCTGTTAAACAGCATGATGTCATAAAAGCCACTACCATCTTCTGAATCTGTTTGTACAACTACCTTGTCGTCATAACTTCTTACATAACCAACTTCCCTTATAGGAATTTCCTTGCCATTGATATAGAGCATAGAATTATCATCCTTATCGGTAGTGGCATACACTCCGTGTCTGGCATCAAAACTATAAAAATGCCTTACGTCTTTTACAACTTTAGTTTCTTTCCACATAGTCTTTAATTAGTTAATTAGGCAAATGATTTAAGATGAAATCAAGTTAAATGCGTTAATTTGTATTTGAAAATCAGAATTCAGAAAAACAAGGTTGGCAGAATAAAATTCTGCATAAACTTTATTCTGCCAACACGTTTTCTATTTCTTTATCGGGATAAAGTAGGCTATTCGGGCATTTATCGTGGCGTTGTTTGATATGCTGTAATAGCCTTTCTTTGAGTTGTCGTAGATGTTGCCCAATCCGTAGTCGTATCTTACTTCGAGGTCGAAGCGTCCTACGCTGGTGTTTATCTCCGTGCCAATGCCGGCAATTATACCGAAATCGAAGTCGTTGTCGGTATCGTTTATGTGGTGATAGTTGGTAAGCAGAGACTCGTCGCCATCGGCAGTCTTCTCCTTGCTAACCAGAAAGTTGGCATAAGGACCGGCGTTGAAGAAGAACTGGATGCCTTTCTCTTCCTTTCCCCAAGCCATGTGCGCCAGCAGCGGAACTTGGATGTAGTTCATCTTTCGGCTGAACGAGTATGTCTGCTCGTCGTTCTGCTCCTTGTAGCCAAGCGAGTTGTAATTTACCTCGAGTTGTAGCGAGCACACGGCTTTGAAGTATTTCTCGCTGGTGTATCTTATCATCGCTCCAAATCCCGGACCAATCTGGTATGTCTGCTTTACGCGAGGGTTGAATCCCACCTTGTTTAGGTTCACTCCGCCGTTAAAGCCCACGTTCCATTTGTTTCGGTATTCGCCAACTTGTGCCTTGGCACTCATCACAACCATTGCGAACAGCAAGGCAGGCAATGCTCTCTTTATTCTCATAATTCGGTTTAATATTCAATTTTTATTGGTCGGCGCTCGTCCTTAGAGTAGTGTACAAACCACACTCCGGTGTTGATGTATCCGCCGTGGCTGTTCATGCGTATGTACTTGAATCCGCTCTGGTAAGGGTTGAACTCGAGCGTGTTGCAGTTCTGCTCGAACTCGTTGCCATACTTGCTGAGGTTGGTAAGGAAGTAATATCCCGTGTCGAAGCCCAACATTCCGAATTTTGGATAACTTGGAATAAGCTCGCTGTTAAACCAGTGGTAATAGTTGTGCATGAATTCCTTTGTGCGAGTCTCGAACACGTTGTTGTAGAACTTGCTCCAGATGAAGGTGTCGAAGTTGTACAGATTGTCGAGGTGAGTGCCGTGGTACGTCTGCCACTCGGGATAGCCGAACAGCGTAATCTTGTACGACGGATTTTCTTGACAGAAGTCCTTCAGCTTGGCTGTAAGGAGATTGAGCGCGTTTATCGACGAAGAGTTCGGGATTATCACGTTCTTCTTGCAGATGTTCGTCTGGCTCACGATAGCTGAATTGTCCGAATTCTTGTTGATGTTGAAGTACTTGATGTGTTTTTGGTCGAGATAATTCTTCAAACCGGCAACAAATTCGACCTCTTTCTTAGACTGCTCGTTTGTTTCGTAGAAAACAATCTGGCTGTCGCCGAAATTCTCAACGAAATGCTCGTAGATGACGTTGTTGAGATACAGCTGCGGCGGATTGACCATAAATACATACGGATTATTGTAGACCTCCATGCACTTGCTTGTAAACGGCACAATGAGCCTTATCTTGTGCTCCTCGGCATACTTGGCAAGCGGAGCAATCTGCGAACTGTACATCGGACCCACAATGAGGTTCATGGATGCCAGCATCGGGTCTTTAAGAATGTTGTCGATACTTGCGTTCGACTTGTCGCCCGAGTCGTATGTGTAGATGTCAATCGACACGCCCTGATGCTTCAGACTGTCGACACTCATCAGAAAACCTCGGTAATACTCAACCATCTTACTGCGTTCTGCCGCGTTTATTGTCTCCGACATGAACGGAAGGATTACGGCTGCCTGAACCCTGTTGGGCACGGCAGTAGTATGCTCCTCAACGCCGATTATGTCATTCTGTATTGCTTGAAGGGCAGGTGAGTTAGGAATGTTGATGTACATGCCGACAAAGTACTTGTCGGGCGATAGAGTTGGATTTACGCTTAGGATATCGTCAACCGATACATTGTAAGTCTTGGCGATATGATATAATGTCTCACCCTGCTGTACTACGTGGGTGGTTCTGATATTGGTGCCCTGTGCAAGGCATGTGGCAGAAGCCATCATCAAGCCGAGAAACAGAGCCAGTGATTTTGGCTGTAACATATTTGTATTCGAAAAAACCGGAGCAAAAATAATAAAAATAACTCGTTCTGTATACATATTTCAATTCTTATTTATTACATTTGCAACAAATTAACATGATTTAATGATGAGTAAATTCGGTTTTCTATGCTTGATGTGTTGTTTTATGTGCCTAAGGCTCAGCGCCCAGCAGATTGAACCGCACATTCAGATTATAGAAGCAAACGGCGAGGCTGTTGACAGAATACTTACCGCTGACAGCGCATTTGTAGGCTCTGCTCCGGTGGTTGCCAAGTTTGTTGCCAATCCGTCGGGAAACGAAGGCAGAACATCGCTCTACGAGTGGCGAATCGTGAGGAAGGACAGTTCAACGCCATCGGTTGTAAGATACGACGAAGATGTTGATTTCACCTTTACCGAGAGCGGAACATTCGAGGTTACCCTCTACGCCACATTCATCGACAACGCTACAAACGACACGATAGTAGACGACACGCAGAGACCGATAACCATAACCGTTTCCGAATCGTCTCTCTTCGTTCCAAATGCCTTCTCGCCAAACGGCGACGGCATAAACGATGTTTTCAAGATAAAGGCAAAGAGCATCGTAGAGTTTCATGCCTACATCTTTAACCGATGGGGACAGCAGTTGTACGAGTGGGGCATAGATCAGATGAACGACGGCGGATGGGACGGAACATCGCACGGAAAGCCCGTTAAGGACGGTGTTTACTTCATCGTTGTTAAGGCAAAAGGCTCTGACGGAATAAAATACAATATCAGGCACGATATAAATATTTTGAGAGGATACGAAAGCACTTCTGCTGTATCAAACCAGTAAGGATAACAAAAAATTATGAGCGATAACAAGATAACAGTTTTAGGGGCAAGGGTACATAATCTGAAAAATGTTGATGTGGAGTTGCCGCGCAACAGTCTGACGGTCTTTACCGGACTAAGCGGTAGCGGAAAGAGTTCCTTGGCGTTCGATACAATCTATGCCGAGGGACAGAGGCGTTATATCGATACTTTCTCGGCATACGCGCGCAATTTCCTCGGAAATATGGAGCGTCCGGACGTTGATTTGATTTCCGGACTAAGCCCCGTTATTTCTATCGAGCAGAAGACGACCAACAAGAATCCCCGCTCAACGGTTGGCACAACAACCGAGATTTACGATTATCTCAGACTTCTTTTTGCCCGTGCCGGCGAGGCTTACTCGTACATCAGCGGCGAGAAGATGGTAAAATATACCGAAGACCAGATTTACGACCTCATTCACTCGGAATACAACAATTCGAGAATCTATATTCTTGCGCCGCTCGTGCGTAGCCGAAAGGGTCATTACCGCGAACTTTTCGATACCGTGCGCCGCAAAGGCTATCTGACCGTAAGGGTCGACGGCGAGATTAAGGAGATTGTTCACGGAATGAAGCTCGACCGATACAAAAATCATGATATCGAGGTTGTTATTGACAAACTGAAGGTTACGGACAACGATGACAGCAAGCGTCTGAAACAGAGCATTGCCACAGCCCTTCACATGGGCGACGGACTGCTTATGGTCTTCGATGCCGACAATGCAACGGTTAAGCATTTCAGCAAGCAGCTTATGTGCCCAACGTCGGGCATGAGTTACAGCGACCCTGCGCCTCACAACTTCTCGTTTAACTCGCCAAACGGCGCGTGTCCGCGATGCAAGGGACTGGGCGTTGTCAATGTCATCGACCTCGACAAGGTGATTCCCGACCGCTCAATCTCAATTCATGCCGGTGGAATCCTTCCACTCGGAAAATATAAGAATCAGATGATTTTCTGGCAGATAGAATCGCTGCTGGAGATGAACGAACTCTCTATAAAACAGCCTATTAGCGAGATTCCCGATTCGGTTCTCGACGAGATTCTGAACGGCTCGCAGGAAAGGGTTAAGATTAAGATGGAAAAAAGCCATGCCTCGTCCGACTATTTTGTTGAGTATGAAGGCATTGTGAAGTACATCAACATGATTAAGGAGAACGACGACTCGGCAAACGCCCAGAAATGGGCAGACCAGTTTGCCAAGGTCGATGTATGTCCCGAATGTCATGGACAGAGGCTTAACAAGGAGGCTCTGCACTTCAAAATTGGTGGAAAGAACATCTTCGAACTCTCGGAGATGGATGTTGCCGATTTGTACGAATGGACAAATACGATAGAAGAGCAACTGTCAGATAAACAGAAGAAAATCGCTTCGGAGATTCTAAAGGAAATCCGAAGCCGACTGAAGTTCCTTCTCGATGTCGGACTCGACTATCTGTCTTTGAACCGCCAGTCAATGTCGCTTTCGGGCGGCGAGAGCCAGCGAATAAGACTCGCAACGCAGATTGGCTCGCAACTTGTGAATGTGCTCTACATTCTCGACGAGCCGAGCATCGGTCTGCATCAGCGCGACAATATCCGCCTTATCAACTCGCTCAAGGAGTTGCGCGACTTGGGCAATACCGTCATCGTGGTTGAGCATGATAAGGACATGATGCTCAATGCCGACTATATCGTTGATATGGGACCGAAGGCTGGACGGCTTGGCGGCGAGGTGGTTTTCCAAGGCACTCCGGCACAGATGCTGAAGAAAAATACGCTCACGAGCGGCTATCTTAATCGCACAAAAGAAATTAAAGTGCCAGATGAACGAAGGAAAGGCAACGGCTTGTCAATCAAATTGATAGGAGCGAAGGGCAACAACCTGAAGAACGTTACTGTTGAGTTCCCGCTGAACACTCTGATATGCGTCACGGGCGTGTCTGGAAGCGGAAAATCGACATTGATAAACGACACGTTGCAGCCAATTCTGTCGCAGCATTTCTACCGTTCTCTGACCGATCCGCTTGCGTACGAAAAATTCGAAGGAATAGAGAACATTGACAAGGTTGTGAACGTAGACCAAAGTCCGATTGGACGCACTCCGCGTTCAAATCCTGCAACATATACGAATTTATTTAGCGATATTCGAGAATTATTTGTAAATTTGCCAGAAGCAAAGATTCGCGGCTATAAGCCGGGCAGATTCTCGTTCAACGTGTCGGGTGGAAGATGTGAGACTTGCCGCGGTAACGGCTACAAGACCATCGAGATGAACTTCCTGCCCGATGTGCTTATTCCGTGCGAGACTTGTCACGGAAAGCGATACAACCGCGAGACACTCGAAGTACGCTTCAAGGGTAAGAGCATTGCCGATGTACTCGACATGACGATAAATCAGGCGTGCGAATTCTTCGAGAATGTACCGAATATCCTAAACAAAATCAAGACTTTGCAGGAAGTAGGATTGGGATACATCAAACTCGGACAGTCGTCAACAACCCTCTCGGGAGGCGAGAGCCAACGTGTAAAACTGGCAACCGAACTTGCCAAGCGCGACACCGGAAAGACGCTCTACATACTCGACGAGCCAACGACTGGACTTCATTTCGAGGACATCAGAGTGTTGATGGACGTTCTGAACAAACTCGTAGACCGCGGCAACACGGTGATCATCATCGAGCATAACCTCGACGTTATAAAGATGGCTGACTACATCGTTGAGATGGGACCCGAAGGCGGAAAGGGCGGCGGACAGCTTCTGTTTACCGGCACTCCCGAAGAGATGGTCGAGAAAGGCATCGGACATACGTCTAAATTTCTGAAAGAAGAACTCGGCGTGTAACTTTTGCAAAAGTTGCGCCGTCATACTAAATAAATTTTATTGATAAATAACGATAAACCAACTATCCAATGAGAAAAAATGTACTTCTCTCTATTGCGTTCTTGGCTATGGCAGCCATAGCTGAACCATCATTCGCCTTGTGTCCGGTAAATCCAGCCACTTTGCAGCCTGTACTTAATCAGGCAAAAGCCGCAATGAAGGCTAACGATTTGGACAGGGCTGCTTCTATTTTGAGTCATTATCAGGAGCAGGGTAACGAACTTGATGCCGAGGGCAACACTCTCTTGGCTTCAATCTACGAAAAGCAGACATTCTATGAGGAGGCTGTGGCACAGCTCGAAAAACTCGATTTGTCGGCTATGTCTGATACCGAGAAGGGCAAGCACTATATCAAGATTTTGGGCATCTTGTCAAAGATTCGTCCTTCTGATGCAGAGAGCGCACGCGAACTTTCTACCAAGCTTCGCGATGTATGCCAGAAGACTATCGCTTGCGGTGGCGAGGCTATGATTATTGCCGAGACTCGCTTGGGCGAGATGCAGCTTAATGCCGACATCGAGGCTGGCGTAAAGATGCTTCGCGAGACAGCTACAAAGCGTTTCGGACAGATTGGTAAGACTATAAACGATGTTAAAACTAACAGCGTTAAGGACGAACTCCTTGGCAACATCTTCAAGGCAATGGGCGATGCTTATGCCTTCAACTACGACGACAAGAACGCAAACAGTATGTACAGTCTTTCTGCCCGTTGCGGCAACGCCGAGGCTATTCAGCAGTGTCAGGATAAGACTATCGACTATACAACTCCAAACAGTCCGGTGATTGTATATTGATAGCTCATTTTCAAGATAAAATAAATCCGAGGCTCGTCCGAAAAAATGAGCCTCGGATTTTTATTTTTAGCGGATGCTGTCATTTCCGTGATGCTGACTTTTGTTTTCATCATATTCGCGACTATACTCTCTCAAAGATTCATACAACTCTTGCATTTTCGATTTTGTTATCTTCTCCGACTCGTTCAGCTGTTGCTTTGTGTTGAGATATTGGTTAAGACTTTCCCAGTCGGCAAGACTGATATTCTCGTTAAAGAAATCGGGATAGACTAAATCGGAAATGAAAAACCATCTGTCGCTACTTCCCGACAATGTTGAAATCCACTTCATCTTTACAACATTGCTTTTGGTGAACTTTTTACCTTGTACCTGTTCACCCTTCTTATCCAGAAGTATTACATCGCTATCCTTTTCGTAAAATTCCATTCTTTCATGGTTGACTTCTGCAAGAGTGTATTCGCCACCTTTGTCTGTATTTTCCATCAGATACATTTTGCCGTTTTCCAATACAAAGAGAGGCAAATTGCCATATCTGTCACTACCATTATATTTTATCTTGTATTTTTTGCTATCAATGCTGAAATATCCTTGTGGGGATATCTTAATTGTATGATTATTAGATGTTTTGTAAATACCTTGATAGAAATTCTGAATCTGATTATGGTCTTCATTTGTATATCCTCGGTATTCATTATCAAAAAAATAATAATCCGTTGTTTCGGAATACTGATAAAGCATGCATCTTTTACCGCCAATAAACTTGAATCTTATCCACAGATTTTCTAGCTCATTCGCTGAGGAATATGAATAATATTTATCACCGTCGGCCTTTTTTAAATAACTGATATCATCACCTTCATCTCCCCACGACCATTCGTAGAACAACGAATCATTCGACTTGGTAAGTTCTATATATCCTCTGTAACTATACCAACCAGTTTTTTCGTTTTTATCGCATACAGATAAGGCACTGTCATTTTCATCGGAAACCGTTTGTGTCACTTTGCCTTTCTTAGAACAAGAAAGGCATAAAGCCGAAAGCATTAGGGCAAAGACAAATCTTTTCATGGTTCTATTATTTGTTTCTTTTGATATGCAAAATACGTTTGCAGCCTTCAGTTACTTTAAAACGGTTGTCTACGCGCTCGTTTACCAACCACACGATGTCGTTGCCGTGGCATAGCAGAAGTTGGTTTTCTTTCTTCGTGCGACTGAATTTGCGGTCGGTCATATAATCGCTGACGAGTTTGCTGCCGTTCATTCCGAGAGGGTAGAAACGGTCGCCGTTCTGCCATCGGCGCATTGTCAGTTCGCCGTCGATTAAGTCGCCGTTGATGTAAGCCTCGGTCTTCGGAATACTCTTGAAATCGGTGGGCATGGCATCGACTTGTTCTATAATCCAGCCGTCGAGCAGAGATTCTTCCGTCGTTTCCTTGACTAAGATGACTTCGATGCAGCCGCGCTCAATCATAATTCGGTGAGTATCAGTATGAATTTGTCTCCCGCAGTTCGATGATTTTACGGCAGCAAGAATGTTGTCGAGTTGCGTTTCGTTGATGTGCGTGTGCTTCAGACACTCGAACAGAATCGTCCTTGGCGAAACCGTTTGCAGGAGTTCTTCCGTGTCTATGCTCATGCCGTTTTCCGTGGCGTGGCAAAGTCGGTTTCGGTAGTTGTCGATGGCTTCCTTGTAGATACTGAAAGCCTCGGCAATGTGCTGCGACGTTGTGTTTATGGCATCCATTACCGACGGATTGAGCGTCTGCATCTCTGGCAGAAGTCGCAGGCGGATGAAGTTGCGGTGATAGATGTCTTCAAGATTGGTGCTGTCGGTTACAAAATCCTGTCCGATTTCTTGTAGAAAACCAATGATTTCAGCCCGATGTACGCACAAAAAAGGGCGGACGATGAAACCGTTTCGCGGACTCATGCCTTTCAATCCCTGAATACCTGTTCCGCGCGAGAGATTCAGCATGAAAGTTTCGGCATTGTCGTCCATGTGATGTGCCACGGCAATAGCCTTGGCATTGGTCTGCACGCGCAGTTTCTCAAACCAGTCGTAGCGTAGTTCGCGCGCCGCCATCTCGATGCTCTGCTTGTGTTGCTCGGCATATTCGGCGGTGCTGAAATCTACCTTGTGAAGCGTGATTCCGAGGCGTTGGCATAGGGTAGTGACGAACTCCTCGTCGCGCATGCTTTCGTTGCCACGAAGATGGAAGTTGCAGTGTGCGGCCTCACATTCGTAACCCAGTCTTTGCAGAATGCTGATAAGACAGACAGAGTCAGCACCGCCACTCAGGGCGACGATGACTCTGTCGTTTTCGCTTAAAAGAGCGTGTTTGTCGATAAAGTTCTTTATCTTGTTTGGAAATCTCTTCACTTTTACTTGCAAAATTTTTTTATCAAGCCATCGGCTTTGTCGTCGCCGAGACTCTTCGCCTTTTCAAGATTCTTCTTTGCATTAACCTTGTCGCCCTTCTGCGCCTGACTGAATCCCAAGATTCTGAAGGCGTCTGCGCTGTTGCCGTCGATGTTTGCGGCTCTCTGTGCAGCGGCGATAGCCTCGTCTATCTTGTTGACTCTCAGACAGACAGATGCCAGTTCGAGTTGGAAGGTAATCTCCTCGGGGGCAATCTCGGCAGCCTTGTTGATGTCTAAGTAAGCCTGCTGCCACATTTTCAACTTCAGTTCGGTCTGCTCGCGAAGGTAGAAGAACTCTGCGCCGATGTGGATGCCTTGTGCCTTCTGACATTCGTTGTAGTCTTCCCAAGCCTCCTTGTTCATGTCGAGTTCAGCCTTAAGTTGAGCACGCTCGTAGAGGAACGGAGCAGCCTGCGATGTGTATGGCTTGATGAATGTATTCAATGCGCTGTCCATCAATGCGATGCACTCCTTCTTGTCGCCGCCCATCATCTCTTTTGCTCTCGATGCCGCAAACCAGTTTTCGGCAGTTGCCTTTGGCTGATGGCAGACATCAAGATAGGCATCGAATGCACCGTCGTACTTCTTCTGTGCGAAGAGAATATCGCCCATCAGTTGAGTGTAGAACGGCATTTTGTTAAGTGCGATGGCTGTCTGAATCTCGCGAAGCGCACGGTCGAGCGTCCAATCCTTGTAGACAGGCTCTGGGAAACTCAGGCACTTGCGGTAAATTACGTTTGCCACGTTGTAGCACGCATCATCTTTCTTTTCTGTCTTCTCGATGAACAGTTTCAGATTCTCCTCAGCCTGCTCAAACTTCTGAGTATCAACGTAGAAATTGCATCGGCGAAGATAGCCGTCGGGACTGTTTGGGAACTTCTTCACAAAGTCGTCAACCATGCTGATGTACTGTTCGTCGGTCATGTTGCCGGCGTTCATCATCATGTAGACAAGAGCGTCGTTAACTTCGTCAGGAATATCCGATTTTATGTTGATTCTCTTTAAGTTAGGGTCGTTTCCAGACATGGCTGTAATTTGCATGTCCGAGCCGAAGAGAACGTCCATTCCGTAGACCTTGGCATCGCTGCCAGAACACTTCTGAACAAGGGCGATGCACTCGCCGTTGGTGTTTAGAACAGGCGTGCTGGTATACTTCTCGTTGCCTTTGAAACTGAATGTGTAATAACTGTATTTCTGTGCAGCGAGCGATGCTTCTTCTACGATTCCCTGCTGGCAAGTCACGTTCTTCTGTGTTGAATATGGCAGAAGATACACCGTCTGACTCTTTTCAGCCTTTGCAGATGCGAGGTTCAGAAAAGTGATTTTGCTCTTTGCCGGAAGGTCTACCGTGAACTTCACGATGTCGTAGATATTGTTTGCACCGATGATGTTCTTAACCTGATATTTGTTGCCGTCGGCATCGATGATTTCAGCCTTCGATGCGCCCTCGAATGAGCGATAGTCGGATAATGCAACACCTTTGTCGTTGATAAAGAAACCGTTAGTGTTGTTTATTATCTTTCCGTTGGTGTCGTATGTTACGACGCTGAAGACCGCTTTTTTCATTTTCGATGCCCACTTGGGCGTTTGTGCCATTGATGTAGATGCTACCAGACACAATGCGATAAGTATATTTTTCTTCATTTTCAATGATTATTATCAGTTGTTAGTCAGAAGGGCTCTTGCGTTGTTCAGAGCCGCCTCGGTAAGCGTTGCGCCGCTCACCATGTGTGCAATCTCCTCAACTCGCTGCTCGTGAGTTAGTTGGATGATGTGGCTCACCGTTCCGTTGTCTTTATCCTCTTTGTAAACCTTGTAATGGTTCTTTCCCTGTGCCGCAATCTGTGGCAGGTGAGTGATGCTGATAACCTGTCGGTTCTGCTGCCCCATGTTCTTCATCATCTCCGCCATTTTGTCGGCAATGCTGCCTGAAACGCCCGTGTCAATCTCGTCAAAGATGATTGTTGGGAGTTTTACTGCGCTGCTAATCAATGCTTTGAGCGATAGCATTACGCGCGCAATCTCACCGCCCGATGCCACGGCAGACACCTGCTGAAGCGTTCCGTTCTTGTTAGCCGAGAACAGGAAGTTCACCTTGTCGATGCCCGATGGTTCTGGCTTCGCACTCTTCTGCAAGTCGATGACAAACTGCACGTTAGGAATGCCGAGCGGCTTCAGAAGTTCAATCATCTGCTTTTCTACTTCTTTTGCTGCCTTTGTTCGCAGACTGCTGAGCTTATCTGCCTGCTGCTGAACCTTTTTCAGCATTTCGTTTCTCTTCTTCTCCAGCTCGGCGATGTGCTCTTCGGAGTTGTCTATGAGGTCGAGTTTCTCTTGCAGATTGTTGAAGACATCTATCAGCTCCTGAAGGCTGTTTACTCGATGCTTCTTCTCCTGCTCGTAAATCTCGTTAAGTCGGTCGTTTAGTTGCTGAAGTTGCTGAGGGTCGTACTCCAGACTGTCCTGAAGCGAGCTAATCTCGTTGCTGATGTCCTTCAGCTCGATGTACGCGCTTTCGGTGCGCTGATAAAGTTCGGCAACCGTCGGAGTCATCTTTTCGAGGTTTGCGAGGCTGTGCGAACATTCCTTTATCATGTCCAGAACGCCGTGTTCCTGCGTCATTATGCTGTCAACCTTGAAGAGTTCAGCCTTGATGTCCTCGGCATGACTGAGTGTTTCCACCTCGTCCTCTATTTCCTGCTGCTCGTTAGGGTCGCTCAGGTTGAGGGCTGCAAGTTGTTCAACCTGAAAGCGGAGGAATTCTTCTTCGGCCTTGTCTTTTTTCGACTCCTCGATAGCCTTTGCCAGAGCCGTTTCAACGGATTTGTATTCCTTGTAAGTCTGCTTGTATGTCTTCAGCTCATCGTTGTCTTTCGCAATGATATCGAGCACGTTAAGCTGGAAATCTTCTTTGTTCAGAAGCAGATTCTGATGCTGCGAATGAACGTCGATAAGCTGTTCGCCAAGTTCCTTCAGAAGCGGAAGTTGTGCCGGCACGTCGTTGATGAATGCGCGGCTCTTTCCCGAAGCATGAAGCTCGCGTCGGATGATGCAGTCGGCCGGGTCGTAGTCCAGTTCGTTGCGCGTAAAGAAATCCTCCATTCCGTAGGCTGTAAGGTCGAAATGCGCCTCGATGACGCACTTTGTCGCGCCGTTCTTAATAGCCTTCGTGTCGGCTCTCTGACCAAGCAGAAGTCCGATGGCTCCGAGGATTATTGATTTTCCCGCGCCAGTCTCGCCCGTGATTACCGAAAAGCCGTTTTCGAAATTGATGTCGAGTTTTTCAATAAGCGCGTAGTTCTGTATTATAAGGTTCTTTAGCATTTTATTTTTTCTTTATAATAGCGTCCCAGAAATCATTCTGCGAAGGGTTTAGGTTTGACAGAAGAGTGTAGACATCTTCCTTCTCCTTGTTGTTTCCCTTCGAGTAAATGTTTACCAGTTCGTCTCTTTTGTAATCTGTAAAAATCTGTGGCAACAGAGCCATCGGCTTGCTGCTGTGAGCCTGCTTCAGGAGTGCGAGCGATTCGGTAATCTCGTTTCGTCCTCGTTCTGAGTTTGTTGCCATTATGTCGAGTCCCTTGCGATGATAGTTGTACTGCAAAGTGCGGTACGCCTCCATTGCTGGATCCATGTAGTCGTTTATTATTGCATGGCGGTTCTTGCTGTCCGAATAAGCCTTCCAGCCGGCCTCGCTCATGTTTTGTGCGCTGTTTACAATGCTTTCAACCTTACGCAGGACTTCCGTTCCGCCCATCGGTGCCATCGTGTCCATGTCGAGCCCAATGATAAGGTAGGCATAGTAAGCCATCATCGCCGTCAGATTGCTTTCCATCTGGTCTTCGCGATATTCCAGTTGGTCGTTCTCCTGATAGGTAAAGTTGAAGTTCTGGTCCTTGTTTCCGTAGACCACCGTATTGATGTTTGTATTGAAGATTGGGCGCGTGCTCTGCACCATTAGTTCGCACTTGAAAGTGCCGTCGGTAGCCGAATATTCGTTTACCGTTATGTTGAATGTGCAGTTTATGCGCTCTATCTTGCTGTATTTCTGCGTTGTCCACTCACGCGAGTTCATAAACTCCGTGAGGGCAGTCTCGAGGGTAGAGAAAACCGTCGTAGAACTCGAAATCTTAGAGTGGTTGATACTAATCTTGCAGTTCAGTTCCTGCGCCCTCAAAGGTGCTGATATACAAAGAAGAATAGCTGCCACGCAAAGTAGCAGCTTTCTTGAACGTGCTGTATTTCTTTTTTTTAGATTCATTCTTTGTTTTTCAAGACCTCTTCGAGATTGTTGATGATATCGCACGCAACCTCGCCCTTGCTTTTCAGCGGATAGGGCGTTGAGCCTTGTGCCGAGATTATCGTAATCTTGTTGGTATCAACCCTGAAGCCTGCGCCTTTGTCTTGCAGCGAGTTCATCACGATGAAATCGAAGTTTTTTCGCTGAAGCTTGTCCTGAGCGTTATGCATCTCGTCGTTTGTCTCGAGTGCGAAGCCAACCAAAACTTGATTCTGTCTTTTTTGCTTTCCGAGCGAAGCGGCGATGTCTTGCGTAGGCTTTAGCTGAAGCACGAGGTCGTCGCCATGACGCTTAATCTTCTGTTCGGCTCTCGTCGCCGGAGTGAAGTCGGCAACGGCGGCGCAGAGTATTCCGGCATCGCAGTCGGCAAAGCGGCTGTTGGCAGCCTCGTACATCTCCTGAGCCGATTCAACATCTATTCTGTTGATGTTCGGATGCTTGACGCCCAGCGTTACCGGACCGGCTATCAGTTCAACCTGCGCGCCTCTTGCGGCACATTCCTCGGCAAGGGCGAATCCCATCTTTCCCGAAGAGTAGTTGCCTATAAAACGCACGGGGTCTATCTTTTCGTATGTCGGACCGGCGGTTATCAGAATTTTCTTTCCGCTGAGGTTTGATTTTGCGGCGAAGAATTCTTCAAGTCGGGCGATGATATTCTCGGGCTCTTCCATTCTACCTTTGCCAACCAAGTGGCTTGCCAGTTCGCCCGATGCAGGCTCAATTATTATGTTGCCGTAACTTTCGAGCGTCTTCAGGTTCTTCTGTGTTGACGGATGCGCGAACATGTCGAGATCCATTGCCGGTGCAACAAAGACAGGCGCTTTCATCGAAAGATATGTGGTTATGAGCATGTTGTCGGCAATGCCGTTTGCCATCTTGCCGATGGTAGATGCCGTTGCCGGTGCGATGAGCATTGCGTCAGCCCACAGACCAAGGTCAACGTGGCTGTTCCATGTTCCGTCGCGCTGCGAGAAGAACTCGCTGACTACAGGCTTGCTCGTGAGTGCCGACAGCGTGATTGAAGTGATGAACTCCTTTCCCGCTGGTGTGATAACAACCTGCACCTCAGCGCCTTTCTTTATCAGACCTCTGATGATGTAGCAAGCCTTGTAGGCGGCAATGCTGCCCGTTATGCCCAGTACAATCTTCTTTCCTTTTAGCATATTATTTTGTTTTTTGCGCCTCCTTGAACTCTAACAGCAGACGTGTGAGCACATGTTTTGTTTCCTGCGGAAAATCTCCGCGCTGCATCCAGTCGTAATACGCCGGGTCTTTTGCAAACACGTTGAATACGCTTTCGCCCTTGTATTTTCCGAAGTTGACCGTCGGAACCTTTTTCTCGTTGTAAACGAATCGACCTGCAAGGTCTACGTTGTCGTTCATCTTGCTGAAATCGGCTAGCTTCTCGATGTCGTTTTGCAGTTCGTCGGGATATTTGTCGAGTTGGGCCTTCAGAACCTCGTAGGTGGCGATTGTGTCGGCAAGTGCGCTGTGAGCCACAACCTTTTCGCCGTTCTCAAGCGTTACGCCGTCGTTTTCGAGGTCGCCTCCGCAGTAGAACTTGTAGGCGGCAACGAGAGTGCGTCGCTCCAACTTGTGGTAGATGTTCTGCACGTCTACGAAGTTGCGCTTGCTAAGGTCAATGTCGATGCCCACGCGGTAAAACTCCTCGGCAAGCATCGGGATGTCGAACTTGTTTGAGTTGAATCCTGCCAAGTCGCAGCCCTTAATGTAGTCTGCCAAGCCTTTTGCCAGTTGTCTGAATGTTGGGCAGTCCTTCACGTCCTCGTCGGTGATTCCGTGTATGGCTGTCGAAGCCTCTGGAATATGCATTGTCCGCTCTTGCATCATCTGTGTCGTGCTGTCGAAGTAAGCCTCGGTTGGTCTTATTCGGCGCACCTTTCGCTCTTCGTCGCCGTTAGGCATAATCTTTATGCAGCTGATTTCTACGATGCGGTCCTTCATCAGGTTTACGCCTGTTGTCTCGAGGTCGAAAAATACGAGCGGACGTTTAAGATTCAGTTTCATTGTGCTTGCGGATTAGTCGTTAAGCATCATAGGCATGAGCAGCATCAAAACCTGCTCCTTCTCGTTCTGCTCGGCAGGAACGATGATGCCCGGACGCGATGGGTTGTTAAGCTGGAACAGGATGTCCTGACCATCCATGTTGTCGAGAATCTCGCGAAGCAGAGTTCCCTTGAAGCCGATGCTCAGCGGATTGTCTGTATAGCTGCAAGGAAGCTTCTCCTCGGCAGATGTTGAGAAGTCGTAGTCCTGACCAGAGATGTTGACGCTGTCGTTGCCGAACTCAAGTTTGATGAGCGATGATGTCTTCTCGCTGAAGATGAGCACGCGGCGGAGGGCGCAAATCATCTGCTGGCGGTCAATTGTTGCGCAGAACGGATTGTCTGTTGGGATAACTGCGTTGTAGTTAGGGAAATGACCCTCAATCAGACGGCACATGATAGAGTAGTTCTCGAGTAGGAACAGAGCGTTCTTGTCATCGAACTGCACGCTAACGTCGCCGCTTTCCTTTCCGAGGATGTTCTTCAGCAAGTTAGCCGGCTTCTGCGGAAGGATGAAGGCTGATTTCTCGAAGCCCTTGTATTCTGGGTAGATGCATCTAACGAGTTTGTGTCCGTCTGATGCCACGAGTGTAATCTTTTCAGAGTCGATGTCGAAGTAGATACCGTTCATCACATGTCTCAGCTCGTCGTTAGCAGTGGCGAATATCGTCTTAGTGATGCCCGAGAGCAGATTGTCGGCAGCGATGTTGAACTTCACGATTGAAGGGCTGTTCATCTCCGCGCTCTTTGGATATTCGTCGGCATTCTGTGCCATGAACTTGTAAACGCCGTTCTGATAGCCTATCTCGAGGCTCAGGGTAGTTGTGTCAACCTTGAAAGAAATTGGCTGCTCTGGAATCTCCTTCATAGCGTCAAGAAGAGTCTTTGCCGTGATGGCGAACTTGCCTTTCTCGTCCAAATCTGTTACAGGAACTTTGGTTATGAGGGTTGTCTCGGTATCTGAAGCTGTTACTGTAAGCGTGTCGTTCTCGGCCTCGAACAGGAAACACTCAAGTATAGAGATTGAGCTTTTTGAGCCGATAACACGTCCTATTGCCTGCAAGTGCTCGTTTAGTACACTGCTTGAAACTATGAAATTCATACTTCGTTTTTGTTTTAAAGATTAAGTTAATGAGCGCAAAGTTAAGAATTAATTTTGAGAGAAAAGTTATTTTTCAAAAAAATGTTTGAGCGAATGCTTTCAACTAAAAAAAAGTGTTACTTTTGCAGACATTTCAAAAATGAAATAATAATATTATATATGGATTTCACAGGAAAAATTATAGCCGTGTTACCAGAAAAGACAGGTGTGTCGGCTAAGGGAGAATGGAAGGTTCAGGAGTTTGTAATAGAGGACAGCGCATCGTCGCAGTATCCTCGACGTATGTGCTTCAGCGTTTTTGGAGCAGACAAGATTGCACAATTCAATATTCAGGTAGGACAGGATTTGACAGTTTCGTTCGATATTGACGCAAGAGAATATCAGGGCCGTTGGTTTAACAGTATCCGCGCATGGAGAGTAACTCCAGCGGTTCAGGCTGCGCCGGGCGTTATGCCTGCTGCCGCTTACGGTGCCGAGGTTCCCCCAGTTGCTTCGGTTGCAAGTGCTCCAGCTGCGCCAGCCGCTGCTCCGCTTGCTTCAGACGAGTCGTCAGACCTTCCTTTCTGATTCGTTTTTATACAAGAAATTACAAGGACGGTATGCTTTCGGGCTGCCGTCCTTTCTGTTTTAGTTGAAATTCATAATTAAATTAGTAAGTTGAAAATTGAAAATTCAGAACAGATTGATAATTAAAGAATTATAATGAACAATTTCGCCAGAAATTGTTCGAACGTCGTAGGAAGGTAGAGGGAAGATATATGGGTATAGCTGGATTAGGGGAATGAAGTAAGTCGATAGCAAGAGGGTAGTAAGGGGATAGCAAGGGGATAGCAAGGGGGAAGGTTCGACGAAATCCACATTGTCCCGCCAATTCAGACGGTGAGGATTCATAATTCATAATGGTAGAAAAAGTGGAATATTTTGTCTTTTGGTATATACAAAATAGTGCCAAGGTATATGCAGGGTATATGCAAGATATATGTAAGCTATATGTAAGTTATATGTAAGCTATATGTTGGGTATATGTAAGATATATGCAAGGTATAGTCAGGTTAGGTGAATAGTAAGTTCTGTGAAAGTAGAAAATTGGAGGTGATTCATAATTCAAAATTCATAAATCACACTTCCTCAAGAAGTAGGCAGAACTTAAGGAAAACCCGAACGCATCCCGAAGGATTAGCCCCACATTAAGCCAGATTTCCGCGCTCGGACTTCGCACCACAAGTTCAGTCGAATTTCCGAATTCGGCTGAGAAAAAAGAAATGGGAATTTGTAATTCCCACCGCTGAAAAACGTTCGCTTGCTACCGAGGGGACGCAAGAATTTCCACCGCTGAAAATAACAATGTTTTGTGTTGCGCAAGAATAAAAAAGTTGTTATTTTTGTGGCTGGGAATAAAGTGAGTTCTTACCTCTCTTGGTTGCAAACAAACTGAACTCTAACGGCAAATTTCCATAATCTATGCTGCTGAATTGCAGATTTGGCAGAACGTGAGGGATAATGGCTATCATGATAAGGATATGGAGTCCATGAAATCTCTATTTGAATAATTCATTATGTTTTTATTTTATGTACACAATATATAGAAGCGATACTTACAAATTAGCTTTAAAAAGTCTATTATCAGTTTTGCTTTTTCTTTCATTCTGGTTGTCTTGGAAAGTGACACTCATTCTTCTTTTGGGATGGAGTGGTCTCTATGCATTGTCTTGTTGGAAAAAAGGTTATGTTGTTTTTAAAACAGATGAGAATGGCATTTTTCTATGTGGAAAGAAAGACAAAGGTATTTTTATCCCATGGGCAAGAATTAGATTTGTGATATTCGTAGTAGGTAATGTACATGAATCAAAAATTTTAATTCGTCAGTTAAATAACGAAACTCATCAACTTTGGTTAGGAGGGTATTTCTATTTTACTCCCAAAAGTGCAATAAATGCAGTTTGTAAATATGCTGACAATAAGAGTAAGGTTAAAATAACAGAAATGAAACTGTATTCTGATGAATATTATATTGAGAAAATATTGGAAGAAGAGAGAAAAGAAAAAAGGAGGAAGGAAATAGAAAGAAACCAAGACTTCAAGAAAAGAAACAAGAAAAGAAAGAAGAAATAATATGTTTGTTATTCCTGTTCGTTCAAGTTTTACCGAGCTCTTACCTCCCTTTGGTTGCAAGCAACCATCGTTAGAACGGCAAATTCGGCAGAACGTTGAGATTTGTTAAATAAAAACGAAACTAAATGAAAACACTTATTACAATAATGCTTTTACTTGTGAGCATCTTAGCATTTTCACAAAATAAGCATATCGCTAAAGGCAAGGCTCGTGGCAAATCCACCATTGTTTACGACGGAAAGGATGTTGAGCTTCACAAAAAGAATTGCTTAAAAAAATATGATGAAAATGCCTTTAATGAACTCACATGGGGACTGCCCAACTCCGAGCGATTTGTGTATAGTCTGTATTATGCTAATAAATACAATTACAACTATGCCTCGTATGACATCTATGTCTTAGTTGATTCTTATTATACAAGACTGAATGAAATCGTAGATAATGCTGACACGCTCTATTATAAGCCAATAAGAATGAGCAAGGAGTGTTTTAATTTTATTTACGCTTACCTCGAACCTATGAAATCTAAGTATGATGAGGAGATGTGGAAGTTATACAAAGACGGTATTTATCTGCCGAAAGATACCATACTGAGCAAACAGATATATGCTCGCAAGTATAAATCGGTTGTTGACAAATTCGGGTATCGTCATTGGCGGAGAGGCAGCGGACAGTATGGTCAAAACAGTCTGAAAGAGTTACACGAGAAATATGATAAAAACGGTCAGCAGGCACTTGAGGACATTATAAATCGTGGAAATTCACAAGAGGTATTCATTAAACGAATAATTGCCTATGGCGACACGAGTTTTTATGAAAAGAACAAAACAAAATTCAGCATCGAGAATTTTATTTTCGCCTCGTTCATAATGGCATACAATTATCATTACAAACAGGCATACAAGGACTTTGCTGAATCGCTAAAATTATTCTTCGCGAAAAACAATCTGTCTGTTGACGATAAGACGGCAAGAATAATCAAGGATTGTTTAGAACGATAGTACGTGGTGTCGGGATAAGATTCTCCTTTTTGTATTTAGAAAATGATTATTCTGAATGACGCTGAAAGCGTCACCTCTCAGTAACCGCAGTATCCGTAGGATCTGCGGGGCTGGAATGATGCAAATATAATCGACCCTGAAAGCGGTCGCCCATTGCGGATAGATGGGGCACTCCTTCAGAGTGCTTATTTTGATAGTTCTTATTTCGCAGGTCGTTCCGACATACGGTTATTTAGCGGAGACGCTTTCAGCGTCTATAATACACAGATACTAAGTATTGTAACTTTTATAAAATCAACAAGAAGTAGGAGAAATATTGAATTTAATCCCGAACTCGTGTAATAGTAGATATTTATTCCGAACTGACATAAAAAAACGATGTCCCGAAATTGTAAGGGACATCGTTTTTTATATAAGCAAAATTTATTTTTTCTTTGCCGGGTCGCAACTTAATCCAACGCCCAACTTCTTGAAAATCTTACGGTCCACCTCGCTGAGCATCACCGTGCAATGAACCTGACAGCCGCGCAGTTCTGGAAGCTGCTCCAGAGCCTTTCGGCAGTTCTCGTCGTGCTGACTCAGAACAGACAGCGCAACGAGCACCTCGTCGGTGTGCAGACGTGGATTCTTGCTGCCCAGATACTCTGTCTTGGTCTTCTGTATCGGCTCAATCATGTTCTGCGGAATGAGTTTAACCTCGTGGTTGATGCCTGCGAGATACTTCGTGCAGTTCAGAATGAGTGCGGCGCTCGGACCGAGAAGGTCGCTCTGCTCGGCTGTGATTATTGTGCCGTCGTTAAGCTCGATGGCAGCCGATGGCTTGCCGTTCTGCTCCTTGCGCTGACGTGCCGCAACGGTCGTCTTGCGATAGTCGGTGTTAATCTTTGCCTGATTGAACAGAAGTTTGATTTTCGACACCTCGTTGTCGTTGCATGCGCCGCTTGCCAGTTGGTTAAGGGCTGTGTAGTATCGGCGTATAATCTCGTCTTTTGCAGCCTCTTGGCAAGCATCGTCGTCGCTGATGCAGAAGCCAACCATGTTTACGCCCATGTCGGTAGGGCTCTTGTAAGGATTCTCGCCGTAGATGCCTTCGAACAAGGCGTTCAGTACCGGGAAGATTTCGATGTCGCGGTTGTAGTTGATGGCAATCTTGTTGTATGCCTCAAGATGGAACGGGTCAATCATGTTGATGTCGTTCAAGTCGGCCGTTGCAGCCTCGTAAGCAATGTTTACGGGGTGGTTCAGCGGCAGGCTCCATACCGGGAAGGTCTCGAACTTGGCATATCCAGCCTCGATGTTGCGCTTGTGCTCGTTGTAGAGCTGGCTAAGGCAGACAGCCATCTTGCCCGAACCCGGACCGGGAGCTGTGACAATGACAAGCGGACGAGTAGTCTCGACATAGTCGTTCTTACCGAATCCCTCGTCGGAGTCGATGAGAGCCACGTTGTGAGGATAGCCCTCGATGGTGTAGTGGAAGTAAGCCTTTATGCCCATGCGCTCAAGACGTGCGCGGTAGGCATCGGCGCTGCTCTGTCCGTTGTAGTGTGTTATTACTACCGAGCTTACGAGAAAGCCGCGGTTCTGGAACTCGCTTCTGAGTCGTAGAACATCCTCGTCGTAAGTAATGCCGAGGTCGCCGCGCATCTTGTTCTTCTCGATATCCACAGCACTAATGACGATTACAATCTCTGCCGTGTCGCTAAGCTGGCTCAGCATTCGCAGCTTGCTGTCGGGCTGGAACCCCGGCAGCACTCTGCTTGCATGATGGTCGTCGAAGAGCTTTCCGCCGAGTTCGAGGTACAACTTGTTGCCGAACTTGGCGATGCGCTCTTTTATGTGCTCCGACTGTATCTTCAGATACTTGTCGTTGTCAAATCCTATTCTGTTCATTTGTTATTGGTTGATTGTTTTTTCTTTTGATTCAGTATTATTCGATACCCTTCATCATCTTCTTAAGCAATGGGCAGAGGGCGAACAGCAATACTGATGCAACACCTGCCATCACGGCAAAGAGTGTGAAGAAGTCGGTAAGGTTTGCAATCTGGATTCCGCAGAAACTCTTGGCTGGCTCGCCTGCTACAGGCAGAAGAGTTGCCAACTTGCCGGCAAGGATGTTACTTGCTGCGTTGCTCATGAACCAAACGCCCATCAGCAATGATGCAAGGCGCGCTGGAGACAGCTTGTTAACCATTGAGAGTCCGATAGGAGAGAGTGAAAGTTCGCCCAGTGTGTGAATGAAGTAGAGGGCAAACAGCCACCACATTGATGTCTTTGCACCGTCAGAAACGCCAGATGTGGCGTATGCGATTACGACATATCCCAAAGCCAGAAGTCCCAAGCCGATAGCCTGCTTAACAGGTGATGCTGGCTCGAGCTTGTGCTTTGCAAGAGTCTCCCACAATGTTGCCATTACAGGAGCGAAGCAGACAACAACGATAGGGTTGATGCTCTGGAACCATGTTGTAGGCATCTCCCAGCTGCCGATGTGGCGGTCGCACTGCTTGTCGGCAAAGATTGTGAGCGATGAGCCTGCCTGCTCAAACGCGCTCCAGAAGAAGATTACGAACACAGCGATGATGTAGATAACGCCGATGCGGCATTTCTCAACGGTTGTAAGACCTCGGTCGGTGATGATGAAAACAGGCAGAGCGACAGAGATAGCGTAGATTGCAGCCGAAATATAGTCGTTGAAGTTCTCGACGTTAAGCGAGAAGAGAACGAACAATGCCACAGCACCAGCGATGCAGCCCCAAAGACGGATAGGAGAGTTCTTCGCATCCTCGTCAACGTGCATCTCGGCAGCCTTCTCTGCTGCCTCTGCGTCCTTTTGGTGGCGAAGTTCGCTCTTTGAAGGAGCAAGACCGATAGCCAAGCCCTCAGGAGTGTTAAGATACTTGTCCTTACCGATAACGAACACAACGATTGACACAATCATGGCAACGCCAGCGCAGAAGAATCCCCACTTGAACGCACCCGGATTGAACCAATTACCGTCGCTTGCCAACGAACCGCAGATAAGCGGAGCGATGAGCGCACCGGTATTGATACCCATGTAGAATATAGTAAAGGCAGAGTCCTTGCGATGGTCTGTTGGCTCGTAAAGGTCGCCCACCATTGTGCTGATATTTGGCTTGAAGAAGCCGTTACCGATGATGAGGGCAGCCAGACCTGCAAACATCAGCCACAGAGAGAAACTGTTGTCTATAGATGGGTCGATTGCGCCGCCATCTGTTGTGATGCTCTGCTTTACGAAGCATGCCGATGCGAACATCAGGAACTGACCGAAAGCCATCACCATTCCGCCGAAGATGATACTTCTGCGGTTACCCCAATAGCGGTCGGCAATGTATCCGCCAAGCAGCGGAGTAAGGTAAACAAGTCCGGTGTACGAACCGTAAATCTGACTTGCGTCTGCGCTGTTAAAGAAGGCAGCCACAAGGTAAAGTACAAATAGGGCGCGCATTCCGTAGTAAGAGAAGCGCTCGGCCATCTCTGTCACAAACAACAGGTACAGGCCTTTTGGATGTCCATTTTTTGCCATATAATCTAATCTTTCTATTTTATTATAATCATGTTGTGTTTTATTTCTTCAGCCATTTGTCGAGCCAGCCGAAGAATGTGCGCTGCCACAGAACGCCGTTCTGTGGTTTCAGAACCCAGTGGTTCTCGTCGGGGAAGAGCAGAAGCTGAGCCGGGATTCCGCGCAGCTTAGCCGCGTTGAAGGCAGCCATGCCCTGCGATGCAAGGATGCGGTAATCTTTCTCGCCGTGGATGCAGAGGATAGGAGTGTCCCACTTGTCAACGAAGAGGTGAGGCGACTGAGCGTAGCTTCTCTTTACAGCCTCGCTGTCCTTACGCCAGAATGCGCCACCCAAATCCCAGTTTGTAAACCAGAGTTCCTCTGTCTCAAGATATTGCTGCTCCATATTGAAGAAGCCGTCGTGTGCAATAAACGCCTTGAATCGCTTGTTGTGATGACCAGCCAGCCAGTAAGCCGAGAATCCACCGAAGCTTGCGCCAACGCAGCCCAGTCTGTCCTTGTCAACATACGGTTCCTTGCAAAGGTCGTCGATAGCTGTAAGATAGTCGTTCATGCAGTTGCCGCCGTAGTTTGTGCTGATTTCTTCGAGCCACTCCATTCCGAAGCCCGGCAGACCGCGACGGTTTGGCGCGATTATGATGTAGCCGTTTGCCGCCATTATTTGGAAGTTCCAGCGGTAGCTCCAGAACTGGCTTACAGGACTTTGCGGACCGCCCTCGCAGAACAGCAGCGTTGGATATTTCTTTGTGCTGTCGAAGTCGGCAGGGTAGATAACCCAGCTGTGAAGCTGCTTGCCGTCTACTGTCTCGACCCATCTTGGCTTTACATCGCCAATCTTCAGTTGCGACATAATATGGTCATTCTCGCGCGAAACCTGAGTCATCTTGCCCTTGGCATCAATCCAGAACAATTCTGTAGGGTTCTTCATGCTCTGCTGCTTGCACAAGTAGCGTTTGCCCACGCTCTTTACCGAGTTCAGGTCGAACTGGCCGTCGGTAATCTTCTTTACATTTCCCTTCAAGTCGGTAGTGTAAAGCATTGTGCATCCGTGCCATACGCCTGTAAAGCACAGACTCTTGTTGCCCGGCAGCCAAGCAAAGTTATCAACTCCGCTCTCGAATTTCTCGGTAACGTAGCTCTTCTTTCCTGTAGCTATCTCGTAGACACACAGCCTGTTGCGGTCGCTCTCATAACCGTTGCGAGCCATGCTGAGCCATGCTATGTACTTGCCGTCGGCACTAAACTGCGGATTTGTGTCGTAGCCCATGTTAAGGTCGCCCTGAGCATTTACTTTCTGCTCTTTCATAGAGATTGTAGGGTCAATCTCCGGCTCTTTGTAATCGGCAGGCTTGCAGAGGTTTGTAATCTGTCCCTTTGCCGTGTCGTAGAGATAGATGTCTGAATCGGTAGAGATGCTGTATGCCAAACCAGTCTTCTTGCGGCAAGTGTAGGCAATCTTTCTCGAATCAGGACTCCAAGCCAGCTGCTCAATTCCGCCGAAAGGCTTCATCGGACATTCAAACTGCTCGTCTTGCAGAATGTCGCTTGCATCGTGAATCTTGCCATCTGTTACGTCGGCTATGAATGGGTGAGGGATTGACGTTACTGTCTCGTCCCAATGGCGGTACATCAGGTCGTCTATCACCATACCGCTTGCCTTTTCAAGGTCTGGGTAGATGTCGGTGGTAGATTTTCCGTATTTAACCTCTTTTATCAGAATGATTTTTGTCTCGTCTGGCGAGAAGATGAAGCCCTCAACGTCGTCTGGCTCGTTAGACATCTGCTGTTTGTTGCTTCCGTCGGTATTCATAGACCAGACCTGAAGTTTTCGGTTTGTTCCGACAGAAAGGAAGGCGATGCGCGTGCCGTTCTGAATGAAGACAGGGTCGCTTTCGCTCATAGCCGATTTTGTCAGTTGCTTTACGTCCGAGCCGTCGAGTTTCATGGTTTTGATGACGTGCTGGCTTTTGTTCCTCTCAACACTATAGTAAGTCACGTCCTCTACAATGAGACCAGCCTTTTCCGACACGTCGTAAGAACCGATGCGTCCCATAGCCCAAAGCACTTCGGGAGTCATCAGACCGTCGGCAACCTTAATGTCCTTTGCTTTCATTGCTGTCAATAATGGCTGTCTTTTCTTCGCGCCGTCGTGCTGTGCCATGGCACCAATTACAAGGCCGCCAAGAAGGACTGTTAGAGTTAATTTTTTATACATATTTATACGTTATAGTACCAAAAATACACACAACCTTAATAGATTGGCTCTACAAGGTTGTGTGTAACGTGTATTATTTACTTTCTGTTGTTCTGCTGCTGCATTCTCTGCTGCTCCTGCAGTTGTTCCTGCATAGCCTGAAGGCGTGCCATCATGCCACTCTGCTTCTTTGGGTTGTTTTGGTTCTCCTTGTAGTATTTCTCAAGTTTTGCCAAAAGTTTCTCGTCGTTTGTTGTCTTGCGCAGAACCCAAGTGATGAGTACGCTGAACAGCAATGAGATGAAGTAGTAGTAGCTAAGACCGGCAGAGTAGTCGTTGAACCAGAAGAAGAACATCACAGGCATGATGTACATCATCCACTTCATCATCTTCATCTGCTCGTTCTGTCCCGGCATGTTCGACTGCATCTTCATCTGTACCGATGTGTAGATGAGGTTAGTTGCGCTGAACAGGATGCAGAAGAGGCTCAGGTGGTCGCCGATACCGATGATATGGAAGCCCCAGTTTACGACGTCGTCGTATGTAGAGAGGTCGTCAGCCCACAAGAAACTCTCACCGCGCAACTGGATGGCGTTAGGAACGAAGTTGAACATCGCAATCCAGATAGGCATCTGAATGAGCATTGGCAGACAGCCGCCCATTGGACTAACGCCGTACTTTGAGTACAGAGCCATCATCTCCTGCTGCTTCATCATTGCGTTGTCGTTGTCCTTGTACTTCTCGTTTATCTCGTCCATCTTAGGCTTAAGAACTCGCATCTTTGCAGATGACATGTAGCTCTTCTTAACCAGCGGATAGGTGATAGCCTTAAGCAGAAGGGTGATGAGCAACAATACGATACCCATGTTTATGCCCCAGCTTGTAAGCCAGTCGAACACATACAGAGTGAAGAATCTGTTAATCCAACGGATAAGAGGCCAGCCCAGATATACAAGTTCCTCAAGGTCAAGGTCTTTCTTGCCGTTTGAAAGGTCGTTGTGTGCCTGAAGTGTCTTGAAGTCGTTAGGACCGATGTAGAACTGCAACTTTGTTGCCTCCTTGCCGGTTGCGTCGAACTTCGTCTCCATATTAGCCTTGTACTGCTTTAAGTAGCCGCTGTTCTGGTTCTGCAACTTGCTTTCGAGCTTTACGTTGTCAAGGTCTTGCTGACCAATCATAACGTAAGAGAAGAACTGGTTCTTGAAGGCAATCCAGTCGAGCGATTCCTCAGGATTTTCAGCATCGTCCTTAGTTTCTGACAGATAGTCAGAGCTGCTGTCCTTCTCCTTGAAGGTGAGTGACGAACGCTGGTTCTCGAAAGTGAAGCCTTTCTCCTGCTGGCGTGCCATCTCCATCCACTCAAGACTTACCGACTTTGTTGAAGGAGCGAAGAAACCGTCCATTCCAACAGCTTGAATGTCAAGGCTAACCATGTATTCGTTCAACGTATAGTTGAAGTCGATATGACCTTTGGCTGTCTCGATTCGGAGTGTAGCGGTGCTGTCCGAAGTGTTTACTGGAGTAAAGAACAACTCGTTTGTGCGGATATTCTCCTCCTTGCCTGTGAAGGCGAAGTTGAGCGTTGTCTCGCCCTTCTGTGCGTCGAACAAGGTAAGGTCGGCATTTCCCTGCTGGTCCTTGTAGTTCTTCAGAACCGCTTTCTTGAACACGCCGCCCTTTGTAGAAAGGGTAAGTTCAACCTTGCTGTTTTTCAGCACTACGTCCTGTTCCTTGCCGTTTCGTGCGGCAAACAGAACCGAGTTGGTGTCGGCAGCGGCAGCGGCGGCAAGTGCTTTCTGCTGCTGTGCAGCCTTCAGATTTGCGTCAGCCTCATGCTGCTTTGCTAATTCAATTGAGTCTTGCTGTCTCTTGTATCTTTCTTGCTCTTCCTTGCTTGGCTGACCCCAGTATGTGAAGCCGATGAAGACAAGTACTATCAGAACAAGTCCGATGGCAGTATTTTTATCCATATTTTAAATTAAATAATTACTTCTTGCTCTCTTTTGCTGCTGCCACGAACGACAGGAACAAAGGATGCGGATTGAGCACCGTGCTGCTGTACTCTGGGTGGAATTGTGTTCCGATGTACCACTTGAGCGATGGAATCTCTACGATTTCCACGAGGTCGCTCTCCGGGTTTATGCCCACGCACTTCATTCCGGCGCGCTCATATTCCTTTTTGTATGTATTGTTGAACTCGTAGCGGTGGCGGTGACGCTCCTGAATGTGAGTCTGCTTGTAAGCCTCGAAAGTCTTGCTGCCTTCTTTCAGGATACACTCGTATGCTCCGAGTCGCATTGTGCCGCCCATGTGCGTGATGTTCTTCTGCTCCTCCATGATGTCGATGACGTTGTGCGGAGTCTTTCCGTCCATCTCGCTGCTGTTGGCGTCGGCATAGCCAAGCACGTTGCGCGCAAACTCGATACAGATCATCTGCATACCGAGGCAGATGCCGAATGTAGGGATGTTATGCTCGCGCAGATACTTGCACGCTACGATTTTTCCTTCTACGCCTCGCTGTCCGAATCCCGGGCAGATAACTGCTCCGTCCATTCCTTCGAGCATCTCGGCTATGTTGTCTGAAGTCACCTTCTCGCTGTTCACGAAGTGTGTCTTCACCTTTACGTCGTTGTATGTTCCTGCCTGCGACAAGGCTTCGAGGATTGACTTGTAGGCATCCTGAAGGTCGTACTTGCCAACGAGGGCGATGTGAACCTCTTCTGTTGCCTTGTGTCTGCGTTCAAGGAACTCTCTCCAAGGTCCGAGTTGTGGGGTAGGACCTGCCGGCACGTTCATTTTTCTTAGGATGGCTGTGTCGAGTCCTTCAGCCTGCATCTGCACAGGAACTTCGTAGATTGTAGGAAGGTCGTTGTTTGGAATTACGCAATCCTCGTCTACGTTGCAGAAGTTGGCAATCTTGCGGCGGATGTCGCTGCTCAGTTCGTGCTCGGCGCGCAGAATCAGAATGTCTGGCTGTATGCCTACTCCCTGAAGCTGCTTTACTGATGTCTGCGTTGGCTTTGACTTCAGTTCGCCTGCCGCTGCCAGATACGGAACGTATGTAAGATGTATGTTCAGCGCGTCCTTGCCAAGTTCCCATTTCAGCTGTCTGATGGCTTCGAGGAACGGCAGCGACTCAATGTCGCCAACGGTTCCGCCAATCTCGGTAATAACGAAGTCGAAGTTGTTCTTCGTGCCCAGAAGACGGATGTTGCGCTTGATTTCGTCTGTGATGTGAGGAACTACCTGAATAGTCTTTCCAAGATAGTCGCCCCGTCTTTCTTTCTCAATCACGCTCTTGTATATGCGGCCGGTGGTGATGTTGTTTGCCTTGGTTGTCTGTATGCCGGTAAAGCGTTCGTAATGACCAAGGTCGAGGTCTGTCTCCTGTCCGTCCACCGTTACGTAGCATTCGCCGTGCTCGTAGGGGTTGAGTGTTCCTGGGTCGATGTTGATGTAAGGGTCGAATTTCTGGATTGTAATCTTGTACCCTCTAGCCTGTAAAAGCTTTCCAATTGAAGCGGAGATGATGCCCTTTCCTAAGGATGATGCCACACCTCCTGTGACGAAAATGTACTTAGTGGTTGCCACGATTTTATATTTTTATTTTTGTGTTGTTTTTTCAGAAACATTCAAATTGCAAAAGTAAAGCAAAAAATGCAGAACAGCGAATTTTTATCCAAAAAAAATAACATAATCGTGCTTATTTCTCTTCCAGAAGGTCGGGACGCAGACGTTTTGTTCTTTCGAGTGCCTGCTCAAACTCCCAGTTTCTGATGTTTGCCTCGTGTCCGGACAGCAGAACCTCAGGAACTTTCCAGCCCTTGTATTCTGCGGGACGGGTGTATACCGGCGGCGCAAGCAGATTGTCCTGAAAACTGTCTGACAGCGCGCTCTCAACATCGCTTATCACTCCCGGAACGATGCGCACTATGCTGTCGGCAATAACCGCCGCAGCCAGTTCGCCGCCCGTAAGAACGTAGTCGCCTATGCTTATCTCCTTGGTTATGAAATGCTCGCGAATGCGGTAGTCAATACCCTTGAAGTGTCCGCACAGAATGATGATGTTCTTTGCCATGCTAAGGCTGTTTGCCATAGGCTGGTCCCATTGTTTGCCGTCGGGCGTTACGAAGATAACCTCGTCGTAGTCGCGCTCTGCTTTTAGTGCAGAGATGCAGCGGTCTATAGGCTCAATCTGCATAACCATTCCGGCGCATCCGCCGTAAGGATAGTCGTCCACGCGCTTGTGCTTGTCGAGAGTCCAGTCGCGCAGGTTGTGCAGATGAATCTCAGCCAGTCCCTTCTTCTGTGCCCTTGCCATGATTGAGCAGTTGAAGAAGCCCTCAATCATCTCGGGGAATATTGTTATAATGTCGATACGCATCATAAATGTGTAGTGAAATAATATAAAAACGGCTGCAAATTTACTAAATAAACCTGAATTATGAGCGAGTTTTTGAAAAGATTGTAATGCTTTTCAGAAACGCCTTGTGGCGTTTTTCTTGTTTCTGGCGATTATTTTACTTATATTTGCGCTTGGTATTCTAATTTTACGAAAAGACAGAATTATGAAAATATCTAATTTAGCATTTGCAGCCCTTGTGTCCTTGCTGATGCGTGTGCCGATGGCTGCGCAGACTACTACCGTTGTAACGAAAACCGTGATAAAGGACGGAAAGGTTATGCTCGACTTTGGGCACGGCAAGAAATTCCTCGTCAAGAATGTCATTCTCTTCGACGAACTGGAATATTATCTCAACTATTACCTGACGGATGTCAGCAACGAGCAGGAAGTGACGTTTGCCGTAGCCAACATGCCGCGATGGAATCATAAAAACAGCTGGATGCCTCTCAACAGATTCTCCCGAGACACGAAGAAGCGTGTCAATCTTATCCTGATAGGCGGACCGCAACTCACATCGTTGGGCGGCAACTGCTTCGAGGACTGTACGGCTATCCGCAGCATCTATATTCCCGAAACGGTTCAATGGATAACCGGAAAGGTATTTAAGGGTTGCAGTTTCAGCAGCATAACAATCCCGAAGAGTGTCATCAGCATCGGACCCTATTGTTTTGCCGGTAACAACGCGCTCGAAGAGGTCGTTCTTGAGGGCAACACAAGAATCGCCGACAAAACGGTTTTCGAGAATTGCAGTCCGAGTCTGAAAATCTATGTAAAAAAGAAATATCTGAAGGAATATCGCCAGAAATATCCGTATCTTGATTTCTTGGTTCGAAAATGAAAAAGTTGAAACTTGAAACTTGAAAAAGCTTATGCCAATTCCACGATGTTTCTTGAAAGTCGAAAGCGTCAAGGTCTATTCGAATATTGAACGTAGGGATAGTAAGGGGATAACAAGAGGGTAGCAAGGGGGTAGCTTCGAGGAAGGTTCGATGAAGCGTATATTGCAATTCACAGTTGACAATTGACAATTAGTAAGTAGAATTTTCGGAATTCTGAATTTGTGATAAATTGTGTGGAAAATATTCTTTTGGTAAATACAAAATAGTGGGTAGAAAGAAGGTAGGAAGAAGGTAGGAAGAAGGAAGCAAGAAGGAAGATAGAAGGAAGCAAGAAGGAAGATAGATTCAAGATAGATTCAAGTAAGCCGGAAGGTACGTTCAAGGTATAGGATGGGTAGGTTGAAAAGTTTAGAATCCCTCTTCACAAAATAAACTGCGGTGTTTTGTGAAATCCCGAAGGCATCCCGAAGGCATCCCGAAGGATTAACAGCGGTTCGTATAGCTCGGGAAGTGCTTGTTTATTGACGAAAACAAGCGTTTAACTTGTATTTAACGATTATTTACGCTATATTTGCAGATAAAATTAACGTTTAAAAAACTTAATAACAAATAAAAAGAGATAAAATAGAAGTTTAACATATTAAAATACTGAGCTTTACGCTCTTATTCTCTTCACCGAAATCTGGACAATTTCAAAGACACGGGAATAGGTTAGCGGAGAGGTTCACGCCGTATAAAGGCGTGAGCCGTTTCGTGCTTATTAGTGTCAAGGGAAGTCCAGCCCACGGTGAATAATAAGCGACAACGAAATGGTTTCACGCTTTTTTTTGTGCTTGTTTTTTGAGGTAGGGGCGAGCCGTAAAAAATTATGCCCACACTAAATTGGATTGGAAAAGATGCGGTGGTAAACCATCACCAAGATGTGCCGTTCCGCACATTGAATAAGAAATATACGTTTGGAGATGATAGTACAGACGCAGTGAATCACGTCTCTATGGATGAAAACAAGATAATCCACGGTGATAATCTCGAAGCTCTTAAAGCCATTCTGCCCGAATATGAAGGGCGTGTAAAATGTATATACATCGACCCGCCGTACAATACTGGCAACGAAAAATGGGTCTACAATGACAATGTGAATAGTCCCCAAATACAGAAATGGCTGCATGATGTTTACCACGATTCTGGTATAACTGTTGATGACCTTAGTCGTCATGATAAATGGCTCTGTATGATGTATCCGCGTCTGGTTTTATTGAAGAAACTTCTTGCCGATGATGGAGCAATCTTTATTTCTATTGACGATAACGAACAGGCAAACCTCAAACTTATTTGCGATGAGATTTTCGGAAAAAATAATTTTGTTGCACAATTTATTTGGCAGAAAAAAACAGGTGCAGCAGACCCTAAAGGTATTGCTACCATAACTGAATATATATTGTGTTACTGTGGTAATAATTTACATTTGAATAAAATTTTTACAAAGAATTACGAGGCATTTGATATAAAACGATATCGCTATAGTGATGAATATGTAAATGAACGTGGTCCTTTCTATTATGATTCTTTGGATAGAGGAAGTATTCGTTATAGTGATTCTTTAAATTACGAAATATTTTCTCCAGATGGAAATCCAATATATCCAAATGGACGTAAAACATTTGTAAATGATGGTTGGACATGGAAATGGAGTAAAGAAAAAGTGCAATGGGGAATAGACAATGGATATATTAGCATTGTGAAAAATCCCAAAAGTAATAATGGCTGGTCAGTAAAGTATAAAATTTATTTAAATGTTGATAACGAGGGAAAGAAAATAGATAAATCAATCCCTTTTAAAAACTTGATTACAAATGTAATGAATGCCGATGCTTCTGCCTTGATGAAGGATATTTTTCAGACAAAGGTATTTGAATATGCCAAGCCAATAGAATTAATAGAATACTTTATTCTTTGTTTGAAGGAAACCAAAGATTCCATCATTCTTGATTCTTTTGCAGGCTCAGGCACAACAGCCCATGCCGTTTTGAACCTAAACAAGCAAGACGGTGGAAACCGCAAATTCATCCTTGTAGAGATGCAAGATTATGCCGAAAGCATAACAGCCGAGCGTGTACGCCGTGTGATAAAAGGCTATGGTGAGGGTAAGAACGCTAAAGAAGGTACGGGTGGCTCATTCACATTCTATGAACTTGGCGAACCTATCTTCAAAGAAGACGGCTATCTTAACGAAAACGTCGGCACGGATAGATTGTGCGAGTACATTTGGTATTCCGAAACCCGAAAGCCATACATCCGCCAAACCGATGATAGTCTCGTCACGAAAGACTATCAGCTTGGCACTAATAACGATACGGCATACTATTTCTACTACGAGCCTGACAAAGTAACTACGCTCGACAAGGCTTTCTTGAACACAATAACCGTAAAAGCTGATATGTACGTTATTTATGCCGACAACTGTCTGCTAAATGACGAGTTTATGCAGCTCAATAAAATAAAATTCAAGAAGATACCTCGCGATATCAAAAAAATATAATCTCATTATGGAACTTAAACCATATCAACAACAAATATTATCTGATTTACAACGCTATATGCACTATGTGCAGGAGAAGAAAAATGCTGCCGATGCGTTCGCTGCCTTTTGGCAGAATCATCCGCGCACACCATTAACTCCTTTTCCTAACAATGCCGTTGAACCATACAAGTATAACGTAAAAAATGCGCCACACGTCTGCATAAAAGTGCCAACTGGCGGCGGAAAGACATTTATAGCATCGGCGGCATTGGGCACAATATTCCATGAGTTCGACGACAGCCGCTTTCGCACGGTGGTGTGGCTTGTGCCATCGATAACCATTTTGGAGCAGACGTTGCGCAACCTCCGCAATTCGGAGCATCCATATCGTCAGCGCATAAATAGCGATTTTCAGAATCGTGTAGAGGTGTTTGGCAAAGAGCAGGCGTTGATGGGCGCAGGCTTCTCGCTTTCGGTGGCGAAGGAGAATTTGTGCATTTTGGTTATGAGTTTCGACAGTCTTCGTTCTCGTAAGAAGGAATACCTCAAGGTGTATCAGGAGAACGGAAATTTGCAGTCGTTCGAGCCTATCGTGGGTAAAGACGAGAATGGCGACCCCGACCTTCAACTTATGCGCGTGTTGCAAGCGTTGAATCCGGTTGTGGTTGTAGACGAGAGTCATAATGCCGAGAGCGACCTCAGCGTGGAGATGCTACAAAAACTCAATCCTTCGTTTGTTCTCGACCTCACAGCCACGCCACGCAAGAATAGTAACATAATCAGTTTTACCGATGCTTACGAGTTGAAAAAGGAGTGCATGGTGAAATTGCCCGTGATTGTCTACAATCACCAAAGCCGCAACGATGTAATTTCATCGGCACTCGAGCTGCAACGCCGCCTTGAGACTGAGGCGAAAAAGGCTGAAAAAGAAGGCGGTAAATACATTCGTCCTATCGTTTTGTTTCAGGCACAACCGCGTACTGGCGAGGAGAATATCACCTATGAGAAGATAAAAAAGACGCTTCTCGACCTGAAGATTCCCGAAGAGCAGATATGCATAAAAACAGCCGATCTGAACGAGATAAAAGACGAAGATTTGCTTTCGCCCGACTGCAAAGTGCGCTACATAATTACCGTCAACGCTCTAAAAGAGGGTTGGGACTGTCCGTTTGCATACATACTTGCATCGCTTGCCGACCGCTCGTCGGCGGTTGATGTGGAGCAGATTCTCGGTCGCGTTCTGCGTATGCCGTGGGTGCGCAAGAATAATAATGCTATGCTGAATATGAGTTACGTTCTGACCTCATCGCCCAAGTTTCTCGACACGCTCGACAACATTGTAAAAGGTCTGAACCGAGCTGGTTTTAGCGATGACGATTATAGGGTGGCAGAGTCTGAAAAGCCAAAAGAAGAAAAGCCTGCGCAGACAAGCGAAAGTTTTGGCAGCTTATTCGATTCTCCTTCTGAGCTACAACCAGCCAATGATAATTGCGTAAACGACGACTTGGATGCCGGGAAAATAACGTTTTCTTCTCAGTCCGAAGTAGAAACGTCTGTGCCTCAAGTCGATTCAGAATTGCCTAAGAATGATGTTGACAATATCTTAGACAAGGTAAAAGTGGAAGCCGAAAAAGAAGAGAAGCAAAGCGCGAATGATAACAAGATTAATGTTCCAACCGTATTGCAAAATCAAGTGAAAGCATACCAAATGAAGGAAGTGTTCAGCGAGTCGGCTCGTTCGCTGAAATTACCGCAGTTTATGAGCGATGACAAATCGCAGGAGCTGACCAACGAATTGTTCATAGAGATACACCAAAAGGCTCTGTTTGAGGCTGAGTCGCTGTTGGTAGATTTCAAACTCGGCAACGAAGATTCTAATATTGATTTCGATTCGGCAGAGACATCGATGTATCGCATAGATTTGGACGAGACAAGCAACAGTCATACACCTACATATCTGAAGGTAGATGGCGAGGTTCATGAAAGGATTGCAAACTATATTCTCGACCCAAGCCGCAAAAAAGACCGCGTAAAAAACTGTACTTATCGTCTGAAAAATATCATTGGAAAAATGTATCCTATTAACGACAAGGAGATTGATATCTATATAAGCCATGTTGTTGAACGTTTCTCCGACGAGCAGTTTTCAGACCTCATAAATCATGAGTATACATACGCCGACAAGATAAGGGAGAAAATACGTCAGTTGAGCAATGATTTCAAGGAACAGCAGTTTTATAAGATGGTTGATAAAGATCTTATTTTCGCTGAAGAATCGTACCAATTGCCAGCCGAGATACTGCCAACGAAAACAATCAGCGGATTGCCAAAGTCGCTCTACGAAAAAGAGGGCGATATAGACGGTTTTGAACGCGAAGTAATCAACGATGTTGCTAATCTCGAAAATGTTGAGTTTTGGACTCGCAACCTCGAACGAGGCAAAGGCTTCTGCATAAATGGTTTCATAAATCATTATCCCGATTTCATAATTAAGACGAAGAAAGGAAAAATCGTTTTGCTCGAAACGAAAGGCGACCATCTTGATGCCGAAAAGAAGATAAAACTCGGCAACCTATGGGCAAGCAAGGCTGGCAATAATTTCAGATATTGTTTAGTCTACAAAAAGCGCGAAGTTGATGGTGCATACACCAAAGAAAACTTCTTGGAGATTCTGAAAGAACTTTGATGGTATAAAAAAGCAAGCACGAGTCGGCAAAAACTGTCGGACTCGTGCTCTTTTTTCTAAATTTATTATCGCATTATTCTGAAAGCCTCAACTTCAGAGCAAACTCGTCTAAAAGGCTGCTATGAACTTGCGTATGCTTGTTGATTTGAAATGGTTGAATATCAGAATATTTGCTGCGACATTGTATTTACTTCGTAAAAATCTTTGTTAGTTCAAGTAAATGTCTTATTTTTGCCATCATAAATATCAGTATGTTGATAGTAAGTGTGGATATTAGTATATAAATATCACTTTAATGATAGTTAAAGATATATGGAAGATCTGTATGAGTATTCTACGCCCGAACTTGTTCGTTTGCTTGGCTCTCGTTTCAAAGAGTACCGTATGCGTTGTAACCTCACACAGAAGGAGGTTGCTGATTTGTCGGGCATTGGTTTGACAACAATTCATAAGTTTGAAAACGGCTCTGCTGGCAATGTGTCTTTGTCAACGTTTATTCTTTTGCTGAAAGTTGTCGGTCAGATAAATGCCTTGGACGAGCTGCTGCCAGAGCTGCCAGAGTCGCCTTACCTCATGCGTAAGGATGAGAAGAAGGCGCAACGTATTCGTCACTCGAAATAACCAACAAGAATGATAAAGTCATTAAAAGTAATTCTATGGGGTGAAGAAATCGGGAGGTTGGCTTGGGACGAACGTCGCAGACTATCGTACTTCACCTACAATCCAGAGTTTGTCAAGAAGGGACTGAACGTGTCTCCTCTTGTTGCGCCTGTAAGTGGAGTAAGGGCACTTGCTCCAGTTTGGGGTGAGGATGCTAAGATTTATCAGAGACTTCCTTCCTTTCTTGCTGATTCTCTGCCTGATGCATGGGGAAATCAACTCTTCGAACTTTGGCGTCAGCAAAATCACCTTGCAGGTTCCGAAATCACTCCACTTGATAAACTGTCATTTATCGGTAAACGAGGAATGGGAGCTTTAGAGTTTATGCCCGAGACCAGCCATGAGCGTAGGGCTGAGAAGATAAATATGAAATCGCTGGCAGATTTGGCAGAACGTATCTTTGCAGAACGAGAGAATGCACGTATTTTGCCTGAAGAATCTATCACCATGCAATCGTTGCTAACTGTTGGAACTTCAGCTGGTGGTCGTCAGCCAAAGGCAATTCTTGCCATAAACAAAAATACTGGCGAGATTCGTAGCGGTCAGATTCCGGGATTGGGAGGGTTCGACTACTATATCTTAAAGTTTGGTAATTCTGATTACAGTTCCGCCGAACTTGAGATGGCATATTATGAACTGGCTACGCTTGCTGGCATCACTATGATGCCGTCCGAATTGTTTTCGGTAGGAGATAGCAAGCATTTCATTACCAAAAGATTTGATCGCGATGGGGAGAGAAAGGTTCACACACAGACTCTTGCTGCAATCTGTCCTGATGCCGACAGCTACGAACAACTTGTTGCTGTATGTCGTAAATTGCATTTGCCTGACTCCGACTGTCAGGAGGTATTCCGCAGAATGGTGTTTAATATTCTGTCGAACAATACAGATGACCATAACAAGAATTTTTCTTTCATCATGGACGAGAATGGCTCGTGGAGGTTGTCTCCAGCCTATGATGTTACATATATTTTCGATAGGGGAGGTTTCCTGCCAAACGAAGAGCATTGTATGTTTGTCCGTGCAAAACTTAGTGATATCAGCCGTAGTGATGTGGTAGAATTTGCTCGTGACAATGGTATACGCAGACCAGACGAAACAATTCGTTGTGTTGTAAATTCTTTGAAGCGGTTTCGACCTGTTGCCGTAAAGCATGGTGTGGCTGATGAGTGGATAGGTAGGGTTGAGAAAACTCTTTTCGATAATCTGAAATCGTGGGGCGAATGGGATGATAAATCTCAGTTTTCAACAGCCGAAATAAACGGTCATGTAGTAGAGAATATGCGTATTGAGGAAACATATAAGGGCAATTATCATCTGTACGCAAATATTGACGGAAAAGAACGTAAGTTTGTCGTTAGTAAGAACAAGGATGAATTTTCTTTAATAAAAGAGACTGGTTTGGCAAATCTAACTAATGACCAGCTCAAAGCAATAGTTATAAAATATTTTAAGATATAGATACACCAAAGAAAACTTCTTGGAGATTCTGAAAGAACTTTGATGGTATAAAAAAGCAAGCACGAGTCGGCAACTGTCAGATTCGTGTTTGCTTTTTGTTAATCCTCATCTTTTATCACCTTGCCCGAAATTCATCAATCAAGTCGGCAAATTCGTCCAGCAGACTGCTGCAATAAATCTTCTCTCGTGTCGAGGTGCGAACCTCTTTCCACAGAACGGAGGCTGCCTTCAGTTTGTTGGCGAACTGCGCGCTCTTCTCGTCGGCGCAGAAATCCTTCAGGAACTTGTTCCATTGGCACGACGAGTTGTCGTATTTAGCGTACGTTTTTGTGCCGTGGTAGATACCGAGCATATCGCGGAGAGTGAACTCCGCATCGTTGTCCTCCTTCACCTTTTTGGCGGTCGCCACCATGTCGGCGTTGAACTTAAAGTTCTTCGTGCCAGTCTGCTGTGCAAAGAAGTCCCTGAATTTCTGACTGAAACGGAAGTCACATTCAAGCAGTTTTGTATCTAAAGTAAGAACCGTAGCAGTTGCTTTTGGACTTTTCTTAATCTTTCTGCGACGAACGATATTGCCCTTGAAATACTCTTCTATATTTCGGTTGAGTTCGGCTTTCGTTCCGGATGACGATATGCCGAGTTGCTTGCAAATCTGCTGCAACTCCTCTCTGTACCAGTAGAATTTTGAAAAATCCTCGAACGATTTTATTTCGTTGAAGTGTGGGCGGATTGTCATTTTCTGTGAGCCGTTATAATTGTGTAACTGTTTGCATTTACGGTTATTACGATGCTATCGGTTTCGCAATACCAGTTTTTGCCGTCTCGTGAAATCTTACATTCTCCTGATGCGATTTTCTGTTTGCAGAAATCAACGGCGTCGATGCCGGCGAGTTTCAGATTACGGCAGATGCGGTCGGCTCCAAGCGGAGTGGTGTGGACTTTTCCGAGGTTCTTCAGCAGAATTTCGGGATTAGATAAGTCGTTGGTTGTCAGGAACTCTTTCATCTCCATCTTGATGAACCCTGCAATCATCTCGCGATAGATTTTTTCCACCATATCGGGATTTGCGCCGTATGCTTCTGCCTTGGCGCGAACCTTATGAATAACCTTCTCTACGCGCGAGTTGTCCCTCACGCCCTCCTCGTTCTTCTTGAACCTCGAAGCCTGCGACACGAACGTGCCTCGCTCGGCAATCAGTCTGATTATGCCGTCGTCTATGCGGTCGATGTTTGAGCGAACCTCATCGAGGCTGCTGCATGATATTGTACTCATATTCTGTCTGTTGTTAAGTCAATAATGATGTAATGAAAGATGGCATCGTTGCCCTTGACGAATCCGCAGTTTCTTCATCGTTCTCGGCTATGACGGCAATACACATAAAGTCCTTGTAATGCTCTTTACCTGTCTGTTCTGCCATCTTACGATACTTTTTTGCAATGCTGCTTAATCTTTTTTATTGCCCAGTCGTAGTGGCTCGATGTTGAGCTTACGAAGTACGAGCCTAAATCGGTTGTTCCTGTCCACGGAAAATATTTCTTCGTGAAGAGTTCTTCGTTAGAGAATGTCTCAGCCAATGCGATTACTTTCTGATGCGTGTCGGCAAGCAGACTCATGGCATTGTCGAGACTGGTATTCTGGTGTCGTTTCCATATTTCAACATTCATTTCGCCGTACGTCTTCCACGAATATTGGGCTGGCAGAAAAGGGAACGTGATTGCGCTTTTGCTATCCGTGTTCTTCTTTACGAAACTAAGCAGCAGCACGTGCCACTCGTAAAGATGAACGAGTACGTCGCGCACGTTCTTGTCGCGGCTCCAATGAGCCTCTTTCTTCTTCTCGTCGTCAGAAAAATCGAACGGAGTCTTCATCTGGCTGTCAGACATCTTGTTAATCAAATTCATCAGATTTGAATAGTTCTCGCTTGCAAATTTCAGCAAGTCTTCTTTGTTTCGTGCTCTTGGCATGTGTTTTGGTTTATTAGTTTTCGTTTGCAAAGATACTAATTTGAAAGCAAATCACAACACAACCTTATATAGCGATTGAGGAATAAAAAAAAGCGCCACCTCAAACCGAAGGTAATAGGTGGTGGCGCAGACAGAAAGCGGTAAAGACCAACAATCCATCTTTTTGGCAAATATAGCCACAAAACACCCAAAAGTCAAATTATTAACAGAAAATTTTGAGTTATTCAATAAAAATGACTCATTATTCACAAAAGAAAGGAGATTTCAACAAATAAAGAGCAAAAAAACACCACCCGAGCTGTATTTCCGTTTGCGAAGATAATATTTTAGCGTAACAAAAGCGTCATTCTTCTTCATAAAAAAAAGGAGAAGAAGCCGCCGTGGCTTCTTCTCCCTTGATATTTCGTATCCGTGAGAGATCCTTGTCTATCCGAGTACTCCTGTCTTTCCGATGAAAATCAGCATCGTATATCCAAGAACCAGCGAGATTACGCCGATAAGGACGCCAATCTTTGCCATCTGCGAAGTCTTGACAAGTCCTGTTGAGTATGCGATGGCATTCGGAGGCGTTGAAATTGGCAGAGCCATAGCGAAAGATGCCGACAGAGCCAGTCCGATGATAAGCGTAGTAACGCCGCCGTAAGGCGCAAGTTGTTCGGTCATGCCCTTGGCAACAGCCGACAGGATTGGAACCATGAGAGCTGCCGAAGCTGAGTTGCTGATAAATGTTGAGAGGAACCAACAGATGATACCGCTGCCCACAAGGACGAGCATCACGTTCCATGTGTTGAACGGAATAGACTCAACCAGAGCCTTTGCCAAGCCTGAGTCCTTCATTCCAACGCCGAGGGCGAAACCGCCGGCAACCATCCACAGAACAGCCCAGTCAATCTGCTTCAAATCCTGCGAAGTGACGATGCCGAGGGCGCAGAACGCGCCGACAGGGAAGAGGGCAACAACGTATGAGTTAATGCACACAATCTTTTCGAGCATCCACAAGGCGATGGTCATTGCCATAATGATGTAGATGGCTGTTGTTTCCCAGCCCTTCTTTGCGCCGCCTTCAATCTTGAACTCAATCTTGTCTGAGCTGAATTTGTACACGTTCAGCAATATGAACCATGAGATAAGAAGGATTACGAGCATCAGCGGAAACATAACCATCATCCACTCGGCAAAGCCTATGTCCACGCCAATCTCCTTCAGTCCGCCGATGGCGATGCCGTTTGGAGGCGTTCCGATTGGGGTGGCAATTCCGCCCACGTTGCAGCCGATAGGGATGGCAAGTGCCAGACCGATGCGTCCGCGTTCAGACTCAGGCATGTTCTTTAGAACCGGGGCGAGGAAGGTGAGCATCATGGCCGCCGTTGCCGTATTCGATACGAACATAGAGAAGATTGCCGTAACAAGAATGAAACCCAGCAGCACAGTCTTGGAATTTGTACCGAAAGGCTTCAGCATTATTCGCGCAAGCGATACGTCCACGCCGCTCTTTGAGGCTACGAGAGCTAGAACGAATCCGCCCATGAAGAGCATTACCGTTGGGTCGGCAAAGCAGGCGATGATAGACTTGTAACTGATTAGTCCGACGGGCTGCATCGCACCTGTCTTCGCATTCTCTACAAGCTGGTCGGCAGGGAAAAACGAAGGGTCGATAAGTTGCACAATGGCGCTGTCGCTCACGGTAAAAAGCATGACCACAATGATGAGCACCGACGTAACCCATGCCGACACTCCTTCGAGTATCCACATAAGGGCGGCAAAAACGAAAATAGAGATCATGCGCTGCTGGATAATTGTGAGTCCTTCAATGCCGAAAGATTCAGATGGTAGCAACCATAAAATCAACGTAACAATGATAACAAAGGATATTTTTAGTCCCTTGATCATAACATCATTTAATTTAAAATCCATCTTATCTAAGTTTTAATTATAATATCATCCGTTGGATTTGAGAGTTAACACAAAGGTAGTAAATTTATTTTTTCAGCCAAAATATAAAGATAAAAAAAGGCTTTCTCACAAAGAAAAAGCCTTTTTAATATTTTTTATGAGTTCATGCTTGCAAGGAATTCCTCGATGCTTCGCGATCTGTCGAGGCGGTCTCTTACGAAACTCATAGCCTCAACCGGGTTGCGGTCGCTTATGAACTTGCGCAGAATCCACATTCTGTCGAGCGTTGTCCTGTCATGCAGCAGGTCGTCGCGTCGTGTGCTTGATGCCATAATGTTCACGGCTGGGAAGATACGCTTGTTTGCAAGGTTGCGGTCTAGTTGAAGTTCCATGTTACCCGTACCCTTGAACTCCTCGAAGATTACGTCGTCCATCTTAGAGCCTGTATCAGTAAGAGCCGTTGCGATGATGGTGAGCGAACCGCCGTTCTCGATATTACGAGCCGCTCCGAAGAATCGTTTTGGCTTCTGAAGCGAGTTAGCCTCAACACCACCAGAAAGAACCTTTCCTGATGAAGGCGAAACGGTATTGTATGCGCGTGCCAATCGTGTGATAGAGTCGAGGAAGATAACCACGTCGTGACCGCTCTCAACCATTCTCTTTGCCTTCTCCAGAACGATGTTGGCAATCTTAACATGGTGCTCTGCGCTCTCGTCGAAGGTTGAAGCGATAACCTCGGCGTTTACTGTGCGCGCCATGTCGGTAACCTCCTCAGGACGCTCGTCGATGAGCAGCATCATAAGGTATGCCTCAGGATGATTTTCGGCGATGGCGTTGGCGATGTCCTTCATAAGGATTGTCTTACCTGTCTTTGGCTGAGCCACGAGCAGCGCACGCTGTCCCTTACCGATAGGGGCGAAGAGGTCGACAATTCGTGTTGAGATATTCTCTGTTCTACCACCGCAGAGGCGGAACTTCTCTTCTGGGAACAAAGGTGTAAGATGCTCGAATGCTACGCGGTCGCGAATCTTCTCCGGCTCCTGACCGTTGATAGACTCAACCTTGACCATAGCGAAGAACTTCTCGCCGTCCTTTGGTGGGCGGATTGTTCCTTCAACAACGTCGCCGGTCTTCAAGCCCTGACTCTTAATCTGCGACACGCTCATATAGATGTCGTCTGGCGAAGGCAGGTAGTTGTAGTCTGATGAGCGCAGGAATCCGTAGCCGTCTGGCACAACCTCGAGTACGCCTGTGCCCTTGATGATGTCGCCAAAGTCGTATGGCACAAATTCCTGAGCCGCAGCAACCGGCTGATATGGAGTCTCAGCCTGATATTCCGGCTGTGCGTTGTTCTCAACAAGATTCTCGAAGCGAGAGAAGTCAACCGGCTCGTTGGCTGGTCTTGCAGGTTCGCTGTACTGCGAGTAACTTTCTTCTGGCTCACCATAGGGATTCACCGGCGCAAGACTGATGATTCTGAATGTAACGCCATCGTCGCCAAGCAGTTTCTTAGGCTTGTGGTCTGGGTTGAACTCAGACTCCGGAACGACGTACTCTTCTGATGGCTTAGCCGCCTCTGGGGCATTAACGTCGATAGGCTCGTCGAGTTCGCTGTCCGATGCCTTGTCCGATGTGCCGAACTCAGCCTCAGGAACGCCCGTGAAGGCTGCCTGCTCGTCCTGTGCTTTGGCAGGCTGCTCAACGATGTCAGCCTCGGCAGCCTCTGGAGTTGCCGAAACAACGCTCTCGGTAGCGGCAATCATTGCTGCTACTGCCTCCTCAACCTGCTTTGCCGATTTCTTTGGGGCTGATTTTTTTACTGTAGGCTTTTCTTCCTGTTTTTCCACAGAATCAGAAGTTTCTTCGTTAGACTGTGCTGGTTCTTCGTCGGCTTTCTTAGCCTTTGCGGTTGTAGCCTTCTTAGTTGTCTTTGCGGCTGCCTTCTTCTTTGCAGGGGCTTTTTCAGCCTTCTGCGATGCAGTTGCTACCGCTTGCTCATCAATTATCTTGTAGATGAGGTCTTCTTTTTTAATTTTAGAAATCCCTTTCAGACCGAGTTCTTTTGCTATCGTCTGCAACTCTGTAAGATCTTTCTTTTCAAGTTCCGATATTATATACATAAGTCAATAAACCGTGGTGCTGAAATCAGCCCCTACGCGTTAAGTATTTATGATTAAAATCAAATTATTTAAATGGAAATATTTATTGTAAAGTTTAGGGCGTAGAAAGTTTCCCTTAACCAATAAACGATGCAAAAGTATAAAAAAAATCCAAACAACCTACTTTTTCTTTGCTTTTTTTGGTTATCTTCGCACAACTTTTAACAAAAAGCATCTATTTATGGCAGCAGTAAACCCATATTTACAAGTTGAGAACCTGACAAAGTCGTTCGGCGATCAGGTATTGTTCGAGAATCTGACCTTCGGTCTTGCCGAGGGACAGCGTGTTGGTCTGATAGCCAAGAACGGAACCGGAAAATCCACTCTTCTGAGCGTTCTTGTGGGCAAGGAGGGAAAGAACAGCGGCTCTATTATATATAGGAACGACCTCACGGTTGGATATCTCGAACAAACTCCTACTTATCCCGAAGGGCTGACCGTGATAGAGGCTTGTTTCCAGAACGGTAATGCTGTTGCCGAACTCGTAAGGGAATACGAGAAATGTATTGAGACACCCGGAAATCCGGGACTCGACGCGCTCATATCGCAGATGGAGCAGCACGATGCGTGGGACTACGAGCGTCGCGCCAAGGCTATTCTGTCACAGCTGAAGATTCGCGACTTCGACCAGCCAATCTCGCAACTCTCGGGCGGACAGGTTAAGCGTGTGGCTCTTGCCAACGTGCTGATAAACCGTCCCGATCTGCTCATTCTCGATGAGCCTACCAACCACCTCGACCTCGACATGATTGAGTGGCTCGAAGACTATCTGAACCGTGCCAAGCAGAGCCTTCTGATGGTTACGCACGACCGATATTTCCTCGACCGTGTGTGCGACACGATTTACGAGCTCGACGATAATGTAATATATTCGTACAAAGGAAATTACAGTTACTATCTCGAAAAGCGTCAGGAGCGAATCGATGCTCATAACGCCGAGATAGCACGCGCCAACAATCTTTACCGAACCGAACTCGACTGGATGCGGCGGATGCCGTGTGCCCGAGGACACAAGGCACGCTATCGCGAAGAGGCTTTCTACGAGCTCGAAAAGGTTGCAAAGCAAAGAACCTACGACAAAAAGGTCGAACTGAATCAAAAAAGTTCGTACATTGGCAACAAGATTTTTGAGGCTGACAATCTGTGTAAATCGTTCGGCGATAAGAAGATACTCGATAACTTCAGCTACATCTTTTCGCGCTACGAGAAGATGGGCATCGTAGGCGAGAACGGAACGGGAAAATCAACCTTCATAAAGATACTGCTCGGCTTGCAGACCGTTGACAGCGGTACGCTCGACATTGGCGAGACCGTTAAGTTCGGCTATTACTCGCAGGAGGGAATGAAGTTCGACGAGCAGATGAAGGTTATCGATGCCGTGCGCGAGATTGCCGAGGTAATAGACTTGGGCAATGGCAAGAAACTTACGGCGAGTCAACTCCTGAATCACTTCCTCTTTCCGCCCGAAAAACAGCACAACTACGTCTACAAGCTAAGCGGCGGCGAGAAGCGCAGACTCTATCTCTGCACGGTTCTGATGCAGAACCCAAACTTTCTGGTGCTCGACGAGCCAACCAACGACTTGGACATCGTAACCCTTCAGATTCTCGAAGAATATCTGAAGAGTTTCGGAGGCTGCCTCATCGTCGTGAGCCACGACCGATATTTCATGGATAAGGTGGTAGACCATCTGCTCGTGTTCAACGGTCAGGGCGACATCCGCGACTTCCCGGGCAACTATTCGCAGTACCGCGAGTGGAAGGATGCCAAGGAACATTTTGAGAACGAAAAACAGAAAGCCGAACAGCAAAAAGAAACTAAGACTCAGAAAGTTAGAGTAGAAAGCAAGCGAAAACTCTCGTTCAAAGAAAAGAAGGAACTCGAACAACTCGAAAAGGACATCGAGGCACTCGAGGCCGAGAAGAAAATGCTCGAGGAGATGCTTTGCAGCGGAACGCTTTCTGTCGACGAACTGACCGAGAAATCGAAGCGTCTGCCTGTGCTTAACGATGAGTTAGACGAAAAGAGTATGCGTTGGCTTGAGTTAAGCGAATTTGCATAAATGAGTATCGATTTATTGCATTTTAAGAAAATTATATTACTTTTGCAGTAATTAACACAATTTTAGAAAAGCGTATAAAGCCAATATTCAGTAATTTATGAAAATGTCAGGTGGATTATTCTTTGAAAAACTCGATAGAAGGGTAGACTCAACCGTCTCGGGTTGGGCCCGATATATAGACAATGGCAGTTTCTTTAAAGACCCTATTTCAATTATATATAGACTGATTGCTTTTATCACGATGATTTTTCCGCTCTACTTGCTTCTCAAGGCATACGACAGCGGTTTCTTGTCATCGCACACCGAGGGTAAACTGCTTGCTTTGGCTTTAATGCTCATATTTCTGGCAGTTCCTATCTGCTGGGTGTCGGGAAGCATCTGGTGGTATCGTTCAAGAGAACTGAGCACCATAACAAAGGGTAATTCATACTTCGTTACCACTCCAATTTTTGCCCATCTGCTGCGTACATGCGGCGAGGCATACGGAATGTTGTTCTGCGTTCTGGGCTGCGTGGTAAACGTCTTCCTTTCAATTTTTGATGTCGATTTATTCTTGTTCCGCTTTATCGACTACGGAACGAAGGGCGTGATAATGTGTCCGCTCGTGGGATATTTCATCATAATCATAACAAGATTCTTGTCCGAACTTATTCAGGCGGCGGTAGATGCTTTATCGGCTAAGTTGCCGAATGTATCGGGAAATGCCCAGCAGGTTGCTTCTGATGCGCTTGCTGCCGATGTTTCTGCCAACGAGGCGGAGAACTACGACAAGGCAGAGCGTTCGTTTTCCGAACAACCGATTAACCGTCAGACAGGCAACGCCGCCAAGCGCAGAGTGCTGAATCTTAGGGTTCTGGCAATCCTGCTTATTGTTGCTATTTGCAGCATCGCGGCAATTCTTGTCTTGTCTGGTCATCAGCGCGAGGCTTCGCCAAAGACCGAGGAGGAACTCTTGTATGAACAGGCAATAGGCAAGGGTGAGGGCTACGATTTCTCTGGAGAAGTAGAAGAAAATCAAGACGAACAGAAATCGAAAAAATAAGGTCGGAAATCACTCCCGACGAATAATTAAAATATTGCAGAAGATGCGATATTTTAAATATTTTGATATTTTGTGTACGCACACTATTTGATATTTCAAAAATAAGTTGTATTTTTGCTGACATAAAACAAAAATGCATACAAACGTGAAAAATCAGATTGTTACTTTTGGAGAGATTCTACAGCGTCTGTCCAAACCGGGATGTTTAAGATTCCCTCAAGGCGTGTCTTACGATAGTATTTTCGGTGGCTCGGAGGCAAATGCAGCCGTTTCTTTGGCAATCTTCGGCAACGACGTGCAGTTTGTAACCCGTCTGCCTAAAAACGGAGTGGCAAAGGCTTGCTGCATGGAACTTCAAAAGTACAATGTAAAGACAGACAATATTGTGTATGGTGGCGACCGCTTGGGCATCTACTATCTTGAGCAGGCTGCGGCAATGCGCAACTCGTCGGTTGTGTACGACCGCAACGACTCGTCGTTCACAACGCTTACAACTGGCATGATTGACTGGAACAAGGCTCTTGCCAACGCCAAGATGTTCCATTGGAGCGGAATTGCCTGCGCCATGTCTTTGAGTGCTGCCGATGCAACATTCGAGGCGGTTCGCGAGGCTTCGTCGCGAGGCATTACCATCTCGTGCGATATTAACTTCCGCAAAAATCTCTGGAAATACGGAAAGAAAGCCGAAGAGATATTGCATCCAATTCTCGGCTACAGCGACATAATGTTCGGTACAGAGCAGGAATTTGAGATTGCAACAGGTGTTAAGCCAGTCGGTTTCAAGGCGCAGAGTGCCGACGAGGAGATTGACGCAGAGGCTTACAAGGCTTGGGGCGAGAAGGTGCAGAAGGCTTATCCGCGATGCAAGGTGTTCGTTCTGGCTCTCCGTAACCAGATTACAACGAACCATCATCTGCTCACAGGCCTGATTTATCAGGAAGGAAAGCTGTACACAACTCGCATCTACGACATCGAGCCGGTGATTGACCCGATGGGCGTGGGTGATGCATTCATTGCGGCATATCTTCATGCCCAGTACAGATATCCAGACGATGCACAGCATTGCTTGGAGTTTGCGCTTGCAGCTTCGGCTCTGAAGAATACCATTCCGGGCGATTTCAACCTTATCTCCGAAGAAGAGGTTGAGAACTTGCGAGGCGGTTCGGCCAACGGTCGCATTCAACGATAAACAAGAACAACAAACAACCAACGCAAACATACACCATAGATTGGTCGCGGAATTAACAAAATTTCCGTGTATTTTCGAAACAAAAGTGTTGCATCGGTCGCAAACAGACGATGCGGCACTTTTTTGTTTGAAAAAAACTTTTCTACAATAACCTAAATTTAAGATTTTTTGATTATGTTTGTCTGATAAATTATCAAATTAAAACTATGACAATAGACAAGGAATATCCGGCAACTCACTCAATGGATACAGCATGGTACGTTGCTGATGAGGATGGTAATGTGGCGACAGTAAATTACAACGAAAACGGTCCTGTGCCTTGCGGTACAGAAGAAACGGTTATAGACAGTATCGTTTTGGGTTCGTGCGACGAAGAGCCGACAAGACCTTCAGTCTCCTTGACCGACGACCAGATTGACGAGTTGATGGAGAATCGACACAGTCCGGAAGCCGAAAAAGACTGGAGTTATAACTGTATTGTACAGATAGATACGGCAAAGGAGAGCGAGTTCCTCGAACTTTCAAAAAACGAGGGCTTTAAAATAGAAAAGTGCTTGTCGAAAGAAAGAGGCTTGTATATGATTGATGCGCTTGGTTGTCTGCAAGACAAGGATTTTGTGCACAAACTGTTAGTCAGGCTGCATCTATCGAAAGATGCTCCAAACGCCTTGCAGGAGATGCTCAACCGCAATATTATCGTCTGGGTCTATAGTCTGAAGGATATGTTTGTAGAAAGTGTTTGGGATGATGACAAAGAGACTTTCGAAAAGCATTTCGACAATCTTCCTTATTTTGTCTTTTCTCAGCATTTCGATTCTAATGTGCTTTCCGAAAGACTGAATATTCCGAAGAATCCAGTCAAACTGAGCCAGCTTCCCGAATCTTTGCGGAGAGTCACCCCGGTTCTGCCGATAAAGTTCAGCGAGAAGGATAAATTTCAGATTGCAGAATGGACTCTGTGCAATTTTGCTGATGCCGAAATCGAAGAGATTGACGGCTGCGAGTATGCGCTCACAAGTCTGACCGACGGTTCGAAAGCGTATGTTCTGACAAATCTTGATGCCAAGAATTTTATAAACTATTGTCCTGAGAAAGAGATTTTTAAGTGCGACGAGTGCCGTGGCTTTTGCTACACGGGCGCATCATTTCAACGAATGGGCAACCCTACGGTTGCGCAGATAATAAGTCCTTTGGGAAATATCGACAATGCAATTCGCGAGGACATCGGCGAGATTGCCCTACATTCAATATGGCTTCCGTTTTTGCCGAAAGTTCCGTATAGAAAGATGGAAGAAGGAACATTCTTCCCAGAGGATGTTGAACGCAAGGTATCCCGAAAGCAACTCGAAGAATATTATCTGAAGAGCTATCGCTATCTCGAAGACAAGATAGACTGTTTTAAGCCTCGTGTTCTGATTCTCGACGAACTGTCTGAAGAGGTGATGTCGAAGAAATACGGCATCAGCAACGGCAGAATGACGATTTGCGGAGTAGAATATCCCGTATTCAAGCGTTCTGAAATCGAATCTCGCAGGGCTGAAATCGAGGCTCTGGCTCTGCTGCCGTATCGTGGCAAGAAGATTCCGCACATCATCACAGTCGAGGAAATGAAAAAGCTGAAAGGAGAATGATTTTGCAAATCGCGACGTAGAAGGCTCTGAAAGAAGAATTAAAACGCGAAAAAATAATTATATTTGCTTATCATTTTATTCTCAGACAATGATAACAGACAAGGAATATCCTGCAACTCATTCGATGTCGACGGCTTGGTATGCTGCCGACGAAGACGGCAACGTGGCAATCATCGATTACAACGAAAATGGTCCTGTGCCTTGGATTGCAAAGAAGGAACTTGGCATTGAAAGCATAGTTTTTGGTGATGATATGAATGTTGGAGAAGAAGTTTCTTTAACAGATGAACAGATAGACGAAATATTAGGAAATTGTAAAACTGTTGACTTCAATGATGCGGATTTGTCAAATTGTATGGTCTTAATAGATACGGCAAAGGAAAAAGATTTCATGGAACTGGCTGAAAAAGAGAATTTTGAAACTGTGCATTGCTTGTCAAAACGAAGAGGCTTGTATTATATTGATGCAAGTGTTATTAAGGACGGAAGTTATAGGTTAAATGATTCTGCCATACAAAGGATGTTCGACGATAAGTTGATTGTTAAGTTTTATGAGTGGCGAGAGTTTTATATCAATGATGACTGGGAAGATGGTAAGGTCGTGTTTGAAAAGGACTTTGACAATCTTCCGTATTTCGTTTACGGTCAGCCATATTGGACTGATGATTTACCAGAAAGGCTGAATGTTCCATCAAATCCAGTCAAATTAAGTCAGTTTTCTGATTCTTTACGTCGAAGAATCCCTATACTACCGATAAAATTCAGCGAGAAGAAGAATTTTCAGATAGCAGAGTGGGTTCCATGTAATTTTTATAGTACAGAAACTGTCATTTTTGATGAAGCAGAATATATTCTTGCAAAATTAACGGATGGTTCGGAAGCGTACGTTCTGACGGATTTGAATGCACCAGTTTTTCTACAACATTGTTCGGAAAGAGAGACTTATCAATGTGAAGAGTGTGTAAAATGGGCTGGTTGTTTTAGATGCTTTTCTTTACAATTTTCAAGTTGTCCGACGGTAATGCAAGTTATAAGTCCGTTGGAAAGAGTTGATTATGAAGAAGAGTGTAAGGATGATGTAATTACGTTGAGTTCAATTTGGTTATCCTTCTTGCAGAAGATTCCCAAAAATAAGGTGGAGTTAAATGCTGGTAAATTATATAGTGATGTATCCCGAAAGCAACTCGAAGAATATTATCTGAAGAGCTATCGTTATCTCGAAGACAAGATTGACTGTTTCAAGCCTCGCGTTCTGATTCTCGACGAACTGTCGGAAGAGGTGATGTCGAAGAAATACGGCATCAGCAACGGCAGAATGACGATTTGCGGAGTCGAATATCCCGTATTCAAGCGTTCTGAAATGGAATCTCGCAGGGCTGAAATCGAGGCTCTGGCTCTGCTACCATATCGTGGCAAGAAGATTCCGCACATCATCACAGTCGAGGAAATGAAAAAACTGAAAGGAGAATGATGATTGAACTGCTATCTATTGATTTGTCGAACTTTTGTTCGAAACAATGTTCGTTCTGCTACAACCATAGCACGCGCGAGGGAAATACCGTATGGTTGCCCGACGAGGTGATTCGCTTTGCCTCGGATTGCGTCAGTCACGGCATAAAAGCGGTATCTCTTGGCGGAGGCGAACCATTTGAATATGAGGGCGTTTTCGAAGTAATTGATGCGTTGTTTACGCGATGTTATCTGTCGGTAACGTCAAACGGTCTGCCGCTCGAAAAGGCAGATGTTTGGGAGCAACTCTGTCTGCACAAGCCAGACAAAATCCATCTTACAATTCATCAACCCGACAACAAGGCCGAGGTTGCGAGGGTGGAGCGGCGTTTGCTGAAAATATCGGAAATAGGCATTAAACCGGGATTGAATCTGCTTGTCGGAGCAGACAAAATCGAGGTGGCAAAAGATGTATATTCACGCCTCAGCCAGACGTTGAATAGCGACCAGATAATTCTTGTGCCTCAGCGATTTGCAAATACTCCAACGCCGCGACAACTGGCTTCCGTGGCTGGCGGAAAACCGTTCCAAAGTCCGTCGTGCTTGCTAAAATGCCAGCGTCCTTCGAACTTCTGTTCCGTTTCGTGGGACAAGAAGGTTAATTCGTGCAGTTTTGCCCCCGGCAAGGTTCGCATGGAATCGCTCGACTACAACGGACTCGTGAAAGCGTTGGATTCTGTAAAATGGGGTAAATGTCAGTAGGATAGTGGTTTACAAATCGGACTTTGCTTCCATCTTGTTCTATTTCATTTCTTCGACTCCAACAAGCAAGTCGTTGGCATAAAATGAGTTTGCCGTCAGAAAGTTTTGTAATCGTGTATGTTGTATGCGATTCTGGAGAAACCGAAGTTGAGACAAGTGTGAGCATGCCCGAATTTGTTACGAATTTGTCGCCCGCTTTTATCCGACAAATCTGCTCAAAACCTTTGTAATTCAATGATTTCGAAGGATTCATGGAAGCCCAGCCGCGTTTTGTCATAAACGGATGGTCGTCGGTGGCGGTAATCGTCTTGCCGCCCTCGAAAGTGTATGTTACAAGATTATTATGTTTAACAGAGACTGTTTCTTCAACTGTTGCGACTTCTTTCTTGTTTGTTAATTTGTTAAATGTCAGAATCTTATCACCTCGTTTTATCTCCTCGATATTTTTTGTTGAGTTGTCGGACATCAGAATTTTTGTGCCTGCCAAGAAGCAATGCACGTCCAAGCCGTCGAAGTAGATTTCGGACAGCGCGGTATCGTCGTATTTTTCGCCTTTGTAAACCTCGACAATTTCAAATTTCATTGTCCATTGCTTCTTTTTGTCGGTTAGTGGAGCGATATTGAAAGTCTGTTCGCTGCGGCTGTCTTCGAGATTAAGAAATGCATACGGCTTGTTGTTTACATAGACCTTCAGTTTCTTCACGCGCGAGTTGTTCTGCCAAGCCGTCTGACTCTTCACATAGCCGTTAGCTATGCGAATTTCAGTAATTCGCGGACTATTAGCTATGAAAGTATATTCAACCCATTCGCCCTCGCCGTAGCCATCTGCGCCCTCGACCCAAGGCGTTTTGTATGAAAAGTCGTGAAGATTCTCTTCGTTATAACTATTCTTTCCTTGACTTTTTAGTCGGCTCGATGCCTTAATCTTGATTGGACCGCCATCGCCGCAGTACCATGAGCATCCATCTCCAATGGTTTGCCAATAATCTCCGCCATACTCATCGAATCCGAGTTCGGCAAGGTATTCCCAATCGGCATCGGTCATATTATCACCTTTTTGTTTTATGAACTGCTCGCCTTAATTTCTGAATCTTTTCGTATTCGGCTGCGGCTTTATCGCTTAAATATATTTTGTTCTTCTTTGGAAAGAGATTCTTTATCTGTGCCCGACAAACCGTCGTCTGGAATGCGAGAAACGAAAGTCCTAATAGTATTTTCTTCATGATTTTTTCTGATTTTGTTTTGTGCAAAAATAATAAAAAATCAAAATGCATAGCCTGTAATAAAAGAAAAATGTCTGCCGAAATCCCGTGGGGGAGATGGCAGACATCGTGATTTTGATTTTAGTGATAGTATGCGTTATGTTTCAGATTTTCAGCATTTTTATGCTTTCTTACGCTCAAGTTCCTGAAGATTTTCCATCTTCTTTGTCTCGAGGAATTCGTAGATTCCGCACAGATGTTCACGAACCTTCTGATTACCAAATTCGTACACCTTTGTAACAAGTCCGTCGAGGAAATCGCGGTCGTGGCTTACCACAATAAGCGTTCCGTCGTAGTGGATAAGTGCCTGTTTCAGAATGTCTTTCGTCTTCAGGTCGAGGTGGTTCGTAGGCTCGTCGAGGATAAGCAGATTAACAGGCTCGAGCAGAAGTTTGAGGATTGCCAGTCGGGTGCGCTCGCCTCCCGAAAGCACCTTCACCTTCTTCTCGCTGATTTCTCCGCCAAACATGAATGCACCGAGGAGGTCGCGAATTTTGGTTCGGATATCACCCTTTGCAATATCGTCAATTGTCTGGAATATAGTGAGTTCCTCGTTCAGAAGTGAGGCCTGATTCTGCGCAAAATAACCGATTTTCACGTTGTGGCCGATGGTGATAACGCCGTCGTGCTTCAGCTGTCCCATGATGCACTTTACCAAGGTCGATTTTCCTTCGCCGTTACGTCCTACAAAGGCAATCTTGTTGCCTCGTTCAACGGTCAGGTTGCAATTCTGGAAGATAACCTTGTCGTCGAAACTCTTGCCAACACCTTCCATCTGCACAGGATAAGTGCCGCTTCGTGGCGAAGGTGTGAACTTCAGATTAAGTGCCGATGTATCCTCCTCGTCAACCTCAACAAGTTCGAGTTTCTCGAGCATTCTTACGCGGCTCTGAACCTGATTTGTCTTTGAGTATGTGCCCTTGAAACGCTCGATATAGTCTTTCGTCTCGGCAATCATCTTCTGCTGCTCCTCGTACTGCTTTTGCTGCTGTGCGCGGCGTTCTTTTCTCAACTCAAGATATTGCGAGTAGTTGACCTTGTAGTCGTAGATGCGCTGGCACATAATTTCGATGGTGCGGGTTGTTATGTTATCGACGAACTTGCGGTCGTGACTGATTACTACAACGGCTTTTCCGCTCTGCATAATGAAGTCTTCGAGCCATCCGATACTCTCGATGTCGAGGTGGTTTGTAGGCTCGTCGAGCAGAAGCACGTCGGGGTTCTGAAGCAGAAGTTTTGCCAGTTCGATGCGCATTCGCCATCCGCCGCTGAACTCGCTTGTCTGTCGGTTGAAATCTTTGCGCTCGAATCCGAGACCGATGAGTGTCTTCTCAACGTCTTCCTCAAAGTGAGTCATGTCGATGGCGTAGAATTTCTCGCTCAACGCTGCAACTTTCTCTATCAACTGCATATAATCATCGCTCTCGTAGTCGGTGCGAGTGGCGAGTTGGTTGTTGAGTCCGTCAATCTCTTTCTCCATCTCTTTCAGATGCGAGAAAGCCAGCGATGCTTCCTCAAAAACGGTTCGTCCGTCCTCGGTCATAAGATGCTGCGGAAGGTACGCAATGTTGCAGTCTTTCGGAGCAGAGACCTTGCCTCGCGTAGGCTGTCTTACTCCAGCCAGGATTTTCAGCATCGTGCTCTTTCCGGCTCCGTTTTTGCCCATTAGGGCTATGCGGTCTTTCTCGTTAATCTGGAATGAAACGTCTTTGAAAAGGCATGTGCCTCCAAATTCAACTGTTAGTCCGTCAATACTTACCATATATTGTTTTTATCTTATTTTCTTGATTTTATGCCGCGCCGCCGTGTAGCAACAGGTAAGCCACAACTGCGATTATTACGATTATTATAGCCCACTTTATTATTGCCTTTGCAATCTTCCAGACAATAAATAATACAAGCAGGGCAAGTGCGATGATTATTAAATTGCTCATGATTAAAATAAAATTTCGTGCAAAAATAACTCAATAATTGCTAAGCACCAAATAAATAGGTGCTTTTGTGCCGGAGGATTATGCTTTGCAAAACATCTTGCACGATGAAGATTTCTGCAAATTCTCTTTGCTATAATATCAAATTGCGATATATTTGCCGCACTAAAAATGAGAGGATAGGGGAATAGGAGAGTCCTCTTTTTCGAGATTGATTTTAACAACCATACAAACGCAAATATAAAGAGGTAAAAATGACGTATTTAGGTGAAATTATATCGATACTCGTTGCAGTATCGTGGACGGCAAGCGCAATTTTCGCAGAGATGGCATCGAAGAAAATCGGCAGTCTTACGCTGAATGTGATAAGGATGTCGATGTCGTTATTCTTTCTGGCTATAATCCTTTGGATTACAGTAGGGAAGCCATATCCGGCGTATGCCGATGCAAACACATGGCTGTGGCTCAGTCTGTCGGGTTTTATTGGCTATGTTTTGGGCGATTATTGTCTGTTTAAGTGTTATATATCAATAGGTTCGCGCTTCGGACAATTGCTTATGACCGTTGCTGCACCAGTTGCGGCTGTTGCTGCTTGGGCTATCCTCGACGAGAAGATGTCTGACACGGCCATCATTGGCATGGTTGTTACAATTGCCGGTATTGCCATGTCAATCTTCGGAAAGAACGAAAATAACAAGGTGAAACTGAAACTGCCTTTGATAGGAGTGCTTTACGGATTGGCTGCTGCAACAGGACAGGGCGTGGGCTTGGTGTTGAGCAAGTATGGAATGCAGTTTTATCAGCAGTCGCTCGATGCCAACAATGTTTCAATGGGAATGATGATGCCCGTTGCATCAACCATGATAAGGGCAATTATGGGATTTGCTGGATTTACGGTAGCGTTGTTCTTCTTCTCGCGAAGCGGATATTCGCGCATCAACAATGCCGTGCGCAATGGCAAGGCTATGATCTTCACTTTCTCGGCCTGTATGTTCGGACCTGTAATCGGAGTTAGTCTCTCGCTCATGGCAACCTTATATACAAGTACGGGAGTGGCTCAGACAATCATGGCTCTTGCGCCGGTTTTCATTCTTCTACCTGCGTATCTGCTGTTTAATCAGAAGATTACGGCTCTCGAGATTATTGGAGCGGTGGTGAGTGTTATAGGCGTAAGTCTGTTCTTTATCTGATAACAAATTAGTAAAAAACAAAAGACTCGCAATCGCATGAATTTCAGCGCGATTGCGAGTCTTTCTGTTTTATTTGTTCTGCTTTACAAAGTCGATAACCTGCTTTGCAAAGGCTTTCATTCCGGCTTGTGACGGATGACCGCCTTGCTTGTCGATGTCGTGAAGCAGAAGACATGGAACGCCGTAGTGCTTGCTTATAATTTGCATTGTTTCAGTATGTTCCGGCTTCAACTCGCTGTTAATGATGATGTAGAGTTTTGCGGTAGGGTAGTTCTGGCGAATGTTGCTGACCATTCTTGCAAATGCCGGACGGAAATACCACATGTCGCTCTCTGTCCAGTTTGCATATTTGTACTCGCCGCAAAGTTCGCCAGTCCACGAGTCGTTTGTTCCGCAACAGCACAGAATGATGTCAGGTTCGCCAAGATAAGGAACGCGCGTGTTGAACGAGCGATAATCGTAGTTCTCGTTTCGGTAGCCGTAATATCCAACGGTGCTGCCGCTCCACGAATTGTTTATTTCGAGTTTCCACTTCATCTGGTTTATAACCTGCCACCACCAAGTCTGCTCAACCTGCTTGACGTCGTTGTTCTTCTTGTGCCATTTGCTGCCTTCGGGAGCGTACCAAGGCTCGTGCGTTGATGGAATGTAGCCCTCGAAAGTCGAATAACTGTCGCCAAAAATCGTAACTCTTACAGAATCTTTCTGTGCGCTTGCCGAATGTGAGAACGCCAGCATGCACACGCCGATTGCTAATGCTGAAAAAAAATGTTTCATCTTTTCTGTTTTATTTTATATAGTTTAAGATTTTTATTTCTGAATACAAAGATAGCAACAAAACCGTTACGACATTCCTAAATTCAGCGTTTTATTTTCTTTTCTGAAGAAATATGCGATTCCTCGGCACGGGGAGAAAGAATTTTCTATAAATCCCATTTAACATAATCATGATTATATCAGAATAGGGATAAGTAAAAAAGATGGTAACATGAATTACCATCTTTATATTTATTGCGTACGTTTTTTCAGAGAACTGCAATAACTTCGACTTCGCACAGCGCATTTTTCGGAAGCGACTTAACTGCAACAGCAGAACGCGCCGGAGCCTCGTGCTCGAAAAATTCAGCGTAGACTTCGTTGAATGCTGCAAAATCGTTCATGTCGGCAAGAAAGCATGTGGTCTTGACTACGTTCGACAAACTGTAGCCTGCCGATTCGACCAAAGATTTAACGTTTGTCAAAGCCTGACGTGCCTGAGCCTTGATATCACCTTCAACCAATGTTCCTGTCTTTGGATCCAATGGAATCTGGCCAGATGCAAACAACATTCCGTTAATTTCGATAGCCTGACTGTACGGACCAATGGCAGCAGGAGCATTTTGGGTTGTAACTACCTTTTTCATTCTATTTTTATTTGTTTTTAATTATCCTGACGGGAAAAGCTTTTGTTTTTAAGAAAGAAACTAAATACAACGCAAAAATACTAATTTTTTTTGACAAACAAAAAGATTATACTATTTTTGCAGCGTTTTCATAAAAGGAAAACAGGAAAATGAAAAAAACAGAGTCTAACAACCCAAAAGTATTCACTTTTCATCAGTTCAGTAAAAAAGGCTATTCAGCCTTTGCAAGTCTGGGAAGGCAGATACATATAGGTGTGCTAAGCGCGCTCACCTTGACTTATGCTTGTCCGCAGACTGCAACCGCCATGATGAGCGTGGCTGGCATTGAGTCTGAATCTGACGATGAAATGGACGAATTCGATTTGGAAGAAGAACAGACAGGTCTGTGTCTTCTTGCAGAGGAAGTTCTCCTCTGCAACAGCGTTGCCGAAGCTGCGCAACGCCATTTGTATATTAAGCAAAAAATAAGAGATGTTGATATCGGAAAACTGCTTTCAATACACGAAAGGCAGGCACGATGCGGTGTAGAGGTGTCTACCCTATTTTATTAAATATCAATTTTTACTTAATATACAAAAGAACTAAATGAAAAATAATTTTAAGTTGGCGGCGATTCTTATAGGATTGTCTCCCCTATCTGTTGCTGCACAAAATGTGGCAGAGTACAACATCGATGAAATTCAGGTAACAGGAACGCGAGCACGTATGGATATGAAAAGTTCCGTGAGAATGGTTCAAGTGCTTGACCGTAAGCAGATTGAGGCTTCGTCTGCTCAAAGTGTGAACGACCTTCTGAAACTTGTGGCAGGTGTAGACGTGCGTCAGCGCGGCGCATGTGGAGTTCAGACCGATATTGGCGTGAATGGCGGTTCGAGCGACCAGATGACGCTCTTGCTGAATGGCGTGAACATCAGCAATCCGCAGACGGGACATCTTACCGTAGATTTGCCTGTTTCGGTTGATGATATCGAACGCATCGAGGTTCTCGAAGGCGGTGCATCGCGTGTGTACGGCTCATCGGCTTTCTGCGGAGCGATAAACATCGTTACAAAGCAAGAAAAGCAGAGCAACGTGGGCGTTAATCTGAGTGGCGGTTCGTTTGGTACAATGGCTGGCGGTGCACACGTCAACTATGTTTCGGGCGGCACAACAAACCGATTGAGCGGTGGATATTCGCGGAGCGATGGCGGAACGGACAATAGCGACTTCAAAAAAGGCCAGTTGTTCTGGAACGGCGGTTATCAGAGTCGCGATTTTGATGTCAAGTGGCAGGCTGGCTTCAGTAACATGCACTATGGCGCAAACACCTTTTATAGTGCGGCTTACAACAATCAGTACGAGGAAAACAAGCGTCTGATGGTGTCTGTTTCTGCCGAGACGAAAGGCAAGTTGCACTTCATGCCTTCGGTTTACTGGAATCGTTCGTACGACGATTATGTACTTATCCGTACGAATCCTTCGGTTTACGAGAATTTTCATCAGGTAAATGTCTACGGAGCCGATTTGAGCGCGTACACCGACTGGCGATTGGGTAAGACTGCTTTCGGCGTGGAAGTCAGAAACGAGGGCGTGCTGAGCAGCAGTCTGGGTAAGCCGCTCGACGAGAAAATGTACGTCCGAATTCCTGGAAACGACGGCTTCTATACGAACGGCGACAACCGAACGAACATAAGTTATTATCTTGAGCACAACGTTATTCTCGACCGAATCACAATTTCTGCTGGACTTTTAGCCAATATGAATACGGCGCTCGATTATCGCTATCGCCTTTATCCGGGCGTTGATGTGGCTTGGCGACCAGTTTCGGGACTGAAACTGTATGCTTCGTTCAATCAGGCTCTGCGAATGCCTACGTTTACCGATTTGTATTACAAAAGTCCGACAATCAACGGAAATATCGGTCTGAAACCCGAAAAGAACTCCGATTTCACCATTGGAGCGGGTTATTCCGTCCCTGCCTTTCAGATGCAGGCAAAGGCATTCTACCGTCATGGCACGGACATGATAGATTGGGTTAAGTACAATGCCGAAGATTCGTATCATTCAGCCAACTTCAACCTTAATAATATGGGATTTGAACTTGCATCGGCTGTGAATTTTGGCGAGATTTGGGGCGAATCGTCTTTTCTGAAGCGATTTTCGGCGGCATATTGCTACATTCATCAGGAGCGAAAGGATGATGCTGGAGTTTATCGCAGCAACTACGCCATGGACTATCTGAAGCATAAACTAACGGCATCTCTCGCCCATCGTATCGTCGGCAACATCGAGGCTCAATGGGATTTCAGACTGAAGAACCGAAACGGCAGTTTTGAGAAGTATGAAGGCGAAAAGACGACAGGTGTTCTTACTCCGTTCGGAACGTATGCCGTACTCGACCTGAAGGTTCAATGGCAGCATAAGGATTGTAGCGTCTACGTTCAGGCAAGCAATCTGACAAACCACAAGTATTACGATTTGGCAAATGTAGAGCAGCCCGGCTTGTGGCTTATGGGTGGTGTAAAGTGGAATCTTCAGTTTTGATAGATGAATCTGCGATTATTTAATACATATAAGTAAAAATAATCGTTAAATTAGAATAAGACGTCTCGTTTTTATCCGAAAATAGGAAAGCGAGGCGTCTTTCTTATGTTGTGCAACATCTTTGATTGCATCGTCGACTTTGCATTTTTCAATGCCTTTATCATTGAAATGTTAAAAAGTGACGATTTGAGTTCCAAGAGCGTAAAACTGAGAACTTTAAATTGTGGTTGGTTTCCGTTTTTTCGTATATTTGCAATATAATCTAAGAACCATAAATTATTTAGCGATGATCAACAAAATTAAGCACACTCGATGTGGTAACGAATTACTGCTTCTATTTGCTGTGTTTTGTAGTACTGCAAATGCTGAGAATTTCACATCTACATTTCCAAACACAAATACATCCGCATTGTACGATGGCAACAATTCTACTGAAGTTACTAAGGAAGATTTAGAGAATGGTGTTAAGGACGAAAGAGGAGTTTTGTATAGCAAGGACGGTAAAAGGCTGCTCAAGGCACCTGCCGACTTGCGCGAGTATCGCGTGAAAGACCGCACCACGGTTATCTGTGACAATGCTTTTAAGATGGAGGTTGGCTTCGGTTCAAACTCCGAACTTCGTAAGGTCGTCATTCCGCCGAGCGTTACGACTATCGGTAACAGCGTTTTTACTTCGTGCAAGAATCTTGAGAACATCGAAGTTGAGACATCAAATATGTATTTCATAAGCGATGGCGGAATACTGTTCACGAGCGATAAAAAGACGCTAATCTGTTTCCCAGCCGGAAAGCAGATACTGAAATATGCTATTCCCGAAGGCGTTACGACAATAGAGAAGGAAGCCTTCTGCAATTGCGTGAGCCTCGAATCGCTTACGCTTCCAAGTACGGTTACGACAATTAAGGAGAAAGCCTTTTTCGATTGTGCAAGTGTAAAGGCATTTGATATTCCAAGTCGTGTCACTACAATCGGAAAGAGCGCGTTCCGAGCATGTATCAACATAACGAGCATTACCGTTCCGCAGAGCGTTACAAGCATCAGCGACGAGGTTTTCCTCGGTTGTATGAGCCTGAAGACGGTAAAACTTCCGCAGAGCATCGACAGCATCGGTCTGAAGGTCTTTGCAGGATGCCGAAGTCTGGAAAGCATCGTCATTCCGAGAGGAACATCGGAAAAATTCCGCAGTATGCTTGCCGAGAATTTACATTCGAAATTAAGAGAAGAATAAACATAAATAAGGCGATGAACATTTTTTGATTTCATCGCCTTATTTTTTTGAGAGAATCTTTTTATTTCTTGTCGCCGTTCTCGATAATCTTCAGCAACCGCTCGTTAATTGCCTCGATTCTTCTGAGGTGCTCCTTCAGAATTCTGTTTTCGAGTTCGAGGTTTGACTGATAGATTGCCTGATTCTGGTCGTTTGTAACGGCTGCAACCTCCTTTGTTTCTTCCTCAACGTCTTCCTCGTGGAAGACTGTTACCGGAACGTCGAGTGCCCTTGCAATTCTTTCGAGCACTCGTGGGCTTGTTGTGTTCAGTTTAATAATTCTCGATAGCCTTGTAGGAGTTATTCCTGCGTCAACGGCAACCTGTTTGAGAGTAATTCTCTTTGTTGCGGCTATTGATTTTATTTTTGTCAGATTCATAAAAAAATGTTTTATATATTTACGTTTCTTATTTTTGTCGGCACACTATGCACCGTTCTCTCCTATTCTATTTCCAGTCGAGTTTCAGACCCTTTATCACTATGCCCGAACCACCTATCGAGCCTGTGTGCTGAAGTCCGAAGCCTCCGAATGTAGATGGCTCAACCACAGCCGTGAGCGATGCTTCTGCCGGTATTCCGAGGGTGTCGTACGGAACTTGAACCTTGTTTGTAAGGCTTGCCGTAAGTTTTTTGCCTTTCATCTCTACGCTTATGTGGCATCCTCTGCGGAATCCTGTAACTGCAACAGGCTCGCAAACCTTTTCGTACTCTCCGTTTGTGTACTTCAGGAACACCATCTTTACGGCATGGTCGTAATCCTTATCGCGGAATATTCGGAGTGCGTATCCGCTGTTTGTTCGGTTGTTGTACATTATGTACAAATCCATGTACTGTCCGTCGTTTCCGGCGAATCCCTGACCAATCTCCTTGCAAGGGTCAACATCAAACTGAATGGACATTGCCTTGTACACGATGTGGCTTTCCGGAGTGAACATCATTCTTGCGCCTCGATGTGCCAATGTCAGTCCGTATGAGTTTGCCGCGCCGTCGAATCCCATGTCGTAGAGCCATACGAGCGAGTCTTGGCGTTCAACAGGCCATTTGTACTTCTTTGTGTCGGCAGGCTTGTTTACGGTCATAGTCCAAACGCCGTCTACGATGTCGGGCTGCACCTGAGTTGGCAGATACTTCACGTTTACGTCGTAGCTAATCTGCTTTGGCGCGTTGCGTATAACATCTGATGTGTAGCTCCACACCTGAGGGTTGGCTTCGCATCGCTGGTGCTTGGTTGCAATCGATGCCTTGATGATGTAGCCCTCGTCGGCACGGGTAAGTTTGTATCTGTTATGCGGTTCGCCCACCACGTTTGTCGTGGCTGTCAGATACCACTTGTCCTTTACCGGATTTCCATCCTTGTCTTTTACGCATCTGTACCATTTAATCACGCTTTCGTCGCGCAATCCGTTTTGCAGATTCAGTTTGTAGTTTAGAACCAGCTCGTCTTTTACTCTCTTCAGCTCAGGAGTTTTGGTAAACTCTGGCGGAGGAAGTTGTCGCGGATAAATTTTGATTCGTGATGAGGATTCGAGTCCGTTTGCCGATGTTACCTTAATGAAGGTCACATTCTTCTCGTTCTCGTTCTCCTTTATTCCTTTTACGGTACATCTGCCTTGGTCGTCCTGCGTAATACGCAGATATTCTTTGTATGAAGGTTTTTCGAAATCCCATGTCAATTTTGCTGGCACTGGGTTATTGAGGTCTGAGAACATATAGGCTTTTGCTCCGATGTTAACCTCGTCGACCTCGTTTTCCAACTGTATACGTCGTTGTGTTACAGACAATAGCGTTGGTATTTTCTTCAACCCCTCTGTATTCTGCTTCGTTGGATTCCAATCATCCTCTCCGCGCATCAGGTTGAATATGTTGTATGTGCCGTCTGCCAGTTTGTATGCTCTTAGCAGAGGTTTGTTTGTTATGTCGACCGGAATCCATGGTCCAACCCACAGTTTCATCGAGTCGCCGTTAACTGTATTGTTAGACAGATATGCGCGCATGTCAATCTGTCCTGTCTGAGTCCAATATATAAGTTCGTTTCTCAGGTGCGAAACCTCCCATCGGCAGTCAATCATCGTTGCCGGACCGCCCTTTCGCATAACGAATGGCTTGTACTCGTTGGTGCTGAAGTCGCAGTTCAGGAACACTACTCCAGTCTGCATCGGGCTGTACAGCGGTTTGTTTGTATTGAACGTGAACTTACAGTTCAGGAATACCGCATTGGCCGGGAGTGAGTTTTCTCCGCAGATGATTGTGCAGTTTTCGAGAAAATGTCTTCCGCCGTTTATGGTGTTAAACGGACTCGTGTTCTTTCCGCCCTTGAAGATGCAGTTCTTCAGGTGAATGCGGTCGCCTCTTACAATCGCAATCTTTGCGCCAGTAACCCTATCTGTTCGCTTCTCGTGGTCGAGGTCGGGGTTACGTTTGTATACGAGGTCGATGGAACAAAAGTTTCCGAAGGTCAGATCCTCCATCGTCAGGTCATCGCCTACCCAGTCGAACATAGTGTACATTCGGTCTGCGCCATATTTTTCTCCACGGTTTCCGGCAATAACAACGTCTTCCGGATTACCTGTCAAACCTATCATATTAATATTCCCGGCTTTTATCTCTATGCCGCTCGCTACTCCGCTGTTTGTTTTTTTTGGCATTACAATCTTGTTGTCGTCCTTGTCGTCTACCCAGTAAACGTTTGGCGAGAAGAAAATCCTTATTTTCCTTTTCAATCCGTTCGCACGGACTTTCTCTGCCATCTTCAGAGCATCCCTCACGTTGTCGAAGACGAATTTGTTCGCCTCGTTGTCGAGTGAAAGGTCTACAAGGAAGATAGAATCGCATGTCGTTAGTTTTTCTGTTCTGTATGTAAATTTATGTTGAGCCGACACGCTATTTAACAGTAGAAAGTTTATAAAAATTGCAAAAAAAAGTCTTTTCATATTATCACACATTTGATGTTACTTTTATCGTGGTTTTTGATTCCTTTTATCTAAACTGCACAAATATAAAAATTATTTTGAAATAAAAAGTTAAAAAATGTGAAAAGTTGATTTCGGAACCTTATTTTTATTGAAAAAGACCATTTTTGCAATCTAAATATCACCTCGCGGCTAAGAAATAATTTGTCTGAGCACCTCAACTGCCTTCTCGACAGTAGGGATGTTTTTGATGACGATGCTGCGCTTTCCGGCACTCGATTCCCTAAGTTGGCATCTGCGCGGATTGACTGTAATGTAATTGATAATCTTTCCGAACTCCTCGCTCTGGAAGTAAGGACTTTCTGTATTGTTTACGAAGTAGAGGCTCATGCTGCCTTGTTTTAGCAGGATGCGCTCTATGCCGAGTTGTCTGCCAATGCGCTTGAGCGCAACAATACGCAGCAGTTCCATGCCTTCCTGAGGCACTTGCCCGAATCGGTCTTCCAGTCGGCTTTTGTAGGCATCAACCTGCTCGTCGGTATCGAGTCCGTCGAGTTCGCGGTAGAGCAGCATACGCTCGCTGCTGCTTGGAATGTAGAGTTCTGGGAACAGCATCTCTATGTCGCTCTCAATGTTACATTCGGTAACGTATTCCGAAGCCTTGATGTCCTTTTTCGCCTCTTCGGCATAAAGGTCGGCAAACTCGTCGTTCTTGAGTTCCTTTACCGCCTCTTTCAGAATCTTCTGATAAGTCTCGTATCCAAGGTCGGCAATAAATCCGCTCTGTTCTGCGCCGAGCATGTTGCCAGCTCCGCGAATGTCGAGGTCTTGCATGGCGATGTGTATTCCGCTGCCAAGGTCCGAGAAATTCTCGATGGCCTGAAGACGGCGGCGCGATTCTTGCGGAAGTGCGCTTAGCGGCGGTGCAAGAAGATAGCAGAACGCCTTTTTGTTGCTTCGTCCCACGCGTCCGCGCATCTGGTGAAGGTCGCTAAGTCCGAAGTGCTGTGCCTGATTTATAATTATGGTGTTGGCGTTCGGAATGTCGATTCCGCTCTCGATTATTGTGGTTGACAGCAGAACATCGTAGTCGTAATTTACGAAGTCGTAGATTATCTGCTCCAGTTTTTCGGGCGGCATCTGTCCGTGTGCCACGCATACTCTCGCCTCGGGCACATACTTGTTTATCAGTTTTTCAATCTCAACGAGTCCGTTTATTCGGTTGTTTACGAAATATACCTGACCGTTTCGGCTTAGTTCGAACTTTATGGCATCGGCAATAACCTCGTGCCCGTAGGTGTGAAGTTCGGTTTGAATAGGATAACGGTTTGGCGGCGGAGTCTGGATTACCGACAAGTCTCTTGCGCCGATGAGCGAGAACTGAAGCGTGCGTGGAATTGGCGTTGCCGACATCGTAAGCGTGTCTACATTCGTCTTTATCTGGCGGAGTTTCTCCTTTGTGCTTACGCCGAATTTTTGCTCTTCGTCGATGATTAGCAGTCCCAAATCCTTGAATTTTACGTTTTTGCCAATCAGTTTGTGTGTTCCGACAACGATGTTTACTTCGCCTGTTGCCAATCGCCTGATAATATCTTTTGTGTCGGTTGCGGTTCGTGCCCGACTGAGATATTCGATGGTTACAGGAAAATCCTTCATTCGCTTCTTGAACGACTGGAAATGCTGATAAGCGAGTACCGTTGTAGGCACAAGAACGGCAACCTGCTTGTTGTCGCAGCACGCCTTGAAGGCTGCGCGCATCGCCACTTCGGTTTTTCCGAAACCAACGTCGCCGCAGATTAGTCTGTCCATCGGGGTGTCTTTCTCCATGTCAGCCTTCACGTCGTTGGTAGCCTTTAGTTGGTCGGGCGTGTCTTCGTATAGGAAACTTGCCTCCAACTCGTGCTGCATGAAGGTGTCGGCACTAAAGGCGAATCCCTTCTCCTCCTTGCGCTTTGAATACAGTTTTATAAGGTCGCGCGCGATGTCCTTAATCTTTGTCTTCGTCTTGTCCTTCAGCTTCTCCCATGCGCCCGTTCCGAGTTTGTTGAGGCGTGGTGGCTCGCCGTCCTTGCTCTTGTATTTGCTAACCTTGTGCAGCGAGTGAATGCTGACGAAAACCACGTCGTTATTGCCATACACAAGTTTAATCATCTCCTGAGTCTTGTCGCCGTTAGGGACACGAACCAAGCCGGCAAACTGTCCTATTCCGTGGTCTACATGAACAACGTAGTCGCCTGGTTCAAACTGGTTTATCTCTTTCAGCGAAAGTGCAACTTTGCCGCTTCGTGCCTTGTCGCTTCGCAGATTATATTTGTGGAATCGGTCGAAAAGCTGATGGTCGGTAAAGAAGCAAGCCTTTATAGTGTTGTCGGTAAATCCCGAATGGATAGTCTTGTTGATGGCTGTGAACTCAATCTTTCTGCCTCGCGAACTCAGTTCCTCGAAGATGCTGCCAAGACGTTCAATCTGCTTCTGGCTGTCGGCAAGAATATATATTGTGTAGCCTTTGTCAAGATATTCGCTAAAACACGAATATACAAGGTCGAAATTCTTGTGGAAGATTGGCTGTTCGGTAGTATCGAACGAGATTATGGCATCGTAGAGTTTCGTCTTTGTCATGCTGATGCCGTATTCAATCTTGCGGAATCCGAGCATATCGTGAGCCAGTTCCGAGCCTTTCAGAAGCAGTTTGTCCTTGCGTATGTCTTCGCCCTGCTCGATAACCGCCTGTTTTACGAATCCCTCTTCGTAAATCTTGTCGACAAAGTCGGTTACGAAAGCATCGTCGCGCATTACGAGCCACGAATTTTCGCCTGCGAATTTGAAGAACGATATTCCCTCGGCATCACATTCGTTAAGTTCGGGAACCACGGTTACAGAATCGCGTTTCTCGCTCGAAAGCTGACTTTGAACGTCGAACACGCGGATGCTGTCCACCTCATCGCCAAAAAAGTCTATTCGGTATGGATATTCCGAAGAAAAAGAGAAAATATCGAGGATGCTTCCGCGGACGGCAAACTGCCCCGGTTCGTAAACATAGTCGGTTCGCTGAAATCCGAAGTTGATGAGGCTTTTCTCAATATCGGTCATGTGGTGATTCTCTCCTACTTTCATCACGAACATCTGCTGCTGCATATCAGCCTTAGAGATTACTTTTTCGGCAAGAGCCTCGGGATAAGTAACAATCATCAGATTGCCGTTCTCACCGGCTTGCAGTCGGCTTAGCACGTCGGTACGCAGAATCTCGTTTCCGGCATCTTTCTGATGGTATTTTATTGCTTTACGGTATGATGAAGGGAAGAAAAGAACGTCCTTCTCGCCCAGAATCTGTGTAAGGTCGTGATAGAAATAGCCAGCCTCCTCGGCATCCGACAGAATAAAAACGAAGTTATCCTTTATGCCTTTCGTTCCTTTAAGGCAACTGAGCATAACCGAAACCGACGAAGCGCACACGCCACTTGCAAAAATCTTCTTTACCGAAGGTTTTTGCATGGCATCAACCAGCGCCTTGAACGATGCATGCTGCTGGTAGCGACCGCTTAATTCACTAATATTCATAACTCGTGCAAAAATACAATATAAATTTCGTAAAAATGAAAAATAATGTCTATTTTTGCAACCTATTTTGTGAACATTATGGATGATTTGAACAAGATTGACAGTATTGTAATTATTCCGACTTACAACGAAAAGGAAAATGCCGAAAACATAATTCGGGCCGTGTTTGGTCTGGAGAAGAAGTTCAGTATTCTTATAATCGATGACGGGTCGCCAGACGGTACTGCACAGATAGTAAAAAAATTACAGAACGAATTTACCGACAGACTTTTCCTGATTGAACGAAAGGGCAAGCTTGGACTTGGCACAGCATACATCACAGGCTTCAAGTGGGCCATAGAGAAAGGCTATGACTACATTTTCGAGATGGATGCCGATTTCAGCCACAATCCCGAGGACTTGCCTCGACTCTACAATGCCTGCGCCGTAGACGGAAACGATGTTGCCATAGGCTCTAGATATGTGAGCGGCGTGAACGTGGTAAACTGGCCTATGGGCAGAGTGCTGATGTCTTATTTCGCATCGAAGTACGTCCGCCTAATTACGGGCATGAACATCAACGACACGACGGCCGGATTCAAATGCTACCGCCGCAAGGTGCTCGAAACCATCAACCTCGACAAGATTCGCTTCAAGGGATATGCCTTCCAGATAGAGATGAAGTTTACAGCCTACAAATATGGCTTCAAGATTGTCGAAGTACCTATAATCTTCATCAACCGCGTGCTTGGCACAAGCAAGATGAGCAGCGGAATATTCGGCGAGGCCGTGTTTGGAGTGATGAGGCTCCGTCTTGACGGCTGGTTCAAGTCGTACAAAAGACAATAATCAGAGGTGATATATTTTTTTAAGGCACAAGAAGGGTTATTCCTTTTTGTGCCTTAATGTTATGACCACAATCTCGGGCCAAGCGCCGAAGCGGAACGGATAGACAACTCCGCCAACGCCCGTGCTGACGTAAAGCCATCGCTTGCCTTCGTTGTACCATCCGCCCCAGTCGGGATAGATGAGCTTTGCAGGCGATAAACCGAACAGTTCGAGCTGCATTCCGTGGGTGTGTCCCGAAAGTTGCAACTGAATGTCGGTGCTGTCGAGCACCTCTCTGCGCCAATGTGTAGGGTCGTGGCTTAGCAGAATCTTGAACATCGGCCTTTCAAGTCCTTCGGTAGCCTTTGGAAGGTCTGCCAGAGCCGGGAAATGCGGATTGCCATCGTTCTCCACTCCTATCAGGGCGATTGAGTCTTGCCCTCTTCTTATAATCTTGTGCTGATTCAGAAGCCATTTCCAGCCCTGCGCACCCATTCGGTCTTGCAAGTTGCGGATGTTTTCTTTTCTCTTCTCTGCCGACTTCCAATAGATGTATGTTGAATAGTCGTGATTGCCCATAATGGCGTAGATGCCGTCTTTCGCCTTCATGCCTTTCAGTTGGTTTTCAAAGCCGTCGAGTTCGTTTGCGCGGTTGTTCACGATGTCGCCGGTAAAGACAATCAAGTCGGCGTTTACCTCGTTTATTCTGTCTCGAAGTCGTGCCGGAACATCTTCGGCATAAACCTTGTAAGTTCCAAGATGAAGGTCGGAAAACTGAGCAATGCGGTATCCGTCGAAACTCTCAGGAATCTCTTCGAGGCTGAGCTCCACTTCTTTTACTACTATATGGCGAAATCCGTAGACGACTCCGCCTATTATCATGCAGAATCCTATGAGCGAGGGAATGGCGGCACAGGTGCAGGGATGCCACCAGCGGCTGCTCCTGATGCACGGCTTGTAGTTGGCATACCATTGCTGAAGTCCGTAAAGCAGGCAGAAGCATATCTTAGGTCCAAAATCGGCAACCCACAGAATGGTGAACGTTTCTGAAAGAATCTGGTAAGGCAGCAGCAGTCCCCTTTCCTCCCAGTCGATACGGCTTATCAGTACGAACAAAGCGGCGGTGAGCAGTATGCTTGGCATCCACCATAGTGCACGCACGAGTGAGTTTTTGGTTCTGCGTTTTACGAATATTTTGTATATGATGATGTCGGGAACGAACAGCGAGGCTAAGACTACGGGCAATAATGTATATAGCATGTGTTGTGTATTTTTTCCGTGCAAAGGTAATAAAAGTTATTCTGAGACTTTGACAAACGTTGTATAATTTTTTAGAGAATCCGCAACTTTGTTCGTTGTGCTGATTTGGTTCTGGTGTGGTTGCTGGTGTTGTTGCAGAATGTCAAGGAGCGATTTGGCTTGTTGTAACCATCGGAATCTTGTAAGCCTTCGGGATTCGTTCGGGACGCGCGCCTGTCTCTTGGTTACGATGCAAAGATACGGCAAGGTTTTTTGGCAGTTATGCGTTAGCGTACGTTTGTAGGAGTTGCGTACTTTTTTTGAACATTTTTTTGTTTGAATGTGGTTTGGTAATTGTTCTTGCCTGTATCTCTTAGTCTTTCGCTACATGGCTTGCTTGGATTTATGAATCAAGATTTTGTGATAATCTCTCATAAGCAAAATTGGTTACTTATCCACGAGGGGTGGACTGTCATTTGTCTTATTATTTTTGAAATATAATTCATCATTTATCTCCATTCGAAAGATTATCTTTTCTTTCGGTTTCTCAACATAGCCTTACGACGTTTCTTCTACTTTTGGCTGGTACAATGATTGAAAGGGTGTATTAACGTTTTAGCAAAGGATTCGCTTTGGCAGACGCTAGTACAAAAAAATAAAAAGTGCCAACTTCACAGCCGACACTTTACTAAAAATGAGAGGTTAAATTATAACGTAAAAATGAACATGTATACAATTTTTTGTGTGTATCAGTTTAGAAACTGATGTCAAATCCTATTCCGAGCACGCGATTTGTGCGTGTGAAACTGTTTGAACCTGCAAGCGAGCCAGAGTTTACAAGGGCTGTTTTTGCAGCCTGTGCTGCCATTGCTCCCATTTCCTCGCTTTCTGTCAGTTTGGCAACTACCGGGGCGATGATGCCGGCTGCTACTGCCGACTGGTTGTTGAAGTCGTTAGTTGTGGCAGTTGTATAGTCGCCGTAGTTTGTCTGGAAGTATGCAAGGTTCAACTTCATATTCTCCTTCAACTTTATTCCAACACCAACTCCAAAAGTCCAAGAACTTACATTGAAACTGATGTCTTCCATGTAGTCGTCGGTAAAATCGTAGCAAGTCTTCTGGAAACCGCAACTTGCCTGAATAGCCTTGTTTATGTCGTACTCAACACCAGCAAGATACTCGTTTGTATCTCCTCCGAGTTTCTGCTCGTGATGCTCGTACATGTGTCCGGCCTTGTCGAAGAAGTGATGCCATCCGGCAGATACTCTGAGCGACGGGATAATCTCCCATTGTGTTCCAACTGTGAGCAAAGCCGGCGAGTCGTCCTCAACCTTCTGTCCGTCCTTGTATTTTGCCAGAACTGCTATGTTCTCGGCGCTTGCGCTATTTGCCGACTTGTTGTGCAGTCTCATGCGAGTCTTGAACTCGTATTTTGCTGCAAAGTTGAAGTTGCCGACCTTGTAGTCGACACCCAGTATCGGAGCAAATCCGAGACCCCATTGGTCGCAGTTCAAGGTTACATCTTCGGTTGCAGTTCCGAGAGCCTGATACAAGACAGCCTTTGTGTAGGCATCCTTTGCCTTGGCTGCATATTCGGCAGCATCCTCTGGTTTATTGCCAGCCATGGCCTCTTTAGCCTGTTCTGTTACAACGCCATAAGCCTGTGCGCTTGCCAGCGAATAGTTCTTGAAAGTCTCGGATGCAGGCAGCCAGTTGTCGCCTACCTTCACCTGAATGTTGCGCACATATCCGTAGTAGTTTGATGTTCCGTACAATCCGCGGACACCTGCGTATACGCTCAGGTTATCGTTTATCTTGCGTGCCGCGCCAAGTGTAAAACCGTAGTAATACTGGCGTCCACGCATGTAAGTATCCATTTTGTAGTTGTCGATGAGCGGCATACCTTCTATTGTGCCAAGTCCCATTCCCTCAGCCATTGATGGCAACGAACGAGACAGCAAAGGAAGCATTGCTACCGTACTCTCGAATGAGCCGAGCCCCTTGTCGAACTCACATTTTCCGCCTCCGCCTGTTATTGCGAAGTTAAACTGAAAACTCCAGTTGTTTTTGTTGTATGCGGCTTGGAGCGATGGCACAATCGGTGCATCGGCCTTGCCTCTATATTTTTTTGTCGTGCCTGTATTTCCGTCGCCATAGACAAATGGTCCGAATGTAGAAGTTACATCGCGTGTCTGATGTGCGTTCTGTATGTTTACAGACAAGTGAATTCCGTCTTTTAAAAATACAACACCCGCAGGGTTGCTCACCACACCGTCAATAGCTATCGCTGCATCTCTCGAAGGATTTCGAAGAAATGCTACATTCTGGTTTGTATTCGTTAACAGGCCTCCAGCAAATGTTACAGCAGATACTCCAAATAACAAACCGTTAGTAAATAACAATCTTTTCATCTTTTTTGTTCATAAAATTCTAAAATTCGTGTGCAAAGATAACATTAAATTTGTAATATACAACAAGAAATGAAAAAAAATGCCTACCTTTGCCATTATTTAAATATTAAACGAATATTGATGCATATAGTTGAGATTCCATCCTTTTTTCCGCCCTATGGAGGAGAGTTCTGTCTCGATCAGGCAAAGGCACTCTGTTCGTTCGGTCACACCGTGCGGATAATCAGCAACGTACAGCTTTCTGTCAGGAAGAGCGTGACCGATTTCTGTATGTATTCCTACGGCAGAAAATGGATGGAAATGGATGGCGTTAGCGTTTACTATTCGTACACGCGAGGCATTCCGATGATGATTAAGCCGAATGTTGAGAGATGGGTTAAAACGGTAAGACAGATGTTTGCCGACTATGTGCAGAAATATGGCCTACCCGACATTATCCATGCCCATTGCGCCCATTGGGCCGGATATGCGTCGATGCTCATTAGCCGCGACTACGGGATACCTTATGTAATAACAGAACATCTGCCAAGTTATTATTTCACGACCGAGATAGCCAAGACAGGCGGAGACGACTCGTGGGAGATTCCGTTGATACGGAAGGCATACGCCGAGGCGAGTATCGTTCTGCCCGTGTCAGCCGAGTTGGTAGATGATTTGGCTCCGATTTTTGGGAAGGCATACCGCTGGAAGGAGATGCCGAATGCCATAGATACCGATTTCTATGCTTTCCGCAAGCGCGAAGACCGACGGATTTCTGCAAGGCCGTACAGAATAGTGTGCCTTGCCAATTTCATTCCGCTGAAAGGCTACGACGTTCTTCTGCCTGCGTTTAAAGAGTTCTGTAAGAAACACAAAAACACCCGTTTGGATGTTCTGGGCTTCGGAACAGATTCGGAAGAAATGCAGAAGATGATAAGACATTTTGAGACCGAAAATGTGCATTGCTACGGTCGTGTGGGGCGCAAAAAGGTCAGAGAGGTGCTTTACGAAAGTAATCTGCTGGTTCTGCCAAGTCGTTCTGAGGCTCAGCCGCTTTCCATTCTCGAGGCAATGAGCACGGGAATCCCGGTTGTGGCAACAGAAACCACTCCGCAGAGTCTGCGCATCGACGGCGGCTGTACGGTTGTGCCGATAGACAACGTTCAGGCTTTGACAGATGCTATGGAGAAGGACTTCGAAAACGTTGATTTTGACGGATTTGCAGTCTCGCAGAAAGTGCGTCAGATGGCATCGTACGATGTTCTGGCAAACAAACTCGACATGATTTTTACAGACATAATAAAGAATCGGAAATGAGCACTCTGGTAAGCGTAATTATACCTTATTATAATATAGATGGAGATTTGCTTCGCGCTTGCTTGGAAAGCGTTGTGAATCAGAAAGTCCTGACAGATGAGGTTGAATGTCTGCTCATCGACGACGGCTCGGCTAAAAGTCCGGCGGCGGTTCTCGAAGATTTCCCGTCGGTAAGGTATATCCAACAGGAAAACAAGGGACTTGGAGGCGCGAGAAACACAGGAATAGATGCGGCTCGGGGCGAACACATAATGTTTGTTGATTCGGACGACACGATTGCAGACGGCACGTTGAAATACATCGTGGAATGGTGCAAAAGTGCTGATTCTGCGGATATTCTGACCTTTGGAATGAAGTACACCTCTGCCCCATCGTGCCGCGGAGATTTGAAAGTGGGGAAGCGCGTTGTAAAAAGCGTTGAGGAATATCTCGAAACCACAAATCTAAGGGCTTCGGCATGCCTTTACGTTTTCAGACGCTCGTTGCTCGATTCCCATTCCTGCTGGGAAAAACTACGTTTCAGAGAGCATTTTCTGCACGAAGACGAACTTTTTACGCCGCAACTTGTGGTGAGGGCGAAAAACATTTGCATTTCCGATTCTGTTGTGTACTTTTACTACAAACGAAGCGGCTCAATTACCACAAAATCAGACGGTAAGCATTTGCAAAAACGTATGGAGGACCTGAAAGAGACGATAGGCTTGCTATATGGTTTGCGCAATTCGAAGTCCGAAGCCCGACTTCTTGACAGAAAAATCCGTCAACTCTCGTTCGACTGGGTTGCCGGAATGATTTTCCATGGTGTGGACGACGACTATCTGAAAGATTCGCTTATATGGCTGAAAGAGACGGGGTTATATCCTTTTAAACAGAAAGACTGTTCTGCATCTTTGAGGATATTGTACTTTCTGACAAACCGAAATTGGGGCATAAGATTTTTGCGCGTTATTCTGCCTGTTATACAACGGATTAAGCCAATTTTTTAAGGCCGACAAACGCTTTGCGAGCGCATAGAAGAGTCCACCACAACATTTTGCATTTTAATGCTTGGCGCAGAATATTAGTCTTTGTATCTGTTTGTATATGAAGACTTTGTATCGTGTTGTCGTATTCGGAAAGAAGTTCGGCCTTGTTCGTTCTGAAAACGTGCATTATCAAAGCGAAAGCCTTAACCTTTAAACATTCGTTGAGAACTCTGCTTTCGATGTCGTATTTCTCTGCAAGATAATTAGTCAGCCGTGTCATCCGCTTCACGAAGTGGAACTGTTTTGTTTCGTCGATATTGTTCGAGAGCGAATCGTGACCAACCGAATAATATTGCGTAGTATCCGGAATGTAAGCAATTTTTCCTCTTGATGCGAGAGCCGCAAAGATAGGCATATCCTCGCAAGGCAAATCTTTGTTTCTGAACAAAGCCGTATCTTCTTCGTAGCCTTCAAGAAGAGGCTTCATTCTGAACATTGTAGATTGTATCATCATTGGCACTTTTGGGCAGATGATGTCCTGAAGCATCGACTTTCCGTCCTTGATGTAAGCCTCGGATTGATAGCCCAGCGGAGTGCTTGCCACGCCCGTATTCTCGTTGTACACGGCATATCCGGTATGTGCCAGAGTAACATCGGGATGTTGCTCCATTAGCGTGTAAAGTTTTTCAATTTTGTGCTCATCTACCCAGAAATCATCGCCGGCACAATCTGCCACATACTTGCCTTTGCAAGCCAAAATGCAGTCGAAATAGTTGTTCAGAAGACCTTTGTTTGGTGAGTTTCTGAAAAGAGTAATTTGGTCGGGATATTGTTCGGCATATCGGGCGCAAATCTCCCCCGTTCTGTCGGTTGAACAATCCTCTCCAATTATTATTTCGAACGGAATGCTGCACTTCTGCATCAGTATCGAGTCGAGTGCGCGCGCTATATATTCTTCTTGATTGTAGGTTATTACGACTACTGAAACTAAAATTTCCATGCTGATTTTTATGGTCTGAAACTGTTTACGGCTGCAACAATTCGCTCAATCTCGCTTTCTGTAAGAAGTGGCGACATTGGCAGACTAAGTTCCTCGTTGTGAATTATTTCCGTTATTGGCAGATGCAAATCCGCACATTCATTGTAGGCATTCTGCTTGTGGAACGGAATTGGATAATGAATAAGCGTATTTATTCCGTTGGCTTTCAGATGCTTCTGAAGTTCGTCGCGATGTTCGCATCTTATTGGATAGATGTGAAAAACGTTGCGCTCATCACCAGAAAAATCGCGACATACATCTATGTATGGAAGTGTTACGAACGGGTTGCTGATGCACTTTGTAAAGGCTTCTGCCACCCTACGGCGTGCTGCATTATCCTTGTCGAGACGTTTAAGTTTGACCGATAAAGCCGCTGCTTGAATCTCGTCGAGACGGCTGTTTATGCCTTTGTATTTGTTTACATATTTTCGCTCCGAGCCATAGTTTGCAATCTGTCGGATGGCGGTGGCAAGAAGTTCGTCGTTGGTTGTTACTGCGCCGCCATCGCCCAGCGCGCCAAGGTTTTTGCCGGGATAGAAACTGAAGCCCGACGCGTCGGCAAGACAGCCAACCTTCTTTTTGTTGAAAACCGCTCCGTGGGCTTGGGCACAATCGTCCACAACCTTCAGATTATGCTTATGGGCGATTTCCGCGATGCTTGTCATGTCGCAACATCTGCCGTAGAGATGAACTGGCATAATTGCCCTTGTCCGGTTGTTGACGAGTTGCTCGATTAGCCCAACATCAATAAGATAGTCATCCAACGAAGGCTCGCATGCAACAGGCTTCAGTCCAGCTTTTGTGATTGCCAAAACCGAGGCGATATATGTGTTTGCTGATACGATAACCTCATCGTCGTCGTTCCAGCCGAGAAGATGCTTGTAAGCCGTGAGAATCAACGTCAGAGCGTCGAGTCCGTTGCCAACTCCTATGCAGAATCGGCTTCCGCAGTAGTCGGCAAATTCTTGTTCAAAATTCTTTACGCTGTGCCCTTGCAGATACCATCCGCTTTTAACCACGCGCAGAATTGCCTCTGACATCTCAGGCTCGAACGAGTCCGAAATTTTCTTCAAGTCTAAAAATTGAATCTCTTCAGCCATTGTTTACAGATTTATTTTGTAGGTGTCGTAGCATACGGCTCTTGCTCCGAATCCTTCTTTCTGGAAAAGGAGTCCGGTGTTGAGAAAGGCGTTGGAATCTTGGCTTGATATTCCGAAATCGAAGAACGGAACATCTTTGTAAACCTCCTTTATCAGATGATAAAACAGAAAGTCGAGCGCGCCGTTCTGCTTTGCCTCCTCGTTGCCCGCAATGTATTGTGCGTGTGCCACCATTTTGCTGAGGAATACCAACACTCCGGCGCAGATTTTCCCGTCGGGATTTGCCACGGTGTGCAGAATGATATTCTTGCGGAAGCGTGAAGCCAGCGGCAGAATCTCATCGTAAGTGTGAACAGGATGCTTGTCGTGGCGACTGAAAAGGACTTCGTCGAGGACCGACCAATATTCTTTTAGTCCTTCCAAATCATCGTCTTTTATTGTGTATCCGTTGTTCAGAGCCTTCTTTGCGCCTCGTTTTCTGAGGCTTCTGAATGGCAGCGGCTCGTCTTGTCTTATTGTTGATGAAATCTGACGGACGGTAAGTTGTGCGCCGACTTTAAAAAGTGCGTACAAGTCTTCTTCGCTTGGATAGCTTGCGTAGATGTGCGGATATGGCTTGTATATCCATTGCGTGGCATTGTATAGCTCTTTGAAATAAGTGCAGAGAGCCTTGAAAATGTCGAGCATCTCTGCGCCAGTCATGTCGTTGTGCGTAACGATTCCGCCGTAAGTAAGTCCTTGATGACTCCATATTGTGCCAGATGACTTGTCGAAGTTAGCGGGCACGAGAGCCTTCAGTTTGCCTGAAATGTAGATCATTACAGACGCATCGCAGAATCTGGCTTTGTGATAGTCGAGATAGTTGCGGTTTATCAAGAATGTGGCGTTTCTCGACGAATCGACAAAATTGTTCCATTCGTCAAAATGTTCATCGTTGTATCTTACAATACTAATCTCTTCCATACATCTGCTTAAATTCTTGATAATTATGTATATAGCCAATCTTGCTATATTCTTCCGAAGCCATTACTACAAGTACTGTATCTTCCTTGAAATCAGTTAAATCTGCCCAGACGTTTGGCGGAATAACGAGTCCGACGTTTGGTTTGTCCAGAATGAATTCCAGTTGCTCTTTCCCGTCGTCGGTCTTTATCTTTACGCTTCCGCTTATGGCAAAGACTACTTCGGCGTTAGTCTGATGCGCATGTCCGCCTCTGTCCTTGCCTTCGGGAACTTTGGTAGTCCAGAAAACCCTTTTCACCTCGAACGGAATATGTTTCAGCCCCTCGAGAAAGCAGAGGCTTCCTCTTTCATCAACAATTTCTGGTATTTCTAAAGTCTGTACTTGCATTTTTAATCAATTGAGAAGCAAAAATATATAAAATAATCGAGAAACGGAAATAAACAGATGCCCGAGGCGTCAGATTCTGACTAATCCCGATACGAAGAGATAAACCGACAGTCCAATCAAGATGTTGATTATAAGCGTGATGATTACTTTCTTCTCAAGCCTGAAGCCGTATTTTAGCGAGCACCACGCCACCACAATTATAAAGTCGAAAATTGCGGAGACGGTTATTGCCAGTCCCGTTCCGGTAAGTCCCATCAGACTGTATCCGACCAGCATCGATGCGAGGAAGAAAATGTCGTATGATATTTCGAGAATCAGATACGCGCGGCTCTCGCCCTTGGCAAGGTTCAGATATGCTACAGGAAGCGTTACGGAACGCAGGTAGAGATTGAGGGCTGCGAGTTGCAACATACCAGTTATGACGAGAAAACGCTCGCTGAACAGAAGTTGCAGGCACCACGGCATCAGGAACATAAAGGCTATTATGCCCGGCGAGATTATAAGAAGCGATACAAATGCTTGATTGTTAACCACTTTGTTGAATCTGTCGGCATCTTTGTTTACGGCAGACAGACGCGGAAAATAGTCGCTCTCAATTGCCGAGAAAACCATTCCGGCGTAGTTTACAACTATCAGATATCCAGCGTTATAAAGTCCTACGGTGTCGATGTCGGCAATCTTCAGAAGGGCTGTTCGCAGGCAGACTTCGGTAAGAGATGTGGCGCACATTCCGACCACGAAAGCGATGCCGAGTTTTATCATCGGCTTACCTTCGTCAATAACTCCCCTAACCTCGATTTTTACGGTATTTTCGGCCTTGCCCATGTACCACGGAAAACGTTCAATACCAGTCGTTTCTCTTATCTTCTGCGGAACAAAAACAGGAAACTCCTGAAACGAGAAATGTGTTGCTGCCGCCATTGTTATGAACCCCATGGCTACAATCGAAGGCATAACTCCCTTCATGCCAAGGAAATAGTACATTGGCAGAACCACGATGAGCGACACCACTACCATCGCCACGGATGCGTATGCCATCTCGCGAATCTTGCGCACGCCCTTCAAAATACCCATCTCTACAGCCGAAACAATCCCGAACGGAACTGCAAGACTCAGCAGGCTGATGTGGATGCTATGATACAGGTCGTTGAACAGCAGATAACTGAACAGCGGCGACAAGGATACTCCGCACGCAAGTCCGAAAAGCGACGAGATGATTGTCCAGCCGCGCACAACGGTTATGTATCTTAGCAAGGCTTCGCGATTGTCTTCCTCGTAAAGTTCTGAAATGTGCTTTACCGCGCTAAACGAGATGCCCAGATTGCTCACGTTGTTGAGCAAGGTTACGATGTTGTTGTAGAGCGAGATAAGTCCCATTCCGGCAGGGCCTAAAAGAATTGCCACCACCTTGTTTCGTACCAGTCCGGACAAGATGCTGAGTCCCTGAAGACCGCCGAACAGACTTATTGATTTTGCTATATGTTTTTTGTCAGAATCTGTTTTCATTACAATTTTACGAGTTCGCAAAAATACAATTTAATGCACAAAAAATATTATCTTTGCAAAAAATATTTTTTTAGGATGAAACACATAATACAAACGCTTACCGCATTATACGTTTTGTTTGCACTATGCTCGTGCAGAAGCAATACTTCAACAAACAATACTAAACCTATTGATAGTTTGAATTTTAAATATGCAAAATACATAAAAGTATATCGCTATGAAAACTATCGGAAGGCCGTGCTTGCAAACCCTTGGAAAGATGGTGCGGTTCTGCATACATACATTATCCCCGACGATTCGACGGCGGATGTTAGCGGAGTTGATGGTACGGTCATCAGAAAGCCGAGCGAGAGGGCTGCAATCTTCAGTAGCGTGCATTGCGGACTGCTGAGTATGCTTGGCGAACTTGGCAGAATCGGCGGCGTTTGCGATGCCCAGTACATGAATCTGCCAAATGTGCAGGAACTTATAAAAGACGGCAAAATTAAGGATTTCGGCAACGGAATGAACCCAAACATCGAGCAGATTATAACCAGCAAGACCGATTTACTGATGGTTTCGCCCTTCGAGGGCAACACAAGTTACGGAAAGATTGAACAGATTGGAATACCTATTGTTGAATGTGCCGATTATGCCGAGGTTTCAGCCATTGCGCGAGCCGAATGGATGCGGTTCTACGGTATTCTTTTCGGTTGCGAAAGAAAGGCTGATTCGCTTTTTGCGGTTGTCGAAAAGAACTATTTCACTCTAAAGAAGAAGGTTGCAAAGACAAAGACGAAACCGACGATTCTTGCAGGCTTGATGTATCAGGGAGTTTGGTACACTCCGGGAGGCAATAGCACTAATGGCCAGTTGTTTAGCGATGCTGGATTTGAGTATCCGTTCAAGCATCAAGAGGAGATGTCTAAGCCGCTCTCGTTCGAGCAAGTCCTGTCAAAATCGAAGGATGCCGACGTGTGGGTTGTCTATCATGACTCTCCTTTCTCGTACCGACAGATGCTTGGCGAGAATGCAAAATACAGCCAGTTCAAGGCCTTTGCCGACAGAAAGGTCTACAACGCATCGACAAGCGAACTTATTTATATCGAAGCCCCTTTCCGCCCCGACATAATGCTGAAGGATCTCGTAAGCATCTCGAACCCTGACTTGGTGGAGAAAGACTATTCGCCACGTTATTACAAACCTATCTCTGAGTAAAATTATGGATGGATATATAGATGATTACATAAAGGCAATCAGAAGAAACGAGGTCAGAGATTTTTTCTTTGGCAAGGGCGAGTATTATTTTTATAATGATAGTGATGGAAAGCGTTTACATCGTTTGTCTTTTGAAAATTGTATTGGAATATTGGGAGAACAAAATTTGTATAATCGTCTGTCAAGTGATTATATTGACATTCTCAAAGACAATGATGTAACATTACAGGAGTTTTTTGACCTATTAATGTTTGTGGTGTTATATTACAGAAAAGCTGTATTTAGCTATGAGCCAGACTGCTATCATTTTGAATGGGTATATCCAGAGGAACTGACAAGACTTTTTAATGTGAATTATGAAAGGCTGAAGAACGAAGGAGATACAAAAGAAATAGATGAAATTCTACTTGAGTTGAAGCAAAAATTCAATGTCGATCTTTTTAACTTCGACAGAGTAAATGTGATAGGAAGTAAGACCGTCCTTCCTCGTGTCCCAAGAACGACAGAAGGCGAATTTGTTGTACCCGACGGTATCGTGAGAATTCCCGACTATGCTTTTGCCGAATGTGATAAAATAACTTCTGTTATAATGCCCGATACGGTGGAATACATTGGACATTATGCTTTCACAGGATGCACAAGTTTGAAAAAGGTCAGACTGTCAGACAATCTGACTTTTGTAGGACGCCCCGCTTTTGGCGTGGGGGCTAGTTTTGGACGTGATGATGTCCCTGCATGTAGTATTGAAAGTATTTATATACCGATAAAGGTTAGAGGAAATCTAAATTTTGAAACTTTTGACAAATGTATGTCATTAAAGAACATAGAAGTTGATAGCGGAAATCCTTACTATGCCAGCTATGATGGAATTCTTTACACAAAGGATATGAAAAGTTTAATACTATGTCCATGTGGAAGAACCTCAAAAGTTGTTAGAATTCCAGAATCTGTGGTAGAGATAGGCAGTCTGGCTTTTTGTAATTGTCGTGGTATTGAAGAATTGTATCTTCCAACAAGTATAAAAAAAATGGGCAAGTATATCCCAATACCTTTTGAAGGTTGCTCTGGATTAAAAAGAATCCATATTGGTGTGAAAGAAAACATTGAAAAAGTGTTTTCTAAATTTGATTTTGATGATGTTGATAAAGATTGTTTGTTTTATGTCCCGAAAGGTACAAAACAGAAATATCAGTCTTATTGTTCTTTAAAAGAACAGAACATTATAGAAGAAGATGTTTAACGATATGAAGTATAAGCCACTATCCAGCACCACGTTAAAATTCGTCCTTACCGCCTTGTTGCTCGCCGTTCTGTTTGTGCTGAATCTGTTTGTAGGCTCGGTGAACATTCCGTTCAACGATGTTGTAAACATTTTGCTTACAGGACAATGCGGCAACGAGGCATTTACCTTCATAGTTCTGCACTCGCGAATGCCACAGGCGGTTACGGCTCTGCTATGCGGCGGCTCGCTTGCCGTTGCCGGACTTATGTTGCAGACCACCTTCCACAATCATCTTGCCGACCCTTCTATTCTCGGCATCAGTTCGGGAGCAAGTCTTGGCGTGGCAGTCGTGCTTTTGTGCTTCGGCGGAACAACGCTCGCCATCGTTGGCAAAGGCTGGGTGGTGATTATCGTGGCAGCCTTGCTCGGCTCTATGCTTGTGCTCGGTATCCTGCTTATGCTTGCCACGTTCATTACCAACGAGTTGCTTCTGCTCATCGTCGGCATCGTAATCAGTTTTCTAACCTCTTCGTGTATTACGCTTCTTAATTATTTTGCCAACGAGCAAGGCGTTCATTCGTACATTCTTTGGGGAATGGGTAGTTTTGGTAGCGTCACGACCGAGCAGTTACCTATTTTTGTTGTCTTCACTACCGTTGGGTGGATTCTGTCTGTTGCGCTTGTAAAGCCGCTCAACGCCTTGCTTCTGGGCAATAACTACGCGCGCAATCTGGGCGTGAACATCAAGCTCACCTATCAGTTGCTGCTCGTTGCCACGGGACTTCTTACGGCGGTTACGACGGCTTTTTGCGGTCCAATATCGTTCATCGGACTTGCAGTGCCGCATCTGGCTCGCATCGCCCTACGTTCGTCGCATCACAACACACTTCTGCCCTTCACACTTTTGTGCGGTAGTATGGTTGCTCTGCTTTGCAATTTCCTATGTGTTCTGCCGGGCAAAGGCACAACGCTGCCGGTTAATGCCGTTACGCCGATAATTGGAGTGCCGGTAATTCTGTATGTCATTTTCAGCGGATACCGAAACCGCATTTCGCTATCGTTTGGCAGAAGGATTTCCCCTTCATCAACTAATGTTAACCATGCAGGAATCCTCTCTGCCGCAAATCTGACTATCGGCTACGGAAAGAAGGTCGTTGCAAGCGACATCAATCTTCGGTTTGAGAAAGGCGAACTTGTCTGTCTGCTTGGCAGAAACGGAGCTGGAAAATCGACTTTGCTTCGCACGCTTTCGGGATTTCTGAAGCCGATAAAAGGCTCTGTTTTTCTTAAAGAAACAGATATAAACAAATTGACATTCAGACAGATAAGCAAATTTATTGGAGTTGTGCTTACTGATAAAGTTCAGGTTGATAATATTACCGTTGAGCAGGTTGTTTCGTTCGGACGACAGCCTCACACGGGATATTTCGGCAGACTGTCGAACCGCGACAAGGAGATTGTCGGGGAGATGATTGCCAAGGTTGGACTTGCGCACAAACAACATTCGTACTTCTCTGATTTGTCGGATGGCGAACGTCAGAAAACAATGATAGCCAAGGCTTTAACACAAGAATGTGAAGTGCTGATTCTCGACGAGCCGACCGCTTTCCTCGACGAGCAAAGCCAACTCGACATCATGCTTTTGCTAAAGCAGATTGCGCACAACGAGCATAAACTTGTAATTCTTTCAACGCATCAGTCGGCTCTTGCCAACGAACATGCCGACCGCATTGTAAAAATCTGATTAGCGAATCTCGCACTTCTCCTGATGAACCTCGTCTACGCCATCAATTTCTGAAATATTGCGGATAACGTGCTGCAACTCGTTGAAAGAGTGAACGGAAAAGACGATTGTACAATCGACAATCTGGTCTATTGTCGTGGTTTCGAGGCTGATGATAGACAGTTTCAGTACGTTTGTGATGCAGTCGATAAGGTCGCATAGAAGATGATAACGGTCTACTGCTCTGATGCTTATCTTTACGGGATAGAGCACATTCTCGTCTTCCGAAAAATCAACCGAAACAATCGAGTCGCCGTCTTTCGAGGCAAGGCTGATGGCTCTCGAACAGTTGCGTCGATGAATTGTTATCAGTTTTGAATTCAGACATTTAAAACCAATAAGTTCATCGCCCGGCAGCGGATTGCAGACCGTACATCGCTCGTAAGTCTTGGCAACGGCATGTTTTTTGATGTACGAACTCAGAAAACGCTTCGCCTTGTATGTCAATACATGCTTAATCCAATCGTCCTGCGGATGGCAGTTCTCGTTTACGCCAATCTCAACGCAGTCGCCGCGTTTCAGCACCGTTTTTACCGAGCATACACGACCGTTTATGCGCGCATATTGGGCATGTTCGCCAATCATGTTGTGAATCTCGAACGCAAAGTCGAGCGCGGTGGCACGCTGCGGCAGAACAACTGGTCTGCCCTTTGGACTGAAAACCATGATATCGTCGTTGTAGAACGATGTTACCACGCTCTCGATGAAGCCACCCTCCTGACTGTTGAGTGCGACATCTTTCAGCACCGACTTGAATTTTTCAATCCATTTGCGTATGTTGTTTTCTGTTCTGTCTGCCATTGCTCCAAGTTGCGATGTGCGAATCATTCGCTCCGAACTGATGTGAATTTCCTCCCATGTTCCATGGTCTGACAGCAGTTTTACATGAAAACTTTGGTAGCCGTTTTCTTTCGGAGAGTCGATGTAATTGGCAATTCCGCCCGGTTTTTCCTTGAAGACATCGGTCAGAAGCGAGTATATTTTCAGACAGGTATTCTTCTCCGTTTCTGGAAGGATGTCGGGAAAGACAATATGGGTTATATGTCTGTTTTCCAGATGCTTGAAATCCTTTCCGCTCTTAAGCATCTTTCGCCAGAGGCTGTAAGGCATTCGGTATTCGGTATAGATGCGGAACGGAACTCTGTTTTTGTTTAGAATGTCGGAGATTTTGGAGTTGAAGTTTTGCAGCATCGCCTCGGATGCCGTCTTGTCGTGCTGAATGAGTGTTTCGAGTTTCTTGTACTCGTGCGGACATCGGTACTTGAAACTTAGATTTTCGAGTTCGGTCTTTACGCTGTAAAGTCCAAGACGGTTGGCAAGCGGAGCATAGAAATAATCTGTTTCGCCGGCAATTTTCATCTGTTTGTCGGGTCTCATGCTGCTAAGCGTGCGCATGTTGTGCATTCGGTCGGCAAGTTTGATAAGAATGGCGCGAATGTCGTACTGAACCGAGTCGAGCATCTGCTTGAAGTTATCGAGTTGCTTTGACATCTCGTAGTTTGCCTTCTTCTGCTTTGTAACAACCTTTACGAGGAAGGCCACGTTGCTGCCAAACTGGTCTCTGATTTCGTCGATGGTGTATGGCGTGTCTTCTACCACATCGTGCAGAAACGCGGCGCACACGGTGTCGGTATCGAGTTGGAGTTCCTTAGCCACGATTTTTGCCACGGCTATAGGGTGAACAATGTACGGCTCGCCCGACTTGCGTTTCTGGCCATAGTGAGCCTCGGCTGCAAGTCTGTACGAACTTATTACTTTTTTGATTTCCTGTTCAGTTGTTCCTCTTTCTTTTAATACCTTGAAAACTTCATCAGCTTTTTCTTGGATTTGGATATCAGTTATATGCTCCATAACAATAATCTCTCTTACAGCATGCAAAAATACATTTTTTTTAAGAATTTTTAAGGCTTTGAGAGAAAAAGCATCGATATTTTTTTAACATTTTTGCGTGTTATTAAATCTTCTGTTTTTCAGACTGTGAGACAATCCTAAAATTAACATTCATCTCCCCTCGTCTTCTGTTAGAAACTGATGATATTTTTCTTCAAAGAGTTTCTCGAATTTGCTGCGCGTGCCTTTGGGAATGATGATTCTTTTGAGTTTTTCGCATCGCCCGAAAGCATAGTCTCCTATTGTATTGATGCCGTCGTGAAGGGTTACATCTGTAAGATTCTTGCAAGAAAACATCATGGCAGCAGGAATTTTTTCGACTTTCTCTGGAATGACAATCCGACTGAGTTTTTCGCAGTTGCAAAAGGCGTTTGTGCCTATCTTTTTTACAGATTTTGGCAGATTGATTGTTGTAAGATTTTTGCAGTCTTCAAATGCTCCGTCGTCAATGGCTGTAACTGTATTTGGAATTGATATTTCGGCCAAATCTTCGTTTCTCCAGAAAGCATGTTTTGATATAGTTGTGATGCCTTTCGGAATCTTTATTTTTCGTAGTTTGATGGCAGAGCGACATTTTTGTATTGAGTCTTCCTTTCGCTCTGTCCTTATTATTATTTCTTCGTCCATAAGGTAATAATGAAGATACATAGAAGTGGCATTCCAGCTGCGCACTTTCTCCCCGTTGTGGACGGCGCATTTCCATTTTGGCATCTCGTATATGATTGTTTTAAGGTCGCTATCGTCCAGATCTGAGGAATTATAATGAACTCTCGCGTTCGAGATGCTTCCGTCTTTCTCTACAACAAACCGTACAACGATATGTGGACATGGATGTGCACATCCGGATTCATAAACCTTCTTGCTGATATATTTCATCATTTTTAACACTCCACCTTCATATTCAGCGAGAATCTCTGGACGTAAGTAGATTGAGTCGGAATCAGCAACGGCAAAGGTTTTTCCATTGCATAGGGTGGCAAAAAGCAGTAAAAAAATATGATGTGTATTCTTTTCATTATAAAAAAGTTGTAGTTTTTGCAAAGATATAAAAAACAGATTTCTTGGCAGAAGTATTTTACGACTTTTAACATTATTCTGAAAAAAAGGAGGCTGTCTCAGCCTTATCGGGAAACAGCCTTCTTTTTGTGTGTATTTTTACAGCGTTCCTTTGCTCGATGGCAACTGGAACTTGTAGATGTCGCGTTTTACGGCCATCTTCAAGGCTCTTGCAAGGGCTTTGAATGTGCCTTCAATCTTGTGATGCTCGTTGTCGCCCTCAGCCTTAATGTTGAGGTTCATCTTTGCCGCATCGCTAAGGCTCTTGAAGAAATGGAAGAACATCTCGGTTGGCATCTCGCCTATTTTCTCGCGCTTGTATTCGGCATTCCAGATGAGCCAAGGACGGCCTCCGAAGTCGAGCGCAACGCTGCACAGACAGTCATCCATTGGTAGGCAGTAGCCGTAGCGTTCTATACCGCGCTTGTCGCCCAATCCTTTCAGAATACATTCGCCCAGAGCCAAACCGGTGTCCTCGATGGTGTGATGCTCGTCAACATAGAGGTCGCCGTTTACCTTGATGGTCAAATCCATGCTTCCGTGCTTGCCAATCTGCTCGAGCATGTGGTCGAAGAAACCGAGTCCGGTATTTATGTCGCAAACGCCTGTTCCGTCGAGGTTCAGTTTAACATAGATGTCGGTTTCTTTGGTTGTTCGCTTCACCTCGGCAATGCGCTCTCCGGCGAAGAGAAGTTCTGAAATTTTGTTCCAGTCCTCAACGTATGTTATTCCGTCGGCATCCTGAGCCTTTGGCTTTGCTGCCGAAAAACTGTTCGAAGGGTCGCCCGATGTGAGGGCCGGATTGGCAAGAATGAGAGCCTTGCAGCCCAGATTCCGCGCCAGCTGCGCATCTGTCTCGCGGTCGCCAATAACGTAACTTCCCGCAATATCGTACTCGTCGTTGTTTATGTACTCGGTTAGCATTCCGGTGCCGGGCTTGCGCATTGGCGAGTTATCCTCGGGAAAATGCTCGTCGATGTGAACGGCATCGAATGTGATGCCTTCGCCCTTGAGCGACTGTAGCACGAAGTTGTGGATTGGCCAGAATTTCTCCGAAGGGTTTGCCGGCGTGCCGAGTCCGTCTTGATTTGTAACCATCACAAACTTAAAGTCGAGGTGCGACTTTATGAAACTTAGGTTGCGGAACATCTCGGGTACGAACTCGAGTTTCTCGAACGAGTCAATCTGCTCATCAGCAGGCTCTTTTATCAGAGTTCCGTCTCTGTCGATAAATAAAATCTTCTGTTTCATGATGCGCGTTATTTCAGAGCGTTCAGCAATTCGTCGTTCTCTTCAGGATTTCCGACGGTAATTCTAAGACAGTTCTTGCAGAGAGTTACCTTGTTGCGGTTGCGAACAATTATACCCTTCTCTATCAGATAGTTGTACGTTGCATTGGCATCCTCAACCTCGGCAAGAATGAAGTTCGCATCAGACGGATAAATCTTCTTGCAGATGCTAAGTTTTCCGAATTCCTCGATGAGTCGGCTGCGTTCAGAAAGGATAATCTTAACCCACTCTGCCACCTTTTCGCGGTTTTTCAGAATGTCGATTGCTTGTTTCTGAGTAAGGATATTCACATTGTATGGATACTTTACATTGTTAAAGTAACCGATAATTTCAGGGCTTGCAAAGGCTATTCCGAGGCGGATTGCCGCACTTGCCCATGCCTTTGAGAATGTGTTCAGAACGATGATGTTCGGAAATTCGGAAAGACGGTTGCGGTATAGCGGACTTGCCGAGAAATCGCTGTAAGCCTCGTCTACAACAACGATGCCGTCGAACGCTTTCAGCACCCTGTCAATCTCAGTCTGATTAAGACTGTTGCCCGTCGGATTGTTCGGCGTGCAGAACCAGATAACCTTTGTATTTTCGTCTGTAGCTGCCAGAATTTTATCGGCAGAAATGTCGAATTTCTCGTCGAGCAGAACCTTGCGATACTCAACATCGTTGATGTCGGCGCAAACCTCGTACATTCCGTATGTTGGCTCTATCGCCACCACGTTGTCCTTCCCGGGGCGGCAGAAGATTCTGTAAACGAGGTCGATAGCCTCGTCGCTTCCGTTTCCGAGGAATATCTCGCTCTCTTTCACGCCCTTAATAGGCGCGAGCATAGCCTTCACTTCAAGCTGAAGAGGGTCTGGATAACGGTTCACCGCGCTGTTGTAAGGGTTCTCGTTTGCATCGAGATAAGCCGTTGCGTTGAGTCCCTTGAACTCGTTGCGCGCGCAACTGTATGGTGCGAGAGCGTATATGTTTGGTCTTATTAAATCCTTAAGATTCTTCATGTTATACAGTTTTTAATCTTACTGTCATTGCATTTTTGTGAGCGTCGAGCTGCTCGTTTGCCGCCATAATCTCAACCGCCGCACCAATGTTTCTGATGCCCTCGGCTGTGAGTTCTTGGAACGTCATCTTTCTTACGAAACTGTCGAGGCATAGGCCGCTATAGGCTTTTGCATAGCCCTTTGTCGGCAGCGTGTGGTTTGTGCCCGAAGCGTAGTCGCCGGCACTCTCGCAGCTGTACTGTCCCATAAATACCGAGCCGGCATGAGTTATACGCTCTGCCACCTCTTTATAATCGGCATTGCTCAGGATAAGATGTTCCGGAGCATATTCGTTTGTCATCTCGATAGCCTCTTCCATGTCTTTTACAACCACCAGACGGCTGTTCTGAAGTGCTTTCTCGGCTATCTCCTTGCGTGGAAGCTGATTGAGCTGCTTCTCAACCTCCTCCTGAACTTTTTCGATGAGTTCTTCGCTTGTTGAGACGAGCAGAACCTGACTGTCGGCTCCGTGCTCAGCCTGCGAAAGAAGGTCTGCCGCGATGAAGACCGGATTGCTCTGCGCATCTGCCAAAACCTCAACTTCCGACGGACCTGCCGGCATATCTATTGCCACATCGCTAAGACTAACTTGTTGTTTTGCAGCCATTACGAACTGATTTCCCGGACCGAAAATCTTGTCAACCTTTATAACGCTTTCAGTTCCGTAAGCCATTGCTCCGATTGCCTGAACGCCGCCAATCTTGAATATCTTGTTCACTCCGGCAACCTTGGCTGCGCAGAGGATAGCAGGATTGACTTTTCCGTCTTTTGATGGAGGTGTGCAGAGCACGATTTCCTTACAGCCGGCAATCTTGGCAGGAGTTGCAAGCATCAGCACGGTTGAAAACAGCGGCGCTGTTCCGCCCGGAATGTAGAGTCCTACCTTCTCGATGGCAACGCTTTTCTGCCAGCATACAACGCCCGGCTGAGTCTCAACCTTTATCGGCTCGAACATCTGAGCCTCGTGAAACTTGCTTATGTTGCTGTGCGCCAGAACGAGTGCCTCGCGCAGTTTCGGGTCGATGAGTTTTTCGGCCTCTTCAATCTCGGCTTCCGAAACCTGAAGGCTGTCGAGCTGAACCTTGTCGAACATCAGTTCGTATTTCTTTACGGCTTCGTCGCCGTCTGACTTAATTTCGGCAAGCACGCTGCAAACGGTGTCGCGCAGCTTGTCTATGTTCATCACCGGACGCTCAAGGATTTCGTTCCATTGGTTTCGCGATGGATATTTTATCACTTTCATGTTGTGTCGTGTTTTACAGAATCATTTTTTCGATTGGAAGAACCAAGATGCCCTGTGCGCCAAGTGCCTTCAGTTTACCGATGATGTCCCAGAAGCACTTCTCGTCGAGCACGGTTGCAACGCTGTTCCAACCTTCCTGAGCCAGCGGCATCACGGTTGGGCTCTTCATTCCCGGCAGAACGGCGATGATTTCGTTCAGTTTCTCTGTCGGAGCGTTCATCAGAACGTATTTCTTGTCCTCGGCAGCCTTTACAGCCTCGATGCGGAACAGAAGTTCTTCGAGAATTGCCTTCTTGTCCTCGTCCATTTGCTTGTTTCCGATGAGCAGAGCCTCGCTCTTCATTACAACTTCAACCTCCTTAAGGTTGTTGCTTACGAGTGTTGAGCCAGAACTTACGATGTCGAAGATGGCGTCGGCAAGTCCGATGCCCGGAGCAATCTCTACCGAACCTGTTATTACGTGAACCTCGGCCTTTATGTTGTTCTTCTTCAGAAAATCGTTAAGGATTCCGGGATATGATGTGGCAATCTTCTTGCCGTTGAACCATTCAACGCCCTTGTAGTCGATTGCCTTAGGAATTGCAAGTGAGATGCGGCACTTGCTGAAGCCCAGACGACGGATGATTTCGGCATCCTCGGCACGTTCAACAAACTCGTTCTCGCCTACTATACCAAGGTCGGCAACGCCGCTTGCAACACTCTGCGGAATATCATCGTCGCGCAGAAAGAGAACCTCTATTGGGAAGTTTGGCGACTGCACCAGAAGTGTGCGCTTAGACGAACTTACTTTGATGTCTGCTTCGGCAAGTAGTGCCATTGTGTCTTCATAAAGACGACCTTTTGATTGTACGGCTATTCTTAACATTTTGATATTTGTTTTTTGTTGTTTTACTTGGTTGATTTAACTATATAAAAAAAGACTCACCAATAAAAATCGGCAAGCCTTGATTCAAATCTCTCTGTATGTATACGACAAACAGCCCACCGATTACCCGTTGGTTCCATGATGGAAATGATGGTGTGCTGTAAATGTCATTTTTCTTTTATACTTTGTTTTAATTCGGTTGCAAAAGTAGTGATTATTTTTAAATCTGCAACAAAAAAGACTAAATATTTTTAAAAATCATAATCTTAGACATTGTTTTATGCAATCAGATGAGAAAAGAAATTCCGAATCTTGCGATTCGTAATTTTGTCATTATCATTTTCTTCCGAAATTTACAAAATGACAAAATTGCTTGATATTCTGAAAAATCCAGTCTGTTTTAGACTGATTTTCTGCTTATTTATATATTTTTGCATCATGTATCACAAAATTGCAATAATAATTCTTGTGGCACTTTCTTGTTCATGCGCCGGAAACAGTGGAGACGAACAGCAGAAAAGTGCCTTTTTCGATAAAAAAGAAACTACGGATGATGTTCAGAACGAACATTTCGACCTTGACAAGATACAGGAAAGCGGCGAGTTGATTGTTGCCTCGCTCTACGGTCCTTACGATTATTTCAGTTTCCGCGGAATGGAGTTCGGTTATCAGTTCGAGATGGCTGCGCTTTATGCCAACAGCATTGGTGCACGAATCCGCGTTCAGGTGGCAGACACGATGCCCGAACTGAAGAAGATGCTCGAAAACGGCGAGGCTGACATGATAATCTCACATTCCTCGGTCGGAAAGCGCGATTCGCTGGTGTGGACGGTCGGCAAGAACGCTCCTCTGCTCCGCCAGTCGGTAAACGAGTGGTGCGCTCAGGCTGGCACGATGCCCGAGTCGAAGATGCTTCACCGCAAATATTTCGAGGGATTGCTGTTCCGCCCCGTTCATCGTGGCAAGCCGGCGGCTCAGATGCTTAACATGAAGGCTGGAATCATCAGCAAGTACGATGCGCTGTTCAAGCGGTATGCCGGAACGATTGACTGGGATTGGCGTCTTCTCGCCTCGCTCGCCTATCAGGAAAGCAGTTTCAACCCGAGTGCTGTGTCGTGGGCTGGAGCGCAGGGACTGATGCAGATGATGCCGGCAACGGCGGCTTCGGTTGGCATCTCCGAAGGCGACTTGATGAATCCTGAATCAAGCATCGCCGGGGCAACGCGCTACCTGCGCAAACTCGACAGAACGTTCAGCGATATTCACGACCGCAACGAGCGTCTGAATTTCGTCTTGGCTTCGTACAACGGCGGAAGTCATCATATCAGAGACGCTATGGCTCTGGCTCAGAAACATGGCAAAAATCCGCACGTCTGGCAGGGAAACGTAGACCAGTATGTTCTTCTGCTCAGCAAGCCGATGTATTATAATGATGCTTCAGTAAAATATGGTTATATGCGTGGAAGTGAGACATTTAATTATGTTAAGCAAATCCGAAGTCGACATAATTTCTACAGAATGCACGTAAAAAGAAACTAATTGTTTATGAAAAATATTTTTAGGCGCATAATCGAATTTCTGAAAAGGTTCGTAGCGATTGCAAAGACTCTCGACAAGCGGCTTCTTCCTGTGGCGGTGGCTGCCATCGCCGTGGTTACGGTGGTTTATTACTATCGCAAAGACGGCTCTCAGAACGAGAAGGTTGAACTGAAAAAAACGCTCGACCTGCCCGACATTCAGAAGCGTGGCGAGTTAAGGGTTCTGACTATGAGCGGTCCTGCAAGTTACTTCAACTATCGCGAGGAAATAATGGGTTTTCAGTACGAACTGGCTAAGAGTTTCGCCAAATCGCTCAATCTGAAACTGAAAATTATTGTGGCGAGCAACGAGAATGAGATGGTTCAGAAACTGCTCGACAAACAGGCTGATATCATCGTTTACAATCTGCCTGTTACGAAGCAATATCGTCGCTATCTCACCTACTGCGGACAGCGCAACGTAACGCATCAGGTTTTGGTTCAGCGCAAGGACAGCAACACAATAAGAGATGTGACTCAGTTGGTCGGAAAGAAGGTGTATGCCAAGAGCGAGAAGTATCTCACGCGCCTCTACAACCTTAATCAGGAGTTGGGCGGAAATGCCATCGATGTTCAGCCCGTCTACAACGAGGAAGTGAGCGTGGAGGATTTGTGTCAGCAGGTGGCAGAAGGCAAAATAGACTACACAATCTGCGACAACGACCTTGCGCGCATCAATGCTCAGTTCAACACTAAACTCGATGTGAATATGGAAATCAGCCTTAACCAGAATGCTGCGTGGGCAACCCGAAGGGATACTCCGTTGCTTGCCGAGGCTGCCGACAAGTGGCACAAGGCGAACATCAACACTAAGGAATATCAGATTAGCATACATAAGTACTTTGAGTTTGCACAGATAAACCAAATGTATAATCCGATTATGGATATCACCACCGGTCACATCTCGAAATACGATATGTACTTCAAACTTTATGCTGAAGATATAAAATGGGACTGGCGAATGTTGGCGTCGCTCGCCTATCAGGAGTCTAAGTTTAATCCCGATGTGGTGTCGTGGGCTGGTGCTCGCGGAATTATGCAGTTAATGCCAAGAACGGCGCGCGCAATGGGCATTCCTGCGGACAAACTTAATGATGTTGAGTATAGCGTGAAGGGCGCGGTTCGCTACATCGCCACGCTCGACAAAACTTTCAAGGATGTGAAAAACCGAAAGGAGCGCATCAAGTTCATTCTGGCGGCATATAATGCTGGATACACGCACATCCGCGATGCTCAGGCTTTGGCAAAGAAGCACGGAAAAGACCCTCAGTTGTGGGAAGACGTTGGTCATTTCGTTCTGCTGAAATCGCAACGCAAATACTTCTCGGATCCTGTTTGCAAAGCCGGATATCTGCGAGGCGGCGAAACGTATAATTTCGTTAAGGAGATAAATCTGAGATACGAGTTTTATTGCAGAAGAATTCATTAGGCAGCAAACAAAAATCGGTCAAATCCACAGAATTGGACTTGACCGATTTTTTGTTATCTGAAAATATTATTATAGCGTGTAGTTCAGACCGAAACTTAGCATTTCCTTCATCTGCCAGTAGTTGTAGCCCTCTACGCGCGTGCGATTGTCGTCGAATCGTGGGTAGAAGTACAGTTTTGTAGAAAGCCATTTTCCAACTTGGAAGTTGAATGTGTGCTCCAACTCACCTTCGAGTTTGTGGTAGTTAGAGAATACGTAGAATCTTCCTTCCATCGAAATCTGCTTGCAGAATACGTACTTGTATGTTACCTGAACTTTGTAACCGAAGTCGTGCAGAATCTTGTTGCCTTCCTTCAGACCGTAACTTGTTTCGTCAACAAGCGAGTCGGTTACGCAAGTAAAGTTGTATGTAGCCGGTGACAAGAGGACGGAAACCTCGCCTTTCTTTCCAGTCTTCTTGTAGTCGATACCGAGAGAGAACGCCAGTTTTCCCGGAGACAGGAAACTTGAGTATCGTTTCAAATCGTTGGTCTTGTAACCCGAGCAGAACTGAGAGTAAGCCTCGAGTTGGAGAGTGTAGTACCAGTCGCTCTTTTCGGCTGTCTTGTAACCGAGTTTCGATGTCAGACGGAACTGGTCGGAATTTGTCTTGTACTTGTGAATCGTGTCACCTTCCTGCTGAATGAATCCGAGTTTAAGTTCGAGCGCGTTGTCGAATGAGATTCGCTGCTGGTCGTCGTAAACTGCCGTTGCCTTGAAGTTAGAGAGCATCGAGTTTGAACTTGTACCACCCTGATACCAGTTTCCCGAGATGTAACTCTGCGTGAACTGCAACGACACGTTGCCAGTATATTTCCAGAAGTTCGGCTTCTTTACCAGAGCATTGTCCTTGCCCACATCGCTCGAAGCATCGCTGTCGATAAGTTTGCTAACCTTTATGTTGCGTTTTTTTACCTCGCCCAAGTTCACCTTTACGTCCTTCAGTTCGTTTTCGGTTGTAGCGAAGTTGTCGGGAAAGTGCATGTATGTGTTAAGCAGATGCTTGTTGGCAAACGCCATAACCTGCGTGTGCTTCTCGTTGCCAGAATCGGAATTCAGCGACATTTGCTGAGTTACCGGCGACTTGTAGAAAGTGTATGGAACAAACATCTTGTATCCGTACGGATTCATTCGAGTGTTGAACGCATCGGTATCACTTCCAGTTCTGAACTTGTAGATTGTACTCGAAAGTGTATCTTGGTAGTTTTTCAGCACCGACTGAATTTGCTCTGAGGCAGAAACGCGTGTTTCCTGAACATTTTGCTCTGTCTGCTCTGCTTGCTGAACGACCTCGTTCTGTGCGAACGCTGGTGTGCAAACTGTAAGCATTGCTGCTGAGATAAAAAACAATTTTCTTTTCATGAAAACAAATAAATTACTTTGTGGTGGCAAAGATAATATAAAACCATCGAATCACAAAAGACTTATCCTACGAAAATGAAAAGATTATTGTGCGGAATAGACAAGGATTGCCTGCCGTTTTGCCATCCTACAATGCTGATTGTTTGTTAGTTTGTCGAAACTTTAATCTTGTTTTGAATGCAAGTGACTTCCTTCGGGTTTGTTTCGGGATTCCTTCGGGATTGTCATTATTTTTCAACAATAAGATAGTGGTATTTTCTTTCTATAAGTTTTTCAAACTTCTGCCGTGAACCTTTCGGAATTACGATTCTTTTCAGATTTTTGCACGAATACTTAAATTCGCAATCTATTTTTGTAACTTCGCGAGGTAAAAATATTGTTTCCAAACTATCGCAGTTTCTAAAAACAGAATGTATGATTTTTATTTTGCGAGGAAAACTGAACTCTTTCAGGTTTGTACATTCAGCGAAGGCATCAGATTCTATATCTTTTACATTGTCTGGAATCTCGATGTGTGTAAGTATTTTACATCCTTCGAATGCCGATGGCGCGATAGATTCAACATCGTTTGGGATAATTGTGTTTGCACAGCCGCTTATCAGACTGTTGTTTTTTTTACAAATAATTGCATTACAGTCGTTTCTTGAATCGTAGGACGGATTTCTCTCGTCTACTGTTATTGACTTTAGCGCAACGCATCCAATAAAATAGTTTCCACAAATATCGACTAAACTGGCTGGTATGTTTATCGATTTCAAATTGGTTCGATTTTCAAATGCCAACATACCGAGCGACTTTATGCCTTCTGGAATTTTCGTTAGCCCGTCTCCAACTTCCAAACGGTTGTCTTTTGTTCGTATTATAGCATTGCAATTTTCTCGTGAGTCAAAAATCGGATTGGCTTTATCTACAGATATCGACGTTAGTGTGTTGCAACGCATAAAAGCATCTTCGTGTAGTTCTTCAACGCTGGCAGGAATAAATATGGATTGCAGGTTGCAACATCCGTCAAACGCTCTTGATGATATTTCTTTCAGACCTTCAGAAAATTCTACTTGCCTTAAATTTGTACATTCGAAAAAAGCCGCTTCTTCAATATAAAGAACGTTCTCCGGAATTTTTATGTTTTTCAGCTCCTTGCATGTAGAGAATGCGGCGACTCCTATGCCTTTTATGCTTTTGGGAATCGTTGAATTGCAGCATCCTTTTATCAGACAATTGTCTTTGGTTCTGATTATCGCATTACAATCCTCTCGCGAGTCGTATGTTGGATTGTTTTCATCGACAGATATGGATGTCAGAAAATCAGAATCGAAAGCCAAAACGCCAATGTACTTCACACCTGACGGAATGTATATTTGCTTTAGGCTTTTACAGCCATAAAATGCAAATTCGTCGATGTGCGTTATGCTTTTGGGAATATCAATGTCGGTAAGTGTTTCGCAGTTTGAAAAAGCATGTGAATCTATAACTGTTGTTTTGTATTCTATTCCGTGATAGTTTAACGCAGAAATAAAATATGCTTTTCCTTCAAATCTTTTATCGCATCCCGTAATTTCGAGATGATTATTATTTAGCGAATAGATTATATTGTCAATCTTAAATGTTTGGCTGTCAATGAGCTCAAACAAGTTGCAACCGACAGCCTTTTCATTGCTGTCGATTGTAACAACTCGTTCTGTGTCTTTTGTAAAAACGCACGAAGTGATAACTGCAAGAATCATCAATATGTATAGCGGTTTTATCATGTCTGTCATGTTAGTTTTGAGGCTCTGGATATGCAAATCTTCTATATTCTTTAAAATGATAATCCGCAATATCCCCAAATGTATTATCTTTGTAATTGAAAAAATCATAGCCAAATGAAGTTGTTGGATTTTGCAAAACATTTCGACAGCGAGGAAGCTTGTGAAAAGTACCTCAAGGAAACTCGCGAAAAAGAAGGTATAAAGTGCAGCCGCTGTGGCTGCGAGAAACAGTACTGGAACCGTTGCCACAAACGCTGGATGTGTGCCAAGTGCGGACATGAGACCACCCTCAGGTCGGGCACGGTTATGCACGGCAGCAACCTTCCATTGCTGTACTGGTTCACAGCCATTCACTTG